>CAMDFK010000003.1 GCA_945897465.1 Limnohabitans sp. Rim8 | reverse complement strand
TTGCCGCTGGCCGATACCGTGGCCTTCTACTTGGCTGGGCCGATTTTTGTCACATTTTTTGCAATTGTCTTTCTCAAGGAGCACGTCAGCTGGCGACGTTGGTTGGCCATTGTCATCGGGTTTGTGGGTGTTCTGATTGCAGTCGGCCCAACTGGTGAGGGTTATGGCTGGGCTGTGCTCATTCCAATTGGTGGAACCCTTCTTTTTGCTGGTCTAAATATCTTCACCCGCAGACTCGCAGGAACTGATGAGGTTGCACTGGTCACGTGGCAAGTCGCGAGTGCGTTTTTGTTCGGCCTGGTGATTGCGCCTTTTTTCTGGGTACAACCGAGCCTGTTCGATTTTCTATGTCTTAGTTTGCTGGGAATAGTCTCGGCACTGGCCCACATGGGCGTCAATCGGGCTTTGCGCTACGCGCCTGCAGCCGTTGTTGTGCCCTATCAATACACACTGATCGTTTGGGCCGTGTTGCTGGGCTTCTTGTTTTTTGGAGATGTTCCGGCTTGGAGTGTGGTTATGGGCTCGACCATCATCGTGGCCTCAGGTCTCTATATATTCATGCGCGAGCAGGTCACAACTCGGGGTCAAGCTGCAGAGCAACCTTGAAATGGCGACCACGGGCATACGGCTTGCCCTGAAGTGAATCGCCTGAAAAAAGAGGCGACTTGCGTGTTGACGCTGATGACCATTTGATCAAGGTCGCCGATTTCAGTTTGATCAGCGCGTGCCCAATGAACGGTCTGGTCACAGCAAGATCGGCACTACGCCCACAAGCTGTTCAAATCGCGGTCAGCGTGTCAGTGGGCAGATCGCACACCAAAATTTCCTAATGAAATCAAGCATTTAGAGGAAACTCTAGGTGCTTTTTCTTTAGTTCAAAGTAGTATGGTCCGGGTTTACTACTTGTCATAGATTTTTCGAAGTCTTTTCATAGATTTCGGAACAGCTAAACACCCCCAATTCAATCTACTTTCAATGTCAATCGAATCGTGTCAATGCGGCATTGCTTTTTGTCTCTGCTCAGACGCAGCTAGCGCTGTAATCGGCTTGAAAAAAACGCTACGATTGTTTTCGCGGTGTTCAGCTACCCGTGTGAGCGCGGCATGAAATCAACAAGCTACCTGAAAAAGTAATGATTTATGGTCGGAGAGCCTTTTCAGTTGTCCTTGGATGAGCCCAAAATCGTTTGAGAACAATCGGAATGCACCACCCGACTTACATCACCTTGCGGGTTGATCTCAGCAGCACTCAAACTGCCACCCCAAACACAGCCAGTGTCCAAGGCCAATAGATCCGGGCGTTGCAAACCAGCCAGAGTTGACCAATGACCAAAAGCCACCGGTACGTTTGCCGTGCGCCGGTTCGGCACATCAAACCAGGGCATGAAGCCTGGGGGCGCTGCCTCGATATTGTCTTTGGTTTTGAATTCCATCTCACCATCGGCTGAACACAGGCGCATGCGAGTCAGGGCATTCACCGCCACGCGCAAGCGCTCGGTGCGCGGCCAGTCATCGCGCCAGTGCGCAGGCTGGCTGCCAAACAAGGCACGCAATTGTTCTACCCAGTTAGCATCCGTAAGGGCCATGTGCAGCTCTTGGGATAAATCCAAGGTTTGAGCCATGTCCCAGCTGGGCAATACACCCGCGTGAACCATCAGCCAGCCGTGTTCGTGAAAAGCAAAGGGGCGATCGCGAAGCCAGTCCATCAAATCGGCTGCGTCGGGCGCATTCAGCACGTCTTGCACGGTGTCGCTGGCGTGCAAGGGCAGGATACCGGCGTGCACTGCAAGTAAATGGATGTCGTGGTTACCCAAGAGGGCGTGTGCGCTGCCCGACCATTGGCGCAGCTGTCGCAACACCCCGAGCGAGTCAGGGCCACGGTTGACCAAGTCACCCAAAAAGTAGAGCGTATCTCGGCTGGGTGAAAAGTCGATGGTGTGGAGCAAGCGTTTCAAGGCCGCGTGGCAGCCTTGTACATCACCGATTAAATAGATTGAAATTGATTACGTTAGCCTAAATGTGCAATTTTTTGATGACTGTGCATGCCGTGAAAGATGCATCTGACATCCACGAACAGACTTGGGTTGGCTCAGGCAAGGTTCATCAATTTGTCATATTTGAACCTTATGTTGAAATATGGCTTTTTCTAAATTGAATCGGTGGGCGCCTATCAAATGATGCTCCATTCCAGTCAGTTGCCACTGCCTTTGTTTTCGATTTTTTGATCAATCAAGGAAAACTTTTTATGTCTTTAACGATGTCTGATCTCATCGATGTTCTGAAGCGACCTGGACAAACCCAATACGGTATGGAAGCGGTCAGTCAGCTGGAGCATGCGTTGCAATGCGCACAGTGGGCTGAAAAATCCGGAGAGACCGACGAGACGGTTGTGGCTTGTCTTTTGCACGACCTGGGGCATTTGATTGCCGCCGAACGGGATCACTTGATCGATCACGACACCAGTGTTGACGATTTACACCAGTACATTGCTTTGCCCTTTTTGCGAAGCTTGTTTCCATCAGCTGTACTTGAGCCGATTCGTTTACATGTGGATGCCAAACGTTATTTGTGTTGGGCTGAGCCCAGTTATTGGGAGGGCTTGTCACCTGCATCTCAAATCAGTTTGTAGCAGCAGGGTGGTGTTTTCAATGATGAGCAAGCACAAGCATTCCTTGCTTTACCTTTTGCTGAAGAATCTATCCGCTTAAGACGCTACGACGACAGGGCCAAAGTGCCCAACCAAATTACGCCTGATCTTGAACACTATGCGCACCTTATGGCAAAGGTAAACGCCAATTGCGTTCTTGAATAGAAAAATTCTGAGTCTGCTCAATTTTCCACTTTCATCTCTCCAGAAAAGTTCTCATCTTGGTGGTCTTTAGCAAAGGTGCAACATGGCAAACACTGGTTCAGTTTGTCTGGCTAATCAACAAGCGAGTCCCACTCTCCGGCGCAGTACCTCTGGAACCGTAGGCTTGAGCGCTGCGCGAGGGACCAGCTAGATCACCGACTTGCGACACGACCAGTCTCAGACATCAGCTTCCGCTGGGGCTTTATTGATGCAGCTCAATTCAGTCGCGCATTCCGCGAACGCTATGGTTATCCCCCGCGCGAGTGGCGCCAGCGAGCGATAGCTGAATCACCCGAAACGTGAACCACTTAATCGGTGAGTCCCTTTAGGGCTTTTTAGAGTGCCGCGCGGGTGCCAGGTGCAACAGAGCACTGCCTTATGCAGACTATGAGCGCAAAAAGTAGCTAAAGACTGGGGTGGTTTTTGAAAACACGGACCCACCCCAAAGGGCTGTAGTCCGTGCCAAAGGGGCATCAGGCTGATTGACCGTCCGGCGATTCTTCGCCATCACCGCCTACGATGGCGTCGATGTCATTTCCATCGTTGAGGGTATCGTCGTCGTTGCTACCGGTGAGCATGTCGTCGTCATCCAGCTCGATCTCGTCGTCCTCGATCGCGGCCATTTCTGCGTACTGGGTGGCCAGCAGCTGGTGGCGATAGGCGAGGTAAGCGCGGCGGTGCGTTTCGTAAAGGTTGCCTGCATCGTGCGCATCGGCCGCTTGCAAGTGCTGGCGAGCTGCCGCTTGAAAATGCTGCGCCGCCAAAGTATGGCAGTGGGTGATGCTGACGAAGTCATCGTCCAGAAATTCTTCGTTGTCGTTCTCGTTCAGCGTGTCAGTGGGCAGATCGAGAGATGAATTATTGACCGACTCTTGGGCCAATTCTTGAACCGAGTCTTGGGGCGTATCTTGGGTCATGCGAATTCTCCAGTTGGGGTGGTTTGGCGGTTGCCAAGGAGTAGCATGAACCCTGCAAAAGACTTCGATGTGACAAGCTCAATGAAAGCTGTTTGTGCCTCCAAATACCATTTAACCTCTCTGAGCGCAGCACTGCACAGAGGGTGTGAATCGCCCATCATCATTGCTAATGCAGTTACCTTTACCCTTGCGCTGATGATTTTGTGGATGAAGCTTCGTTCCCGCTAAGTCAAACTACAAAGGTAATCGGTAAAAACCAAGTGTCACGGATTATTCACACAGTGAGCGCAATATTTGGATTCTGATTAACCACCTACTTTGAAGGTTTACAAATGAATAAATTAGAAGGTATTTTTAAGCCCTTGCTGTCCAAGTCGCTTTTCAAAAAGTCTCTCCTGCTGGCAACATTGATGCCACTTTTTGCTTTTGCTCAAGGCACTGTGGTGGTTTACACCTCCGCACCCGCTGAAATTCAAAATGCCATGGTGCCAGCCTTAAAAGCCAAGCTGGGTGTTGACATCCAAGTGGTTTCTGCTGGTGGTGGTGAGTTGATGAAGCGGCTCAAAGCCGAAAGCGCACGTCCTATGGCCGATGTGGTGGTCTCCACCGGCGTTGATGTGATTGAGGCCAATGCCGACTTGTTTGAAGCCTACAAGGTCAAGGACTTGGCCAAGCTTTATCCCCATTACACAAAAAACCCTTTGTGGACCCCGTTTGCAGAAACGATCCCGACGGT
Organism: Limnohabitans sp. Rim8; assembly: GCA_945897465.1. Taxonomy (GTDB): domain Bacteria; phylum Pseudomonadota; class Gammaproteobacteria; order Burkholderiales; family Burkholderiaceae_C; genus Limnohabitans_A. The sequence continues at coordinate 164,263 of CAMDFK010000003.1, read as the reverse complement.
CTTGGCTGTGAACACCAAATTGGTCCCTGCCGCTGAGATTCCCAGCACTTGGGCAGAGTTGGCCAATCCAAAGTGGAAAGGCAAGATCGCATTTGCTGGTGCTGATAAATCCAGCTCCGCTTTGACCCAAATGCTTCAAATCGTGCACAACGAAGGCGATGCCAAAGGATGGCCGCTGTTTTCTGAAATGATGAAAAACTTCGTGATCACAGGCAGCTCAACAGCCGTCATTCGTGGCACTGCTCAAGGCGAATACGCGATGTCGTTGACCTTGGAAGACAATGCCCAACGCTTCATCGATGGCGGCGCACCCATTCGCATCGTTTACCCTAAAGAAGGCATCAACTCATCCGCAGACGCAATGGCACTGGTTGCAAAAGGCCCCAATCCAGCCGGTGGCAAAGCCGTGTTGGACTATCTGTCCTCGGCCGAAGGACAGGCCATGCTGGTCAAAGCATCGGGCCGTCGTCCAGTTCGAGGCGATGTGGCTGCGCCTGGAAACAGCCCAGCTGCGGCTCGCCTGCCAGTCAACAACTACTCTCGCGAGTGGTCGAATGCCAACAGCAAAGATTACATGGCCCGTTACCAGCAACTGCTGCGTCGTTGATAGTTCGCCCGTGGGCATCGATAAGAAGTCAATTTGACATGTCCCACAGCATTTCTTTAAAAGGATTGAGCAAACGGTTTGGATCGCACACCGTTCTCAATTCGGTGGATCTAGAGATACAAGCCGGTGAACTGCTGACCCTTCTGGGTCCGTCGGGGTGCGGCAAGACAACCTTGCTGCGCGCCATCGCCGGTTTTTATCGTCCCGATGCTGGGAGCATTCACGTCAATGGACAAGACATCACGGGAAAAGCGACCCATCTCCGGGACATGGGGATGGTGTTTCAAAACTACGCTGTTTTCCCTCACCTGAATGTATTTGAGAACGTTGCATACGGGCTCAAAACCAGGGGATGTCGCGATAAAGAAATTCAGTCGCGCGTTCATGAGGCTTTGCGCAAAGTCAAATTGGAGCATTTGCCGCAGCGATATCCCTCGGAGCTTTCTGGTGGCCAAAAGCAACGGGTCGGCTTGGCCAGAGCGCTGGTGATCGAACCAACCCTGTTGCTCATGGACGAACCCTTGTCCAACTTAGATGCCAAATTGCGCATCGAAATGCGGCAAGAAATCCGACTGCTGCAGCGCGAACTGGGCATCACGACACTTTACGTGACCCACGACCAAGAAGAAGCTCTGGCCGTATCCGACCGAATCGCTGTCATGAATTCCGGCAACATCGTCCAGCTGGGTTCACCCGAAAACATTTATACCGATCCACAACACCCCTTTGTAATGGATTTTGTCGGTGGTTGCAACTGGGTAGAGGGTGCTGTGGGCCAAGATTCCAAAGGGCTTCAATTACAGACCCATCCAGGTTTTTTTGTACCCATGGACCATCTCATCCCCACGCATTTGGCCGAGTTTTGTGTGGGCAAACAGGTGAGGCTGGGCATCCGCACGGATGCGATCACTTTCAGCGACACCAATACACCACATGGGTGGAATGGCGTAGATATAAAACTCGTCACCTATTTGGGCTCTCATCTTCAATACCAAGTCCAAACCCTGGATGGTCTTGATTTGTTTTTCAATACCCCGAGAAGTTTGCCCCCAATGGCTGAAGGCACCACAGTTTCACTGCAGATCAGCCCAACTGGAACTTATCTGTTTGACGCCGAATCGGGCGAGCGACTGATTTGAAGATGTCGTTGAATCAATATTCGATAGATGTCTGGCGCTGGGCCGTCATTGCAGGGCTGGTGATGTGCTCTGTGTTTGTTATTTGGCCACTGTTTGAGTTGGCCAGACAAAGTTTTATTGGTCAAAACAGCCAAGCCATTGGGCTGGAAAACTACATCACGTTCTTTTCTTCTTCCTACTTCATGCGAGCCACACACAACAGTCTGTGGATCGCAACTGGAACAACGTTGATGACCCTGCTGATGGGTGTTCCTCTGGCTTATATTTTTTCTCGATACACATTCCCCGGCAAGCCCTTCTTAAAAATCATGGTTTTGTTGTCCATGATGTCTCCCCCTTTTATTGGGGCTTATGCATGGATCATCTTGCTGGGTAGAGGGGGCATCATCACCCAATGGGCATTGGGCTATGGCATTGAGCTACCCACCATCTATGGACCAACCGGCATCATCATTGCCAGCACCTTGAGCCTCTACCCAATTGTCTTTTGGATCGTGGGTGGAGCCATGAAACAACTGGATCAAAGTGTTGAAGAAGCCGCCAGTCTGCTTGGAAGACGGCCATTGAGCGTTTTCATGACGATCACATTACCGCTTCTTCGACCTGCGCTGATCACATCGGCCATGTTGGTTTTCCTAGCTGTCTTGGCGGACTTTGGATTGCCCAATTTATTGGGAGAAGGTGAGCGTTTCCAAGTTTTGGCCACGCTCGCGTACAACCTCTTTCTCAGCGAAATCGGTGAAGAGCCCGGCATGGCTGCGGTCACGTCGGTCGTTTTGGTTTTGATGGCTGGCTTGGTGGTGGGCCTCGGACAATGGCTTAACCGCTCCACCCGCGTTTCTAACGATGGATCCCAGCCCATTGAACAAAAAACACCTGGGAAAGGGATTCAATTTGCGTTGGCAGGTGCAGCCTTGGGTGTTGTCATCTTGGCGAACGCCCCCATACTGGTGGTGCTTGCATCATCGTTTCTGGAAATTCGCGGGGCTGTATTTCAGCCCAACTTCACTCTCGACAATTACATCAAAGCCTTTGCACTCATGGGCAACGCGCTGAGCAACAGTTTGATTTTTGCAGGATTGGCCTTGCTGGTGGCCACTGTCTTCGGTGCGATCTTTGGGTATGTACTCACAAGACAAAAGAACCCTCTGAGCCGAGCCTTGGACTTTTTGCTCATGGTTCCTTTCATTGTCCCGGGTACGGTTCTGGGCATTGGCTTCGTGCAAGTCTTCAACACCCCTCCCTTGCTGTTGACGGGTACCGCCTCCATCATCGTCATCATCTACGTTGTTCGACGCCTACCCTATGTGAGTCGGTCTGCTGCAAGCATCGTCCACCAAATTGACATTTCATTGGAGGATGCCTCTGCTAGCCTGGGAGCTCGACCCTTGGGCACTTTCAAGAGAATCATGCTGCCGCTCATGAAGCCAGGTATTTTTGCCGGAATGATTTTGGCTTGGCTTGAAATTTTTAATGAACTCTCAGCTTCCATTGTTTTGTACACAGGCGCCACAAAAACACTCCCGATTGCGGCCTACCAACAGGCTTTGGGTGGCGACTTTGGCGTCGCAGCGGCTTATTCGGGCTTGCTCATTGCCGTCACCTCTATCAGCATTGGGCTTTCAATGCTCTTTGGTGACATCGATCCCACGCGCAACAAACCGGTCCCTGCGGCCTGATTTGCACAACAAAAAAACGTGATGAAAAGATTCACCAGTGTTCAAGCCCTATCGGTGAGCAAAGACAAATTGGAAATTGCACCGCCTGACGACGTGGTGGTGTTCCAAGATCAGCTTTTGTATGGTGTATTTGACGGCGCAACATCGTTTTCAGACCTGCTCATCGATGGTGTGAGCACGGGTCGCTTTGCCGCATTGTCTTGTGCTCAAGTGGCACAGAGCTATGTTCAAAGCACCCAACCATCCAGCTTCTCGGCGGAGCATTTGCTGCATCGAATGACACACCAACTTTCTGAAAGTTTAAGTGTCAGGGCCTTAAAGCACTGCCGTGCTGCAACCACCATTTCTCTGGCCATCGATGATGGACAAACCTTACACTTTTTAATCGTGGGCGACTCTGGCGTCAGGATCAATGGGCGCGAGATCGTACAAATACACAAGCCCATCGATCTGATTTTCACATCGGCTCGCGTTGCAATGATCAAGAAAGCGCTGGCTGGCAAAAACAGCCTCACCGAAGCAGAAATGACGGCTCTTGAACTGAAAACGAGACAAGCGATTGCGCACGGTCTGTTTGGAAAGGTGGAGCCCAAGGACATGGATCAATTGGCCCTTGACATACAAACAAGCTTGCGCGAGCAATTACTTGAAGACGCTTACCAAGCCCTTCCAGCGCTTTTGTCCAAGGGCATCAGCACCGGTCAGCCAGCGTTCATGAACCAATGCGGTCACAGCCTTGGCTATGCCGTCATGAACGGACACACAGTTCAAGGGCCTGACATGCTTTTATTCTCAAGACCCAAGTCCTCGATTCAGTCTTTAGAATTTTTCACGGACGGTTACATGGAGCCAGGAGCCGATCCAACCATCAGAAGTTGGGAGGCACAGTGGGCATTTGTTGAGGCACAAGACCCTTACAAAATAGGTTCATATCCTCACATCAAGTGCAGCACACCCCAAGAGCATTGGGACGATCGAAGTGTGCTGATTGTTCGCAAAGACTCAGGACTCTTTTGATCTAAATTAGCTCCAAGCAGATGGCGAATCATTGCTGCGTGTATAGCAATTGAATTGAGTGCTACAGTCGAAAATTTTCAGGGGGGTTGTTCCATGTTTTCTTCTACTTTTTTCATCAGGAGTCGTGCGCTTGCCATCACGTTGTTTGCACTCACTGTTCCTTTGGCTTTTGCCGCAGGCGATGATGAGACTTCTCCCCCTGCGCCGACACCCACCTTGCGCTGTCCTGAAGGGCAAATTCACGATAAAAGGACAGGCAAATGTGTCCCGGCGAAGTCAAGTTCGCTGGGTGACAGGGAACGCTTTCAAGCGGTACGCGAACTGGCCTATGCAGAGCGATACGCCGCCGCGACTTTGGTGCTGGACGCCATGACGGATCAACTTGACGATCGAGTTCTGACCTATCGCGGCTTCTTGTTGCGGAAAACTGGGCGACTCGTACAGGCCCTTGGCTATTACCGATCGGCTGTTGAAAAGAACCCCAATAATCTTCTGGTGCGATCCTACATGGGCCAAGGCTTCATTGAATCGGGGGACCTTGCTGCTGCCAAGCAACAGCATGAGGAAATCATCACAAGAAATGGTTGGGGAACCTGGGCTGAAGTGTCATTGAGAGAGGCACTTGCGAGCGGCAGGACCTACCGTTACTAGCCCGCTTTAAATATTGGCTGTAGCCGCCGCCGCTGTTTTGACCCAGTGTAAGGATATTCAAGCACCAGCCTAGAAGCAGAAAATACCAGCAGCTGTGCGGGTATCTTGGTGTTTTACATGGTCAGTCAGAACTTGGCGCCTGGGTCAAATCTGTGTCGGTGCCAGCTTGATAGGATTAATTTCAGATCAGTGTTAACAAGATCAAAAAAGGCCAACAATTTTCCCATCGTGTCCGACATCAATGGCGCATGCAGATGGCACTTTAGGTAAGCCAGGCATGGTCATGATGTCGCCGCAAATCATCACAATGAACTGTGCCCCAGCGGCCAATCGAACTTCGCGAATGTTGACCACATGGCCCGATGGCGCTCCCCGCAAAGTGGGGTCTGTCGAAAACGAGTATTGGGTCTTTGCAACACACACCGGGTAGTGTCCGTAAGACTCTTGCAACGTCTTGATTTGTCCGCGCACTTTGGCATCGGCCGAAATGTCTGATGCACCATAGATCTTTGTCGCAATGGCTTTCATCTTGTCCCACAAGGTATCGCTGTCCTGGTAGACAAACTTGAAGGTGCTGGGCTCCTCGCAGAGACGAACCACTTCATGGGCCAGGTCTTCTGCACCTTTGCCACCCTCAGCCCAATGTCTTGCCAGGATAACTTTTACACCCATGTGGGCCAGTTTGCCCATCAAAGAATTGACCTCGGCAGCCGTGTCTTCCGTGCGGTGATTGATGGCCACCACGCAGGGCAAACCATAATGGTTTTTGATATTGTCGACATGCCTCTCGATGTTGGCAATGCCCTTTTCAAGCGCGTGCAAGTCCTCTTGGCCCAATGCTTTCACATCAGCACCTCCATGGAATTTCAAAGCACGAATGGTGGCCACCAGGACAGCTGCGGCTGGCTTCAGGCCAGCTTTACGACATTTGATGTCTACAAACTTCTCAGCGCCCAAGTCGGCACCAAACCCGGCTTCAGTGACAACATAATCGGCCATCTTCAACGCCGTCTTAGTAGCCAAGACAGAGTTGCATCCGTGGGCGATATTGGCAAAGGGGCCACCATGGATGAGGGCTGGAGAATGCTCCAGTGTCTGTACCAAATTTGGCGCTAGGGCATCTTTGAGCAAGGCTGCCATGGCGCCATGCGTGCGCAATTGCCTTGCAAGGATAGGCGCTTGATCCCTTGAATAGCCGCAAACAATATTACCCAAACGATCTTTCAAGTCATTGATGGAGGTTGCCAAGCAAAAGATCGCCATGACCTCTGAGGCCACCACAATGTCAAAGCCATCTTCACGCGGAAAGCCGTTTCCCGGGCCCCCCAACGAGGCGGTGATTTCTCTCAATGCGCGATCATTCATGTCTATCACACGCTTCCACGTGATTCGGCGCACATCAAAGCCGAGCTCATTGCCATGGTGAATGTGGTTGTCAATCATGGCCGCGAGCAAGTTGTTGGCCAGCGCGATGGCGTTGAAGTCTCCCGTGAAGTGCAGGTTGATGTCTTCCATCGGGATGACCTGGGCATGGCCGCCGCCAGCGGCGCCGCCCTTCATGCCAAAAACAGGCCCTAATGAGGGCTCGCGCAAGCAAATCACGGCTCGCTTGCCGATGTGGTTCAGCGCGTCGCCCAAGCCCACGGTGGTGGTGGTTTTACCCTCGCCGGCGGGTGTTGGACTGATCGCTGTGACCAAGATCAATTTGCCATCGGGGCGGTTTGCCAAAGAATCAATGTAGCTCAGCGAAATCTTGGCTTTGGTCCGACCAAAGGGTTCCAACGCAGTGTCCGGGATACCCAGGCCCGCTGCAACCTTGGAAATGAGGTGAGGCGTTGCTGCTTGTGCTATTTCAATATCAGATTTCACAGCGTATCCTTTTGGTCAATGGGGGTGGAGTGATAAATAGGTCAGTTCTGGATCGAAGTTTAATTTAGTCTTCCAAAAGCAAGGCACCAAAGCGTTGATCTTGTGTTCATACGCAGCCAATCCAACCCCAAAGGCGCACCATCAGAGATTGAGCTTGCTGTGAAAGCAGTTAAACTGAATTGATGGCTGAGAACGGGTTATCAGTCAACTCAGGCCAAGCAGTGTCACAAAAATAGAAGCATTTATTGGATTGAACTGCGGTTGATTAATCGATTGAAAGCACCAATGATGAAAAGACTTCCTGCATCGTCAACCCTTCAAATTGACAACAAGCGTGTCAGGGTCACCGAGTGGCGCTTTCCGCCTGGCAGTGAAACGGGTTGGCATCGACACGCGATGGATTATGTTGTGGTGCCAATGACCTCTGGAACGCTGCTCCTCGAGACACCGGAAGGAATGATCAACAGCAATTTAACGGCTGGTGTTTCTTACACCCGGTTGATGGGCGTAGAGCACAACGTCATCAACGACAGCGATCAGGAAATTGTTTTCATCGAGGTCGAGTTCAGGTGATGTCAGACTCTTCTTGGCCATCAAGACTGTCCTGACCTTGGGGCCCACGTCACATTGACCGATGCAAAAAGCTCCGGTGTCGATAAATTTCTTTTTTGTCAACGCTATCCAGCCACACGGTAACGCTCGACGATGCTGCGATCGATTTCAATACCAAGCCCAGGTCCCTCCGGTATCGGCACCCAACCGCCGCTTTGCTGAATGGGTTGAGTGATCAAATGCTGCCTGAACGGATGGGATGAGCAGTCGTATTCCAGTAAAGGCTCCTGAGCAAACAGTGAATGGTGCGCAACTGGCAGCGCTGCAATGAGTTGTAGCGAAGCCGCCTGGGCAACAGCCGATCCCCACACATGCGGATTGACCGCAACGCCATGTGCTTGCGCAAGCGTCACAATATGGCGCGCAGCGCTGATGCCACCACAAGAACAAAGGTCCGGCTGGGCAATGTCAACGGCGTTTGCAGCAAACAGGTCGCGATAGCCAAACAACGTATGCTCATTTTCACCGCCTGCGATTGGCATCGTTAGCTTGTTGCGCATCTCTGCATACCCATGCAAATCCTCGGGCACCACGGGTTCCTCGTACCAGCGTAAGTTGTAGCCATCGAGTGCACGGCCGAGCCGCAGCGCCTGCGCGCGACCATAGGCATGGTTGGTGTCTACCATCAGCGTGATGCCGCGTCCTTCAACGGCTTCAGCGATGGCTTTCATGCACTGGATGTCGTCCTCAACGCCATAACCGAGCTTGACTTTCATTGCCGTGAAGCCCGCATCGAGGTGTCGAATCGCTTCGTCGGCCAGCCGTGCCGATTCACCTTGACCATTGACGCGGTAAAAACCAGTTGCATAGGGTTGAACACGATGCCTGAATGCACCACCCAACAGGACGTGAATCGGAACGTGATGCGTCTTTCCTGCGATGTCCCACAGTGCAATGTCGACTGCGCTGATGGCAGCAATCACCGAGCCTTTACGACCGAAGTCACGTGTGGCGTGATACATCTTGTGCCAAAGCACTTCGGTGTCCAACGCATTGGCGCCAAGAATGAGTGGTTTCAGAGCGTATTGAACAGCTGCTGCCGCGATTTCTGGCGGCTCCAAGCCCTGTGCAAACGCCTCACCCCAACCAGTTATGCCCTCTTCAGTGAGCACCTCCACCAGGGTTGCGCTGCGCTGGCGAACCCAGCCCTGTGAAAACGCAAAAGGTTCTGCAAGCGGACTTTTTAAAACGTGAATTTTGATGTCGATGATCTTCATAACGGGAATTTTGGAAAGGCTTGGTGTAATGGCTAGCGAATACGCCGTTGTAATTCAGGCGGATTGGTTGACCTTTCCCGAAACTCATCAATTCCACTGGCAAATATCACACCTGCTCGTTTGATGGCGCCATCGTCAACTTTGTTGATCGGTGTGTAGAAGGGGTGGTGATGCTCGAGGTAGGGGTTGTTGCGTGCCGCGTTGTAGCAGTGCAGCACAGTCCAGCGGCGATTTTCTGAGCGGTTTTGGTCGGAGCGGTGCAGCACGTTGCTGTGAAAAAACAGACCGTCTCCGGGCTCCATCTCGGCATATTCAATGGGCATCAACTTCAACATCTCCGCGACCCGTTTGGGATCAGCGCCTACTTGTTCGCCAGGGAGCACGCCATGCTCGATGCGCCCACAGTGGTGGGATCCTTTCACCACTTGCAAACAACCGTTCTCACGGGTGCTGCGGTCGAGCGCGACCATCACACTGGCCATGTAGGGGAACACGCAGCCGTTGTGGTACCAGTAACCGTAATCTTGGTGCCATTCCCATGCGCCGCCTTCAAAGGGCTCTTTGGCAGTCAGCTTGGAGTGGTAGTGATAGACCTCGCCGCCTAGCAAATCCTCCATGGTGTCAACCACCCGATGAGACCGCGCTGCCAGCCCGTAGACGCTGTCGCCAGGATGGTTCCAAGTGGCCATTCGGGTGGATTTTCCCGATGCATCGTTTCGATCATACAGGCGGCTTCGCATCGACTCATCGTTTTCAATTGCCGTGCGAAGGATCTCAATCTCTTCGTCATCAAAAAGTTTTCGGACTAAGATGTAGCCGTCTTGTTCGAAACGGGCGCGTTGATCGGGGGTGAGGATGGATCCTGGCATGGTGTCTCCAAATACTTGGATGTATTCAATCACAGCCCTGCCGGTAATGCAAAAAATTGTCCAAACAAAGGAGCACTGCTTTCGCCGCTGAAGCGCTTGAGGTCATAAATGCTGAGCCCAAATCACAGATGGCAGCAGGTCGCACCCAGCGCACGTCCGATGCCGTTTGAAAAGCGCTGGGCCAAAGTACAGCCATGGATGGCCGCGTGGTGGAATGAACCAGCGTTCATTTCAACAGGAGCAGGTTCACGGCCCCTGTTCAGTTCATCCATTTTCATGGCCCATTTGACTGATGGACCTTCAGTTGAGCCTCACGGAAAGGATTTCACTCCAGCTTGGTGGTGATGAAAGAAGGACAGGCCTGATCAGTTTTACGTGTTCGGCCTTCAAGGCTTTGGTCAGGGCAGACATAAAGACACTGCTTTTCACGACCTTGAATGATCCTCTCGCTTTTGAGTTTGCAAGACACTTCTTTTTTTTGAGCCAGAGCGGACGAACAGACAGTTGCCAAAGCCAATGACAACAGCGCGGATGCGGTCAAAAAACGGGTTTTCATGATCTTGTTTGGCAAGGTGAAAATGTTGTAGGAATGGGTTATTGGATTACACCAATGTGACCTGATGATGGCTACATTTCCCTCATTTGCATTGCTATGGGTGTCACTTGGTCTGCAGTTCATCCACTTTCACTTCGCCCTGGAGTGGTGCAACAAAGAATTTGTCAATCATTTCGGGTCTGGCCGAGCAGTGGACAGTGGAGGCGGAGGTCAAGGCTGTTCAAGGCAGGGTGGTGATTGGAAGAGTGTGACCATCTGAGGGTGTTATGGTGAGTCTGGGATAAGTCTATTTCATGCGAGTGATCGCCAGATGCCCTGAGCTGGGCCCATAATCTTTCGGGCCTGATCATTTACACGACGGCTGTTTTGATCTTGGTGTTGAATCGCGTCAGTTTTTTTACAGTTTATTCGAAGCTAATTTTTTAAAGGCCACTATGGATCACTCGAACAACGCACAACACGATGAAGGTTTGCCTGAGCGTTCTTTGCACAACCTCATCTACTGCAGTTTGGCGACTCCGAACCTGGACCCAGCTGAGATTGATCAGATCATCACAACCGCCAAGCGATACAACCCTCGCTACGGCATCACGGGTTTACTGGTTTACGGCAGTGGCATTTTCTTTCAATGGCTAGAAGGGCCAAAGGACAATGTGATTGGCCTGATGAAGCGCATTGGCGAAGATTCGCGGCATTTGAACTTGGTTATTTTGAGCGAAGAGGATGAGGTTCGCGAGCGATTGTTCCCCAACTGGGACATGGAACTTGTGGAGGCCGCTGAGATTGGGGATGTTCTGAAAAACGCGCTCAAGGAAGCGTCTGATGAAAAACAGAAACAAATGCTCTTGATGTTTTTAAAACAACTTCAGATCGCCTGACATCGACCATGAATTTTTTGATTTACTTGCAGATGGATGCCACTCAAATTCAGACCAAGTCATGAGCGAAGTGCAACACCTGAAGAAACCTGTGATGTCCTCGCCAGATGAACATCGGCAATGCGACAACTGGACATTGGGGCTTGTCTCACTGGGTCAAATGGTTCTTGGTGTCAACAAGTTTTGACTCGCGCCACGCTTATCCTTGGGCTTCGAGGGTTTTTTTGTGCAATGCAAGCGCCATGAGTCGACGATCGCGCCAGTGGCGACGGTCGGCCATAGACTCGGCGGGCGCCAAGGCGCGACGTGCTTTGTGCAATTGCTCTACCAGCTCGGGTGACCACGGTTCGGCAGAAACCTGATCTTCAGCAATGGATCGGTACATCTCGCCATAACGTTGGCAATAATCCTCCAAGCCACCCGGTGCATTCAAGTCAATCGTTTCGAAAGGCCCCATGAAGGACCACCGAAGACCCAAACCCTCGCGTATGGTGAGGTCCAAACCGTCAACGTCAACAAACCCTTGCTCGACCAATCGGAAAGCTTCTCGGAGCAGGGCTCCTTGCAAGCGGTTGAGAATAAAGCCATCCAGTTCACGGCGAACATGGACTGGTTTTTGTTTGACGCGGGTCATCAAGTCGATGCAAATTTGGATCGCTTCGGGCGCTGTCCAGGGTGCACCGCAAATTTCCACAACGGGAATCAGATAGGGGGGATTGACAGGGTGAGCGACCAGACATCGCTGGCGATGCACGAGGTTTTCAGAGAATTCAGACGCTGGAATACTTGACGTTGAACTCCCAATGACGGCATCGGGTGGAGTCAGCGTATCCAATTGAGCATAAAGATGCTGCTTGACAGATAACACTTCGGGGATACTTTCCTGCACGTAGTCCACGTTGGCCAGCGCATGACTGAGCTGCTCGCACACGCGTATGTTCGACATAAGATCCGCTGCATTTTCAACCAGGCTGCTTTCTTGCAGCTCTTGGGCTAATGCTGCGATGAACTCACGCGCCTTCTTCAAGGCCTCTGAATTGCCATCCCAAATGCGCACGTCACATCCCGCCCTTGCAAACACCAAGGCCCAAGCTTGACCAATCAAGCCGGTACCGACCACAGCGACAGAAGTTATTTTTTGCATATCGTTGTCTCAGCTGAGTGCTTGGGTGTGGCCGTCAACAGCCAGTGCTTGCCCATTGATGCTGCGTGCAGCCTGACTTGTTGCAAATAAGATGGTGTTCGCCACATCTTCAGCGGAAACCATTCGTCCAAGTGCAGACTGGTTTTCGTAGTCGCGAGTGACTTCGGCCAAGGGCTTATTCATGATTTGGGCTTTTGCGGCGATGACTGCGCGTATCCGGGGTCCATCCACTGCACCCGGTAAGACCGCATTGCAGCGAATGCCTTCCTTGCCGAGTTCAATCGCGAGTGATTTGGTGAACCCAATCACAGCCCATTTCGATGCGGAATAGGCTGACCGACCCGGCATGCCCAGATGCCCAGCAGCCGAAGACATGTTGACAATGGAGGCTTGAGTGGACCGGCGCAAATAAGGGACAGCGTACTTTGTACAAAGAAATTGACCTACGACGTTGATTTTGAGGGTGCTTTCCAGCTCATCCAAGTCGATTTCTTCAATTCGCGCAGTAGGGCCTGCAATGCCAGCGTTATTGACCAAAACATCCAAACCGTTCAACGCCTTCTGAGCGGCTTCGATCAGGTCCTTGACTTGCGCTTCAACAGAGACATCGGCCACGCATCCTTGCAGGCCGGGGTTGGTGGCTATTGCATTCGATAAAGCCTTTTGATTGACATCGCAGATATAGACCTGTGCGCCGGATTTCAAAAATTCCTGAGCGGTCACCAAACCGATACCGCTTGCACCAGCGGTTATCAAAACTTTGAGGGCTGTGGTGGAGGTTTGATTGTTCATGGCTTTTTGTCGGGTCTCAAAGGAATGAATGCAAAGGAAGGATCGGATCCAAAGTCGGCAGTATCTGAATTTCGATGTTGAAGACGGAGATACTCGCCAACGGGACAGGATCAAAAAAATGCATCTTAATTGAATTGCATGGTCAGTCACTCACGGACTTTGAGGGCCTGCATCCACTTGGGCGGCCTTATCCGCCTCAGGCTCGAGGCTGGGGTTGGGATTGAATTTGAACTTGCACTTGAACCTTTGCCAGCGCCGTGGCAGGCAAGCTCAAGGCCATCAGTGCGCCCAGCAGATTCACACCCGCGGCAATGCGCATGGCCGGGTCATAGCCTTGGGTCTGGTCGAACAGCCACCCCGCCAGCACTGGCAGACTGATGGCTGCAATACACCAAGCGATATACATCTGACCAGCCACCCGGCCAAAGACATTGGGGTGCCAGTATCGCGCAATGGCTCCAGCCGTCAGACCCGAAATGAATCCATAGCCGCAGCCGATCAGCGTCATGGACATAACCGCCATGCCCGGTCCGGGCCATGTCAACAGCAAGCACGAACCACTGAGGGCGATCAAGTGGGCCACGCAAGCCACCCGAGGGACCGCGAATCGATCTATCAGCCAGCCTCCACCTATCCGTGCCGCCGCAATCGCACCAGTGATGAAAGTGGTGCCCCCCAGTGCAAACAGGCTTTTTGCACCATAGGCCTGCAAAATGCCAGCGGCCTGGCTCATCACCATCAGACCTGCAGCGGCTGCGAGAAAGAAAACAGCAAACAAGCTGGCAAACAAGCCCCAGTGACGCGCCTGACTTTCGGCGGCGCTCGCGCCAGGGTCTTGCATGCGAACCTGCGCCCGATGCCAGAGCATGGCGGCGATGGCGCAGCTGGTCAGCACCGTGATTGCCAGGCCCACCAGGGTGGCGCGCAGACCAAACGCATCGATGGCCCAGCCAAAGACCGGTGCGCCCAACATCGCCCCCATGGGGTACAGACTCACCACGTAGCCGTTGGCCAGCCCGCTCATCGGCGTGATGGTCTGATTCAGACCTTGCTGCATCATGATGAAAGCCACCCCGCCGCCCAGTCCAAACAGAACGCCGTAGCCCAGCAGCAACTGCTCGATACCCTGAGCCGCGGCGCAGATCAGCAGGCCAGAAGCGCTGAGTACGCCGCAAACCAACAGCAGAGGAACGGGCGGGAAGCGACGGTAAAGGGCTGGCCCGATGAGCATGCCGATGGTGAGAAAGATCGACGCCATGGAGAACACAATGGCCATCTCGGTCCGACCAACACCGAGCAGCGCCTCCATGGGTTGGAGAAAAACTGAAAACGCATAGACGGTGCCAAATGGCAGGTTCACCAAGGTGGCCGCGATCACAACGAGTGCCCCTCGGTTGATGCCTGATGAGGTCGTTGAATCGATCATCGAGACCGCGCCAGACTGCCGCGATCACGACAAAAGACACCCAGTCGATGGGACAAGGCAGGATAGGGCATGCGTTGCAGTTTGGTTACACAGTGAGAAATCAGTTTATCCTAATGACTTGGGCGTGTGTGCTGATCCGCCAGAGGTTCCGTGGTGAACAGTTGCTTGATGCTCAAACCCAAGCCTTTGGCAAGCTGCATCACCCACCGTGTCACCGGCTTTGGGGGATCGTTGACGGCACTTTTCGGGTGAAGAACTCTTGCAGTATTCTCAAGCAAAAAAATCGAAAACAGGCCGCCATCGCGATAAGTTGCCATCAACCCTTTTGTGTCAAGGAGTGACCCATGCAAGCCCATGAAACTTTTGAAGCCCTTTTGCCGCTGCGCGCAGATCTGGCGTTGGCCTTGCGTGCCGCAGCCCATCAGGGGCTGAGCGAGGGCGTGTGCAACCACTTCAGCGTGGCGGTGCCCGGCCGGGACGACTGGTTTTTGCTCAACCCGCGCGGCCTGCATTGGAGTGAGGTGCAAGCGGCCGACATCGTGATGTGCAACGCAGCGGGCGAGCAACTGGCGGGCCTACACCCGGTGGAGCCCACGGCCATGTTTATCCATGCGGCGGTGCACCGCATCGCGCGCAAATCGGTGGTGCTGCACACCCACATGCCCTATGCCACCGCGCTCACCTTGACAGCGGCGCGTGCCTTGGACACCACCCTCTCGCAGACCGCCATGCGCTTTCATGGTCGCCTGGCGGTGGACGCGCACTACAACGGATTGGCCTTGGACATGACCGAGGGTGAACGCATCGCCCATGCCATGCAAGGGGCCGATGTGGTGTTCCTGGGCAACCATGGCGTCATCGTCTGCGGTGAACGCGTGGACTATGCCTACGACGACCTGTATTACCTGGAGCGTGCCTGCCAGGCGCAGGTGCTGGCGGCTTCAACAGGTGTGGCTTTGACGCCCGTGGACCCAGCGCTGGCTGCGCGTGTGGCGGAACAGACCAACGGCGAGCGGCTTCAGTCAGAGCTCTTTTTCGCCAGCCTGCGTCGGACGATCGGTTGAGTTGGGGGTGTGTGCACCAATTTCACGCCTACCCAACGTGCCCCATGGGTCAAGGAAAAACTGGGGGTCGATTTGCCCTCGGGCTATCCTGATGAAGCCTATCCGGGCTACCCTGCACCTTTGGTTGTTCAAAGCCACCAGTCTGGACGTGTGGCCTGTGGTTTGGCCAGATTCGGTTTGATTCCCGGATGGGGCAAAGACGACAAAATCAGCCGCTACACCTACAACGCCCGCAGTGAAACGGTTGCAGACAAACCCAGTTATCGCACCGCATGGCGGCAGAAGCAATTTGGCTTGGTGTTGGTCGATGATTTTTATGAACCCAGCTACGGAACGGGCAAGGCTGTGCGCTGGAAGATCCAATTGGCCTGTGGTGATCCATTTGGCATAGCGTGTCTTTGGGATCGATGGAAGAACCCCGCTACAGGCGAGTGGGTGGTCAGCTTTTCCATGCTCACCGTGAACGCCGACGAGCACCCCGTGATGCGCCAATTCCACAAGCCCGGCGATGAAAAGCGCACTCCCGTCATCATTGCCCCGCACTTACACGATCAGTGGCTTTCAGCCGATGCGACTGTCGCCGCTCAGTTGATGACGTGGGCGCACATGCCGGATTTGGTGGCCATGGCCGCGCCCAGATCATTGTGAGCGCATCGGCCATGCGCTTGAACAGGCGCGCTAGGCCACTTTGTGCCCTGACATCTTTAGCCACCCCTCAAATGGCTCCTGTTTGTTGCACCGCGTGCTGGAATTGACAGATAAAAAAAGCCCGCACAAGGCGGGCTGTGGGCAATCGGTAGCAAACCGATCAACGCTGCACGTCGCGGCGCACAGAGCCGGTGAACAGCTGACGTGGGCGGCCAATTTTGTACTCGGGGTCGCTGATCATTTCGTTGAGTTGGGCAATCCAGCCGACGGTGCGGGCCAGGGCGAACACCCCGGTGAACAGGTTCACTGGAATGCCGATGGCGCGTTGCACGATTCCGGAGTAGAAGTCCACGTTGGGGTAGAGCTTGCGGCTGACAAAGTATTCGTCTTCCAGGGCGATTTTTTCCAGTTCTTTGGCCAGCTTGAACAGGGGGTCATTTTCCAGGCCCAATTCTTTCAGCACCTCGTCGCAAGTCTCTTGCATCAATTTGGCGCGGGGGTCATAGTTTTTGTAAACGCGGTGACCGAAGCCCATCAGCTTGACGCCGGAGTTCTTGTCCTTAACCTGGTTCATGAACTCGCCAACTTTGGACACGCCACCCATTTTCTGGATGTCTTCGAGCATGGTCAGGCAGGCTTCGTTGGCGCCGCCGTGAGCAGGGCCCCACAGGCAGGCCACGCCGGCTGCGATGGCAGCAAACGGGTTGGTGCCTGATGAACCGCACAATCGCACAGTAGAAGTCGAGGCATTTTGTTCGTGGTCTGCATGCAGTGTGAAGATGCGGTCCATCGCGCGTTCGAGCACGGGGTTGACCACATAGTCTTCGCAAGGGGTGCCAAACATCATGCGCAGGAAGTTGCCAGCGTAAGACAGTTCGTTGCGGGGGTACATGTAGGGTTGGCCCACACCGTATTTGTAAGCCATGGCCACCAAGGTGGGCATCTTGGCGATCAAGCGGATGGCGGAAATGTGGCGGTGATCCGGGTTATTGATGTCGGTGCTGTCGTGGTAGAAGGCCGACAAAGCGCCAATCAGACCGGTCAACACAGCCATGGGGTGTGCGTCACGACGGAAACCGCGCAGAAAAAATTGCATCTGCTCGTTGACCATGGTGTGGTTGTTCACCAACTTGTGAAAGTCCTTGCTTTGTTGACCCACAGGCAACTCGCCGTTGAGCAACAGGTAGCAGGTGTCGAGGTAGTCGGCTTTATTGGCCAGCTGCTCGATGGGGTAGCCGCGGTACAACAACTCGCCCTTGTCACCGTCGATGTAGGTAATGGCCGATTGGCAAGACGCCGTGGACAGGAAACCTGGGTCGTAGGTGAACATGCCGCTTTGTGCGTAGAGCTTGCGGATGTCGATGACGTCCGGTCCGATGTTGCCCGAGTACACGGGCATGTCGATGCTGGGGCTGCCATTGGAGAACGACAGGGTGGCTTTGTTATCGGCGAGTTTCATGGTGGGTTTCCTCTTGGTTTCCAGGTTTGAGCCTTGGTAGGCTCAGGCTCTCAGCATGTTCAGGACTTCGCGCACCTCTTCGGTGCTGACCTCGGTCTGCAGTTCCGTGCGGCGCAGCAGCAAGTCCATGAGATCGTTGTCTGACAGGTCCATCAGCACGTACATGCCCCGGGCTTGACCAACCGTCAGCGCAGGGGCGTGGCGGTTGAAAAAGCGCTCGATGAACAAATCGTTCTCCAGCAGCCCGCGTCGGCTGCGCCAGCGCAGCTTGCTCAGTGACCGCTCGCTCAAAGGGGCGAGGCGGTCAGCACCGACCAGTGACGCGTCTTCCAGGATGGGGTTGACGGTCATCAGACAGCGCGGCGAACCATCATTTCTTTGATCTTGCCGATGGCCTTGGTGGGGTTCAGACCCTTGGGGCAGACATCGACGCAGTTCATGATGGTGTGGCAACGGAACAAACGGTAGGGGTCTTCCAGGTTGTCCAGGCGCTCGGCAGTGGCCTCATCGCGGCTGTCGGCGATGAAGCGGTAGGCCTGCAGCAAACCAGCGGGGCCCACGAACTTGTCGGGGTTCCACCAGAAGCTGGGGCAGCTGGTCGAGCAGCTGGCGCACAAGATGCACTCGTACAAGCCGTTGAGCTCATCACGCTCTTCCGGGCTTTGCAAGCGCTCGGTTTCTGGCGGGATGGTGCTGTTGATCAAATAGGGTTTGATCGAGTGGTACTGCTTGAAGAACTGGGTCATGTCCACGATCACGTCGCGGATCACGGGCAGGCCGGGCAGAGGTTTCAAAGTGATGGTGCCGGGCAGGGTGTTCATGTTGGTCAAACATGCCAAACCGTTTTTGCCGTTGATGTTCATCGCGTCCGAGCCACAAACGCCTTCGCGGCAAGAGCGGCGGAAGGAGATGCTGGGGTCCACCGCCTTGAGCTTCATCAGGGCATCGAGCAGCATGCGCTCGTTGCCGTCCAGCTCGACTTGGATGGTTTGCATGTAAGGCTTGGCGTCCTTGTCGGGGTCGTAGCGGTAGATCTGAAAAGTGCGTAGGGTCATGAAATAACTCCTGGTGTATTCGGGGGGTTGGACCGCCACCTCGGGTGCGCGGTCCAGACAGTCTTTAAAAGGTACGAACCTTGGGTGGCACGGAGTCCACAGTCAGGGGCTTGAGCTGCACAGGCTTGTAGGTCAGGCTGTTGTCGGCGCTGTGCCACAGGGAGTGCTTCATCCAGTTGGCATCGTCGCGGCCCAATGGGGCCACGGCATCGTCCACGGGGCGCTCGTAGTCGCTCACGGTGTGGGCACCACGGCACTCGTGACGCGCAGCGGCAGACACCATGGTGGCTTGTGCGCTCTCGATCAGGTTGTCGACTTCCAGGGCTTCGATGCGGGCGGTGTTGAACACTTTGGAGGTGTCCTTCAGGCCGATGGCATTGACGCGCTCTCGAATGTCAGCGATCTTTTGCACGCCCTCGTCCATGGAGGCTTGGGTGCGGAATACTCCCGCGTGCTGTTGCATGGCGGCACGCATGTCATTGGCCACGTCCTGGGCGTATTCACCGCCACGGCCTTCGAGCTTGTTCAAGCGGCTCAAGGTGAAGTCTGCGGCGTCGGCGGGCATAGGCTTGTGCGACTTGGTTTTGGAAGCGAAGTCGACAATGTGGTTGCCCGCTGCGCGGCCAAACACCAGCAAGTCAAGAAGGGAATTGGTGCCCAAGCGGTTGGCGCCGTGCACCGACACGCAAGAGCATTCGCCCACGGCATACAAGCCATTGACCACGGCGTTGTGGTCGGTGGCGTTTTGCACCACGACCTGGCCGTTGATGTTGGTGGGGATGCCGCCCATTTGGTAGTGGATGGTGGGCACCACGGGGATCGGCTCTTTGGTGATGTCGACGTTGGCGAAGTTGACACCGATTTCGTACACCGAGGGCAGGCGTTTGTGGATGGTCTCGGAACCGAGGTGGTCCAATTTGAGCAGCACGTAATCCTTGTTGGGACCGCAGCCACGGCCTTCCTTGATTTCCTGGTCCATGCAGCGGGACACGAAGTCACGTGGTGCCAGGTCTTTCAAGGTGGGCGCATAACGCTCCATGAAGCGCTCGCCATTGCTGTTGAGCAAGATCGCGCCTTCGCCACGGCAGCCCTCGGTCAGCAACACGCCAGCACCGGCCACGCCGGTGGGGTGGAATTGCCAGAACTCCATGTCTTCCAAAGGAATGCCGGCGCGAGCGGCCATGCCCAAGCCGTCACCGGTGTTGATGAAGGCGTTGGTGGAGGCGGCATAAATGCGGCCTGCGCCACCGGTGGCCATCAGCACGGTCTTGGCGTGCAAAACGTGCAGGTCGCCGGTTTCCATCTCGAGGGCCGTCACACCAACCACGTCGCCTTCGGCGTCGCGGATCAGGTCAAGGGCCATCCACTCCACAAAGAAGCTGGTTTTGGCGGCGACGTTTTGCTGGTACAGGGTGTGCAACATGGCGTGACCGGTGCGGTCAGCGGCAGCGCAAGCGCGTTGCACGGGCTTTTCGCCGTAGTTGGCGGTGTGGCCGCCAAATGGACGCTGGTAAATCGTGCCATCGGGGTTGCGGTCAAAAGGCATGCCCATGTGCTCCAAGTCGTACACGACCTTGGGCGCTTCACGGCACATGAATTCGATCGCATCTTGGTCGCCGAGCCAGTCGGAGCCCTTGATGGTGTCGTAGAAGTGGTAGTGCCAGTTGTCGTCGGACATGTTGCCGAGCGAAGCGCCGATGCCCCCTTGGGCCGCCACAGTGTGCGAACGGGTGGGGAACACTTTGGACAGCACGGCGACATTGAGGCCAGCACGGGCC
The DNA here is from genome assembly GCA_945897465.1 of Limnohabitans sp. Rim8. Lineage (GTDB taxonomy): Bacteria > Pseudomonadota > Gammaproteobacteria > Burkholderiales > Burkholderiaceae_C > Limnohabitans_A. The sequence goes on along the minus strand of CAMDFK010000003.1, from coordinate 143,803 downwards.
AGCTGCAGCGAGGCACGCATGCCCGAACCACCGGCGCCGACGATGACAACGTCAAACTTGCGGGTGGTGATTTTGTCTTTGGTATAGCTCATGGTTTATTTGGTTTGGTGTGGTTTCAGCGCAATGACAGGCGAGGGCTGACGCATCACAGGCGCCACAGGGCTTGTACAGCCCAGCCGGCACAAGCGACCAGCCAGACGAGGGTGAACACGTGCAAAGTCAGGCGCAAGGCCAAGGGCTTGATGTAGTCCATCCAGATGTCACGCATGCCCACCCACACGTGGTAGAGCAAGGCGATGATGACGGAGAAGGTCAAAACCTTCATCCATTGCGGGGCAAAAATACCTGCCCACTCTTCGTAGCCGATGGAGCCTGAGGTGAAGATCACCTGGGCCAGCAAGACCACGGTAAACAGGGCCATCAGGACAGCGGTCACACGTTGGGCCAACCAGTCACGAAAGCCGTAGCCAGCACCGGTCACGATGCGTTTGGAGCCGTAATTCACGGACGACATAGGTTTGTTTCCTTGTTGTTTTGGGTGAGAGGCAGAGAAATCAGTACAAGCCAAACAGCTTGGCAGCCAACACGGCGGTCAAGCCCAGGCTCAGCACCAAAGTGGCCACGGCAGAGGACTTGCCGAATTCTTGGGTCACGGCATGGAACGCATCCATGTAGATGTGGCGAATGCCCGCGATGAAGTGGTGCAAATAAGCCCAGATCAAGGCCAGGACCAACAACTTGAAGAACCAGCCGGGCACAAAACCGATGCCAATGCCGAAAGCCGCTGAGAGCTTGGCAAAAGAAATTTCGGACGTGATGGAGCTGTCAAACATCCAAATGAACAGCGGCATGAGCAAAAACATCAGGAAACCGCTGATGCGGTGCAAGATGGAGACGATGCCTGCGGCTGGCAGGCGGTAAGAGGGCAAGTCTTTCAGGGCGTTGATGTTGCGGAATTCAGGCCGCTTGCGGACGAGTTCAGTCATGTGGGTACTTTCAGGGTGTAACGCGTTCTTGACACGTGTGGCTAATATTTGGATTCTATTGCAACGCAGCAAACTGACGTGAGCATTTCGGCGACAGTCTTCTACAAGACATTCAAGCCGGGGCAGGGTCAGTTCATATCGTTGCGGTAATGGTGGGTGTCGGTGCGGTAGAAGCCGCGCCGCAGCTCCATGGGGGTGTCGTTGTAGGTGTAAGCAATACGCTCCACGCTGAGCAAAGGTGTGTGGGGCGGCAGTTTCAGCAATTCCCTTTGGGCCTTGTCGGGTAACACGGCTCGTATCTTCTCTTGCGCACGCACCATGCGCACACCGAACTCGGTCTCAAACAGGGCGTACATGGGGCCGTGGTAGTCGGCCAGTCGCTCGGCCGTCATGCCCTTGAAAGGTGTGCCGGGCAACCACAGGTCTTCCAGTATGGTGGGTATATTTGAAAAAGAAAGAACTCTTTTAACCTGTAGCACGGTATCGCCACTGCGCAAAGCCAAGGCGCGGGCGATTTCAGCCGTTGCGCGCAGGCGTTTGCAGTCCACGATTTCGCGCTGGGCAGGGCCTTCGGTGTTCAGGTCGCCCTGATCGGGCACCAATTTCAAAAACCGGTACTGCACCTGGTGCTCCGCATGGGTGGCCACAAAGGTGCCTTTGCCTTGTTTGCGAATCAGCAAGTGCCCGCTCGCCAGTTCGTCGATGGCTTTGCGCACCGTGCCTTGGCTCACCCGGTAGCGGGCCGCCAGCTCCATTTCGCTGGGAATGGATTCGCCAGGCTTCCACTCGCTGGTTTGCAGGCTTTGCAAAATCAAGCCTTTGATTTGCTGGTAAAGCGGGCTGAATGCAGGGGTGGAAACTGCCGATTCAGCAGCGGTAGCGAGGGCTTCGTTGGGTGGCAATGGGTGGTTCATGGGGCTTTCAGGTCATGCGGTTCAGGTGCATACCAGCCGCATCATCATATCTTATATAAGACATAAGACAAATTGACGAATCAGGGTTTTCGCGAGTACACTCCAGAGTAGTTTGCTTGCGTTAGCGGCTTTTAGGAGAAAGTCAGCCAGCGCGTGTCCGGTTTGCCGGACGGCCTTGCTGACATGGATGTTGGCAACGGTCTGCAACGCATGTTTTCAACACTTCGGAGTTTTCCACCATGAGCAAAAAGCCCGTCCGCGTTGCCGTTACCGGCGCAGCAGGTCAAATCGGTTACGCATTGTTGTTCCGCATCGCCTCTGGCGAAATGCTGGGCAAAGACCAGCCTGTCATCCTGCAATTGCTCGAAGTGCCCGTCGAAGGTCCACAAAAAGCGCTCAAGGGCGTGATGATGGAATTGGAAGACTGCGCTTTCCCATTGCTGGTGGGCATGGAAGCCCATGGCGACCCCATGACCGCCTTCAAGGACGTGGATTACGCATTGCTTGTGGGTTCGCGCCCGCGCGGCCCGGGCATGGAGCGTGCTGAATTGCTCGCCATCAACGGGGCCATTTTCACAGCACAAGGCAAGGCCCTGAACGCTGTGGCTTCGCGTGACGTGAAAGTGCTGGTCGTGGGCAACCCCGCCAACACCAACGCCTACATCGCCATGAAGTCCGCGCCGGACTTGAAGCCCAGCAACTTCACCGCCATGCTGCGTTTGGACCACAACCGCGCGCTGTCGCAAATCGCTGCCAAGACAGGCAAAGCCGTGGCCGACATCGAAAAACTGTGCGTCTGGGGCAACCACTCGCCCACCATGTATGCCGACTACCGTTTCGCCACCATCCAGGGCGAGTCGGTCAAGGCCATGATCAACGACCAGGAATGGAACGCCAACGTGTTCTTGCCCACCGTGGGCAAGCGCGGCGCGGCCATCATCGAAGCCCGTGGCCTGTCCTCGGCTGCTTCGGCGGCCAACGCAGCCATCGACCACATGCGCGATTGGGCCTTGGGCACCAACGGCAAGTGGGTCACCATGGGCATCCCATCACAAGGCTGGTACGGCATACCCAAAGACGTCATGTTCGGCTTCCCCGTGACCTGCGAAAACGGCGAGTACAAAGTCGTGGAGGGCCTGGACATCGACGCCTTCAGCCAAGGCTGCATCGACAAGACCCTGAAAGAGTTGACGGACGAGCAAGCGGGCGTGGCGCACCTGATCTGATTCAGGGCCGAGTCGTTAAAGTGAGTCATCCGCGCCACATTTTGCTTGGGGCACAAGCCGGGAGCGTGCAGCTGCCGGTCTGTGACCATTACAGCGGGGTGGAGGCGCGGATGCGCAAAAGCCTGCAGTTGCAGGCCGACATGACACAGGAGTTTGGCACCTGTGTCTTTGATGTCACCCTGGACTGTGAAGATGGTGCGCCCGTTGGGGGAGAAGCCGAACACGCGGCATTGGTGACCGAATTGGCGCTGTCTACCAAAGCCGCTCGCGCCGACGCGCGGATTGCGGTGCGGGTCCATCCGGTGGACCACCCCAGTTTTGAAGCCGATATCAGCCACATCGCGGGCCGTGCGGGTCATGCCTTGACCCACATCATGGTGCCCAAAGTCGAGAGCGTGGCCAATGTGAACCGCGCTGAGGCCGCCTTGGCCGCAGCCGGAGCGGCGCATTTGCCGCTGCATGTGTTGATCGAGTCGCCGGCTGCAGTGCACCGGGTCTTTGACATCGCGGCCCATCCAAGCGTGCAGTCGATCAGTTTTGGCCTGATGGACTTTGTGTCGGCCCATGCGGGAGCCATTCCCTCTGAGGGCATGGGCATTCAGGGGCAATTCACACACCCCTTGGTGATGCGCGCCAAGCTCGAGATTGCGAGCGCCTGCCACGCCCACGGCAAGGTGCCCTCGCACTGCGTGGTCACCGAATTCAAGAACGCCGACGCCATTCGCTTGGCAGCCCAAAAGGCCGCCCGTGAGCTGGGTTATACCCGCATGTGGAGCATCCACCCCGACCAGATTCGCCCCATCTTGCAGGCCATGGCCCCCAGCGAAGCGCAAATAGACCAGGCCAGCCAAATCATCCTGGCCGCCCAAGCCGTTGACTGGGCACCCATCAGCCATGCGGGTCAATTGCATGACCGCGCCAGTTACCGTTTTTTCTGGCAATTGATCGAGCGCGCCCACCAGACTGGCTGCCATTTACCTGCCCCGATGCAGGCTTTGTTGGATCTGGCCCCCATGAGCGCGCAGCGCAGCCTGTCATGATGTTCGCAGTCTTCAAAGGGGTGTCCATGTTCAAGCGCCTGGTGGTTTTGGTCTGCACCCTGCTGTTGCCTGCCTGGGCTCAAAGCCAGGGACATTCCGGCGCCAAAGCGAAGCTCTCCCCAACATCAGCTCAGGTCAAGGCCCGAGCAAGCGCTGACCTCACGGCCCGCCTGCAGGCCCGCGCCATTGCCGAGGCGGCTGCACAGGCCGCTGCGCAAGAGGCTGTCTTGAATCAAGCCTTTGGGTCGCCGAGCGCGCCGCTCTCAAACGATGCGGCCTCTGAGAGGGGCGTCCCCAGCTCCTCGCTGGCGCCTCAGCCCAGTCAGGCTCAGACCTCTGCACCGATTCAGGCTTTGCCCGCCCTGACTGAGGCGGCTCCCCAGCGCAGCGATGCGCCTGCTGCATCGCCGATGGCCGCGGAGCCCGTCATGCCCACCGCCCCTGCCATGTCCGCTGCGCAACCGCTGACACCTTCAGCAACCGGCTTGGCGGTGCCTGCACCCTTGCCCCCGAGCGCCTCAGATCCGGTGTCGCAAGACCTGGCCATCGCCCAGCAGATTCACCAAGGCCTCATGCCCTGTGAGATGGGGGCCAGTGTGCGCGTCCAAGCCGATGCGGCAGCGCCAGGTTTCTTCCACGTGCAGGGCAAAGGCTTCCGCTACCGCATGTACCCTGTACGCACCAATACCGGTGCCTTGCGTCTTGAAGATAAAAAAGGCGGTGCCGTGTGGCTGCAACTGGCCAACAAGTCCATGCTGATGGACCAGAAAAAAGGACGACGCTTGGCCGACGACTGTGCACACCCCGAACAAGTGGCCTTTGGCCAAGACATGAAAACCAACCCACCGCCGGGCCTGTTTGACAAAACAGGCACAGGTAAATCCAACGATTGACTTTGACTGAACGGAGAAAAAACCATGTTGAAAGCGTACCGTGAACACGCAGCCGAACGCGCTGCATTGGGCATCCCGCCCCTGCCTTTGGATGCCAAACAGGTGGCTGAATTGATCGAGCTGATCAAGAACCCACCTGCAGGCGAAGACGCCTTTTTGATGGACCTGCTCACTTACCGTGTGCCGCCTGGCGTGGACGATGCGGCCAAGGTCAAAGCTTCCTTCTTGGCCGCCGTGGCGCACGGTGAACTGAGCGTCGGTTTGGTCTCCAAAGCCAAGGCCACCGAACTGCTCGGCACCATGGTCGGCGGCTACAACGTGCACCCCCTGATCGAGTTGCTCGACAGCGCCGAAGTGGCCGCCGTGGCCGCTGAAGGCCTGAAGAAAACCTTGTTGATGTTCGACTTCTTCAACGACGTCGCCGAAAAAGCCAAGGCTGGCAATGCCAATGCCAAAGAAGTCATGCAAAGCTGGGCCGAGGCCGAGTGGTTCACCACTCGCCCCGAAGTCGAGAAAAAAATCACCGTCACCGTCTTCAAAGTGCCCGGTGAGACCAACACCGACGACCTGTCGCCCGCGCCCGACGCCTGGAGCCGCCCCGACATTCCACTTCACTACCTGGCCATGCTCAAGAACACCCGCCCCGGCGCGGCGTTCAAGCCTGAAGAAGACGGCAAGCGCGGCCCGATGCAGTTCATCGACGACCTGAAGAAAAAAGGCCATTTGGTGGCCTACGTGGGCGACGTGGTCGGCACTGGCTCCAGCCGTAAGTCGGCCACGAACAGCGTGATCTGGGCCACCGGCCAAGACATCCCGTTTGTGCCCAACAAGCGCTTTGGTGGCGTGACCTTGGGCGGCAAGATTGCCCCCATCTTCTTCAACACCCAAGAAGATTCGGGCTCGCTGCCCATCGAAGTGGACGTGTCCAAGCTGGAAATGGGCGACGTTATCGACGTGTTGCCCTATGACGGCAAGTTGGTCAAAAACGGCGAGACTGTGGCTGAGTTCAAACTCAAGAGCGATGTGCTGTTTGACGAAGTGCGCGCCGGCGGCCGCATCAACCTGATCATCGGCCGCTCGCTCACCGCCAAGGCGCGTGAGTTCCTGGGCCTGCCCGCGTCCACCGTGTTCCGCTTGCCCACCGTGCCCGCTTCGACCAAGGCCGGCTTCACGCTGGCCCAGAAGATGGTCGGCCGTGCGGTGGGTTTGCCAGAAGGCCAGGGCGTGCGCCCAGGCACTTACTGCGAACCCAAGATGACCACCGTGGGTTCACAAGACACCACAGGTACGATGACCCGCGATGAGTTGAAAGATTTGGCTTGCTTGGGCTTCAGTGCCGACATGGTGATGCAATCCTTCTGCCACACCGCTGCTTACCCCAAGGCCGTGGACGTCAAAACCCACCGCGAATTGCCCGCCTTCATGACCAACCGGGGTGGCGTGTCCTTGCGCCCTGGTGACGGTGTGATCCACAGCTGGCTCAACCGTCTGTTGTTGCCTGATACCGTCGGCACCGGCGGCGACTCGCATACCCGCTTCCCCATCGGCATCAGCTTTCCCGCAGGCTCCGGTTTGGTGGCCTTCGGTGCCGCCACCGGCGTCATGCCCCTGGACATGCCCGAATCGGTGTTGGTTCGCTTCAAAGGCGAAATGCAGCCCGGCGTGACCCTGCGCGACTTGGTGCACGCCATTCCGCTGTACGCCATCAAGCAGGGTCTCTTGACCGTGGCCAAGTCCGGCAAGATCAACGAGTTTTCCGGCCGCATCTTGGAAATCGAAGGCCTGCCTAACCTGAAGGTAGAGCAAGCGTTTGAATTGTCCGACGCATCTGCTGAGCGTTCGGCTGCCGGTTGCACGATCAAACTGGGCATTGAGCCGGTCGAGGAGTACTTGAAGTCCAACATCGTGCTGATGAAGAACATGATCGCCGACGGTTACGCCGACGCCCGAACCTTGGCCCGCCGCATCGAGAAAGTCGAAGCCTGGTTGGCCAAGCCCGAGCTGCTCGAAGCCGACAAAGATGCCGAGTACGCACACGTCATCGAGATCGACATGAACGAGATCAAAGAGCCGATCCTGTGCTGCCCCAACGACCCGGACGACGCCAAGTTCTTGTCCGACGTGGCCGGCACCAAGATCGACGAAGCGTTCATCGGTTCGTGCATGACCAACATCGGTCACTTTCGCGCCGCGGCCAAGCTGCTCGGCGGCAGCCGCGACATCCCCGTCAAGCTGTGGGTCGCCCCACCGACCAAGATGGACGAGAGCGAGCTGATCAAGGAAGGCCACTACGCCAACTTCGGCGCCGCCGGTGCCCGCACTGAGATGCCCGGTTGCTCGCTGTGCATGGGCAACCAAGCCCAAGTGCGCGAAGGCGCCACGGTCGTGTCCACCTCGACGCGCAACTTCCCCAACCGCTTGGGCAAGAACACCAACGTGTTCTTGGCCTCGGCCGAATTGGCGGCGATTGCGTCCAAGCTGGGCCACATCCCCACCGTCGCCGAATACCACGAAGCCATGGGCATCGTGAACAAAGACGGCGCGGCGATCTACAAGTACCTGAACTTCAACCAAATTGAAGAGTACGTGGACAACGCTAAGGGCGTAACGGCCTGAGCTTCGGCGCTGACCTCATGAGAAACGGCCCAGGGAGTGATCTCTGGGCCGTTTTGTATGGAATCGCTTAAAAGCTTCGGCCAGATAGGCATAAGGTTTACCCCAATGCAGCACACTCAGCATGGATAATCAAACAACTTTTCATTTTGGGTGGCGCAGGTCGTGGCCCCAACACGGCGGTCGCTGGCAAATCACCCCAAGCTGCTGACCCCATCGTGGATTTCAAAGCGTTGCCGCAGACCAATTGGTGGGCGGCGGTTGCGCTGGTGTGCTGACAGGGCACCAGGCTGAAGTTCGTGGGCTCACTCGCCACGTTTCGCGAAGTGGACAACAGCAATTTGCTGGCCGATGTTGGGTTGAAAACGCCAAAATCTTAACGACTTGAATCTGTTGGCCTAAAGCACTTTGGCGTGTTGGGGGCAATGTCAGGATTCGATCCTGTATGGCGTCTTGAGTTCGCCCAGCCAGCCAGCACGGTCGCGACTGGTTTGCCATGCTCGGCCAGAAACGCGAGGAGTCGCTCTGGGGTCATCGACACCACCTGCTCCTCAGGAAATCCCAGGGCATCGATTTTGCTGAGCGCCACATCCACATCACCGACGGTGTCGTGCACGTGTGAATCGCTCGACAGTACCACTTTCCAGTCCAGGCGCATCACCGTCTCAAGAATTTCAACGCAATGCGGCTCACTGCCCAGACGCGAACTGACGAACGATGAATTGTTGATCTCGATGAGCACGTTGTTGTCCCGTGCAGCGCGAACCACCTCTTCGATGTGAATCGGGAAGTTGGGGTTGCCCGTGTGCCCCAAGATCTGAATCAAACCGGATTCCATGGCGGCGATCATGGCGGCGGTGTGGGTGTTTCGGTCGCTGGGGGGATACACAGGCTCATGGAAACTCGCGATCCCAAAATCCATAAAGCCCATCAGGGTCGCGTTCACATCGAGAACGCGGGCGCTTGGCAAGATGTTCGCTTCGATGCCCCGCAACATCGCCACACCGTACTTGACCCTGGGCAGCACACGCATATTGCCGAAGTGCCACGGGTGGGGCGAGTCGGGCATCTCGGGGCCATGGTCTGTGATGCTGAACAGCTGAAGCCCTTTGGCTGCGGCCTCTTTGAAATACTCATCGACCGTCGAAAACGCATGTGTGCTGGCAACCGTGTGGGCGTGGGTATCGGTCAAATGGCGCATCGCCTCTCCTGTGATTAATCAAAGAGTGTAAGCATGCGTTGTGGCAAAGTTTTGACACCAGCAACTCTGCAATGCCCGGCTGCTCGCTTTGAATGGGCAGCCAAGCCCAGGTACGTGAAGTCGCGATTTTGTTGTCCACCAGGACCCGCAGCCTCCCCAACCGCTTGGACAAAAGCACCAAGGTGTTTTTGTCCGGTACCGAATAGCCGGCGATGGCGTCCAAACTGTTTCACATCCTCACGGTGGCGCTGTACCACGAAGCCATGACCAAAGGCCCAAGATGCGATCCTCAGGTCGTTTTTATGGACCGGTTTGGGCAAATTGGCATTTAACATCGACGCTTGGAATGCTCTGCGCTGTACAGCAGGCAATTGGTCAGAAAGGCCCCTTCATGTCCACCCCCTTTGACTTGCCATTTGACGGCGCCATCAGTCGCTTCTGCGAGGAGACCGCTCCGGCGAATATTCGTGCCGCGATTCGCAACGGTAAAAAGCGCGACATTTTGACCCAGGAATATCCCTATCGGACTTGGATGGACAAGGACGACTTTCTGGCACAGATGGCGCCATTGCAGATTGAACTCGTCAAGCTGCAAAGTCACCTTCGCAACTCGGGTCAGCGTCTGTGTTTGGTGTTTGAGGGGCGTGATGCGGCGGGCAAGGGCGGCGCAATTTCGTGGCTGACACAAAACCTCAACCCGCGCAGTGCCCGAGTTATTGCCTTGCCCAAACCATCCGACCGCCAAGCCACGCAGTGGTATTTCCAGCGCTATGTGGAGTGCTTGCCTGCGGCTGGCGAGATGACGATTTTTGACCGCAGTTGGTACAACCGGGGCGTTGTCGAGCCGGTGTTTGACTTTTGCACCCCAGACCAGCGCGCTGCTTTTTTCAGACAATTGCCCCACTTTGAAAATACCTTGGTGGACGAAGGGATCGTGCTGGTCAAGTTCTGGCTCGAAGTGGGTCGGGCGGAGCAGCTGCGCCGCCTGATGGCCCGAGAAAGTGACCCCTTGAAACATTGGAAACTCAGCTGGATCGATGTCGAGGGACTGAACCGCTGGGATGCTTACACCCAGGCCATTCAGGAAACCCTGACAAAGACCCATACCCCGACTGCCCCTTGGACCATCGTGCTTGCCGATGACAAATACAGGGCCCGCTTGGCTGTGGTGCGCCACGTATTGGCCCAAGTGGACTATGCCCACCGAGACCCTGAAGCGGTGGGTGTCAATGACCCAGCGATTTGTGGCGAGACACAACTTTGGCCTAGCTGATGCTCAATTGTCAGGACCCACCGTGGGCCACACGGGTGACAGCCGAAGTCGGGTGTTGGGTTTAGCCTTTCAAGGTCATTTTCCAAAACGAAGGATTCCGCCATGAAAACCATTGCCTTGGGCAAAAGCCCCCTGAAGGTGTCGCGCTTGTGCCTCGGCACCATGATGTTTGGCGATCAGACGCCGCTGGAAGATGCACGCTCCATCGTGACCGATGCACAAGAAAAGGGCTGCAACTTCATCGACACCGCCGACGTGTACACCCTTGGAAAATCCGAAGAGATCGTCGGTCAGGCGCTCAAGGGGCATCGCCATCACTGGGTGCTGGCCAGCAAGGTGGGCAATCCCATGGCGTCCCAGCCCAACTGCCAGGGCTATTCGCGCAGTTGGATGCTGCGGGCCTGCGAAGACAGCTTGCGCCGGCTGGACACCGACCACTTGGACATTTATTACTTGCACCGAGACTACAACGGCATGAGCTTGGAAGAGCCCTTACGGGGCATGGAGGCCTTGCTGCGTGACGGCAAAATTCGTTATTGGGGCGTGTCCAATTTCCGGGGTTGGCGCATTGCCGAGATGGTCAACATGGCCCGCCAGATGAACATGCCTGGTCCTGTGGTGTGCCAGCCGTATTACAACCTGCTCAACCGATTGCCCGAAGTGGAGGTTCTCGAGGCCTGTGGACATTACGGCCTGGGTGTGGTGCCCTACAGCCCCATAGCCCGCGGCGTACTCACGGGCAAATATGCACCCGGTCAGACGCCTGCCGAGGGCAGCCGAGCAGCGCGGGGTGACAAGCGCATTTTGGAGACGGAGTTTCGCCAAGAGTCGCTGCAGATTGCGCAAACACTGCGCCAGCATTGCGAGGCCAAAGGCGTTTCGCTGGCGCACTTTGCCACCGCCTGGGTGCTGGCCAACCGCCATGTCAGCGCGGTCATTGCCGGGCCGCGCACCCTGGCGCAGTGGCAAGACTACGCAGGCGCTTTGGAGGTGAGCATCACCGCAGAAGACGAGGCCCTGGTCAACAGCCTGGTGGCCACTGGGCACCCGTCCACACCGGGTTACAACGATCCGTCTTATCCTTTGAACGGGCGCTGAAATCAATACCATTTTTCCCATTGAGCTTCGCTGGGGGCTTCTTGCTCCGCTGGCAAGGGTGCAGAAATTTCTGTACAGTCTGTACGTAAATCAAGGAGTTGACCATGTCAGACACCCCGCAATACGGACTCGAACAAGCCCGGGCGCAGTTGCCGCTCATCGCCTCTGAGGCGGTGGCGGGCTACAGCAGTGTGATCACGCGCCACGGCAAACCGGTGGCGGTGGTGGTCCCGGTTGAGCAGTGGCGTGAAGAACAAGCCCGCTCATTGAAGCAATGCGGTGTTCTGGCCTTGCGTGGCTCGGGTCGTGGCCTGTGGCCAGAGGGCGCGGCCCCGGCTGTGGCGCATCTGCGCGATGAGTGGGTTTGAGTGGTGGTGACCCGTGCCCGAGTCCGAGCCTCTGGCACGTTGTGGGGCGGCCTGAGTGAGGGGGCCAAGGTGCTCGTGGACACCGCGCCCTGGATTTACCTGCTCGAAGACCATGCCGAATTGGCGCCCCGTTTTGTGGGCCTGTTTGAAGCCGCTGAGCGGGGCCAAATTCTGCTGGCCTTGAGCACAGTCACCTTGGCCGAAGTGCTGACCGGGCCTTTAAGAGCGGGCCAAACGGCTTTGGCCAAACGCTACGAGATGGCTTTGGGCGCTTACCAAGTGGTGCCCTTGTCCGCGGCGGTGGCCAGCTTAGCGGCCCAGCTGCGGGTGCAATACCGCCTCAAGTTGCCCGATGCGGTTCAATTGGCCGCGGCCTTAGACATTGGAGCGGCTGCATTGGTCACGCATGACCGGGACTTTTCGGTGGTACAGGGCTTGCCTGTATTGATGGGCCCTTCAAACACGTTCATGACTAGCATTGGCTGAGATCCGAACTGGTGCGGCTTCGCGCACAATCCAAGCATGACAAACATGGCCCCCCAACAGATGTTGATCGCAGGCGGCGGCATTGGCGGGCTGGCCGCTGCTGTGTCGTGTACGCAGCGCGGCGTACCAGTGCAGTTGCTTGAACGCGCAGCGCAGCTCAGCGAGGTGGGCGCGGGCATCCAGATTGGGCCGAACGTGACGCGCATCTTGCAGGCCTGGGGGCTGGGCGACGCGCTGGCGCAGGTAGCGGCTTTTCCCCCGCGCTTGCAGGCGCGTGATGCCCAAACCGGGCAGGTGCTGGGCACCTTGACCTTGGGCGAGCGGGCGCAGTCGCTTTATGGTGCGCCGTACGCCACCATCCACCGCGCCGATTTGCAGGGCTTGCTGCACAGCGCAGCCCAAAGCGCGGGAGTGGACATAAGGCTTGGTCAAACAGTGCAGGGCTGGCAGGACACCTCTGATGGTTTGGGAGTCACCACGGCCGATGGCGCCAGCGTGCAAGCCGGTGCCTTGATTGGGGCCGATGGCATGTGGAGCGCGGTGCGCCAACAACTGCTGGGCGATGCCCCGGCACGCTTTACCGGGCACTTGGCTTACCGGGCGCTGGTGGCGCAGGCCGATTTGCCTGCGCACTTGCGCAGCGAGCAGGTCACCGTGTGGATGGGGCCGCGACTGCATGTGGTGCATTACCCGGTGCGCAGCGGGCAGTGGCTCAATCTGGTGGCCATCGTGCACGGTGCCAAACCCGAGCCATCTCAAGATTGGGACCAGGTCGGTCAGACCCAGGCGCTGATGCAGGCCATGGGCGCGGTGGGCCAAGATTTGCACGAGCGTTTGGCCTCGGTGCCCGCCTGGCGGCAGTGGGCCCTCCACGACCGAGAGCCCTTGAATGGGGCCAAGCAAATGGCCCAAGGCCGAGTGGCTTTGCTGGGGGATGCGGCGCACCCCATACGGCCGTATTTGGCGCAGGGCGCTGGCATGGCCATTGAAGATGCACAGGTATTGGCGCAATGCTTTTGCATTGATAACGCGACGGTGCCCGAGCAGCTGCAGGCCTATGCCGAGCAGCGCTGGGTGCGCAACGCCCGCGTGCAAGCGCGGGCCATCCGGAACGGGCGTATCTTTCACGCCCAAGGCGCTGTGGCACTGGGGCGCAACCTGTCGATGCGGCTCATGGGCCAGCGGGTGATGGACGTGCCTTGGTTGTACGGTGGTGGGCCATCCCATGTACATTCGCTCGGCTGAATTCAGCGGCTTCAAAACTTCTCTCAAACTTGTTCATGTCATTTGTTCATCCCATCCTTCGCTTTGCAACACGTTTGAAGCCCTGGACCGCCGCCGCGCTGGTCCTTGCCCTGGGCACGCTGGGCGCTGCACCCAGCGCGTGGGCGCAAAGCACCGATTTGTCGGCCTGCATGGCCGAGCTGCGCCCGGCAGCACGCAACGGCAAAGTGAGCGACGCCACTTGGGCGCGCCACACGGCAGGGCTGCAGGCCGACTTCAGCGTTATAGACAAGCTGAACTTTCAGCCCGAATTTCGCACCGCTATTTGGGACTACATGTCAGCCCTGGTGGACGATGAGCGTGTGGCCGATGGCCAGGCCCGTCTGACCGAACACCGTCAGGCGCTCGAACGTGCCGAGCAACGCTTTGGTGTGGATGCGGCCACAGTGGTTGCGGTCTGGGGTGTGGAGAGCAATTTTGGTCAGACCTTTGGCAAATACCCGTTGGTGCAGGCGCTGGGCACGCTGGCGTGTCACGGGCGGCGGCAAAGTTATTTCCGGGGCGAGTTTTTCTCGGCGCTGCGCATTTTGCAGGCTGGTCACATCACGCCCGAGCGTTTTGTGGGTTCGTGGGCGGGGGCCTTTGGCCACACCCAGTTCATGCCCAGCACTTTCGAGCGCCTGGCGGTGGACTTTGATGGCGACGGCCGCGCAGACTTGATGGACAGCAGCGTGGACGCGCTGGGTTCGACCGCCAACTTTTTGGCCCGTGCGGGTTGGCAAAGTGGCTTGCCCTGGGGCATCGAGGTGAAGCTGCCTGCAGGCATGTCCTTGGCAGGCGAGGGCCGCCGCAGCAAACGCTCGGTGGCCGATTGGACCGCGCGGGGCGTGCGCCGGGTGGACGGCTCGGCCTTGCCCGCCAATTTGGGCTCGGTCGGTTTGCTGACGCTGGCGGGGGCTAACGGCCCTGCCTTTTTGGTCACGCGCAACTTTGACGCGCTCTACAGCTACAACGCGGCCGAGAGCTATGGCCTGGCCATTGCTCACCTGAGCGACCGCCTGCGCGGCGCTGGTCCCTTCGCCACGCCCTGGCCCACCGATGACGCAGGCCTGTCCCGCGCCGAGCGGCGCGAGTTGCAAGGCCTGCTGGTGATGCGCGGTCATGACATCGGCCCTATTGACGGCATGCTCGGCGACAAATCGCGCGAGGCGATCCGCGCCGAACAACAGCGCTTAGGGGTAGAGACCAATGGCCGAGGCGGCCAGAAAATCCTCAAGGCTTTGCGCGGCGGGTAATTCACCCGACAGCTGGACTCACACCTTGAGCGGCAGAGCCCTCAGCCTTTTGCCCGTCAAAGCGAACAGCGCATTGCCCACCGCCGGGGCCAGCGGCGGCACGGCCGGTTCGCCCACGCCCGCCGGGTGGCCGGTGCTGGGCACGATGTGGGTTTCCACAACCGGTGCCTGGCTGAGCGTGACCATGGGGTAGCTCGGAAAATTGCTTTGCTGCACCACGCCACCCACGATGTCGATTTGCCCATACAGCGCAGCGCTCAGCGCATAGACCACGCTGCTTTGCATTTGCTGGGCGACAGTGTCCGGGTTGACCACGGTGCCACAGTCAATGGTACAGACCACGCGGTGCACACGGATCTGGCCTTGCTCAACCGAGACCTCCGCGACTTGCGCCACGATGGAGCCGAACGACTTGTGCAGCGAGATGCCCCGCGCACGGCCTGCGGGCAAGGGTTGGCCCCAGCCTGCTTGTTTGGCGGCCAGCTGCAGCACGGCCGCATAACGCGGGGCGTCTTTCAATAATTTCAGGCGAAAGTCCAGCGGGTCTTGCTTGGTGGCCACAGCCAACTCGTCGATGAAGCTTTCCGAGAAAAAAGCGTTGTGTGAATGTCCCACCGATCGCCAAAAACCCACGGGCACGCCGGATTGGGTGGCCACATGGCTCATGTGTTGGTTCAAAAAGCCGTATGGCAAATCGAACAGGCCTTCGGATGTGGTTTTGTCCGGCATGTCGATGGGGCCCGACAGGTGCGGCGCGGCCCGTGCCATCCAGCGCGGTGTGATGGCGTCGCCCGCCGACTTGATGCGCAAGCTGCTGACTTCGCCTTGTGCGTCGATGGACGCCTGGAACTTGGCCAAGTGCATCGGGCGGTAAAAGTCGTGGGTCATGTCTTCTTCGCGCGACCAGACCAACTGCACCGGTGCGCCCTTGCAGGCCATGGCCACTTGCACCGCCTGGCCGACAAAGTCGACCTCCAGCCTGCGGCCAAAGCCGCCGCCCAGCAGCGTCACATGCACGGTGACTTGGTCTTCTTTGACGCCCGCCACTTTGGCGGCTATGGCACGCGCCATTTGCGGCACCTGCGTGGGCACCCAAACTTCGACTTTGCCGTCCAACACCCGCGCGGTGCAGTTCATCGGCTCCATGGTGGCGTGGGCCAGATAGGGCGCTTGGTACAGCGCGTCGATGCGGCTGGCGGCCGTTTGCTCGGCTTTGAGTGGCAGGCCTTGCTCGTGGAAGGTGAAGCCGCTTTCGGTGTTCAGGGCATTGAGCAGGTTGGCTTGGATGCGGGTGGTGTCTGCTGCACCTGATGCCCCTGCAGCAGCTTCGGGCCACTGCACCTTCACGGCTTGTGCGCCTTGGCGGGCCTGCCAGGTGTTGCTGGCCACCACGGCCAAACCGCCTGTGCCGCCGCCCCAAGCGTCCAGCGCCACCACCTGGCTCACGCCCGGCAGGGCCAGTGCGGCCTGGGTGTCCATGGGAGCGGCTGCGCCACCCAGCACCGGGTTCATGCGCACGGCTGCAAACAGCAGGCCGGGCAAGCGGATGTCCATGCCGAACTGCGCTTGGCCCATGACTTTGGCGGGGATGTCGCTGCGTGCGGCGCTTTGGCCGATCAGCTTCCAGTCCGCGCGGGCTTTGGGGGCGATGTTCGCCGGGGTGCTGCCTGCAGCGGCTGCACCCATTTGGCCGTAATGCGCCTTTTGGCCCGAGGGGTGTTGCATCACGCCGTCGCGCACGGTGATCTCTCTGGCGGGCACCTTCCAGGCGGCGGCTGCGGCTTGCACCAGGCTGGCGCGTGCGGTGGCGGCGGCCATGCGCAGCGGCTCCCACAGGTCGGCCACCGAAGACGATCCGCCCGTGGCGTTGAGGCCCAGTTCGCGGGCGATCTTGCCGACCATCCACTCGGCCAGTTTGATCTTGGCGGGTTTTCCCCCTTCGCTGTCCAGCGGGTGAAAGGGCAGGCTGGCCACCAGCATGGCCACGTTGCCGTAAATGCTGTCGGCCCCAGCTTGCTCCAAGCGCACGCGGGCGAGCGGCACGTCCAGCTCTTCGGCCACCAGCATGGCCAGCGCGGTGCGCACACCTTGGCCCATTTCGCTGCGCGGCATGGCCAGCACCACCGCACCATTGGCGGCGATCTTGATCCAGCCGTTCAGCGCCACATCGCCTTGTGTGGGCAGCATCCATTCGGGCGAGCCCAAACGCGAGCGGGCGGGCATCGCGCCCCAGCCCACGACCAGTGCGCCGGTAGCGCCCAGGGCGCTCAAAATCCAGGTGCGGCGCTTCATGCGGCACCGCCTTTCTTCATGGCCGCCGCCGCTCGGTGGATGGCCGCCCGCACACGCTGGTAAGTGCCGCAGCGGCACAGGTTGGTCATGGCAGCGTCGATGTCGGCGTCGCTGGGGTGGGGGTTTTTGTCCAGCAAGGCGGCAGCGGCCATCAACATGCCGCTTTGGCAGTAACCACATTGCGGCACCTGCTCGGCGATCCACGCGCTTTGCAGGGGGTGGGGCTTTTCTGCCGTGCCCAAGGATTCGATGGTTTTGATTGGACGATTGGCCACGGTGGATGTGGGTGTCACACAAGAGCGCACGGGCTGCCCGTCCACATTCACGGTGCAGGCCCCGCAAGCGGCGATGCCGCAGCCGAATTTGGTGCCGGTGAGGTTCAGTTCATCGCGCAGCACCCACAACAGGGGCGTACTGGGGTCAGCGGTGGCGGTGCGGCTTTGGCCGTTGATGTTCAGTTGCACAGTATTTTTGGTGATTGATAAGAATGCGTGATGTTAACGGCCTGAGCTTTGTGTTCAGAGGGGCAAGGAATTTGACCCTGAAGGAGCCCACCCTGTGGGCGATGGCATGTGAGGGCGTGTGCCACGCCCGATCGCCCACAGGGTGGGCTCCTGCAAAAAAACCGATGCCAGCGAGTTGGTTTGTGTCAATTCGCAGACCTGTGGAGCGACATCTTCGCTGCTCTCAGGTGTTCACAGCTGCGTGCGCAGCGTCCAGATTTCCGGGAAGAGCACGGTGTCCAGCATCTTGCGCAAATAGCTCACGCCGCCGGTGCCCCCAGTGCCGCGCTTGAAGCCAATCACGCGTTCCACCGTGGTCACATGCCGAAAGCGCCACAGGCGGAAGGCGTCCTCCAGGTCGGTCAACTCCTCGCCCAGCTGGTACAGGTCCCAGTGTTGCTGCGGGTTGCGGTAGACCACCAGCCAAGCGTTTTCGACTGCAACGCTTGCCGGGTAGGGCTGTCGCCAATCGCGTTGGGTGTGGGTGTCCGGTACATCCAGGCCACGGCGCTGCAACAGGCGCAGGCATTCGTCGTACAGCGAAGGTGCTTCGTAGGCCGCTTGCACGGTGGCCGACAGGTCGGGGCGGTGCGCGTGGGGCTGCAGCATGGCCGCGTTTTTGTTGCCCATTGCAAACTCGATGCAGCGGTATTGCCAGCTTTGGAAACCACTCGACTGCGCCAGATAAGGCCGAATGGCGCTGTACTCGGGCGGCGTCATGGTGGCCAGCACGTCCCAGGCGTGGACCAGCTGCTCCATGATGCGGCTGACGCGGGCGAGCTTTTTGAAGGCGTCGGGCAATTGGTCTTGGGCGATGCCCGCCATGGCGGCCTGCAGCTCGTGCAGCATCAGCTTCATCCACAGCTCGCTGGTCTGGTGCTGCACGATGAACAGCATCTCGTTGTGGTCGGGCGAGAGCGGTATTTGTGCGTTCAGGATGGCGTCCAGTTGCAGGTAGTCGCCGTAGCTCATGCGACCGTCAAAGTCGAGCTGGGCTTTTTCATCGTGCACGATGCGTTCACCCGCTGAATCGCCCCCTGCGGTGTCGGTGTTCGGGGTGTGGAAAGGACATGAGCTCATGAGGTGCCTTTCAGGTCACGGCATTCTTCTGCGCAAAGCGGGCGTCTTGCCACTCGCCGCTTTGCATGACTTGGCACAGGTGCTCTGCGGCCTGCCACACGTCGGTATAGCCCACATACAGCGGCGTGAAACCAAAGCGCAGGATGTCGGGGTGCAGGCCACCATCGCCCGCCCTGAAGTCGCCAATCACGCCGCGCGCGATCAGGGCTTGCACGATGGCGTAAGCGCCTTCGGTGCGGGTCAGGCTCACTTGCGAGCCGCGCAGGGCTTCTTCGGCCGGTGTGGCGATGCCAAAGCCGTGCCCGTGCAGGCGCGTGCGTACCAGCTGCATGAACAGGCCCGTGAGTGCCAGCGACTTTTTGCGCAGAGCGGCCATGCCGCCCAACGCTTCGGCAGCCAAAAAAGCGTCGAGCCCGCAGTCGAGTGCCGTGAGGCTCAAGATGGGTTGGGTGCCGCATTGGTAGCGGGTGATGCCTGGGGCGGGTTGGTAGTCGGGTGTGAAGGCAAAGGGCGCGGCATGGCCCCACCAACCGGCCAGCGGCTGCCAAAAGCGGTCGGTGTGCTGGGGGTGCACCCACACAAATGCAGGCGCACCGGGGCCGCCGTTGAGGTACTTGTAGCCGCAACCCACGGCAAAGTCGGCCCCTGAGCCGTTCAGGTCGACCGGCACGGCCCCCGCGCTGTGCGCCAGGTCCCACACGGTCAGGATGCCATGGGCATGGGCTTGCGCGGTGACCGCCTGCATGTTGTGCATGGCGCCGGTGCGGTAGTTCACATGGGTGAGCATCAGCACCGCCACATCGGCTTGCAAGGCGGCTGCGATCTCATCGGCTTCGACCAGCTGCAGGGTGTAACCGCGTTCTTTGCACAAGGCCTCTGCGATGTACAGGTCAGTCGGGAAGTTACTGCGCTCGCTGAGGATTTTGGTTTTGTGGGGGTGGTCGGCCTTGGCGATGTGCAGCGCGGCGGCCAGGACTTTGAACAGGTTGATCGAGGTGCTGTCGGCGGCGATCACTTCACCTGCTTGGGCACCGATGACGCGTGCGATTTTGTCGCCCACACGCTGGGGCAGGGTGAACCAGCCTGCGGTGTTCCAGCTTTTGATCAGGTCGGTGCCCCATTCGTGCGTCACGGCATGGGCCACGCGGGCTGGGACGGTTTTGGGCAGCACACCCAGCGAGTTGCCGTCCAGGTAAATCACACCAGCGGGCAGGTCAAATTGTTCTCGCAACGCGCGCAGCGGGTCTTGCGTGTCCAGCAGTTCGCAGTCTTGCAAGGTGGGGGTGAGGTTCATCATGGGTGTGATTGACAAAGAGTGTTTCAAAGTTCGCGCAAGACGGCCCTCACGGGGCTGGCATCGGCGGTCATGAGTTTCAGGGGCAGGGCGATCAGCTCGTAATCGCCTTCGGGCACGTCGTCGAGCAGCAGGTTTTCCAGCACGCGCAAGCCGCGCTGGCGGATCACTTGGTGGCTGGGGAGTTGCTTGCTGTTGGCCGGGTCGATGCTGGCGCTGTCGGTGCCGATCAGCCGCACGCCCAGGTCGGCCAGGTGCTGCACGCAGGCGGGTTCAAAGGCGGTGAGTTGGGTGTCGAAGTGTGCGAGCGGAAACTGGCGGTAGGTGCGCACCAGCAGACGCTCGGGCACGTCGTTCAGGGCGTGTTCTAGGTGGGCGATGGTGATCAAGGGGCCCACATCGATGGCATGGATGACGCGGCAGCGGCCCAGAAAGGGCAGCAGGTCCAAAGCGCCCACGGCCGCGCCTTGCGGGTCGTAATGCAGCGGGGCATCGGCATGCGCGCCCACATGCGGCGACAGGGTGATGGCGCTCACGTTGACGGGGCATGTATCCGACAGGGTGGCGGCCCATTGTTGGCTGTAGGGCGTGTCGCCCGGAAAGACCGGGCTTTGTGCATCCACAGTTGGAGAAATGTCCCAAAGTTTTTTCATGGTGGGTGAAGGTAGCACCGCCCCAAAAACCGTGGTGTCGGTTATTTCCAACACCCGTGAAAAAGACTTCAGGGGTTCAGTGCAGGCAGGCCATGACGGCGGCGCGCTTGTTCGCAGGCGGGGCTGCCTTCTTCAAATTCACGGCAGGGCGAGGGGCGCCATTCGTAAATGCCACAAATGGCTTTTTCACCGGTCTTGCCATAGAGCGCGGCGCAACGCGGCGGGCTGTGGTCGGTGCCGCGCATGCGGCAGGTGTGCTCGGTGATGGGCGAGGCCAGGCCTGCGGGCACATCGCCGCCGCCTTCTTCGTACTCATACACGGAAAAGTCCACCCTAAAGCTCACGCAGCAAGCGCCGCAGGTGGTGCAGTTGGACATGCTCAGGCTTCGACGCGGCCCAAAAGCAAAAACTCCATCAGGGCTTTTTGCACATGCATGCGGTTTTCGGCTTCGTCCCAGACGACCGATTGGGGGCCGTCGATGACTTCTGCGCTGACTTCCTCACCGCGGTGCGCAGGCAGGCAGTGCATGAAAAGGGCGTCGGGCTTGGCCACTTGCATCATGGCTTCGTCCACGCACCAGTCGGCAAAGGCTTTCTTGCGGGCTTCGTTTTCGGCCTCATAACCCATGCTGGTCCACACATCGGTGGTGACCAGGTCGGCGCCTCTGCAAGCATCTTCGGGGTCTTTGAAGATTTTGTAGCTGTCGGCGCTGCGCAAACCGGCCACGGCCTGGTCCACTTCGTAGCCGCTGGGCGTGCTCAGGTGCACCGTAAAACCCAACAACTCGGCCGCTTGCAGCCAGGTGTTGGCCATGTTGTTGCCGTCGCCCACCCAAGCCACAGTTTTCCCCTGAATGGAGTCCCGGCGCTCGATGTAGGTGAAGATGTCAGCCAGGATCTGGCAGGGGTGGAACTCGTTGGTCAGGCCGTTGATGACCGGCACGCGTGAGTGCGAGGCAAAGCGGACGATTTTGTCTTGACCGTAAGTGCGGATCATGACGAGGTCGGTCATGCGGCTGATCACGCGGGCGCTGTCTTCGATGGGCTCGGAGCGGCCCAGCTGGCTGTCGCCGGTGGTCAGGTGCACCACCGAACCGCCCAGTTGGTACATGCCCGCTTCAAAGCTCACGCGGGTGCGGGTGCTGGCTTTTTCGAAAATCATGGCCAGCGTGCGGTCGACCAGCGGCCGGTATTTTTCGTAGGCCTTGAACTTGCGCTTGATTTCGGTGGCGCGTGCAAACAGGTGGGTGTACTCGTCTGCGGTCAGGTCGGTGAACTGCAGGTAATGCCGCACGGGCACGGGGGCTGAGAGGCTCATGCGGTTTCTGCCAAAAAGGTGGTGATCAGGGGCACCAAAATCGCCACCACTTCGTCGGCCTCGGCCTCAGTCATGATGAGCGGCGGCACCAAGCGGATCACGCTGTCGGCCGTGACGCTCAGCAGCAAACCGGCTTCGGCGGCGCGGCTCCAGATGGGGCCGCAGGGGCGCTCGAGTTCAATGCCCAGCATCAGGCCTTGGCCACGCACTTCTTTCACGCCTTGCACGCCCGCCAGAGCTTTCTCCAGTGCAGAGCGCAAATGCGCACCGACTTTGGCGGCGTTGGCCATCAGGCCGTCTTTTTCCATGATGCGGATGGTCTCAACCCCGGCGCGCATGGCCAGCGGGTTGCCACCAAAAGTGGTGCCGTGGTTACCAGGCTGGAAGATGTGGGCGGCTTTGGGGCCCGCCACCACCGCGCCAATCGGCACGCCCGAGCCCAGGCCTTTGGCCAGCGGCATCACGTCAGGCACGATGCCTGCCCACTGGTGTGCGAACCATTTGCCGGTGCGGCCCATGCCGCACTGCACCTCGTCGATCATCATCAGCCAGTCTTTTTGGTCGCACAGGGCGCGAACCTGTTGCAGGTACTCGATGCGCATCGGGTTGATGCCGCCTTCGCCCTGAATCGTTTCCATGAACACCGCCACCACATTCGGGTTGCCCTCGGTGGCTTTTTTCAGGGCTTCGATGTCGTTGACCGGCACCCGCACAAAACCTTCGAGCATGGGGCCAAAGCCTTTTTTCAGCTTCTCGTTGGCGGTGGCGCTCAGGGTGGCAATGCTGCGGCCATGAAAGGCTTTTTCGTAAACCACGATTTCGGGTTTGTCGATGCCCTTGTCGTGGCCGTATTTGCGGGCCAGCTTGATGGCCGCCTCGTTGGCTTCCAGGCCCGTGCAGCAGAAAAACACGTTTGTCATGCCCGACAACTCCACCAGCTTGGCCGCCAGCACTTCGGCATTGGGCACATGGAAATAGTTGCAGCTGTGGATCATTTTGGCCAACTGGTCTTGCAGCGCGGGCACCAGATCGGGGTGGTTGTGGCCCAAGGTGTTCACCGCAATGCCAGCGAGGGCATCGAGGTAGGGCTTGCCATTGACGTCCCAGACTCGGCAACCCAGACCATGGCTGAGTGCGATCGGCAGTCGGCCATAGGTGTTCATGGTGTGCGGTGAGGCGGCTTCAATGAAAGCGGACATGCGTGAACTCCTGAAATAAAAATCGGCCCAACGAAGAAGGGCCGCTGAAAGCAGATTTTAGAGGCAGAACGGGCCGGTCTTTGCCAGTCCATTTCAGTCATGCAATGGCGGATTTTGCAGTGGCAACAAGTCTTATATAAGATACAATACTTGGGTAAACCCGTGGGTGGCGATCCCGCGCTACGGGGCCGATTGATTCACACCACTACCCGATGGTTTCCAACAACGCCAAAGAAGTTTTCATCCAGGGCATCACCCAGGATGGCAAGCCTTTCAGACCGAGCGACTGGGCCGAACGCCTGGCGGGCGTCATGAGCCCCTTTCGCCCCGGCGGCGCGGTTCCCGGCAGCCACTTGAGCTATTCCCCTTGGTGCATTCCCACCACACTGGCCGGGATCAAGTGTGTGATCGTGAACCACGAACTGCGCGATCACAACGTCATGGCCTGGGATTTCGTGATGAACTTTGCGCGTGACAACGGCTTGCAATTGGCTGAGGCCTGTTTGTTGCCTGACCCACCCTCACCAAAATAAGACCCAAGAACCAACCGCCCTAGGGCGGTTTTTGTTGTCAGTTCGCTCAGCTGGGGGCAGGGCATTGGTGGGTGACGATTTCTACGAGCGAAGCGAGTCATGAGGAAGCCGCCAATGCCCTGCTCCCAGCGAATTGAGAGCGTCCATGAAAAAACCGCCAAGGTTTGCACCAAGGCGGTTCAGTGTTCGCGGACAGCGCACCCGTTTCAAACGGCAGCGAGGACTAAGCCTCGCCGGGCTGTTGATCTGTTGGAGCGTATCAGGCTGCGGCAAGAGCCAAAGTCTTCACTTTGGCGCTCAGGCGGCTCTTGTCACGAGCGGCCTTGTTCTTGTGGAAGATGCCCTTGTCGGCAATGGTGTCGACCACGGCTTGCATCTTGGCAAACAACTCGGTGGCTTTGGTCTTGTCGCCCGACAAAACGGCTTTTTCGACGTTTTTCACGGCAGTGCGGTATTTGGAGCGCAGCGAAGAATTCGCAGCATTGATTTTGACGTCTTGGCGGACGCGTTTGCGGCCCGAAGCAAGACGGGGGTTTTTCTTTTTGGGTTTAGCGGATGCCATAGGTAAGTTCTTTCGGTGTCTGAGGATGATGTCCAGCGAACCCGGCATTCTAGCAGACCTGCAAATGGTGTTCGCCACTGCGGGCGCACCGCTAAGCCATGCCTGCGCTCCAACCCCTCACGCCAGCATGGCATGGCGCTGATGCTCGAAAGTGGCCGCTACACTCAAACCCTGTGAGCCTCCTCCAATCTGCCTCTGTTGTGTCGATTTTTACCCTGGCCTCCCGGGTCACGGGTTTGGTGCGCGAGTTGCTGATCGCCTCGATGTTCGGTGCCAGCGCCATGACCGACGCCTTCAATGTGGCTTTTCGGATACCCAACCTGTTTCGCCGCTTGTTCGCCGAAGGTGCCTTCAGCCAGGCTTTTGTGCCGGTGCTGGCCGCTAGCCGCGCCCAGCATGGCGACCAGGCCACCCAGGAAGTGATTGACAGCGTGGCCACCGCCCTGGCCTGGTCGGTGCTGGTCTTGTCCATCTTGGGTGTTCTGGTTTCGCCTGGGTTGGTCTGGTTGATGGCCAGTGGCTTGCAGCAAGACACCCGTGGCTATGGAGCGGCTGTCCACATGACGCGCTGGATGTTTCCCTACATCGCCTTCATGTCCATGGTCGCTTTGTCTGCCGGCATTTTGAACACCTGGAAGCGTTTTGCCGTGCCTGCGGCCACGCCTGTGTTGCTGAATGTGAGCGTGATCGCCGCAGCTTGGTTGTTGTCGCCCTGGTTAGCCAAGCAGGGTGTGGAGGCCATCTATGCCTTGCCCGTGGGGGTGATGGTGGGCGGCGCCTTGCAGTTGGCGGTGCAGATTCCGGCCTTGGCCCGGCTGGGGTTGTTGCCACGGTTGGGCGTTCGGCCCCGCGCAGTCAAAAAGGCCTGGACCAACCCCGCCACTTTGAACATCTTGCGCCTGATGGGCCCGGCCTTGTTGGGCGTAGGCGTAGCCCAAATTTCCTTGCTCATCAACACGCAGATCGCTTCGCACATGGCGCCAGGCAGCGTCAGTTGGTTGACCTATGCCGACCGTTTGATGGAGTTCCCGACCGCCATTTTGGGCGTGGCGCTGGGCGTGGTACTGATGCCCCAATTGGCCGCAGCCAAAGCCACGGGCGACAGCGAGCTTTATGCCGCCATGCTCGACTGGGGCTTGCGTCTGGTGCTGCTGCTGGCTTTGCCGTGTGCAGCGGCTTTGCTGGTGTTTTCGCAGCCGTTGGTGTCGGTGCTTTACCACTACGGGGCCTTTACCGAGCGCGATGTGCAGCAAACCACCTTGGCCCTGACCGGCTACGGTGTGGGCTTGCTGGGTCTGGTGGCCATCAAGGTGCTGGCCCCAGGCTACTACGCCAGTCAGGACATCCGCACCCCGGTGCGCATCGCGTTGGTGGTGTTGGTACTCACCCAAATTTTCAACGTGCTGCTGGTGCCTTATCTGGCCCACGCCGGGCTGGCGCTGTCCATTGGTTTGGGGGCTTTGGTCAATGCCTTGTGGCTGCTGGTGGGCCTGTTGCGCCGGGGCAGTTACAAGCCGCATCCCGGTTGGTGGCGCTTTGGCTTGCAGGTGCTGCTGGCTACGGCTTTGTTGACAGGTTTTTTGGGGTTCGCCGCGAACCATTTGCCTTGGGTGAGCATGCGCCAAGAGCCCTGGCTGCGCATGGGTTGGATGGTGGCCATTTTGGCCGGCTCGGCCTTGCTTTATTTTGGTGTGTTGTGGGCCACGGGTTTGAAGCTCAAGGCCTTCCTCCAGCGTTGAAGAATTTCTCATGCCATTGAATTTTCCTGCCCCGACCCCTTTGGGTTACTTTGCCAGCTTGGTGCAAAGTGACGAGCACCTTCCATTGCTGGAGGCGGCGGCCAGTCTTGCGCAGGATGAAGAGCCCACCCTCGACGTTCAGCAAGTGCTGGACGATGTGGCGCGTTTGCTCAAACGGGTCATGGCGCGCATGCCCGACGAAGCCGATGACCTGACCCGCTTGGCCATCCTCACCCAAGTCTTCTACAAAGACCTGGGCTTTGGGGTGAACGTCAACGACTATTACGCCCCGGAGAACAGTTACATCTTTGAGGTGCTGCGCACGCGCCGAGGCATCCCGATTTCTTTGGCGGTCATTTGGCTGGAACTGGCCCAAGCGTTGGAATTGAATGCTCACGGCATTTCATTTCCTGGTCATTTTTTGGTCAAAGTGGCACTTCCAGGGGGACTGGTGGTGCTGGATCCACTCACGGGCGAGTCTTTGGGGTTGGACAGTTTGTCAGAGCGCCTGAGCCCGTTCCGGGACCCTGCAGACCAGAGCGCTGCGCCTGATCTGGACGACGGAGAAACCCCATTGGGTTTGTATTTGCAAGCCTGCCCACCCCGTGACATGTTGGCCCGCATGCTGCGCAATTTGAAAGAAATTTTTCGAACGCAAGAGGATTGGCCGCGCATGTTGCAGGTGCTGGACCGCTTGGTCATTTTGCTGCCCGAGGTTTGGTCTGAACGGCGCGACCGGGGCTTGGTGCATGCCGAATTGGGGCATGTGCACGAGGCGCTGCAGGATTTAAGGCAGTACCTAGAGGCCGTGCCTGCAGGGCCCGACACCGTGGCCCTGCGCAACCGGGTGAGCGAGCTTTCGGCGCTGTGACGGAGTGCTCAGGCAGGCCCTTTGAGACGGACTTCTTGCGGTGGGTTGCTAGAGGCTGGCTGCTTGAGGTAGCTGCTTCAGGCTGGGGGCCAGAAAGCTCAGGCCACCACCACCTGGGCCCTATCACCTCGGGGCGCGATGCGGCCGATGGAGTAAACCGTCTCGCCCGCCTCGCGCAAGGTGGCGGCACAGGCCTGGGCTTCAGCGGCGTCCACCACCACCACCATGCCAATGCCGTTGTTGAAGGTGCGGTTCATCTCGGTGTCGTCGATGCCGGCCGTTTTTTGCAGCCAGGCAAACAGTTCGGTCTGCGGCCAGCTGCCTTTTTGCAGGTGCGCGGCCAGGCCGTCTGGCAGCACACGGGGGATGTTTTCGAGCAAGCCGCCGCCAGTGATGTGGGCCAAGGCCTTGATGCCTGAAGTCTCTGGTGTGCACGGATGCTTGGCCAGGGCGGCCAGCACGTTCAGCACATACAAGCGGGTGGGCTCCATCAGGGCTTGCTTGAAGGGCTTTCCGTCGAGGGTGGCGGGGGCGTTGCTGCCGGCACGTTCGATGCACTTGCGCACCAGGCTAAAGCCATTGGAGTGCACACCGCTGGATGCCAAGCCCAGCACCACGTCACCGGCTTTGACGTTCTGGCCCGTGAGGATTTTGGATTTCTCGACCGCGCCGACCGCAAAACCGGCCAGGTCGTATTCGCCTGCGGGGTACATGCCAGGCATCTCGGCCGTTTCACCGCCAATCAAAGCACAACCTGACAACTCGCAGCCTTTGGCGATGCCGCCCACCACAGCCGCAGCCGTGTCCACGTCCAGCTTGCCGCAGGCAAAGTAATCGAGAAAGAACAAGGGTTCGGCGCCCTGCACCAGCACGTCGTTCACGCTCATGGCCACCAGGTCGATGCCCACGGTGTCGTGCATGTTCCATTCAAAAGCGAGTTTGAGTTTGGTGCCCACGCCGTCAGTGCCGCTCACCAGCACGGGTTCCTTGTAGCGCTTGGGCACTTCAAACAAGGCGCCAAAACCACCGATGCCAGCCAATACGCCCTCGCGCATGGTTTTCTTGGCCAGGGGCTTGATGCGCTCGACCAGCGCATCGCCCGCAACGATGTCAACGCCAGCGTCTTTGTAGGAAAGAGGGGTTTGAGTCATGGTGTTGGCCCGAATGGGGCGTGTGAACAGGAAGGAGGGCCAATAAACGGGCTGGCAGACTAAAATCGGGCTTATTTTAAGGGTTAGCCCCCAGCGCACGGGCCTGTCCCCGGCAAAACGAGAGACCGCATGCAAGCCCCCCTTCCTTTTTTCATGACCCGACTGGCCGCCTGGTTGGGCGTGGCCCTGGTTGCCGTGCTGGTTTTCTGGTTGCTGGCCCCGGTGCTGGCGCCGTTTGTCATTGCGGCGGTCATGGCCTATGTCTTACACCCCTTGGTGCTCAGGCTCGAGGGTGTGGCCGGGGGGCGTTTGCCCCGTGCTTTGGCGGTGGTGCTGGTGGAAGCGCTGGCCTTGCTGGCCTTGCTGGGCTTGTTTTTGTTGTTGGTGCCGATTTTGGTGCGCGAATGGCCGCTGTTGCAGCAGCAACTGCCTTTGTTGTTCGACCGCCTGAGTGATGCCATCAACCCTTTCTTGGCCCAGTTGGGGCTGAATGTCTCGCTGGACCTGGCCGACCTGAAACAACAGCTGGTGACCTACCTGAGCGCCAACCGCGAGGATTGGTGGGCTCCGCTCATGTCCTCGCTCAAACTCGGCGGCAGCGTGGCGCTGGCTATTGCGGGTTACGCGGTGCTGGTGCCCGTGGCCTTGTTTTACATGCTGTACGACTGGACTCGCTTGGTCAGCAGCGTGATCGAATTGGTGCCACCGGCCTGGCGCGAAAGATTCGACGGCTTCATGCACGACTGCGACGAGGTCTTGGGCGAGTACCTGCGCGGACAAATGCTGGTGATGCTGGCGCTGGCTGTGTTTTATTCGGTGGGCCTGAGTTTGTTTGGCCTGGATCTGGCCCTGCCCATTGGCGTGTTCACCGGACTGGCCGTGTTTGTCCCTTATTTGGGCTTTGGCCTGGGCTTGGTACTGGCGCTGCTGGCAGGCTTGCTGCAGTTGGCGCCATCACAAGCCCTGCTCATGGTGGCCGTGGTCTATGGCTTGGGGCAATTGATGGAGAGTTTTGTGCTGACGCCCCGCCTGGTGGGCGAGCGCATCGGCTTGCACCCGCTCGCGGTCATTTTGGCCTTGATGGCGTTTGGCCAAGTGCTGGGTTTTGTGGGCGTGCTCATTGCCTTGCCCGCCAGTGCGGTCTTGCTGGTGGGTTTGCGCCGTTTGCGGGCGCAATACCTGCAAAGTGATCTTTACCGCAAAAGCGGCTCGGGTGCGGCGGAACAAGGACCCGATCCGACATGAAGCAAATGGCTTTGGACATCGGCCTGGCTTCGACGCCCACGCTGGACAATTTTTTTGCCGGGCCCAATGCGGCCGCCTTGAGCCACTTGCGTTTGTGGACCGCCTCGACCAGCCGATCGCCCGTGCCCAGTTATTTGTGGGGCGAGAGCGGTTCTGGCAAAACCCATTTGTTGCATGCGGTGCACCAGGCGCTGCAAGAGCAAGGCGCTCTGGTCGGCTGGCTTGACGCCCACAGCATGGACCCGCCAGATTTCAACGACGACTGGACTGCCGTGCTGATGGACGATGTGCACCTGTACAACGCCGAGCAGCAGCACACCGCCTTCAACTGGTTTGTCAATGCGCTCACGCCCCTTACAGGTAAGCCGCGCTGGGTGTTGGCCGCAGGGGCTCTGCCCCCGGCCGATCTGAAGCTGCGCGAAGACTTGCGCAGCCGTTTGGGCTGGGGCCACATCGACGCGCTGCAGGTGCTGGGCGAGACCGAGCGCCGCGCCGTGCTGCGCCAGGAGGCCGATGCCCGGGGCCTTTTTTTGAGCGATGAGGTGATGTCGTACATGCTCAATCGCTTTTCGCGTGATTTGGGCAGCCTGATGCAGTTGTTGGACCAACTGGACCACTACGCCCTCCAAACACAACGCACCCTGACCATCCCCTTGGTGCGGGCGATGCTGGAGAACGAATGAAACTTGCCCTTTTTGACCTCGACCACACCCTGCTGCCGCTGGACTCGGACTACAGCTGGGGTGAGTTCACCACCGAAATGGGTTGGACCGACCCGGCAGTGTTCAGCCAGCGCAACGACGAGTTTTATGCGCACTACCAAGCAGGCACACTGGACATTCATGACTACGTGCGTTTTGCCACCCGCGCGGCCCGCGAGCGCGGCGCGGACGAGGCGGCCCTGGCGCATGCCCGTTACATGGACGAAGTGATCCGCCCGCACATCACGCCCGAGGCGCTGGCGCTGGTACGATCACACCAGCGGGCAGGCGATACGGTCATGATCGTGACCGCCACCAACGAGTTTGTGACCCGACCGATTGCCCAGGCCTTTGGGGTCAGCGAGTTGATCGCGGTCGACCTCGAACGCGATGCCAGCGGCTGGATCACGGGCGAGATCCGGGGTACCCCGTCGTTTCGCGAGGGTAAAGTCACCCGGGTCGCGCATTGGCTCGGCCAAAAAGGCCTGGACTGGGGCGATGTGGAGATGACGTTCTATTCGGACTCCATGAACGACTTGCCGCTGTTGGAAAAAGCCCACCATCCGGTGGCAACGAACCCTGACGCTCGGTTGCGTCAACTGGCCACAGAACGTGGCTGGCGCATCCTCGACCTCTTTCAAGAATGATCAAACAATTCATCGACAAGCTGATGGGCAAAACGCCCAAAAGCAGCAAGCCCCACTTTGGCCGCCGCACCGAGGTGCCCGCATCGGTGCACGGCATCGACCCGAGCCTGGTGGACGAGCGTGCCATCAACGTCACGCGCACCCTGCAACAGGCCGGATTTGAGGCGTATGTGGTGGGTGGTGCGGTGCGCGACCTGCTGCTGGGCCTGCGCCCCAAAGATTTTGATGTGGCCACCAACGCCACGCCTGAGCAGGTCAAGGGCCTGTTTCGCCGCGCTTTCATCATCGGGCGGCGCTTTCGCATCGTGCACGTGGTGTACGGCCGGGGTCGCGACAACGAGGTGATCGAGGTGTCCACTTTTCGGGCGCACCTGGACAACGTGGCGGCAGAGCAGGTCAAGGGCAATGAGCGCACCAGCAAACGCCAGCTCGAAGGCATGCAGCACGCTGTCGACTCGTCGGGCCGAGTGCTGCGCGACAACGTCTGGGGTCCACAAGACGAAGACGCCACGCGCCGCGACTTCACCGTGAACGCCATGTATTACGACCCCGAGTCACAAATCGTGGTGGACTACCACGGCGGCATCCAGGATGCGAAAAAGCGCGTGCTGCGCATGATTGGTGATCCGGTGGCGCGCTACCGTGAAGACCCGGTGCGCATCATCCGCGCCGTGCGCTTTGCGGCCAAGCTCAGCCCGCTGGGCTTCAAGCTGGAAGCCAAAACCGCCAAGCCCCTGACGCAGTCGGCCGCCTTGTTGGCCGATGTGCCGCAGAGCCGTTTGTTTGACGAGATGCTCAAGCTGCTGCAGACCGGTCACGCACTGGCCTCGATTGCTCAGTTGAAAAATCTGGGCTTGGCCACCGGCATTTACCCCTTGCTCGATGTGGTGGTGGAGCGGGCCGACAGCGCTTTTGTGCAAGTGGCCTTGGCCGACACCGACCGTCGTGTGGGCGAGGGCAAGCCCGTTGCTCCGAGCTTTTTACTCGCTTGTGTGCTGTGGGCCGATGTGCGCGAAGGCTGGGCCCAACGCCTGGCGCGCAAGGAGCACCCGCACCCGGCTTTGCAGGACGCGATCGACGAGGTGTTTGATGCCCGTATTGGCGATGTATCGGGGCGCGGCAAGCTGGCCGCCGACATGCGCGAGATCTGGATAATGCAGCCGCGCTTTGAAAAGCGTGTGGGCAGCACACCGTTTGGATTGGTTGATCAGCCACGCTTTCGTGCGGGCTTTGACTTTTTGCGCCTGCGCGCCGACATCGACGAGGTGGACATTCGCCTTGCCGACTGGTGGCAAGAGTTCAGCATGGCCAGTGATTCAGAGCGCGAAGACTTGGTGCAAGCGGCCAAGACTGAGCAGCAGGCCACCCAAGCGGCCAAACCACGCGTGCGCCGAGCCCCTCGACCCGAAGGCGGCCCCGCGTTTGACGAGAGTCAACCTGCGGCAGAGGCCGAAGTCGGCGTGGAGGGGGCAGCTAAAAAACGCCGCCGTCGCCGCCGCAAGCCCGGTGCTGCCGGTGATCAGGTGGGCGACAGCGGCAGTGCCGCTTAAAACGGTTACCTGATGATCGGAAAGAGGGTGATTTTGCGAGACCCAGTCACCGCCTATGTGGCCTTGGGGGCCAATCTGGGCGATGCCCGTGCAGCTGTGCTGCAGGCCTTTGAGGCATTGGCCTGTTGGCCCGAGGTTCTGGTCACAGGCCGCTCCGCGCTCTACCGCTCAGCGCCCCATGAAGCCCAGGGGCCCGACTTCATCAATGCGGTGGTCCGCATTGAAACGCGTTTGTCCGCTCCAGAGGTGCTCGATGCTTTGCAAGCCATCGAACACCGTGCTGGCCGTTTGCGCCCTTATGTCAATGCACCGCGCAGCCTAGATCTGGACCTGCTGTTTTATGGCGATGCCTGCATGCACAGCCCCCGACTGACGCTGCCCCACCCGCGCTGGCGCGAGCGGGCTTTTGTGCTGCACCCCTTGGCCGATGTATGGCCGCAGCGTGTGGGCCCTGAAGACCTTGCCCGCGTGGCGGGTCAAGCGATTGAGCGTGATGACGCTGAGGGTGAATGATTTTTTGAGAGGTCTGGCGCTTGCCAGTCCGAACGGGTCAAGATTTTCGAGTCATTGGCTGATCAAGCGAGCGGCTTCAATCTGGTACTCGAAATAACGCTGGAAGCTGAAGACCAGGCTGGACATCATCACCGTGGTGCCGAACAACAAAGCGATGGCGGTGCCAATGATGGTGCCCCATTGCGTGCGACCTGCCGGGCTCAAGGCGTCTGCTGTGGGGTTGAAGCGGGCGTTCCATTTTTCGATGGGCGTCAGACCATAAACAATGGCATTGAGGGCGCAACCTGCGATGGTGAAGCCGAGCAAAGGAATCAGCATCCAACTGAGGGTGTCGTCCTGACCGAATTGCTGCACACGCTCCAAGCCATAAAAACCGAGCGCCGTGGGAATAGGCAGTAGCCAGCCCACCATGTCGGTGAACCCGTGCAAGTAGAAACGGTGCAGCCCCAAAGGGCCTGTCCAGAAAGCCAGCCAGGTCGCAATTGTTTTGTTTTTCATGAAGCGATTATTGCGGAGGGCTGGTGTCACCTGTACCTAAAGGCTTTTCCATCATCACGACATCCAGCCATCGGTCGAACTTCCAGCCGCAGGACTTGAGCACGCCAACGTGGCTGAAACCCACGGCGCTGTGCACGCCAATCGATCCCGCATTGGCCGAGTCCCCGATGACGGCCAGAAATTTTCGCACGCCCGCGCGTTCGGCCTGGGTGCACAACTCGGCCAGCAGGGCGCGGCCCATGCCCTTGCGGTGGGCGTCTGGTGACATGTAAATGGAGTCTTCAGCCGAAAAGCGGTAGGCGGGGCGGGGCTTGAACCAGTTGCAATAGGCAAAACCGATCAAGCGCCCTTCGTCTTCGACCACGAGGTATGGCAAGCCTTTGGACAGCACATCGGCGCGGCGGCTGGCCATGTCGGCCTCAGAGGGCGGGTCGATCTCGAAAGTCCCCGTGCCGGTCAGGACGTGGTGGCGGTAAATGGCGGTGATGGCGGTGACATCTTCGTCTCGGCTGGGACGGATCTGAGGCAAGGCAAGGCTCCCGATGTATAATAATGGGCTTTTCAGTGTGTCACTGGCCGGGTGGCCAGTTGCGTGTCTCAAACGCTGAAGGATAACGGGCATCTGGGCAATTGTTCCCAAGAAGCCCAACCACCCAAGGATAAATCATGGTTGTTATTCGTTTGAACCGCGGCGGCTCCAAAGCCCGTCCTTTTTTCAACATCGTCGTGGCTGACAAGCGCATGCGTCGCGATGGTCGCTTCCTCGAGCGCATCGGTTTTTACAACCCCACAGCCAAAGGTGGCGAAGAAGGTCTGCGCATCGCCCAAGACCGTCTGACCTACTGGCAAGGTGTGGGCGCTCAGCCCTCCCCCACTGTGGATCGTCTGATCCGTCAAGTCGGCAAAACCGCTGCCTGATTGGTCCGCTACGGTCATGCGTCCGCCTTTGGAAGCAGCCGCATTGCCGGCTGACGCCATCGAAATCGGACGCATCACCGATGCCTGGGGCATCAAAGGCTGGTTCAAGGTCTTGCCCCACAGCGCCTCGCCCGAGGCGCTTTTTTCTGCCAAAAACTGGTTTTTGTTGCCGCCCGATCGGCCCATGAAACCCCAGCGTGGCCAAGAGGCCTCAGCCTCTGCACAAGAGGCTTGGCGAGAGCCTTTGCTGCTCAATATCCTCGAAGTCAAAGACCATTCCGACACCGTGGTAGCGCATGCCCAAGGCATTGACGATCGCAACGCCTCTGAATCTTTGCGAGGTGGCCGAATTTTTGTGCCGCGTTCCAGCTTCCCGGCTGCCGCCGAAGGTGAGTATTACTGGGTCGACCTGATCGGCTTGCAAGTGTTCAACCGCGAAGGTGTGGACCTGGGCCAGGTGCGTGACCTCATGTCTACCGGACCCCAAACCGTGTTGGTCATTGAAGCCGCTGCCGAAACTGAAGGCGGCAAACCTGTTGAGCGCATGATCCCGTTTGTGGCGGCCTTCGTCGACGGTGTTGACTTGCCCGCCAAGCGCATCACCGTCGACTGGCAGCCCGACTACTGAGCCGCCCCGGCCGTGGAGGGCCATCCCCATGCGCTTTGACATCATCACCCTGTTTCCCGAGTTGTTTGCGCCGCTGTTGACCAGTGGCATCACGCGCCGCGCCTACGAAATCGGTTTGGTCGATGTGCGTTTGTGGAATCCACGCGACCACGCCGAAGGCAATTACCGCCGGGTGGACGACCGGTCTTTTGGCGGTGGCCCTGGCATGGTCATGCTGGCCGAGCCCTTGTTCAAATGCCTGATGGCCATCCGTGCCGAGCGGCAAGAAGAAGCACCGGCACCTTTGGTCTTGTTTTCGCCGATAGGCCAGGCCCTGAACCACACCGCGGTGGCCCAATGGTCGGCCAGTGCGGGCGCTGTGCTGCTGTGCGGCCGCTATGAAGGGGTGGATCAGCGTTTCATCGATCAGTATGTGGATCAGCAAATCAGTTTGGGCGACTTTGTGCTGTCTGGCGGCGAAATCGCCGCCATGGCTTTGCTGGATGCGGTGGCCCGCTTGCAGCCGGGTGTATTGAACGACGAAGGCAGCCACCAGCTCGACAGCTTCAACCCGGCGCTCGATGGGTTGCTGGACAGCCCGCATTACACCCGCCCCGAAGTCTGGCAGGGCCATGCGGTACCGACTGAATTGATGTCGGGCCACCATGCGCTCATCGCGCGTTGGCGGCGTGAGCAAAGTCTGCGTTTGACAGCTTTGCACCGCCCTGAGTTGCTCGAGCAAGCCCGCCTGGCCGGTCGGCTCAATCGCCAGGACGAAGCCTTTTTGAAACAGGCGAGTAATGGCCAGCCTGAGCAGCCACAGACACCGTCTGCGAAAAAGCTATAATTAAAGGCTTTTCGATCCTCTACCCGCCGCGATCTGGTTCAGTCATGCGAATGCATGGCCCTTACAACACAGAACGCCCCTTGTGTAGCGAGGCATGATCGGACGGAGTTCAAAAATGAATTTGATTCAAACTCTTGAGCAGGAAGAAATTGCCCGACTGGGCAAAGTGATTCCTGAATTTGCCCCCGGCGACACCGTGATCGTCAGCGTCAACGTGGTGGAAGGTTCGCGCAAACGTGTCCAAGCCTACGAGGGTGTTGTGATTGCCAAGCGTAACCGTGGTCTGAACAGTGGCTTCACTGTGCGCAAGGTCTCCAGTGGCGAAGGCGTGGAACGTACATTCCAGACTTACAGCCCCGTGATCGCCAGCATCGAAGTCAAGCGCCGTGGTGATGTTCGCCGCGCCAAGCTGTACTACCTGCGTGACCGCAGCGGCAAGTCGGCACGTATCAAAGAAAAGTTGCCACAGCGCAAAGCAGCACCTGCTGCCAAAGCGTAAAGCCTTTTCGGCCCTGCGAAAAAACCGCCCGGGTTTGCGCCCAGGGCGGTTTTTTTATGGGCGATTCACAACGCGTGTGCCATCCATCAAACCAAGAAAAAAGGCCTTGCCGGTGAGGGCAAGACCTTGGAGGATGTTGAAGTCCTGGGACTGACCCAGGAGAGATTCATCAAGCGCGCGTGATTTTCAGCACGCGCGTGCCCCCGCGCTTGGCTGGGCCTTCGCCCGCACCATGGGGTTTGAAGTTGCCAGCACCAAACTGCTTGGGGCCGCGGGCGAACTTGTCACCGGCTGCACCACGTGGCGCAGGACGGGCAGCGTTGCGGTTGTCGCCGCCACGGTCTTCCCATCGGCCGCCTTGACGTGGACCGTCCTGGCGAGCGTCTTGGCGTGGGGCAGGGCGGCTGTCGCCTTTGTCCCAAGGGTGTGCCGGTGCACCGCGCTGCTCAAAGCGGTCGCCACCGCGGTTGTCGCCGCGTGGGGCTTCAAAACGGCCGCCGTCTTTGCGGGCATCGAAGCGGGGTTCGCTGCGCTGCTCAACGCGGGGCTGCTCGTCGCGGAAGTTGCCACGTGGGGCGCGGTTGTCAAAACCACCCCCATTGTCGCGGTCACGGTTGCCACCGAAGTCGCGGCCACCTGCGGCGGGACGGCCACCACGGAAACCACCACCCGCGTTGGCGTAATTGCGCTCGCCACCGAAGCGGTCACCGCCACGTCCCATGGGCTTGCGGGCTTCGGACATGCGCACTTTGGGTTCCAGGCCTGGAATCACTTCGGCCTTGAATGGCTGGCGTGTGTAGGACTCGATGTCACCGATCTTGCGGCGGTCACGGATCTCGGCAAAGGTCACGGCCAAACCATCTCGGCCAGCGCGGCCTGTGCGGCCTATGCGGTGGGTGTAGTCCTCGGCCTTCATGGGCAAGCCGAAGTTGAAGACGTGGGTGATGGTGGGCACGTCAATGCCGCGGGCGGCCACGTCGGTGGCAACCAGAATCTGGACTTGGCCATTGCGCAGCGCCATCAGGCGGCGGTTGCGCATGCCTTGGCTCAGGGCGCCGTGCAGGGCCACAGCCGAGAAGCCGTTTTGCTGCAGGTCAGCGGCCAAGCCGTCGCACTCGATTTGGGTGCTGGAGAACACGATGGCCTGGTCGATCGTGGCGTCACGCAACCAGTGGTCGAGCATCTGGCGCTTGTGTTGGGCGTTGTCGGCCCAGAACAGCACCTGCTTGATGTTGTTGTGCTTTTCTTGCGGATTGTCAATTTGGATTTTCTGGACCGAAGAACCACCATCGTGCATCACGCGCATGGCGAGCTGCTGAATGCGCGGCGCAAAAGTGGCGCTGAACATCATGGTCTGGCGGCGCTGGCTGGTCAAGTCGTTGATGTCGGCGAGGTCATCCGAGAAACCCAGGTCGAGCATGCGGTCGGCTTCGTCAACCACCAAGAACTGCACCTTGTCCAGCTTGATTTGCATGGAGCGTTGCAGGTCGAGCAAGCGGCCTGGGGTGGCCACGACCAGGTTGGCGTTTTGTAGCTTGGCGATTTGCAGCTGGTAAGGCATGCCGCCGACCACGTTGGCCACGCGCAGACCGCGTGTGTGCTTGACCAGCTCAATGGCGTCTTGCGCCACTTGCTGGGCCAGCTCGCGTGTGGGGCAAAGGATCAGGGCGCCGGGTGTCGGGGCCTTGAAGTTGCGTGGGTTGGTGGGGTCTTTTCGTTTGGCACGTTTGGGGGCAGGCTCGCCCTTGGCGGCCGCGTCGGCGCAGGCTTTTTCAAACTCGGCGCGTTCAGCGGCTTCTTGTTCGGCCATTTGCTGAATCAAGGTGTGCAGCACGGGCAGCAAGAAGGCGGCGGTTTTGCCGCTGCCGGTCTGGCTGGAGACCATCAGGTCGGTGTAGCCGTTGGACTTGCCGTCTTTGGAGCCGCCCGCTGTGGGCAGGGCCAAAGGAATGGCCCGCAATTGCACGGCGGTGGGCTGGGTGTAGCCCAGATCGGCCACGGCTTGCACCAGCTCGGGGGCCAGGCCCAGTTCGATGAAGCCGTTGGGCACGTCGTCAATGGCTTCTTCTGTGGCGGTTTCCAGAGGGGCTTCGATGACAGATTCGGGCGTGATCTCAGCCGCCGCAGCGACCATGATTTCAGTGGCCAGGTTGGTCGGGGCGTTGTGGGCCTTGGACTCGGTATGGGTGGATGTATTTTCGGCAGGCGACAAGTCGTCCTGCACCGCGATCAAAGTGTCAGTCATGTGTGTGTATAAAACTCGCACGGAACAACGGCCGCTAACAGAAAACTGTTGCTGATGGCCGCAGGCACCGCAAGGTTGAAAAAACATCAACCATCAAACGGTGCTCGCGAGGGGCGCATGGCATAGAGCCTGGCCGCTGAGAGTGACCCTATCGTTGGGTCAAGGCGTGAAGGGAGATGTATGAAACGCTGCACCATCGTGCAACGAGCTTTCAATTATGGCATGGATCGGGAAAAGTCGCTAGGGTTTTCCCTGAAAAATCACAAACGGATGAAATGCTCTCGGTAATGCGCCAGTTCGTCGATGGATTCGTGCACATCTGCCAAGGCGGTGTGCTTTTGCTGCTTCTTGAAATTGGCGTACACCTCGGGCTTCCATCGGCGTGACAACTCCTTGAGGGTGCTCACGTCCAGGTTGCGGTAGTGGAAAAACGCTTCCAGCTTGGGCATGAACTTGACCAAAAAACGCCGATCTTGGCTGATGGTGTTGCCACACAAGGGCGAGCTGCTTTTGGGTACGTATTTTTTCAAGAAGGCCAGGATCTGCGCTTCGGCATCGGCTTCGCTCGTGGAGGAGGCCTTGACCTTGTCAATCAGCCCACTCTTGCCATGGGTGCCTTTGTTCCACTTGTCCATTTGGTTGAGCAGTTCGTCGCTTTGGTGGATCACCAGCACCGGCCCTTCAATGCGGGGCGTGAGGTGGGGTCCGGTCACGATGACCGCGATCTCGAGCAAACGCTCTTTTTCGGGGTCCAGGCCCGTCATTTCACAATCGATCCAAACCAGGTTCTGATCGGATTTGGTCAGCGCTTGGGCCTCGGGGGCGGGGGTGTGGGTGTTCGCATCAGACATGCCAAGATTGTCGCCGATGCCATGAACCCATCGGTCGTGGGCTTGAATCGAAGTGAATCCCAGGGCTCGCAGGGTGCGGCTCCTACAATGGCGGCATGAATGCATCTCTGACCTTGACCCTGACTTTGGTGGTGGCCTTGCTCGCCCATGTGGCGCTCAAATTTTGGCTGAACGCCCGCCAGGTGCGGCATGTGGCCCGCCACCGCGATGCGGTGCCGCAGGCTTACGCCGACATCATGGCTTTGGCCGACCACCAAAAAGCGGCCGATTACACCCTGGCCAAAGCGCGACTGTCGCAAATCGACATTGCCCTCGACGCGGTGGTGCTGATAGGCTGGACGCTGCTGGGTGGGCTCGATGCGCTCAACCAAGTGTTGTTGGGCTGGATGGGCCCGGGCATGGCGCAGCAAATCGCGCTCGTGCTGGGCTTCATGCTGGTGGGCGGCCTGATTGGATTGCCCTTGTCGCTGATGCAAACCTTTGGTGTGGAGCAACGCTTTGGCTTCAACAAAATCACGCCTGCCTTGTGGCTAGCCGATATGGCCAAAGGGCTGGTGCTGGGTTTGGTGCTGGGCCTGCCGCTGTTGTGGGTGGTGCTGTGGTTGATGCAAGCCGGTGGTGCATGGTGGTGGTTGTGGGCTTGGGGCGTGCTGGTGGGTTGGCAGTTGTTCTTGATGGCCATTGCGCCCAACGTGATCATGCCGCTGTTCAACAAATTCACGCCTCTCGAAGACGAATTGCTCAAGGCCCGCGTGCAGGGCTTGATGCAACGCGCAGGCTTTACCGCCAAAGGTTTTTTTGTGATGGACGGCAGCCGCCGCTCGGCGCACTCCAATGCGTTTTTCACAGGCTTTGGCGCCAGCAAGCGCGTGGTGTTTTTCGACACCTTGCTCCAGCAACTGAGCCCGGCCGAAATGGAAGCGGTGCTGGCCCATGAGCTGGGCCACTTCAAGCACAAGCACATCGTCAAAATGATGGCGACCAGCTTTGCCATGACGCTGGCGGGCTTGGCGCTGCTGGGTTGGCTGGCGCAGCAAGTCTGGTTTTACACA
The DNA here is from genome assembly GCA_945897465.1 of Limnohabitans sp. Rim8. Lineage (GTDB taxonomy): Bacteria > Pseudomonadota > Gammaproteobacteria > Burkholderiales > Burkholderiaceae_C > Limnohabitans_A. The sequence continues at coordinate 103,818 of CAMDFK010000003.1, read as the reverse complement.
GGCTTGGGCGTCATGCCCAATGTGACGGGCAGCAACGACGCGCTGGCGCTGGTCTTGTTCATGCTGGTCACACCCGTGTTCACCTTGTTTTTTGCGCCCCTGTCTTCATGGCGCTCGCGCCAGCAGGAGTTTGAAGCCGATGCCTATGCCGTGTCGCAAACCCCGGGCAAGGACTTGTCCTCGGCCTTGCTCAAGCTGTACCAAGACAATGCCTCGACCCTCACGCCCGACCCTTGGTATGTGAAGTTCTATTACTCGCACCCACCGGCCAGTGAGCGTTTACTCAGGATGAAAACCGCATGAGCGCCCCAGAAGTCAGGGCCCTCAAGCCCACCGAGGTGATCATGGCGCTGGGCCAGCTTGTCGGTTGGGGACTGACGGGCGATGGTGAAAACGTCGCGATTGAAAAAACGTTCACATTCGAGCAACACACACACGCTTTGCTCTTCGTCAACAGCGTGGGCTGGTTGTCTGAAAAGCTCAACCACCACCCCGAACTGGTGCTCAACTACAAACGTTGTGTGGTGCGCTGGAACACGCACGATGTGCGCGGCTTGAGCCGTTTGGACTTTGAGGCCGCGACCCAGACCGACGCCTTGTTACCGGCATGATGCGGCATGAATAAGCCCAAAGTGCGCCCGGCCATGCCCCAGGCCAACGACCTAGAGCCGGGCTTGGTGGTCGCCACCTATGGCCGCCACTGCCTGGTGGAGACCCCCGAAGGCCGTCGCCTGATTTGCCACCCCCGGGGCAAGAAAAACCAGGTGGTGGTGGGCGACCTGGTGCTGTGGCAAATCGCGGGTGACGAGGGTAGCATCGAGAAACTGCAAGAACGCCGCAACCTGTTTTACCGACAAGACGAAATCCGCACCAAATCCTTTGCCGCCAACTTGGACCGCGTGCTGATTTTGATCGCCGCTGACCCTGAGTATTCGGAAAGTCAGCTCTCACGGGCCTTGGTGGCGGCCGAGGCCGAGCGCATCACACCCATCATCGCACTCAACAAAAGCGACCTGGCCCAGCCCTTTGCCCAAGCTTGGGAGCGCTTGGCCCCCTACCGCGCTATGGGCTACAGCGTCATGCCCATCAGCCTCAGCCCGCGCAGCCCGGTGGCCGACGATGGCGTAGCCGCCTTGTGTGGTCTTTTGCAGGGCCTGACCACCTTGGTGCTCGGGCCGTCGGGCAGTGGCAAAAGCACGCTGATCAACCGCTTGGTGCCCGATGCGCAGGTGGAGACCGGCGAAATATCGTTGGCGCTCAACTCGGGCAAGCACACCACCACCAGCACGCGTTGGTACTGGGTGCCTGCGCTCGATGCGTCAACTCAAACGGTTGTTGAAAATGGGGCTGAAAAGGACGCAACACCCACTGCCTTGATCGATTCGCCCGGTTTTCAGGAGTTTGGCCTGCACCACATCGAGCCCAGCCGCTTGGCCGATTGCATGCCCGATCTGCGTAAGCATTTGGGCGGCTGCAAGTTCTACAACTGCACGCATTTGCACGAGCCCGGTTGTGCCGTGTTGGCGCAGGTCGAAACCGCTGAGCACCCCGGCAACATCAGCGTCCGCCGTCACCGCATTTACGCGCAGCTGTTTGAGGAATTGGGCCAGCAACGCTGGTGAGGGCCAGGGCCTTGTCAGCCCACCAGGTTGGCCATGGTCAGCAAAGCCAACAACAGCAGCCACATGATCACGGTGCGCCAAACCAGGCCCACCACTTGGGCAAAGTGCCCCACGGCGGCTACACGTCCTGGTGTGCTGCTGCTGTCCGGGGCCTCCGACGTGGGCGAACCTTCATTGGCAGGTTGCAAAGCAGCGCCACCCAAGCGGATGTTGATGGCCCCAGCAGTGGCGGCCAAGATCACGCCGTCGTTGTCCTCGGGAAAGTTCTGTGCGTGGTGTCGCCAGCCGTCCATGGCATCCTCGAAGCTGCCCACAATTGCAAAGCCCAAGGCCGTCATGCGCGAGGGCAGCCAGTCCAAGGCCTGCCATGCCCGTGCGGAGACAGAGCGAAGAACTTCGCTGGGTAAAGCGCCATCGGCCGATGGCTCCAGCCAGCGCCGCTGCGCCAACTCGCTCAGTCGGTAAATCACCGCGCCCACTGGTCCCAAGCCGATGATGGACAGGGCGGCGTACCAAAAAAACACACCGAACACATGGCGGTGCGCGGCAATCACCGAGTACTCGATCACATGCCGCACGATCTCGCTGCGCGGGATTTGGCCCACTTGCACCTGGTGCCACTGCGCCAGCAATTCGCGGGCCTTGTTCTCGTCGCCGTTTTCCAAGGCTTCACGGATACCGGTGAAGTGGTGGCTGAATTGGCGAAAACCCAAGGTGACATACAACAGGGCCACGTTCCACAGCACAGCCACCCACCAGCCCAGGGTCCACTCGAGCAGCCAATGAAACAGCACGGCCAACAAGGCGGGGGAGAGGGTGGCAATGCCCCAAGTCACCCAAGCTTGCGGTCGGGTGCCCGCATCAAAGGTGCGCACCACCCAAGCCATCCATTTTTCAACAGCAACAAAGACCTGGTTGTCGGTTTTGAGGGGGCGGGCTTGTTCCAGCACCAAGGCCAGCAAGATGGCAAAAAAACTCATGACGTTCTCATGGGGATGGCGAGGCCACCAGAAATTGGTAAAAATTGCGCAGCATACCGGCCGTGGCACCCCATATGAAATGCTCAACGGCCTGGACTTCGCCATTGGAGGCAGTTCTCCGTTCCTCATACGGCATGGAAAACCATTGTCGCTGAGACCCTTGCCATTCAAAGGCATGCCGCCGGTGGTTGGCCGGGTTCATCAAAAAAGCCAGGGGCACCTCAAACACATCGGCCACCTCGTCGGCATTGGGGCGCAGATCGAAATCAGGAGAAACCAAGCCGATCACCGGCGTCACCCAAAATGACGTGCCCGTGATGTAAACCGGCAACTCGCCGATGACCTGCACATGGCGGGCCGCCAAGCCCACTTCTTCCTCGGCCTCGCGCAAGGCGGTGGCTTGCAGGTTGGCGTCCTCGGGGTCCACCTTACCGCCGGGAAACGCAATCTGCCCCGAATGGGTCTTCATGTGCGAGGCGCGGCGCGTCAGCAGCACTGTGGGCAAGGAAGCGTTCGGCCCGCGCATCACAATGGGCACCAGCACGGCCGCTTGAGCGGGGGCGCGGTCGGATGTGAAGTTCTCACGCACCACTTCAGGTTGCCACACAGGCGGATGCTCAAACCGGGCTTTCAGGGCCTCGGGCTGCAGGCTCGAAGTCGGCACAGCGGGCATGTCGTAGTCGATTTGCCAAACCGGGACTTGTCGTGGATCAAAGAGTGGATTTTTGGACACAAGCACTGTTTATAACCGACAAGAGATGACCGCATGACTCAAGCCAACGACTTGGCGCAAGTGCACCCAAATCATGGTCGTAAAATAACGTTTGTTGCCTGATTGCGCAACATTTATTGTTTTTTATTCATATGGATTCGGCACACACCATGAAACGCGACTATTTTTCTCAAGACACCCGTTCCGAGCGCCGCTTTGGAGAACACCGGGGCGGCACCTGCATGGCCCTGATCGATGGCCGCTTCCTGATCTGGCTCGCCCAGCAAGGTGCAATGGGCGCCACGGGCGAATCGGTCAATCGGCAAGGCTTGCTCAGCTTGTTGTCCCAGGCCCTCTCACAGGCGGCACTGGACGTGGATTTGCGACGCATCTACTGGTACAGCGACCGCTCGGATGGCCTGGTCATTGATGACCAGATCGTGCGCTTGGTGCAAGCGCACGATGCCGATGGCGGAGCGTCGCTGTTGCGCTCCCTCGGTCACGACCTCAAACAACTGGCCGAGCACCATGCCTGTGACCATGTGCTGGTGGCCAGCGACGACGAACGTTTCCTCGCCACCATTGACGAGGCCCAACTCAGCGGCTTGAGCGTGCATTTGCTGGCTGACGAATCGGCCCGCAACATGCCGCAAATGGTGCGCACCGATCCGGGCTGGGCCCGGTTGCTGACCCAAGCCGATCGCCGTGTGGTGGTGAACTCACAAGCCTTGGCCGACATGCTGCAAGGCAAGTTGCCCACCGGCATGGGCCTGGCCGTTGAAGATGTCGAAGAGCTGCGCAAATCCATGCGCGAGGTCATCAGTGCTTGGTGGGCGGAAGAGCCCGAAGACCTGCGTGAGGACTTGCGCGACGCGTTGCAGATCAGCCGAGGCATTCCTCAAGAAGTGGACCGCCAACTTCTGCTGCGCATGCGTCAGCGCTTGGCCCGCGCCTTGAGCCTGCCCGAGAAAAAAATGCTGCGCGAAATCTTGCGACAGGTTGTGACAGAACCGATGGCCCCAGCACTTGCGGAGGGTGACGGTTTACCCCCCGATCTGGCCGACTGATCGGGTGAGCCAAGGGTCTGCTTGGGCATGGGACCAGGTGGCCACGCTGATGTGATTGCAATTTTGCAATTTGTTGCAAATAAAGATGATCAAAGTATTAAAATCGATGTCGTCGATGGTAAATTTAATTCATGCGATCCAGCATCCACTCACAGGAGCATGAAACCATGACCACATCAGCCCGCTTGATACCTCTGAACACCCGTCACATCAGCGCCCCCGTGCACCAGGACCACTTTACCTTGGCCATGCACCAGGAAGCAGAAAATGCCTTGGCGATGGCGCTGCATTATTTGCGTTCCAGCGGCACCAACGTACCCGGTGCCACGCGCAAAGCTGTGCAGGCCCTGGGTGCCTTGAATCGGCTCGAAATGTTGTCTGGAGGTTCTGGTGCTCGACCCACAGGACGCGCGTAAGAAGGCCAGCCTTCAAGCTTGTGTGTGGTATTGCGTCACACGCTCGACTTCGTTTTTGGAGCCGAGCACCACGCTCACACGCTCGTGCAGTTGGCTCGGCTGCATGTCCAAAATGCGCACTCTGCCATTGGTGGCAGCGCCCCCGGCTTGCTCAATCAACCAGCTCATGGGGTTGGCTTCGTAGAGCAGGCGCAGTTTTCCGGCCTTGTGGGGCTCACGCTTGTCCCAGGGGTACATGAACACTCCACCACGGGTCAGGATGCGGTGCACATCGGCCACCATAGACGCAACCCAGCGCATGTTGAAGTCCTTACCCCGCGGGCCCTCCTTGCCCTGCAGGCATTCATCGATGTAGCGGCGCACCGGCTCGTCCCAGTGGCGCATATTGCTCATGTTGATCGCGAATTCCTTGGTGTCGGCGGGCACCTGCACGTTTTCTTGGGTCAGCACAAATGAGCCCTGTTCTCGGTCGAGGGTGAACATGGCCACCCCATCGCCCACGGTGAGCACCAAGGTGGTTTGCGGGCCGTACACGCAATAACCGGCCGCCACTTGGTTCTTGCCGGGTTGCAAAAAGTCTTGCTCGGTCACGCCTTGGTTGTCGTCTGATTTTTTCAGCACACTGAAGATGGTGCCGATGCTGACGTTGACATCGATGTTCGATGACCCATCCAGTGGGTCAAACATGAGCAGGTATTCGCCTTGCGGGTAGCGGTTGGGCACCAGGTAAATGCTGTCCATTTCTTCGCTGGCCATGGCTGCCAAGTGTCCACCCCATTCGTTGGCTTCGAGCAGCACCTCGTTGGCGATGATGTCGAGTTTTTTCTGGACCTCACCTTGTACGTTTTCGATCTCGGCGCTGCCCAGCACTCCCCCCAAAGCGCCTTTGTTCACGGCGTGGCTGATGCTTTTGCAGGCGCGGGCCACCACTTCGAGCAGCAGGCGCAAATCGGCCGGGATGTGGCCTTTGTTGCGCTGCTGCTCGACCAGGTAGCGGGAGAGTGAGATTTTGCTGCTCATGTTCATTCCTTGGCTTTGGGCATCGACTTCAGGTGCGGCAGATCAAGATGCTTTCAGCGCACGGTTGACGACTTCGCACACGTCGTTCGACAGATCTGGTTTGGCGGCCACGCGCTCAATGGCGACTTTGGCCGCGCTGCGGTAGGGCTCGGCCATGCGGCTCCAGCGGTCCATGGCGCGGGCCAGGCGGGCGGCCACTTGTGGGTTGATCGCGTCCAGTGCCAGCACCTGCTCGCTCCAGAACACATAGCCTGCCGCGTCGGCGCGGTGAAAGCCCGCTGGGTTGGCGCTGCAGTAGCTGAAGATCAAGCTGCGGGCCCGGTTGGGGTTGCGCAGGCTGAAGTCGGTGTGCTGCATGAGCTGGCGCACACGCGGCAGCACATCGCCTGCACGGTCGGGCGCACCCGCTTGCAGGGCGAACCATTTGTCGATCACCAGCGCCTCGTGCGAGAACATCTTGTAGAACAGGTCCAAAGCGTCTTGTGCCAAGTCATGGCCACTGACGACCAGGGCCGACAAGGCGTTGAAGCGGTCGGTCATGTTGCCCGCATCCTTGAATTGCTGGTAGAAACGGCCGGGCGCGACAGCGTCACCGTTGTGCACAGCTGCCACACACAGCATGGTCATGGCAAGACCCGCCAGGGCACGACTTCCGCTTGACTTGGCATCAGGCGAGTAAGCCCCAGTGTTTTTGTGCGCGTCCCAGGCCCATTGCCAATCGGCTTGCAGGGCGCTGGCCAATTGCAGGCGCATGGCCTCGCGCAGGGCGTGCACCCGCTGCGGGTCCACCACGTCCAGCTGGTCGGCGATGTAGTTTTCAGACGGCAGCGTCAGCGCCAAGTCCTTGAAGGCCGCGTCCAGCATGGGGTGGCGCAGCACATTGCGCAAAGCGACCACCAGGGCCTCGGACAGTAAGGGCTGGCCCGTCAAGTCCTTGTTTTGCTGGATGGCTTGCAGGGCGCTTTGCAGCATCAGGCGCTGGCCAGCTTCCCACTGGTTGAAGGGGTCGCTGTCGTGGGCCAACAAAATCAGCAAGTCGTCGGCTGACAAACCGTCTTCCAGCACCACGGGGGCACTGAAGCCGCGCAGCAGTGAGGGCACGGGTTCGCTGTCGATGTTGGTAAAGCTGAAGCTGGCGCTCTCGTCGGTCAGCACCAGGGTTTGCTGCAGGGCGCTGTCGTGGGTGCCAGCCAACTGCAAGGGCAGAGCTGCGCCGTCGCGGCTGAGCAGGCCTACAGCCACCGGAATCACAAAAGGTTTTTTATTGGCTTGGTCGGGGTTCACGGGGCAGCTTTGGCCAAGCGTCAGGGTGTAGCTGCGTTCGGCAGCGTTGTAGACACCGCTGGCCTGCAGGCGCGGGGTGCCTGCCTGGCTGTACCAGAGCTTGAAAGCGGTGAGGTTCTGGGCCAACGCAGAGCCGGGGTTGGCGTCGGCGATGGACTGCGCAAAGTCGTCGCAGGTCACGGCTTGGCCGTCATGGCGATCAAAGTAGAGCTTCATGCCCTTGGCAAATCCATCGCGGCCCTGAAGGTCGTTGGGTGTGGCCACCAAGGCCTGCATCATGCGAACGACTTCGGCACCTTTTTCGTAGATGGTGACGGTGTAGAAGTTGTTGATCTCGACATAGCTGTCCGGGCGCACCGGGTGGGCCATGGGACCTGCATCTTCGGCAAACTGTACCGTGCGCAAGACCCGCACGTCTTCAATGCGTTTGACGGCCCGGGCACTCGCAACGCCTGCCATGTCCTGGCTGAATTCCTGGTCGCGGAAAACCGTGAGGCCCTCCTTGAGCGAGAGCTGGAACCAGTCGCGGCAGGTGATGCGGTTGCCGGTCCAGTTGTGGAAGTACTCGTGGCCAACCACGCTTTCGATGCCGCCGAAATCCATGTCGGTGGCGGTGTTCGGGTTAGCCAGCACGTACTTGGTATTGAAGATGTTCAGGCCTTTGTTTTCCATGGCGCCCATGTTGAAGTCGCTGGTGGCGACGATCATGAAGCGTTCCAGATCGAGGGGCAGGCCAAAACGGGCTTCGTCCCAAGCCACGCTGGCCATGAGCGAGTTCATCGCGTGCTCGGTTTTGTCCAGGTCGCCCGGGCGCACAAAGACTTGCAGCAAATGCTCTTTGCCACCGCGGCTGATGATGCGCTGCTCACGCGCCACCAGCTGACCGGCCACCAGGGCAAACAGGTAGCAGGGCTTTTTGTGGGGGTCGACCCACTTGGCAAAGTGGCGACCATCGTCCAACGCGCCTTGCTCGACCAAGTTGCCGTTGCTCAGCAGCACGGGGTACTTGGCCTTGTCGGCTCGCAGTGTGACGGTGTAGCTGGCCATCACATCCGGGCGGTCCAGGAAGTAGGTGATGCGGCGAAAGCCCTCGGCCTCACATTGCGTAAAAAACGTGCCTTGGCTGACGTACAAGCCCATCAGCTGGGTGTTCTTCTCGGGGTTGCAGGTGGTGAAGATCTCCAAATCGAAGGCATCCGTGCCTTCGGGCAGGTTTTCCAGCACGAGCTGTTTGCCGTCCATCTTGAACGAGGTGCCACCACCATTGACCAACACGCGGGCCAAATTCAGCTCTTCGCCATCCAGACGCAGCGGCTGGGCCGCCACATCGGGGTTGCGGCGCAGGCGCATTTTGCTCAGCACCCGGGTTTTAACCGGGTCGAGGTCAAAAGTCAGATCGACCGTATCGATCCAAAAAGCCGGGGCGGTGTAAGCCTCCCGGTGAATCGCGGTGGGTTGTCCTTCACGCATCACATGAGTCCTGTCTTGGTCGTTGCGCCGTCATCGCGATCGCAGCGTGGCGAACCAGAACATCTGGACTGCCGCGCTTTGCTCGCAGTGACGAGTTGGGAAGCATTTTCGCTCGGAGTGCGAGTTGGGAAGCATTTTCGCTCGCAGTGCGAGTTGGAAAGCATCTTTGCTCGTGGTACCCCTTGACATGGTGGTCAGAGGCCTTGTTTCAGTGAGGCTTCGATGAACGCATCAAGGTCGCCATCGAGCACCTTCTGGGTGGCCGAGATTTCGACGTTGGTGCGCAAATCCTTGATGCGGCTGTTGTCCAGCACATAGCTGCGGATCTGGTGACCCCAGCCCACATCGGTCTTGGTGTCTTCCAGCTTTTGTTGCTCTTCCAGGCGCTTGCGCATCTCGAAGTCATAAAGGCGTGAGCGCAGGCGCTGCCAAGCCACATCGCGGTTGCTGTGCTGGCTGCGGCCGTCTTGGCATTGCACCACGATGCCGGTGGGGATGTGCGTCAGGCGCACCGCCGAGTCGGTCTTGTTGATGTGCTGGCCCCCCGCGCCACTCGCGCGGAAGGTGTCGGTGCGAACGTCTGAAGGGTTGATGTTGATCTCGATCGAGTCGTCGATCTCGGGGTACACAAACAACGAAGCGAACGAGGTGTGGCGTCCGCCCGACGAGTCAAACGGGCTCTTGCGCACCAGGCGGTGCACGCCGGTTTCGGTGCGCAGCAAGCCAAACGCGTATTCGCCCTCGATCTTGATGGTCGCACCCTTGATGCCTGCGGTATCCCCCGGGGTTTCGTCCTCCACAGTGGCCTTGAAGCCTTTGCGTTCAGCGTATTTGAGGTATTGGCGCAGCAGCATGCTGGCCCAGTCGCAAGCCTCGGTACCGCCAGCGCCGGCCTGGATGTCCACAAAGCAGTTGAGCGGGTCGGCCTCGTGGCGAAACATGCGACGAAATTCGAGGTCTTGGACCAAGGTGGTCAGTTTGGCGGCCTCCACTTCAATGGTCAGGAGGCCATCGTCATCGCCTTCTTCCTTGCTCATTTCAAAAAGTTCAAGGTTGTCGGCCAATTCGCTGGTCAGGTTGGTGATGGTCACCACCACGCCGTCCAAGGCTTTTTTCTCTTTGCCCAGTTCCTGGGCTTTTTTGGGGTCGTTCCAGACCGTGGGATCTTCGAGGGATGCGTTGACGGTTCTCAGCCGTTCAGATTTGGCATCGTAGTCAAAGATACCCCCGTAACTCTTGGGTGCGGGCGCTCAGGTCGGTGAGGGTGGTGCCAATCTGGTTGATGCGTTCTGCGTCCATGGGAAATGCTCCGGTTCGGTAAACCGCTCATTTTCTCATGACTTGTGTGTGAAGGGCGCCGCTCGTGTCCGTGGACAAAGCTCAAAAACGTCGTCCATAAGAAAACATCAGGCCAGCGCTCCCCAAGACCTTGACTTGCAACGAGTCATTTGACGTGAATTGATAGCCTACGGCAGGGATGATGGCTGGGGAAAAGCCATTGTGATTGAGTGGAACTTTGTCCTCGTAGGGTGCAAGGTACCCGTACAAAATCCCAGCCGTGACCTTGACAAACAATTTGGGCACACCCAGCAAGCCATTGAACTGCTGGCCTGCGTAGACATAAGCCGAAGGTTGACCAAAGGAGTTGCTGAACAGGCTCACGCCGCACAAACGGTCACCTGGCAGCTGTTCGTCCAAGGCCACCAGCACCACATGTTTGTGCTCTGTGCTGTGATTCCAGTGGAGGGTGAAAGGGGAGAAGCTGATTTCACCGCGGTGCGTGGGCTCAGGAGCGCCTTTGACGGCCAAAAACGAGGGGCAATAGCGTTCTGGCTTTTGCGCCAATGCGGGCGCAGAAGCCAGGCACAGCAGCAGGGCCAAGGCCAACAGAGAGCCTCGGAGTGGGTTTCGTGAAGAAAACGGCATGGCTAAATTGGTAATCAGAATTGCGCAAATTGTAGGGCGCGACTCATGACAGAAAGTTTTCCAGCAAAGTCGCCAAGGCCTGTGGCTGGTCGTGGTGCAGCATGTGCCCAGCGTCCTGCACTTGGGCTTGTTCAAGTTGGGGGACGGACTTTAGCCGCTCGTGAAACTCGGCCAAAGTGTATTCGCCTTTCCACCATTGGCTAAGCGAGTCGTCAGAGGCTTCCACCACCAGCACGGGGACGCTGATGCGGCGGTACATGGCCAAGGTCTCTTCCAAACGAGACAAATAGGGATTGATGACCTTGTGCGCCGAGTCGCCCAGGATGCGCCACTGCCCATCGTTACCCGCTTGTGCCCAATGCAGGGCCAGCCAATCGGCTTTGTCTTGGCTCAAGCGTGTGTTGGTCTTCATCAGGCGGGCGGACACGCCTGCGGCGTCGGGGTAGGCCTTGAGCGTGTTGTCGCCGGCGCGTTGCGCTTTGAGCTCGTCTAGCCACTGGGCCATGCGGGTGGGGGCTTGGGCAGATTGTGTGGCGGCCATGCCAAAGCCTTCGAGGTTGACCAGGCGGCGGATGCGCTCGGGGCGGGTGCCCGCGTACATCATGACCACGTTGCCGCCCATGCTGTGGCCCACCAGGTCAATGGCTTGGCCGGGGTAGAGCGCGTCGAGCAGGGCGTCCAGATCGGCCAAATAGTCGGGGAACCAGTAGCTGTCGGTGGGTGGAGTTTCGGTCAGGCCGTAGCCGCGCCAGTCCATGGCGATGATGGGGCGCTGGCTGACAAACGCTTCGCTGAAGGCGTCGACCATGAACTGGTAAGACGCCGCCACGTCCATCCAGCCATGCGCCAACACCAGTGGTGTAGCCCCCGGTGTGGCAGTGCCCCATTGGCGGACGTGGTAACGGCAGCCGCGCAGCGGCACCCAGTGGCTTTGTGATTCGCGTAAAACTTGGTACATACTTTCGATCATAAGGAGACACACGATGAGCGTCAGTCGCAACCAAGACCGCCGGAGCCCCATCACCCCGGACCGCTATGCGGCCATCCACCAAGGCTTTGGCTGGCAAGTGCCCAAGCGCTTCAACATGGCGCTGGCATGCTGTGGGCAGTGGGCTGCGCAGCCCGCCACGGCTCGGCGTGTGGCCATCCGCGAACATGTGGCAGGTCTGGGCCTGGGGCAAAGTTGGACTTTTGGCCAGCTGCAAACCGCGGCCAACCGCCTGAGCCGGGTCTTGCAGGCGCAGGGCGTGGTGCGTGGCGACCGGGTGGCGATTGTGCTGCCCCAGCGCTTTGAGACGGCCGTGGCCTACATGGCGGTGTTGCAAATGGGCGCGGTGGCCATGCCGCTGTCCATGCTCTTTGGGCCGGAAGCCCTGTCTTTTCGCATCAACGACAGCCAGGCCCGGGTGGCGGTGTGCGACGAATCCACGGTGCATGCCTTGCAACAGGCCCGCCCCGACTGCCCCGGTTTGCAAACCCTGATCGGGTTGGGGGAGGCGGGGGCGCAGGCCGACCTGGATTACACACAAGCCGTGAGCAGTCAGGCCGCGACGTACAAAGCCGTGAACACCTTGGCCGAGGACCCTGCCGTGCTGATCTACACCAGTGGCACCACCGGAAACCCCAAGGGCGCACTCATACCGCACCGGGCGCTGATCGGTAACCTCACCGGCTTTGTGTGCAGCCAGAACTGGTTTGGCTTTGATCCGGCGGATGCCAGCCGCGCTTCCAAAGCGGTGTTTTGGTCACCCGCTGACTGGGCCTGGACCGGTGGGCTGATGGACGCTTTGCTGCCCAGCCTGTACTTTGGCAGGCCCATCGTGGCCTTCAACGGGCGCTTCTCGCCTGAGATGGCGTTTGAAATCCTGCAAAGTCACGCGGTCACGCACACGTTTTTGTTCCCCACGGCACTCAAGGCCATGATGAAGGCCGTGCCCGATGTGAAAGCCCGCTACCGCCTGAAGCTGCAAGCCATGATGAGCGCGGGCGAGGCGGTGGGTGATGCGGTGTTTGCCTATGTCCAGCAGCAGATGGGCGTCACTGTGAACGAGATGTTTGGCCAGACCGAAATCAACTACGTGGTGGGCAACTGCGCCCGCTTGTGGCCTGCCAAACCGGGCAGCATGGGCAAGGGTTACCCAGGCCACCAAGTCGCCGTCATTGACGAGGCGGGCCAGCTTTGCCCACCCGGCACGCCGGGCGAGGTGGCCGTGAACCGTTTGGATGTGCATGGCCAGCCCGACCCGGTGTTCTTTTTGGGCTACTGGAACAACGACAAAGCCACCCAGGCCAAATACACGGGCAACTGGTGCCGCACGGGCGACATGGCGGTGGCAGACGAGGACGGCTACCTTTGGTACCAGGGCCGCACCGATGACATGTTCAAGGCTGCCGGTTACCGCATCGGACCGGGTGAGATCGAGAACTGCTTGGTCAAGCACCCGGCTGTGCAGAATGCCGCCGTGGTGCCCAAGCCCGACGCCGACCGGGGCGCGGTGGTCAAGGCCTATGTGGTGTTGTCGCCCGACTGGTTGGCCCGCAGGCCCACCGGGTCGGGCCTTGCCAGTTTTGACGACGAGGTGCGACGTGAACTGCAGGCCCATGTGAAGGGTTTGCTCGCCCCCTACGAATACCCCAAAGAAATCGAGTTCATCGACCAGTTGCCCATGACCACAACGAGCAAGGTGCAGCGGCGGGTGCTGCGGCTGCAAGAAGAAGCACGCGCGACAGCGCGGCAAGGCCCCGCGCATTGACGCGTGACAAAATCAACCCATCGACTTTTGGTTTCCCACGGGGAAAACCAACAGGCTTGAATTCAACACAGGACACACCATGAAACTCGTTCAACTAGGTCAATCCGACCTGCAAGTGACCCCGATTTGCCTGGGCACCATGACTTTCGGCCAACAGGTGAGTGAGGCCGACTCACACGCCATCTTGGACCGTTCGCTCGAAGCGGGCATCAACTTCATCGACACGGCCGAGATGTACGCCGTGCCCGCTTCGGCCGACACCTGCGGCGCGACCGAAACCTTCATCGGTAACTGGTTTGCCAAGAACCCCGGTGCCCGCGAAAAATTGGTGTTGGCAACCAAGGTGGCGGGCCCCTCGCGTGGCATGCCTTGGATTCGTGAAGGCTCAGGGATGACCGGGCAAGACATCCTGAACGCCTGCGACGGCAGCTTGCGCCGCTTGCAAACCGATGTGATCGACCTCTACCAAATCCACTGGCCCGAGCGCCATGCCCCGGTCTTTGGCATGACGTATTTCGACCCGGCCAAAGACAAGTCGGTCACCTCCATCCACGAACAACTCGAAGCCCTGGCCAGGTTGGTCAAAGCAGGCAAGGTGCGCTACATCGGCCTGTCCAACGAAACGCCTTATGGTGTGCACGAGTTTGTGCGCCTGGCCGAGCAGCATGGCCTGCCGCGCGTGGCCACGGTACAAAACCCCTACTGCCTGGTCAGCCGCACCTACGACAACGGTCTGGACGAGACCTGCTACCGCCTGAATGTGTCGATGCTGGCCTACTCGCCTTTGGGCTTTGGCTTGCTCACCGGCAAATACGACAACGACGACTTGCAAGGTCCTCTGGTGCCCGACGGCGGCCGCATCGCTCGTTACGACTCGATGCGCAAGCAGCGCTGGGGCCGCCCCGAGGCGCTGGTGGCGGCACGCCGCTACAACCAGCTGGCCCGCGACAACGGCATGACACCCACCCAAATGGCGCTGGCGTTTTGTTACCACCGCTGGAGCGTGGCCAGCACCATCATCGGGGTGACCTCGTTGGCGCAGCTCAACGAAGACCTGGCCGCTTGGAGCACCGAGCTCTCCCCCGAAGTGCTCAAGGCCATTGACGCCATTCGGTGGGAAATGCGCGATCCGGCCTTGTGATGCAGGCCCATGGCCAAAAAAGACAAAATCAGTGAAACCCCGGCCACGGCGCTCTTGCGCCAGCAGGCGGTGAGTTTCACCGAGCATCCCTATGAGTACCTGGAGCACGGCGGCGCCCAGCACAGTGCGCAGGTGCTGAGCATGGACCCGTTCAGTGTGGTCAAAACACTGATCATGCAGGACCAAGACGCCAAGCCCTTGGTGGTGCTCATGCACGGCAACCGCAAGGTGTCCACCAAAAATTTGGCGCGGCAGATCGGCTTGAAGTCCGTCGAGCCCTGCGCCCCCGAGGTGGCCAACCGGCACAGCGGTTATTTGGTGGGTGGCACCTCGCCCTTTGCCACGCGCAGGGCCATGCCGGTTTACATCGAGGAGACCATCCTGGCATTGCCGCGCATCTGCATCAACGGCGGCAGGCGCGGTTATTTGGTGGGCATCGACCCGCAAGTGTGTGTGCAACTGCTGCACGCCCAGCCGGTGAACTGCGCACTGGCAGAATGAGGCCCAGACAAGACAGAGGGAGATGTGGATGGATGCCTTGATTCCGGTGGCCGTGGTGTTGGCCAGTTATTTGCTGGGCTCGCTCAGTTTTGCGGTGATTGTGAGCCGCTTGATGGGCCTGAACGACCCGCGCAGCTACGGCAGCAAAAACCCCGGCGCCACCAACGTGCTGCGCTCAGGCAGCAAAAAGGCGGCGATCCTGACTTTGCTCTTGGACGCATTCAAAGGCTGGTTGCCAGTGGCGATGGTGCTGGCTTGGGGGCCTGAGCACGGTCTGGGCCCAGATATTGCCGCCCTGGCGGGCTTGGCCGCGTTCTTGGGCCACCTGTACCCGGTGTTTTTCGGGTTTGTGGGGGGCAAAGGTGTGGCCACGGCGGTAGGGGTGGTCATGGGTGTGCATGGCACGCTGGCGCTGGCCACGGTGCTCAGCTTTGCCATCGTCTTGTATTTCAGCCGCTACGTGTCCTTGGCCTCCATGGTGGCGGCGGTGTTTGCGCCGGTTTTTTACCTGTTCGGCGACGGTGTGGCCTGGCAGGCCACGGCCGCAGAGGTCTTGAGCCTGTCGGCCATGGCCTTGCTGCTGGTGTGGCGGCACCGCGAAAACATCCACCGCCTATTGGATGGCACCGAGTCGAAATTGGGAGGAAAAAAACCATGAACGCCGACATCCAGCGCCTGCATGTCGCGGCCCGTTACAGCGAAGCGGCAGTGTTCAATGGCGTGGTGTATTTGGCCGGAATGGTGCCCGAATGCGAGGCCACCGACATCCGCAGCCAAACGGCCGATGTGTTGCAGCAGATCGAACAACGCCTGGCCGAGGCGGGCAGCGACAAAACCCGCATCCTGCGCACCCAGATTTACCTCCAAGATATTACCGACATCTCTGCCATGAACGAGGTGTGGGACGCTTGGGTGGTGGCCGGCAGTGCCCCACCCCGCGCCACCGTGCAGGCCGCGCTGGCCAATCCGGCCTATTTGATCGAGGTGGTGGTCACGGCGGCGGTCAAGGGCTGACCCAACTGGCACGCGCTCTAGAAAAAAATGGGCCTCTGCGGAGGCCTTTTTTTGTTGGGGTCAGTCCCGAAACTTCACATGCGCTCAAAAATCGCCGCAATACCCTGACCGCCGCCGATGCACATGGTCACCAGCGCATAGCGGCCGTTCACACGTTGCAGCTCATACAAGGCTTTGACGGTGATCAGCGCGCCCGTGGCACCGATGGGGTGGCCCAGCGAGATTCCCGAGCCATTGGGGTTGACCTTGGCCGGGTCCAGACCCAGCTCGCGGGTCACGGCGCAGGCTTGGGCGGCAAAGGCTTCATTGGCTTCGATCACGTCCAGGTCGTTCACGCTCAGGCCGGTTTTCTTGAGCACGGCTTGCGTGGCACTGATGGGGCCCACACCCATGATCTTGGGGTCCAGACCGGTGTGGGCGTAACCCACCAGACGGGCCATGGGCTTGGCACCCCGGGCCTT
Organism: Limnohabitans sp. Rim8; assembly: GCA_945897465.1. Taxonomy (GTDB): domain Bacteria; phylum Pseudomonadota; class Gammaproteobacteria; order Burkholderiales; family Burkholderiaceae_C; genus Limnohabitans_A. The sequence continues at coordinate 87,451 of CAMDFK010000003.1, read as the reverse complement.
GGCAGCACCGGCTTCCATCAACACCACAGCGGCTGCGGCGTCGTTGATGCCCGAGGCGTTGCCGGCGGTCACAGTGCCGTTTTCCTTTAAGAACACAGGCTTGAGCTTGGCCATGTCTTCGAGCTTGCAGCCAGGACGGAAATGCTCGTCGGTGGTGTAGGCCACGTCGCCCTTTTTGCTTTTCAGCATGACCGGCATGATCTGGTCTTTGAAGCGGCCCTCTGCCGTAGCGCGTTCGGCGCGGTTGTGGCTTTCCAGGGCCAGGGCGTCTTGCATTTCGCGGGTGATGCCGTATTTGGCGGCCACGTTTTCGGCCGTCACACCCATGTGGATGTTGTGGAAGGGGTCGTGCAGGGCGCCGATCATCATGTCGATCATTTTGGTGTCGCCCATGCGTGAACCAAATCGGGTGGCCAGGCTGGCGTAGGGCGCACGGCTCATGTTTTCTGCACCACCGCCAATGGCGATGTCGCAGTCACCCAGCAAGATGGACTGACTGGCGCTCACGATGGCCTGCAGGCCCGAGCCGCACAGGCGGTTCACGTTGAAGGCGGGTGTGCCTTCGGCGCAGCCGCCGTTGATGGCCGCCACGCGCGACAGGTACATGTCTTTGGGTTCGGTGTTGACCACATGGCCAAACACCACATGGCCGACGTCTTGGCCTGAGGTGCCCGCGCGGGACAGGGCTTCGCGCACGACTTGCGCCGCCAGCTCGGTGGGGGCAATGTCCTTGAGGCTGCCACCAAAAGTTCCAATGGCGGTGCGCACACCGCTGACAACAACAACTTCACGGCTCATGGGAATGTCTCCAGATTAGAAAAACGACAAAAACAAATTGATGGAACCCGGGCAGTTTCAAGGTCAATGGCTACAGCGACCTGACAAGCCCAGCGCTCAACGCGCAACGCTTAAAACTCAACGCCTAACGCGCAACGCTCAGCCCCGCACGTCGGCCACGGGTTCGCGCCCGAAATCGGGCCGGGCCAGAAAGCGCAGCACCTGCACGGCCGCTTGTGCGGGCGAGCTGAGCTGGCCTTGGGCTTTGAGTTGCAAAAACTTTGCGTGGTCAGGAAAGGCCTCGCCCGCCGCACCGCGCAGTTGCACCTGCATGTCGGTGTCGATCACGCCGGGGGCGAGAGAGCACACGCGTGCGCCGTTGGGCAGTGGGGCTTCGTCCAGCGCCAAGCAGCGGGTGAAGTGGTCCATGCCCGCTTTGGCCGCGCAGTAGCCCGCTTGCGAGGCCATGGGGTAGCGGCCCAGGCCCGATGAAATATTGAGCACTTTGCGGGGCATGGGCCAGGCCTGTGTGGCCCCCACAAACGCCGCGCTCAGCGCCATGGGCGCTTCCAGGCCCACACGCAGAGCCATTGCCAAATCGGCGGCTTGGGACTGCCGCAGCGGCGCGATGGGCGGGATGACACCCGCGTTGTTGATCAGGCTGACACTGCCGAAATCCGCCGGGTTCTGTGCCCGCAGCCAGTCGCGCAGCCGTTCGCTGGCGCCTTCACCGTCAGCCAGGTCGTGGGTCCATTGCGAAAGCGGCACAGCCGCCTTTTGGGCGGCTAAGGCCAGGTCAGCGTTGGCGTGGCGTGAGATGCAGAGCAAGGTGTTGCCAGGCTGCAGCAGTTGCTCGGCCATGGCCAGCCCCATGCCACGCGAAGCGCCGGTGAGGATGTAGAGGTGTGTGGTCATGCCAAAAATCTTAGGGGCATGGCGCGAGGAATGCAGTGCCGCAGATGACAAGCGCCTGCCCAGGGCTCAGTGGCCCTGCGCCGCGCGGATGCGGTTGACCTGCAAGGGGGTGACTTCGCTGGCTTGGTTGCCCCAGCGCGTGCGCAGGTGGGTCAACACGGCCGCGATGTCCCGGTCATCCAGCTCCAGCACAGCGGGTGGCATGCCAAAGGGGCGCGGATGGCCCTGGGTGGCCGGGCCATAGCCGCCGTACAGCACCAGCTGCACCAGGTTGGTGGGGTCACTCAGCAGCACGGCGCGGTTGCCTGCCAGGGCGGGGTAGGCCACCTCGCCCGACGCGGTGGTGACGCCCGCGCCTTGCTCGCCGTGGCATTGCAGACATTGGCGTTCGTAGACTTTGCTGCCCTGGGTGGCCACTTGCAGGCTGATGCGTGCGGGTGTGGCCGCTTTGGGACCAGGCTGGGGCGTGCTTTGGGCACGAGACTGCAGGTACACGGCCATGGCTTGCAGATCGGCCTCGGTCAGGTGCTGCAGGCTGTGCTGCACGACTTCGCCCATGGGGCCGCTGGTTTGGGCGGTGCTGGACGCACCGGTGCGCAGCAAGCGCATGATCTCAGGCAAGGGCGTGCTGGCCAGGCCGCTTTCGGTGTCGCGGGTCAGGTCGGGGGCATACCAGTTGACCACGGGCATCAGTCCACCCGACAGGTCGTTCACTGCCCCGCTGGCCCCCAGCGCATTGCGCGGGCTGTGGCAGGCGGCGCAGTGGCCCAGGCCTTGCACCAGGTAAGCGCCCCGGTTCCATTCGGCGCTGTGTGTGGGGTCGGCTTGAAAAGGGCTGGGCTCAAAAAACAGGCTGCGCCACACGGCCAGCGCGGGCTGCGTGCCCACGGGCCAGACCAGGGTGTGCGCTGGCTGGGCCTGCACCACCGGGGGCAAGGTGTTCAGCCAGGCAAAGATGGCATCGCTGTCACTGCGGGTGATGACGCTGGTGTGGTTGTACGGAAAAGCCGGGGCCAGCAAGCGCCCATCTTTGGAGCGGCCCCGGTGCATGGCTTGCCAGAAGTCCTGCGGGGTCCATCGGCCCAGGCCCGTTTCGGGGTCGGGCGTGAGGTTGCTGCTGTAGACGCCGCCAAAGGGGGTGTCGATGCGGCGTCCCCCCGCAAAAGGCGTGCCGCCCCGGGTGCTGTGGCAGGCCATGCAGTTGCCTGCCAGGCTCAGGTAGCGCCCTTGTGCAATTTGGGCTTCAGTGGCTTGAGCCGAGACAGCCTTGTGGTCGGCTGGTGCCCCCAACTGGTCCCCCCAGTTGTCCCAAGCCACACCCAAGGACAGCAGCAACACACTGACCAACGTGACCCAGCCCAAACGTTGGACGGGGTGCATCTTGCGCACAGCGTTTTTCATGGCGGGCCCCCTGCCTTGGCTGGGGCGGTGGCCTGGCGTGTGGCCGAGAGCTCGGGGGCGCTGCCGCAGCGCAGGGCCTCGGGCAAGGCCGGGCCAGCCGGGGCGGTCTCGACCGGTCGTGTATCAGCAGGCAAGGGCTGGCGGGCCAGCCAACTCGACACCGCGATCAGGTCCTGCGCGGGCATGCGTCTGACAATTTCGGCCATGCAATCGGGCGCGTGGGCACGGCGTTGTGCGGTTTGCCAGGCGCCCAGCTGGGCGTTCAGGTAGTCGAGCGGCAAGCCCAAGAGCCCGGGCACATTGGGCTGCACACCTGTCAGCCGCACGCCGTGGCATTGGGTGCATGCGGGCAGACCACGGCTGGCGTCGCCTTGGGTCACCAATTGCTGGCCTTTGGCCAGGCGCTCTGGCGTGATGGTGTTGTGGGCCGTGGGGGCGGGGTAGGGCAATTGGAGCTTGGAAAAGTAGAGAGCCATCTCGCCCAGATACGCGTCGGTCAAGGGGTCGACCAGACGGGCCATCAGGTCATAGTGGCGGCGGCCTTGCGCGAAATTGCGCAGCTGGTTGTGCAGGTAACCCGCCGGTTTGCCCGCAAGTCGGGGGTAATAACCATCGGGCCCGGCGCGGCCTTGCTCGCCATGGCAGGCGGTGCAGGCGCGGGTGCGCTCGGCCATGTCGTCGGCAAAGCGGGTCGGGGTTTGGGCGCTCGCGGCGCCCGCGCACAGCGCCAATGCGGTCCAGACCACGCCTTTGAAAAACCCGCTGGAGGTCTGGCGCAAGGTGGGGTGTGTGGCTTGGCCCTGGGGGGCTGGTGGCCTGGGCGCGGTGAAATTCTGACGGCTTGGGAACATCCTCATGGCTTGAAGATAACCGAAGCGGCGACAATGTCGGGTTTTGCACCCAAAGCCCTGTAGGCCAGGTGCGTTGTTTTCCCTTTCATCTGTTCAAGCCATGTCCGATATCCAAGTCCGATTTGCCACCCTCCAAGACGCGCCTGCCGTGGCCGCATTGCATGTGAGCGCCTGCCGCGCCGCCTATGCAGGCCAAGTGCCCGATGCCCACTGGGATGCCACGCCCATGCCCAAGCGCGTGTCCTTCTGGAAAGAGGCGATTGAATACGGCGAGCCCCAGGTCATGGTGGCGGTGGAAGGCAAAGACATCGTGGGCTTTGTGGGCTTTGACCGCTCGCGCGACCCCAAGAGCAAAAACACCACGGGCGAGATCTGGGCCATCTACGCGGCCCCGGACCGCATGGGTCAAGGCATTGGCCTGGCCCTGTGGGACGCGGCCCGCGAAGGGCTGGAAGACGAAGACTGTACCGACGTCACCGTCTGGCTGCCCCTGCTGCACGAGCGCACGCTGCGCTTTCACGACCTGGCCGGCTTCAAGCGCGAGATGAACACCGCCCGCACCGTGCCCCTGGGCGGCGTGAAGGTCGAAGAAGTGCGCCTCAAGCGCAAGCTCGGCTGAACGCTCAGCCCCACTTTTCTGGCCCACCATGCACATCATGCTGGCCCCCATGGAGGGGCTGCTCGACCACACCTTGCGCGATGTGCTCACGCGTGTGGGCGGTGTGCACGAGTGTGTGTCCGAATTCATCCGCGTGACCAACACGGTCTTGCCGCGCCGCGCCTTCATTCGGGTGGCCCCCGAGCTGCTCAACCAAAGCCGCACCCCAGCAGGCGTGCCGGTCAAGGTGCAGCTGCTGGGCTCGGACCCGGTGTGCCTGGCCGACAACGCGGCGGCGCTGGCCGAGCTGCAGCCGCACGGCATTGACCTGAACTTTGGTTGCCCGGCCAAAACCGTGAACCAGCACCGCGGCGGCGCCGTGCTGCTGGACGAGCCCGAGTTGGTCGGGCAAATCGTGGCGGCGGTGCGCCGGGCGGTGCCTGCGCACATCCCGATTTCGGCCAAGATGCGCTTGGGCTACAACGACGACAGCCGCGCCGAAGACTGCGCCTTGGCCATCGAGGCGGCTGGGGCCAGCGAGCTGGTGGTGCACGCGCGCACCAAGGCGCACGGCTACCGACCACCCGCTTATTGGGACCGCATTGCCGATTTGCGCCAGCATGTGCGTTTGCCCATCGTGGCCAATGGCGAAATCTGGACGGTGGCCGACGCGCTGCGGTGCCGCGAGGTGACGGGCTGCGACCGCCTGATGATCGGGCGCGGTATGGTCACCGACCCCGGGCTGGCGCTGGCCATTGCGCACCAGCTGGCCACTGGGCAAGGCCGCGCACCGGGTCAGGGTGTGCCCTGGTCGACTCTGGTGGCTTTGATGCAGGTGTTCTGGTTGGGCGTGAGCGCGCGCGTGGCCACGCGGCACCGGGCCGGGCGTCTCAAGCAGTGGCTCAACTACATGCGCCGGGTCTACCCCGAGGCGCAGCAGGCCTTTGACGAGCTGCGTCTGGTGCACGACGCAGGGCACATCGAGCGCTGGCTGGCGCTGCACACGGCCCCAGCGCGGGACCTCGCCCCCGCGCTTTAGGCCTGGGCGGCGCTGGGGCTGGTCAACCGCAGCCGCGCCTTGTCGGCCCACATTTGCAGGCTGGCGAGCAAATCCTTTTGGCTGAAGGAGCAGCTTTCTTCGCTGAACAAAACGCTGGCCTCGATGCGGTCGAGCAAGGGGTGCAGCACCTCGTCAAAGCGTGCGGGCAGCGCCAAAGAGGCCGATTCTGAGCGCCACAGGCGAATCATCTCGCTTTGCGGCAATTGGCCGTTTTGGCTGCGGGCCAGGGCGGTGTTCATGCGGTCGAGCGTTTCTAGGGCAGCACTCATGGGCCGGGTCTCCTGCAAGCGACAAGGGTCTGTTTCGAAGCGACAATCATGCCCCATGAAAGCCAAACCCCTCAAACCCATGCGCTTGGAAGACATTTTGTTCAGCCAGGGCTTTGGCACCCGCCGCGTGTGCGCTGGCCTGGTCCAGCAAGGCCATGTGCAAGTGCGGGGTCAAACCGTCACCGACGCGGGCGAATTCTTTGACCTGGAGGACCTGCAGTTCACCGTGCAAGGCACGGCTTGGCCCTTCCTGGACAAAGCCTATGTGTTGCTGCACAAGCCCGCAGGCACCGAGTGTTCGCAAAAACCGTCCACCTGGCCGAGCATCTACACCTTGATGCCCGCGCCTTTGCGCCAGCGGCCGCAAAAAGCGGCGGTGCAGGGCGTTCAAGCCGTGGGTCGCCTTGACCAAGACACCACCGGCTTGCTGCTGCTCACCGACGACGGCCAGTTCATCCACAAAATGAGCTCGCCCAAGCACCATGTGCCCAAGGTGTACGAGGTCACCACCAAGCACCCGATTACCCCCGAGATGGTGGACAAACTGCTGGCCGGTGTGGTGCTGGACGACGACCCCCAGCCCGTCAAAGCCGCCGCCTGCGAGGCCGTGAGCGAGTTGCTCCTGAAACTCACCCTGACCGAGGGCAAATACCACCAGGTCAAGCGCATGGTGGCGGCCGTGGGCAACCGGGTCGAGGCCTTGCACCGCTCACAAATCGGTGGCTTGGTCTTGGGCGATCTCGCCCCCGGACAATGGCGCTTTTTGACGCCCTCGGATTTGGCGGTGCTCAAGCCCTGAGCCGCAGCTCTTGATGGCCGACTTCATGCCCGGCTTCAGGGCAGATGGCTTGGCAACTGGGACATGAAGGTTTTCACCGCACCCAACACGGCATCGGCTTGGTCGCGGTGAGGTGAATGGCCGCAGCCCGGCAGTGTGAGCAAAGTGGTGTGCGGCACAGCCTTGGCGATGTCCTCGATCTGGGCCAGGGTGCCATAGGGGTCATCCACGCCCTGAATGGCCAGCAGCGGGACCCGTATGCCGCTCAATTCGCCTCGGATGTCAAACCGTGCAAAAGCCGGGCTCAGCCAGACCTCGTTCCATTGCCAAAAGGCGCAGTCCACATCGGCGTGGTAGGGGGCCAGACGCTGGCGCAAAGGGCCTTGCTCAAAGGCTTGGCGGGCCTGAGTGATGGCCTGCAGCGATACCGGCTCCACCATGACGTGGGGGGCCATGACGATGCAGCCACGCACGTTAAAACGGCTGGCGTGCAGCAAGGCGATGGTGCCGCCATCCGAGTGCCCCAGCAGCACGGGTCGTTCGATGCCCAGGGCTTGCAGCAAGGCGGGCAACACCTCCCACGCTTCGCGGTGCATGTAGTCGGGCAACAAGCGCCCATGCCGCTGGCCATCCGTCTGGCCAGAGGGGCCGCGCACATCGGGCACCGGGTCAGACTGGCCATAACCCTGGCGCGAATACACCAGTCCTGCACAGCCCAATTTTGCGCACACCTGTGCAGGCCAATCGCGCCACATGCGCACGCTGCCCAGGCCTTCGTGCAAAAACACGAGGGTTGGCACTTCGGCCCCGGCAGGTGCGGCGATGCTCAGGATCTCAAGGCCTGTGCCTTGAAGGCTTATTTTTTGAAAGGTGTTCGTCTGCATCTGAATTCCAGTGGGAGTGACGATTACACTTGGGTGCGATTTTGAAAGTCCCCAGTGATCCGTTTTTGTGCATTTTCCAGACTTTGGGTTTGGTTTTTTTGGGCATGTCTTGCAAGCCCTGTGATGGCCATGCTGCCAGCCCCGGTGTTTGTCCTCAATTCCCTGGATGGGGATGTCAGTGTCATCGACCCTGTGACTTGGACAGAAAAAAAACGCATCCCGACCGGCAAAGAGCCGCATCACCTTTACTTGACGCCCGATGAAAAGTCACTCATTGTGGGCAACGCCATGAGCGATTCACTGACCTTCATCGACCCGCGCACGGCGCAAGTTCAGCGCACGGTGACGGGCATTTTGGATCCTTACCACCTGCGTTTTTCGCCCGACATGAAGTGGTTTGTCACGGCCGCCAACCGCTTGAACCATGTGGATATTTACCGCTGGGACGGCCAAAACGCGCATTTGTCCAAGCGAATTGCCACCGGCAAAACACCCAGCCACCTGTGGATCGACAGCCGCAGCCAGACCGCCTGGGTGAGCATGCAAGACAGCAACGAGATCGTCTCGATTGACCTGAACACCCAAACTCTGACCTCGCGAACATCGGTCGGCTCGGTGCCCGCCGATGTGTATGGCACGCCCGACGACAAACACCTGTTGGTGGGTCTGACCGGGGGCGATGGGGTCGAGGTGTACGACATCACGGGCGCCAGACCCCGCTTGTTCAAGACCCTGCGCACGGGCCGAGGCGCGCATGCCTTTCGGGCGCTGGGTGACAAGCGCCATGTGTTGGTGAGCAACCGTGTGGCCAACAGCATCAGTCAAATTGACTTCATTGACTGGAAAGTGGTGGCCCAATTGCCCGGCCCTTCGGGTCCGGATTGCCTGGACATCACCGCAGACGGCAAGCTGATTTTGGTGACCTCGCGTTTGGCGCGCAAACTGAGCGTGATCGACATCGCCTCGCGCAAGCTGATCCGGCAAGTGCCAGTGGGCAAGTCGCCGCACGGGGTCTGGACTTTGGACCATGCGCCGCGCAATTGACCTTCACCGTCGTGATGGGCTGGCCGCGGTCTGGCTGGTGCTGTGCGGCCTGACCAGCGCAACGGCCCAAACCCTGGCCCTGGCCCCTGGCATGGCAGAGCCCGCCGCCTGCAACCGCCCGGTTTACCTCACCTTTGATACCGGCCACATGGGCACAGCCCCTCTGATTGCCGAGGTTTTGCAGCGCCACCAAGTGAAGGCGACTTTTTTTGCCGCGCACGAAAAAACCCAACAAGGCGATGGCTCCCTTGGTGAGCACTGGGCTGCCTGGTGGCGTGCACGCGGGTCCGAAGGCCACGCTTTTGCCTCACACACCTGGGAACACGCGTATTGGCGGGCCGACCTCGATGGCCCGGGCGAGGTGCGCTTTCGCATCCGACCCAGTGCTGGTCCGCAGGCTGGGCAAAACCTCCAGTGGAGCGCCCAGCAGTATTGCGACAGCCTGCGCCAGGCCGCCAGCCGTTTGCATGGCCTGACCGGTCAGGCCCCCTTGCCCTTGTTTCGTGCGCCCGGTGGCAAAACCTCGCCCCGGCTGCTGCAAACGGCCCGGCAATGTGGTTTTGCGCATGTGGGCTGGGCGGATGCGGGCTTTTTGGGCGACGAGCTGCCCAGCGAGCGCTACAGCAATGCGCATCTGCTGCAAAAAGCCCTGCGAAATATTCGCCCTGGCGATATCTTGATGGCCCATCTGGGCATCTGGTCGCGCCAAGACCCTTGGGCCCCGGCCGTGCTGGAGCCTTTGATTGTGGGCCTCAAGGCGCGTGGCCTGTGTTTTGCCACCTTGCGCGAACACCCCCAATACCGCGAGGCGGTGCACCAGCAGCCCCTGCAGCTGGCACCTTCGCCGCACAATTACTTGAAGCCTTCTGTGCTCCGACCCTGACACGCCATGGACAGCCTGACCGACGCCTTTTCTTTTTTGCAACAAAGCCTGTTCGAGGCCGTGGTGCAGCCGCTGGTGTTTGCCGTGGGCCAGGCCCACTTGCTCGACAAAGCCTTTGAAGGCACCGGCTGGCTGGTGGTGGGCTTGCTGCAAATCGCCTTCTTGCTGGCTGTGGTGGGCCCGATGCAGCGGCGCTGGCCCGCCGAGCCCTTGCACGACCCCCGAGCCGTGCGGGTGGACGTGGTCTACACCCTGATCCAGCGCTTGGGGCTGTTCAAGCTGGCCATGTTTTTTTCCTTCGACTGGCTCTTTGAGCAAGCCTGGGGCAGCTTGCGTGGCCTGGGCGCACCCACCTGGCACCTCGATCAGGTCTGGCCCGGTGTCACCGATGTGGCCTGGGTCAGTTTTTTGATTTACCTGCTGGTGTTTGATTTTGTGAATTACTGGGTCCACCGAGGCCAGCACCAGCTGCCACGTTGGTGGGCCTTGCACAGCCTGCACCATTCGCAGCGCCAAATGACCATGTGGTCCGACAACCGCAACCACCTGCTCGACGACGTGCTGACCAGTTTGGTCCTGTCGGTGGTGGCGGTGCTGGTGGGTGTGGGGCCGGGCCAGTTTGTCGCCCTGGTGGCGCTGGGCCAGTTGAGCGAGAACTTCCAGCACGCCAACTTACGCTTCTGGTTTGGCCGCATCGGCGAGCGCATGTGGGTCAGCCCGCGTTTTCACCGACGCCACCACAGCATCGGCATCGGCCACGAGCGCGAGCACCAAGGCGAGCTGCGCCTGGGCGGCTGCAACTTTGGCGTGCTGCTGCCCTGGTGGGACATGCTGTTTGGCACCGCCGATTTCACGCTGCGCTTCGACCCCACCGGTATCCGCGACCAGGTGGAAAAAGGGCGCGACTACGGGCAGGGTTTTTGGTCTCAGCAGTGGCTGGGCCTGCTGCGCTTGTTCGGGCGGGCTTGAGGGCTTGGCTTGGGTTAAGCTTTGTGCCATGAAACTCCTGATCGACTCCTTTTGGCGCTCGGCCTTGTATTGCCTGTATCCGCGGGTGATCGGTCTGTCGGTGTTGCCCTTGGTGCTGATCGTGGCCCTGTCCGGGATCCTGGGCTATTTGTATTGGGACACGGCCGTGACCTTTGTGCGGGCTTGGCTTGACGCCAGCGACTGGCTGGACACGGTTTGGCGTTGGTTCGAGGAGGTGGGTTTGCCCGACCTGAAAACCGTGGTGGCCCCCTTGCTGGTGATATTTGCTTTCACACCCTTGGTGGTGGTGGCCTCATTGCTGGCCGTGTCGTTCATGATGACCCCAGCCCTCACCCGCATGGTGGCCGAGCGGCGTTTTGTCGGATTGCAGCGCAAGCATGGGGGCAGTTTGCTGCTGAGTTTGTGGTGGACCTTTTTCTCACTGGTGCTGGCGCTGGGCGCCTTGGTGCTGACCTTGCCCATGTGGCTGGTGCCGCCCTTGGCGCTGCTGCTTCCCGCCTTCATTTGGGGCTGGCTCACATACCGCGTCATGGCCTTTGATGTGCTGGCCGAATTTGCCAGTGCCGATGAGCGCCACACCCTCATGGCCCGACACCGCATGAGCTTCTTGGGCATGGGCGTGGTCACGGGGCTCATGGGCGCAGCGCCCAGTTTGGTGTGGGCTTCGGGGGCTTTGTTCGCTGCGGCCTTTGTGATTTTGGTGCCCGTTGCCATCTGGATTTACACCTTGGTGTTCGCCTTTTCATCGCTGTGGTTTGCCCATTTCGGCTTGGATGCGCTGCAGGCCCTGCGGGACGAACCTCGGCAAGCTTCGGTGGACGAAGTTTTGCCCTCAGCGCCAGCTGTGTCCGGCGCTTCAGCGCGTAACACTGCCCGCCTAGAGGCTGGGCAGCCTGGCCCTGACGATGACATCACCGATGTCGTGGCTCGTCCTAAACCCTGACACATGCCCCAATACCGGGCTTTCCTTTTCACCTGATCCATGACGCTTCCCATGACCCCCACCTTTGGCCTGATCATCATTGGCGACGAAATCATGTCCGGCAAACGCCAAGACAAGCACATGCCCAAAGTCATCGAATTCATGAACGCACGAGGCCTCAGCCTGAGTTGGACTGAGTACGTGGGCGATTCGCCCGAGCGCATCACCGCCACTCTGCAGCGAGCTTTTGAGTCCAACGATGTGGTGTTTTGTTGTGGCGGCATCGGGGCCACGCCAGACGACCACACGCGCCAATGCGCCGCCAAGGCCTTGGGCTTGCCGCTGGCCTTGCACCCCGAAGCCAAGCGCCTCATCCAGGAGCGCATCCAGGACACGGCCAAAGAGCAAGGCCTGGCCTACGAGCCCGAGCGAGCTGACAACTTGCACCGCCTGAACATGGGCACTTTCCCCCAAGGCGCCAGCATCATCCCCAACCCCTACAACAAGATTCCCGGCTTCAGCTGCAGTGGCCCCGGCAGCAGCGCAGTGCACTTTGTGCCCGGCTTTCCAGTCATGGCCTGGCCCATGATCGAGTCGGTGCTGGACACCCACTACAGCGCCTTTTTCCGTCAAGATGCCTACATGGAGAAGTCGGTGATTGTGCTCGGTGCGATGGAAGCCACCCTGACGCCGCTGATGGAAGCCATTGAAGACGCACACCCGGGGGTGAAGGTGTTCAGCCTGCCCAGTGTGGACCACCCGCAATGGGGTCGCCACATCGAGTTGGGTGTCAAAGGCCAGCCTGCCGATGCCGATGCGGCCTATGTGGCTTTGCGTCAAGGTCTGCAGGCTTTTTCCCTGGAGTATGGCCCTGAATTGGTGCGTTGATCCATAATTCACCAAAATGGTGCAATATTGCACCATAAAAGGGCAATCTGAATTGGATGCAGAGGCCCAGTCGACCCGCCGCTGGGTGCTTTTTTCTGCCGCCCTTCGCCCAAGCCCCTCAGCTCAAGGCACAATTTGGGGCTGTTCAGCTTGGGTGGACTGGGCCAGTTGGCACAGAAACTGCAAGAGTTGTACGTCAACTGTTTAACCCCTTATCCCTTCAGGAGAATTTGATGGCCAAGACCGTCGCAGATGTGATGAACATGGTGAAAGACAACGAAGTCAAGTTCGTTGACTTCCGCTTCACCGATACCCGTGGCAAGTGGCAACACATCACCGTGCCCGTGTCCCAGTTTGACGAGAGCAAATTCGAAGACGGTCAAGCGTTTGACGGCTCTTCGATTGCCGGCTGGAAGGGCATTGAAGCTTCCGACATGTTGCTCATCCCCGATGCCAACAGCGCCATCATCGACCCCTTCTTCGAAGAAGTTACTTTGGTCTTGATCTGCGACGTGATCGAGCCCACCGACGGCAAAGCCTACGAGCGTGACCCACGTTCGATCGCCAAGCGTGCCGAGACTTACCTCAAGCAATCGGGCCTGGGCGACACCGCCTACTTCGGTCCTGAGCCAGAGTTCTTCTTGTTTGACGAAGTGCGCTGGAGCACCGAGCCCAACAACACCTTCTACGCCATCGACGAAGCCGAGGCTCCATGGAACAGCGGCGCCAAGATGGACGGCGGCAACAAAGGCCACCGAAACCGCGTCAAGGGCGGCTACTTCCCCGTTCCTCCCGTGGACAGTACCCACGACATGCGCAGCGAAATGTCGCTCATCCTCGAATCCGTGGGCATCCCGGTCGAAGTGCACCACCACGAAGTGGCGGGCGCTGGCCAGTGCGAAATTGGCACACGTTTCTCGACCTTGGTCGAGCGTGCTGACTGGACACTGCTGCAAAAGTACGTGATCCACAATGTGGCCAACGCTTACGGCAAAACCGCCACCTTCATGCCCAAGCCTTACGCAGGCGACAACGGCTCCGGCATGCACGTCCACCAGTCCATCTGGAAAGACGGCAAGAACCTGTTCGCAGGCAACGGCTACGCTGGTTTGTCTGAATTCGCTTTGTTCTACATCGGCGGCATCATCAAGCATGCCCGCGCCCTGAACGCGATCACTAACCCTGGCACCAACAGCTACAAGCGTTTGGTTCCTCACTACGAAGCGCCGGTCAAGTTGGCTTACTCGGCCAAGAACCGCTCTGCTTCGATCCGCATCCCCAACGTCGCCAGCGACAAGGGCCGCCGCGTGGAAGCCCGTTTCCCCGATCCATTGTGCAACCCTTACCTCGGCTTCGCAGCTTTGTTGATGGCGGGCTTGGACGGCATCGAAAACAAGATCCACCCCGGCGAAGCAGCGACCAAAGACCTGTACCACCTGCCTCCAGAAGAAGACAAGTTGGTGCCCACTGTCTGCTCCAGCTTGGACCAAGCCTTGGACGCTCTGAATGCAGACCGCGCCTTCTTGACCAAGGGTGGCGTGTTCACCGACTCGTGGATCGACGCTTACATCGAATTGAAGATGCAAGAAGTCAACCGCAGCCGCGTGGAAGTCTCGCCGGTTGAATACGACATGTACTACTCGCTGTAAGCAGCATGAGCACCATTGCACACCCACCTGTGCAATGCCCCACAAGGACGGCTTCGGCCGTCCTTTTTTCATGGTTACCGTCGGCTACGGCCGTCCTTTTTTCTTTGTGGCTGTTTGCCTCGGGGTTGTTGCTCACCAGCGAGCCCGCGCAGGCCCAGCAAGCCGTCTACCGATGCGGCCAGGAATACACCAACGCTCCGCGTGAGCCCGCGCTGTGCGAGCCGCTGGCCCCGCAGGCCATCACTGTGATCAACGGCACCCGCCCGGTGCCCCAGCTCCAGCCGCAGGCGACCACGGCCTTGCCCAAACGCAGTGCCCCAGCCGAGCCTGTGGCCACTGCCCCCGCAGCAGCCGCTGAGCCCCGCACCCCCGCGGTGCCCTCAAGCCTGCGCGATGTTCAGCAAAGCGAGCGCGATGCGCAAGCACGCACCATCCTGATGCAGGAGCTGGACAAAGCCCGTGCACAACTGGCGCAGTTGGTGCACAGCTACAACCTGGGCGAGCCCGAGAAGTGGGCTTCCGAAACCCGCAACCACCAAAAATACCTGGACCGTGTGGCTGAGATGAAGGCAGCCATCGAGCGCACTGAACGCGACATCGACAGCCTGACGCGCGAACTGGCGCGTCGCCCGGTGCACACCAGCGTCCGCATGCCATGAACCCGCCCAACCGATTCCAAGCCTTTGACCTGTTGGCCACGCCCGTGGCCGTGATGCAAGGCCAAGGCCGTGTGCGCTTTGTCAACGCCGCGCTCGAAGATGCCTTGGGCCTGTCCCGGCGCACGCTGCACAACACGCATTTGCCCGACTACTTTGTCGACCCCCAACCCCTGATCCTGGCCTTGTCTGGGGCGCAGTCCAACGAGTTTGCTGCGCTGCGCTACGAAGCCCAGCTGCGCCGCCTGCACCACGAGGAGCCTTTGCCGGTGCACGTCATCGTGGCCCTGACCGATTTGCCCGACGAGGTCATTGTGGAACTGCTGCCGGTGGAGCAGCAAACCCGGCAAGAGCGCGAGGAGCGCCTGCTCGACCAGGCCCAGGCCAACAAAGAGCTGATCCGCAACCTGGCGCACGAGATCAAAAACCCGCTGGGCGGCATTCGCGGCTCGGCGCAGTTGCTGGAGATGGAGCTCAACGACAAGGAGCTGACCGAGTACACCCAAGTCATCATCCACGAAGCCGACCGCCTGCAAACCTTGGTGGACCGTTTGCTGGCGCCGCACCGCAGGCCGCATGTGGTGGGCGATGTGAACATCCACGAGGTGTGCGAGCGTGTGCGGGCCTTGATCCTCGCCGAGTTTCCCCGGGGCCTGCGCGTGGTGCGCGACTACGACATCTCGATCCCCGAGTTTCGCGGCGACCGCGAGCAGCTCATTCAGGCGGTGCTCAACATCGCACACAACGCGGCGCAGGCCCTGCAAGAACGCGTGGCGCAGGGCGATGCGCAGATCACCCTCAAGACCCGGATCTTGAGGCAAGTCACATTTGGCAAGCAGCGATACCGCCTGGCATTGGAATTGCATGTGATGGACAACGGGCCTGGTGTTCCAGACTCGATCAAGGACCGCATTTTCTTCCCGTTGATTTCGGGGCGCGAAGGTGGCTCCGGCCTGGGGCTCACATTGGCGCAAACCTTTGTGCAACAACACCATGGCCTGATCGAGTGTGAAAGTGAGCCGGGCCGTACGGACTTCAAGATCCTGATTCCCCTGCCTTGAAGCCTCACACATGACCACTGAAAGAGCCACCTTGATGAAGCCGATCTGGATCGTAGACGATGACCAATCCATCCGCTTTGTGCTCGAAAAAGCATTGCTGCGCGAAGGATTGCCCACGCGCAGCTTCACCAACCCACGCGAGGTGATGAAGGCCCTGGAGGCCGAAGGCGAGAGCGACGGCCCGCAGGTCTTGGTCAGCGACATCCGCATGCCGGGCGGCTCGGGCCTCGATTTGCTCGCCGCCATCAAGCAGCGCATGCCCGGTTTGCCGGTCATCATCATGACGGCGTTTTCTGACCTGGACAGCGCCGTGTCGGCTTTTTCCAGCGGGGCTTTTGAGTACCTGCCCAAGCCCTTCGATTTGCCCAAGGCGGTGGAGCTGATCCGCCGCGCCGTGGGCGAGAGCCAGCGCGAAGACGTGGCCGAAGAAAAAATGGAAGATGCTCCTGAAATGCTCGGCCAGGCCCCGGCCATGCAAGATGTCTTTCGCGGCATCGGCCGCCTGGCTCAAAGCCATGTCACCGTGCTCATCACGGGCGAGTCGGGTTCGGGCAAAGAGCTGGTGGCGCATGCGCTGCACAAACACTCGCCGCGGGCCAAGCAGCCCTTTGTGGCCATCAACACCGCGGCCATTCCCAAAGATTTGCTCGAGAGCGAACTCTTTGGCCACGAGCGTGGCGCCTTCACTGGCGCGCAAGCTTCCAGGCGCGGCCGCTTTGAGCAGGCCGATGGCGGCACGCTGTTTCTGGACGAAATTGGCGACATGCCCTTTGATCTGCAAACGCGATTGCTGCGCGTGCTGTCGGATGGCCACTTCTACCGCGTGGGCGGGCACAGCGCCGTCAAAGCCAATGTGCGTGTGATCGCCGCCACCCACCAAGACCTGGAGCAACGCGTCAAGGAAGGCGCGTTCCGCGAGGATTTGTTCCACCGCCTGAATGTGATTCGCCTGCGCCTGCCCGCCCTGCGCGAGCGGCGCGAAGACGTGCCCGTGCTGGCGCGTTACTTTTTGCAGCGCAGCGCCCAGCAGTTGGGGGTGGAGCCCAAACGCATGGCCGACGCTGCACTTGAACGATTGGGCCAATTCCAGTTTCCGGGCAATGTGCGCCAGCTTGAAAACATCTGCCACTGGCTCACCGTGATGGCGCCCACCCAGCTGATTGAGGTCAAGGACCTGCCCCCGGAAGTGCAGGGACCCTCAGGGGTGGCCGCGCCTATGGGCGCAGGCACAAGTTTGGGCGAGGCGCCACTGGGGCTGTCAGACGCCAGCCATTTGGGGGACCCTGACCGTGCCGCGCACGCGCCAAACTCGGCGCCACCGCTGGACACATGGATCCGCCCATCGGCCATGCCCTGGGAGGCCGACTTGGAGCAAGAGGCCTTGGCCTTGCTCAAATCGGGCCGCACCGATGTGTGGGACGCGCTCACCCGCCGATTCGAAACCAGCTTGATTCAGGCGGCACTGGCCACCACGCGCGGCCGCCGCATCGAGGCGGCCCTAAAACTGGGCATTGGCCGCAACACCATCACCCGCAAAATCCAGGAGCTGGGCCTGGAAGAGGGCTGAAGCCCGCTGGCTGTACACTCAGGCGAAGGGGTCTTGCAGCACCACATCGCCGAGCGGCCGCGCCACACACGGCAGCACACAGCCCTCGGCTTTTTCTTCGGCCGTGAGACCGGGCCATGCCATCTCGTAGTGCACCTGGCCAGAGACCAACTGGCCGATGCAGGTGCGGCAAGTGCCCGATCGGCAGGAGCTGGGCCACTGCAGGCCGCCTTGCTCCAACGAGTCGAGCAGGCTTTGCGTTTTCCACGCGTCAAAACTGCCGCCATCAGGCGCGATGCAGCCATTAAAAAACGGGATCTCGGTGTTCATGCGTCTGCGTCGGGTGCGTTCGTGGTTCAGGCGTGAGAACGCTCAGGTCGGCCCCTGAAACACCAACCGCCATTGGCCATTTTCCTTTTGCCAATACATGCGCAAATAGGACGCGCCTTGGGGGTGGGTCTGGTTGGGGTCTTTCATGGTCACCACCATGTTGAGCTCTTGGTCTTTCCAATTCAAAACCGACACCAACTCCAGCGGCTGGCTTTGGCCGTGACCCAAAGTGGTTTGAACCAGTCGGGGCCAGACTTGATCCAGGCTCTGGCCATCTTGTTCGTAGCGCGGGCTGTAGTGGGTTTTCAGGGCCTGCGGGTCGCGACCGTTTCGTGCCTTCAGCCACTTGTCCAGGGCGGGCTTGAAAGCGTCCCAAGACTGTTTGGCTTGGTCGGCGTTCACCCATTCGAGTTGCTCGGCAATGACCACCGGTGTCATGCGCAGCTCGGGCATCTGCAGCAAGCGCTGCATTTCGGGGTTGGACAGCACCACACAGCCGTCTGTGGACTCTGGCGCTCGGGCGTATTGGGCGCTGGGCGTGCCATGCAGCCAGATGCCCGAGCCTGTTTTCTTGCGCATCAGGTCCACCGCATTGGGGTAATTCAGCGTCAAAGCACCCACACCAAACAAATCAGGCAGACCTTCACCGGGCAAATTGCGCAGGATGAAGTAAACCCCCAAAGGCGTTTTGCCATCCCCCTCTTTGTCCTTGCCCACCCCGTTGATGCCCACAGAAATGTAGGTTTCCTTGACCAAATGCAGCTGCAAACGCCCATCAGGGCCACTGCGGTTCTCGAACCAGTACAGCCGCGACTTGGAGGCGTCGACGGCCGCCACATAGGTTTGCTGCGGGCTCAAAAAAGTCAAAGCAGAGGGGATTTTTCCCTGCAAACTCTGAGCGCTGTCGCGCTGGAGTCGGCGTTTGGACTCGAGAATCAATTCGTCCAAGCGCTTGCGCAAAGACGGCGCATTGAGCTCTTCTGAATCGGACCAAGCCACTGGCTGGGACGAGCTGATGTTGAGCAAATCGGCGTACAGCAATTGGCCCAGTTGGAAGTTGGGGAAACGCGCCACCAGCACGCTGGCTGTGGCCAGGGCTTGGGCCCGCTCGCCTTCGCCCAATTGGGCATAAATCTGCCGCACGAATTGCTCGGGGTCGGAGGTGTTGGGAACCTGTGAGCCTTCGGTCGGGAGATCAAGGTCCAGACGCCATGACAGGGCTGGTGTGGAGGGCAAGCCTGAATTGAATCGGATGTCTTGCCAGGTATTTTCCAGGCCAGGCTGTTCGCTGTCGGCCCACCACCAGAGGCAGGCCACCACCACCATCAGTAGACCCACCAGGCCAAGCCACTTCAGTCGCCAGGCATGGGGCTTGGGCGCTGTGGCGGGATTGGCCTCAGTTTGGCTTGGGGAAGTGTGGGGCGGCACACCGCGACGGGATTTCAATTCACCGACTCACGCACGATCAGCCAGCGGTTGCCTTGGCGCACCATCTCCAAGGTTTTGCGGCTGCTGCCTTTTAAATTGTCCGAGGTGTACAGCTGCTGGAAGCGGGCCGATGCCGTGTCGCCTTTGAAGCTGACTTTCATCTCCCTCACTTCCACCGAGATCGATTTTTTGGACACGATGCGGATGCGGCGATCACTCTCCCATTGGGCACGGCTGGCCCGTTTGGCAGGCGTGAAATTGCTGGCGTAGGCAGCGTAGTAGCGAGGCAAGTCCTTGTTGCTCCAGGCTTTGGCCCAATCCCGCACCGCTTTTTCGACGGCGGCGCGGTCAGCTTGCCGTGCATCGGCGGCTGGCTTGTCAGCTGGGGGGGCTGCTGGCGCTGCGGCAGGGGCCGCCGCTGTAACTGTGGTGCTGGGCTTGGCGGGTGCTGCGGCCGTCGCACTGCTGGTGGCCTTGGCCACCGTGGTTGTGGCAGGTGCAGACGCCGCTGCAATGGTCGGTGGCCCAGCCGGTGCAGCGGGTAAGGCCGGTGCCGCAGGTCGCGAGAGCGAAGCCATGTTTTGGGCCGGCGGCTGCACGCGTTGCTGGTTGCCCATGCTGCCGAGCAAGGTCAATTGAGGGGCGCTGGTCTTGGCTTTGGGATCGATCTGCAGGGCTTTGGCGTAGCTTTGTTTGGCCAGTTGGCTGTGCACATCCGACAAATTGCGGTGGGCGGCTGCATAGCTGGGGTGGGTTTGCAGGGCTTTTTCCAAAAAGTTTTTGGAGGCTTCCAGCTCACCCTTGGAAGCGAGAAGCACCCCCAGGTTGTTGTAGGCCTCAGACTGCTCGGGGTGGGTTTGGGTGATTTGCTTGAAGGTCTCGATGGCTTTGTCAATCTGACCCTGCTGGGCTTGTATCACACCCTCCATGAAGCGCCATTGAACTGCTTCGGGCGCGTTTTGGCGTTGTTTTTGGACCAGTTGAAGAGCCTGTTTGAGTTGTCCATCCTGAATGGCTTTTTTGATGGCTTCTTCAGCGGCTGCGGCTGTTTGAGACGATGAGGCCGACGCCCAGCCGATCAGACCCAAGGACAGTGTCAATGCGACCAAGCGGCGGCCATAAGGCCAAACGGCCAAGCGCCTTGGCTCAAAAGGGGAAAACAACATGAACAGCTGGACCCAATGAAAAAGGACTCTATTTTATCGGGCGAATCCCTTGCGGGCCCCGGTGGGCTGGATCGTTTCGATGAAAGGGGTCTGGAGTCCCTTTGCAAAGGTGACTGTGTGCACCCGTGCGCCATGCAAAAATCTCTTCATCATCCTTGGAACCGAGCTTGCACACCCCACCGAACGCCACGCCATCTCCAGCTCCAAGGGCTTGGGCCGGGCCCGGCATCCTCTTTGCCGTGTTGGCCATGGCCAGCCTGAGTTTCAGTGACGCCACCAGCAAATGGGTTTTGCTCAGCGTCTCTCCGGTGATGGTGCTGTGGTTTCGTTACGCTGTGCAGGCCTTGGGCACTGCGCTGGTGTTGGCCCCAGTGCGCGGGCGGGCCATGTGGCGCACGCATAGCCTGCGCTGGCAGCTGCTGCGCGGCTTGCTCATGGTGTCGTGCAGCTTGTTGGCTTTTTATTGCCTGCAGCGCATGCCGGTGGCCGAGTTCACCGCCACCGTCATGCTCACGCCCTTGGTGCTCACGGCACTGGCCCGTTTTGTCATGAAAGAGCAGGTCTCGCCGCTGCGCTGGCTCATGGTGGTGGGTGGACTGATCGGGGCCCTGCTGGTCATCCGCCCGGGTGGGCAGGTCGACAGCTCGGTCGGTTGGATGGCGCTCACGGTGGTGCTGACGTACGCCGTGTTTCAGGCCGTGACCAGCCACATGACACGCACCGAAGACCCGGCTGTGATGCAGCTCTACACCGGCTGGGTGGGCTGGGCGGTGAGCACGCTGCTGGTGCTCAACGCCTGGGTCACGCCTCAAAGCCTGACCGAATGGGCTTTGTTGCTCATGGTCGGTTTGGCCGCCACGCTGGGGCAATACCTGCTGATCGTGGCGTTTTCCAAAGCCCCGGCTTCGGTGGTCTCGCCATTCCTCTACACCGGGGTCGCCTTTTCCACGGTGATGGGCTGGTGGCTGTTTGACCACATCCCAGACGCGCTGGCCTTCATGGGCATGGGCCTGGTGGTGCTGTGTGGTGTGGTGGCGGGCCGCATCAAGGGCTCGGCCCAGGCCTGATCGCTCAGGGCTGGGTGTGATGAACGACCAAGTACGGCGATAGGGCCGACCATTCGACCAGGGCCTTGAACGCCAAAGCTTGCTCGGTGAAGGGGTGCACAAAGGCCAGCTCTTGCGCGTGCAACAGCAAGCGGGGGCTGAGGGCCTTGATGTCGGGCGGCGCGTACAGCGAGTCGCCCAGCATGGGGTGGCCAATGCTTTGCAGGTGCACGCGCAGCTGGTGCGTTCGGCCCGTGACGGGTTCGAGCTCGATCAGGCTGGCGCTGAAATTGTCGCTGTGGCTGCTTTGCAGGGCACGCCAGCGGCTGCGGCTGGCTTTGCCGTCGGGGTGGATGATGTGCAGGGGGCGGCGCTCCCAGTCGAGCAGGATCGGGCCGTCGATGGTGCGCCACCCGTCCTCGTCGGGCAGTTCGGCCGCTTGGGTTTTTTCTGGCTGCCCAGCCACCACCGCCACGTAGCGTTTTTTAATTTGGCGTGTTTCAAACAGCTTGCTCAAACGGCGCTGGGCTTCGATGCCCCGGGCCATGAGCAGCAGGCCGGAGGTGTCTTGGTCCAGGCGGTGCACGATCAGGGCTTCGGGGTAGATGTCTTGCACCCGTTTGGACAGGCAATCTTGCTTGTCTGGGCCGCGACCGGGCACCGACAACAAGCCGCTGGGTTTTTCCAGCACCAGCAGGTGCTCGTCTTCGTGGATCGGGGTCATGCAGTGCGGGCCGAGTGGGCCCAGTCAAAAGGCTGCTTGGTCGAAAAAAATCACTTGTCTTTGACTTTGCCGCGAGGCGCCACAAAGGTGGATGGGGCCATGGGGCGGTCCGATGTGAAGGTCTTGGGAGGCGCGGTGTCCTTTTTTGGCTTCTTGGCCATTTTGTTGCTGCGTTGTTCGCCTTTGGCCATGTCGGTTCCTTCAATAGACATCCCGGTTTGGGAAGCCCTTGATGTTAAAGCACAAAGCCGCAGAAACAGCGGCTTTGTGGGGGTCGAAGGTTAACTGCTCAAAGCTCTCAAGGCCCTGATTTGACTCCGGCCACAAGCGGGTTGGTGGAGCGGCGAATTCTGTTCAGCTTGGCCCACCAGTCGCCAAGGACTGCGCGGTAGACCCTGAGTACGAGCACCCCTTGCGCTGCGCACAGTGATGAGCTCAGACTTGCTGCCAAGTGCCCGTGGGCAGCGCGTCGAGGGTGTAAGGGCCAATGGCGGTGCGAATCAGCCGCAGCGTGGGCAAACCCACGGCGGCTGTCATGCGCCGCACCTGTCGGTTACGGCCTTCGCGTATTGACAGCTCCAGCCAAGAAGTAGGAATGCTTTTGCGCTCGCGTATCGGTGGGTTGCGCGGCCACAGGTCGGCAGGCGGCGCCACTGCGCGGGCGCGGGCGGGCAGGGTGGGCCCGTCGTTCAGCGTCACGCCCCGGGCCAAGGCGGTCAGTGCTGCGTCGCTCACCAAGCCCTCCACCTGCACCAGATAGGTCTTCTTCATCTTAAAGCGCGGATCTGCAATGCGGGCCTGCTCTTGCCCATCGTCGGTCAGCAGCAACAAGCCTTCGCTGTCCGCGTCCAGCCGCCCAGCCACATACACGCCGGGCAGGTCGATGTGGTCGATCAGCCCGGTCCAGCGCCCCTCGGGGGTGAACTGGCTGAGCACGCCATAAGGCTTGTTGAAACGGATCAGCATGGATAAGCAAGTCTGGTCATCGAACGCTGAGCGTATCAGGTCGCAGGGGCGCGTCGGGGCCGCGCCGCCCGTGGAGTAGCATCGACCGCATGAGCACCCAATACGAATGCCTGAAAAGCCCTGACCTGTACGCCGAGGCTTTTGGCATCGCCCCGCCCGCCGCCCTGCTGGGCAAAGAAGTCTGGCCGCGCCAGCCGGGTTTTTTCATCCGCAAAGCGTTGGTGGCGGCAGAGGCCACTTTGACTGCAACACCCGAGTTGGGCGCAGACGCGCAAGCCGCTCCGGCCCCCGTTCAGGCCCCAGCCAGCCCGCTGGTGATGGAATTGGCCCAAGGCCAATTTGGTTTGGTGCCCACCTGGGTCAAGTCGGCGTCCGACGCCAAACTGCGCTCGACCAAATTGGCCGTGACCCGCTATGAAACCATGAGCACCGCCACGGCACCACGCGAGACTTGGCTCAAAGGCCAGCGCTGCATCATCCCCATGCAGGCGTTTTTCGAAGACGACTGGCGCAGCCGCAAAGCCGTGCCCACCCGCATCGCCCGTGTGGACGGCCAGCCCATGGGCGTGGCCGGTTTGTGGGAGCGCTGGACACAAGGCGATGAAGAGATCGTCAGCTTCACCTTGCTCACCGTCAATGCCAACAGCCACGCGCTCATGAACCGCTACGGCCAAAACGGCAACGAAAAACGCATGCCTGCCATCTTGAACGAAGGGGCCTACGGCGCGTGGCTCAACGCCCCCCTCGACAAAGCCCGCGAGTTCATGCGGGCCTACCCAGCCAACTTGCTGCTGGCCAATCCGGTTCAGAAAAAGTAAACAGTCTTCAGGCCAAACGGCTGCGGTGCCGTGCGATTTGGAGCCGCACTTGGGCGGGCGCGGTGCCGCCCAAGGTGTTGCGGGCGTTGAGCGAGCCTTGCAGGCTGAGCGGGCCAAACACATCGGCTTCGATGCGGCTGTCAAACTTTTGCAGGGTTTCCAGGGGCAGCTCTGACAAGTCCACCCCCAAGCCTTGTGCGGTTTTGACCGCATGGGCCACCACTTCATGGGCGTCGCGGAAGGGCAGGCCTTTTTTGACCAAGTAATCGGCCAAGTCGGTGGCGGTGGCGTAACCCTTTTTCACGGCCGCTTCCATCGCGGCAGCGTTCACGGTGATGCCGCCTTCCTTTTGGCCGGTGGCGGGGTTGACCTGACCGCCGACCATTTCGCTGAAGATGCGCAGGGTGTCTTTGAGCGTGTCGACGGTGTCGAACAGTGGTTCTTTGTCTTCTTGGTTGTCTTTGTTGTAGGCCAGGGGCTGGCCCTTCATCAGGGTGATCAGGCCCATCAGGTGGCCGACCACACGGCCGGTTTTGCCGCGTGCCAGCTCGGGCACATCGGGGTTTTTCTTCTGCGGCATGATGGACGAGCCGGTGGTGAAGCGGTCGGCGATGCGCACAAAGCCGAAGTTCTGGCTCATCCACAAAATCAACTCTTCCGAGAAGCGGCTGATGTGCACCATGCACAGGCTGGCGGCAGCGGTGAATTCGATCGCAAAGTCGCGGTCGCTCACGCCGTCCAGGCTGTTTTGGCAAACCTGTGGGTTGCCCGCTTCATCGACCATGTCCAGGGTGCGGGCCACGCGCTCGCGGTCCAGCGGGTAAGTGGTGCCGGCCAAAGCGGCACTGCCCAGCGGCAGGCGGTTGGTGCGGCGGCGCACATCGTTCATGCGCTCGGCATCGCGGCTGAACATTTCCACATAGGCCAGCAGGTGGTGTGCAAAGCTCACGGGCTGGGCCACTTGCAGGTGGGTGAAGCCGGGCAGGATGACGTCAACGTTTTGCTCGGCCACATCGACCAGCGACTTTTGCAAGTCCACCAGCAAGTCGATGATCAGGTCCATCTCGCTGCGCAACCACAAGCGCACGTCGGTGGCCACTTGGTCGTTGCGGCTGCGGCCGGTGTGCAGGCGCTTGCCTGCATCGCCCACCAACTGGGTCAGACGCGCCTCGATGTTCAGGTGCACGTCTTCCAGATCCAGCTTCCATTCGAACGCGCCGGATTTGATCTCTTGCGTGATTTGCGCCATGCCGCGCTGGATGTCGGCCAGGTCGCTCGCGCCAATGATCTTTTGTGCGGCCAGCATCTCGGCATGCGCCAAAGAGCCTTGGATGTCGGCTTGCCACAGGCGCTTGTCAAAGAACACGCTGGCCGTGTAGCGCTTGACCAACTCGCTCATGGGTTCAGAAAAGAGCGCGGACCAGGCTTGGGATTTTTTGTCGAGTTGGTTTGTCATAAGCCCGCAATTTTATCGGGCTTCGACTCGTTTTAACTTTCTGGCCCTCAGTCCAGCAAAGCCAACGCCAGGGCGTGGTAAGCGGGCAGGGTGTGCGGGTCGTTGGCGATGTTGGCCGCCACCGGGTGCGAGGCGTAGCGGGCGATCACCATCTCGGCTTGGGGGTCGATGTAGATGTTTTGCCCGTGCACGCCCCGCGCCATGATGGCACCGTGGGCGTTGTGCGACACCCACCACATGTTGCGGTAGCTCCAGCCTGCCAGCGTGGCGGGGCCGTTGGCCGCAAAGCGGGCCGGGTCGGCGCCCGCAAAGGTGTCGGCCACCGCCGCTGCAGGCAAGACCTGGGTCTGGCCCACGCGCCCATGGTTGCGCACCAGTTCGCCAAACCGCGCCAGATCGCGCAGACCTGTGTTGAGGCCCCCGCCCGCAAAAGCGGTGCCGATCGGGTCCACGGTGTAGTACGCGTCCAGCTCGGCGCCCATGGGCTGCCAGATGCGCTCGGACAGCATGTGCTCGGTGTTTTGGCCACTCACGCGGCGCACGATCCAGCCCAGCACATCGGTGTTGGCCGTGCGGTAGGTGAACTTTTCCCCATGCTCGCCCAGCTTGCGCACGGTTTTTAAATAGTCGTAAAAGTTGCCAGGGCCGCTGTAGCCGGGCGGGCGGGGCATTACGCCGCCAGCGCGCATGTGCTTCCAAATTTCGGCCTGAGGGTCGGCGTAGTTTTCGGAGTAATCCATGGCCGTGGTCATGTCCAGGACCTGGCGCACCGTGGCATCGCCAAAGCCGCTGCCGGTCAACGCTGGCACGTAATGGTCCACGCGCTGCGTTTCATCCAGCGCCCCCTCGGCCACCAGACACGCGGCCAGCAAACCCATGAACGACTTGGACACTGACATGGCAATGTGCTCACGCCCGGGCGACATCACCCCGCCAAAGTGCTCCCAAAGCACCTGCCCCTTGTGCATGACCAAGAGCGCATCGGTGTAAGTGACCTCCATCATGTCGGCCCAGTTGCAAACACCTGTGCCGCCCATCGGGGTGTAGCTGACGCTTGGCAGGGCGCCTTGGGCCATCGGCAAAGCAGCGGCGTGCTTCAGGCCTTTGGCGACGGTGGCGGTGGGCACCAATTGCCGGTAATGCGCAAAGCTCCAACGCAGCTGAGGAAACCGGTAACCACTGCCATCTTCAAACCGAATGACCTTGTCGGCTGCAGGCGGCGAGCCCTGCATCCAGCCCAGCGCCAAAGGGTCGCAGTCTGTGGCTGCAGGAAATGGGCTCAGGTCGTTCATGGTGTTCATGGGCAAGAGATTGAATCAAGAAGCGTCGCAAGGCAACCGTACCACAGTGATCCGAAGCCGACATGGCTTAAAAAATGAACAGCAAAAGCCCCGCTCTGCGGATCGGCCGAGTCCAAGACCGAGTCAGCTGAGGCCACGCCAGCCTTGCAAAAAGACTGGCATCAGACCAAGGGCTCAGGCCGGCAAGGACAGCAGCGGTATGTCGAGGGCCGCGGCCATTTTGTCCAGTTGCTGGCGCGTCTTGCTGGCCAAAAACGCGGCAATCGCTTGCTGGGTCTCGGGCTTGAACAGGTCTTTGACTGGGTGTGCCAGGGGCAGGCCAGCGGCCTTGCACAGGCTGAGTGCAAAGTGTGGCTCCAAAGCGGCCACGGCCACTCGCCCATTTTTGCAGGCGTAAACCCGGTAGCCGGCGTGTGCGCCGCCCACCGCCCCATCGGGCGTGGTCATGCGCAATTGGCGGGGCAAGGCCAGCCAAGCGGCCGCTTCTGACAAGGCCACTTCGTGGCGTGAGCCTTTGCCGGTGGTTTTGAACGACAGCACGGCTTTGAGCGTGGCCTCGGTGGCCATGAGTGCGCCGCCCATGTCGGCAAACAGGCTGGCTGGCAGGTCCATGCCGTTGACCAGTCCGGCCTCGGCTTGGTAGGTCAGATCGTGTCCAGGTATTTCGGCCAGCGGGCCGGGGGCACCCACCACTTGTATGAGGCTGAGCGCGGGGTATTGCTTATTCAGTGTTTTCCAGCCCAGCCCCAGTTTGTGTAAAGCCGAGGGGCGAAACGAGGTCAGCAGCACATCGGTTTGGGGCAGCAGCTTGTGCAGGACGTTTTGGCCGGCAGCCGATTTGAGGTCCAGGGTTTTGTGCGCCACGCCTTGATGTAGCAAGGCATAGCCATCGGGCGTGTAGTGCTGCAGCGGGTCGCCTGCAGGCGGGGTGATTTTGGTGCAGCGTGCACCCATTCGCGCCAGGCGCAGCAGGGCGGCCGGTCCGGGCAGATTCAGAGCCAGGCTGATGATGCGCACACCGCGCAGGGGTTTGTTGGAGGACATGCGTAGCCTTGTGGGGTCTGGGCGGGTTTGGTGAAACAGTGGGGTGCGGAAATCGGCATTATGGCGATGGTGCAGAGCGTGATGTGTCACCCGTGGGTGGTGCTTGAGCCGTGTCCCTGCGGCGAACAGCTTGGTCCCCTGGGACCTGTTTCGGGCTATAATCTGCGGGTTTTGCGATTTGCGAAACGCACGCCATTGGCTGTTCCGGCCGCTGGCGCAAGTCAATCACCCGCTGAAGTTCAGTTTTGAACCAAGCGAAACAACAAGGAAAACACCATGATTGCATCTTCAATCAAGGCAGAGGTCGTCAAGGCCAACGCACGTGCAGCCAACGACACGGGCTCCCCAGAAGTCCAAGTGGCTTTGCTGACAGCCCGTATCAACGAGCTGACACCTCACTTCAAAACACACGCCAAAGACCATCACGGTCGCCGCGGTCTGCTGCGCATGGTGAGCCGTCGCCGCAAACTGCTCGACTACCTCAAGTCCCGTGATGCTGACCGTTACGTTGCGCTGATCGCCAAGCTTGGCCTGCGTAAGTAATCGTCTCTCCAGATGAAAAGCGCCTGAGTTAGTTCACTAGCTCATGCGCTTTATTCTTTTTTTCTGTCGGAATTTGTCAGGGCGATCTCGCGCTGTGTCATTCCACAAGGCTTTACAGCAAAGTTTTGCAAGGTTTTGTGGAATGGCATCGAGTTCAGAGCGTCAACTTCCGGGCCCACAGTGCAGCCTCATGCGCTTTTGTTTTCAGGAGTTCTGAACATGTCTATTTTTAACAAAGTGACCAAAACGTTCCAGTGGGGCCAGCACACGGTCAAGATGGAAACTGGCGAAGTGGCTCGCCAAGCGGGCGGCGCTGTGCTGCTCGACATGGAAGGCACCGTGGTGCTGGCCACCGTTGTGGGTTCCAAGATCGCCAAAGCCGGTCAAGACTTCTTTCCGCTGACGGTCGATTACATCGAGAAGACTTACGCCGCAGGCAAGATTCCCGGCAGCTTCTTCAAGCGTGAAGCCAAGCCCAGTGAATTTGAGACCCTGACCAGCCGCCTGATCGACCGCCCGATCCGCCCCCTGTTCCCCGAAGGTTTCTACAACGACGTGCATGTGGTCATCCACACCGTGTCTTTGAACCCTGAAGTTGACGCCGACATCGCCGCGATGATCGCCGTGTCTGCCGCTTTGTCCATCTCGGGCATCCCATTCAACGGCCCCATCGGTGCCGCTCGCGTGGGTTACATCAATGGCGAATACGTGCTGAACCCCGGCCAAACCCAGCGCAAAGACAGCGTGATGGACTTGGTCGTGGCCGGTACCGAAGCTGCTGTGCTGATGGTCGAATCCGAAGCACTGCAACTGTCCGAAGAAATCATGTTGGGTGGTGTGGTGTACGGCCACGAACAGTCGGCGATCGCCATCAACGCGATCCACGAGCTGGTGCGCGAAGCTGGCAAGCCCGTGTGGGACTGGCAAGCGCCTGCCCGTGACACCGCTTTTGAATCCAAGCTGGCGTCACTCGCTGAAGAAAAACTGCGTGCCGCCTACCAAATCCGCAACAAGCAAGCCCGTACACACGCTTGCCGCGAAGCCTACGCTTCGGTCAAAGTCGCTTTGGCAGAAGAGGGCGTGGCGTTTGACCCCGTCAAGCTCGACAACCTGCTGTTCGAAATCGAAGCCCGCATTGTGCGCAGCCAGATTCTGGCCGGTGAGCCCCGTATCGACGGCCGCGACACTCGCACTGTGCGTCCCATCGAAATCCGCAACAGCGTGCTGCCCCGCACCCACGGCTCTGCTTTGTTCACACGTGGTGAAACCCAAGCTTTGGTGATCACCACTTTGGGCACCGAGCGCGACGCTCAGCGCATCGACGCGCTGGCTGGCGAGTTTGAAGACCGCTTCATGTTCCACTACAACATGCCTCCCTTCGCCACCGGCGAAGTGGGCCGTATGGGCAGCACCAAGCGCCGCGAAATCGGCCACGGCCGTTTGGCCAAGCGTGCTTTGGCCGCTGCGCTGCCGAGCAAAGAAGAGTTCCCCTACACCGTGCGTGTGGTGTCCGAGATCACCGAATCGAACGGTTCTTCGTCCATGGCTTCGGTGTGCGGCGGCTGCTTGTCGATGATGGACGCCGGTGTGCCGATGAAAGCCCACGTGGCCGGTATCGCCATGGGCCTGATCAAGGAAGACAACCGCTTTGCGGTGTTGACCGACATCTTGGGTGACGAAGACCACCTGGGTGACATGGACTTCAAAGTGGCCGGTACCACCTTCGGTATCACGGCGCTGCAGATGGACATCAAGATCCAAGGCATCACCAAAGAAATCATGCAAGTCGCTCTGGCTCAGGCCAAAGAAGCCCGCATGCACATTCTGGGTAAGATGCAAGAGGCGATGAGTACGGCCAACACCGAAGTCTCTGACTTCGCGCCCAAGCTCTTCACCATGAAGATCAACCCCGAGAAGATCCGTGATGTGATCGGCAAAGGCGGCGCCACCATCCGCGCCCTGACCGAAGAGACCGGCTGCCAGATCAACATCGAAGAAGACGGCACGATCACCATCGCGGCCACCGACGGCGCCAAGGCCGACTTGGCCAAGCAGCGAATCGAGCAGATCACCGCTGAAGTTGAAATTGGCAAGGTTTACGAAGGCCCAGTGACCAAGATCTTGGACTTCGGTGCTTTGATCAACCTGCTGCCCGGCAAAGACGGTCTTCTGCACATCAGCCAGATCGCCCACGAGCGCGTTGAGAAAGTGACCGACTACCTGAGCGAAGGCCAAATCGTCAAAGTCAAGGTCATGGAAACCGACGAAAAAGGCCGCATCAAACTGTCGATGAAGGCTTTGTTGGACCGTCCTGCGCAAGGCTGATGAGCGGTTTTGCGTTAAGGGTTGAGTGTTGAGCGAGATGTTTTTAACCTCTAACGCTCAACCAACGATCCACGCCAAACGCCAAACGCTGAACTGACAAACCATGAACGTCATCGAAATCCAAAGCCACGGCGCCCCCGAGGTGCTGGTGCCCGGCACCCGCCCTGACCCTGTGGCAGGGGCAGGGGAGTTGCTCATTCGCGTCTCGGCCAGCGGCATCAACCGACCCGACGTGCTGCAACGTCTGGGCCATTACCCCGTACCCCCCGGTGCCTCGGACATTCCGGGCCTGGAGGTCGCGGGTGTGGTCATTTCGGGCGATGCAGCGGCCATGGCTGAAGCGGGCCTGGCTTTGGGCGACCGTGTGTGCGCCTTGGTGGCAGGCGGTGGTTATGCGCAGTTGTGCGTGGCCCCGGTGGCCCAGTGTTTGCCGGTGCCCAAGGGCTTGACGGACGTCGAAGCCGCTTCGCTGCCCGAGACCTTCTTCACCGTGTGGAGCAATGTGTTTGACCGCGGGCGTTTGCAAGCGGGTGAGACCTTGTTGATTCAAGGCGGCACCAGCGGCATCGGCGTCACCGCCATCCAAATGGCCAAGGCGGCCGGTGCGATCGTGATCGCCACGGCCGGGTCCGACGAAAAATGCCAGGCTTGTTTGGACTTGGGTGCGGACCACGCCATCAATTACAAAACCACCGACTTCGTTGCCGAGGCCAAGCGCCTCACCGGCGGTGTGGGTGTGAACGTGATTTTGGACATGGTCGCGGGTGACTATGTGGCGCGTGAAGTCGAGGCCTTGGCCGAAGACGGCCGCTTGGTCATCATCGCGGTGCAAGGTGGCATCCAAAGTGAGTTCAACGCAGGCTTGGTTTTACGCCGCCGCTTGACGATCACGGGTTCGACCTTGCGTCCACGTTCTGTGGCTTTTAAAGCCGCGATTGCCCAGTCCTTGCGCAAGACTGTTTGGCCCTGGATCGAGTCGGGCCGCATCAAGCCGGTCATCTACAGTGTGTTTGCAGCGGCAGAGGCGGGTGGTGGTTTGCCCTCGGGTGCGGCGCAAGCTCATGCTTTGATGGAATCGAACCAGCATGTGGGCAAGTTGGTGGTGACCTGGTGATGACGATGAACAGCAAATTGATGGTGGGCAACTGGAAGATGAATGGTAGCTTGGCGGCCAATGCGTCTTTGTTGTCTGAAATTTCAAGTGGCCTGCGTGAAACCTCTTGCCGTGTGGCGGTGTGTGTGCCTGCACTGTACTTGGCGCAAGCACAAAACCTCTTGGCAGGCTCTCTTGTTGCTTGGGGTGCACAAGATGTGTCAACCCACGAGTCTGGGGCTTATACCGGCGAGGTATCGGCCAATATGCTGCGTGATTTTGCGGTGCGTTACGCCATTGTCGGCCACTCCGAGCGGCGTCAGTACCACGGTGAGACCGATGACGTGGTGGCCACCAAGGCGCAGCGTGCTTTGGCGGCAGGCATCACCCCCATCGTGTGTGTGGGCGAGAGCTTGGCCGAGCGCGAGGCGGGTCAAACCGAAGCCGTGGTCAAGCGGCAGTTGGCGGCGGTGATCCACGCCAACGGCCATTGCATCAGCGAAATCGTGGTGGCTTATGAGCCTGTTTGGGCCATCGGCACCGGATTGACGGCCTCCCCTGAGCAGGCCCAAAGTGTTCACGCGGTGTTGCGAGCCCAGTTGCAGGCCGCCACAGCGCAGGCCGATCGAGTGTCGATTTTGTACGGCGGCAGCATGAATGCGGCAAACGCCGCTTCTTTGCTGGCGCAACCCGATGTGGACGGCGGTCTGATCGGCGGAGCGTCGCTCAAGGCGCCAGATTTTTTATCGATGTTGAAAGCCGCCTCGCGCTGAGCATTCAAACCCTGTTTTAAATTTTCGGAGTATTCAGATGAGCGTGTTGTTGACCTTGATTTTGGTGGTGCAGATGTTGTCGGCGCTGGCCATGATTGGCTTGATCCTGATCCAGCACGGCAAAGGTGCGGACATGGGTGCCGCTTTTGGCAGCGGTGGTTCGGGCAGCTTGTTTGGTGCCACGGGCAGTGCGAACTTCATGTCGCGCACCACGGCGGTTTTGGCGGCAGTGTTCTTTGTGTGCACATTGGCCTTGGCTTATTTTGGCAACCTCACGCCCACCTCGTCGGGCAGCGTGCTCGAAGGCGCGGCCGTGACAGCACCAGCCCCTGTGGACAACAGTCCAGCTGCTCAGATTCCAGGCAATGCAACTGCGCCGAAGACGGACAACAGCGTACCCCCTGCAGTACCCGTCAAATGATGCAGACTGTTTGACAGTAATCGGCTTGGTTGCAGTGCACAATTTTCCGGATTAAATAAGGGAATGAGCCTTTTTCCAGAGTAAAATTGGAAGCTGACCAGCGAGCGACAAGCACTCCAGGTGTACCTCATGCAAGCTGGTTTTGTGCATCCCGCCGTCGTGGTGAAATTGGTAGACACGCTATCTTGAGGGGGTAGTGGCGAAAGCTGTGCGAGTTCGAGTCTCGCCGACGGCACCAGACAAACAGAAGCGCTCGGGCTCAAGGCTTGGGTGTTTCATCGGTCCTTTACCGGCAGTCACCCAATGAACCTCGAACAGTACCTCCCGATTCTTTTGTTCATTTTGGTCGGCGTTGCTGTCGGCATCATTCCCCAGGTTTTAGGCTATATCCTCGGCCCCAACAAGCCTGACGCGGAGAAAAATTCCCCCTACGAATGCGGTTTCGAAGCTTTTGAAGACGCCCGCATGAAGTTCGATGTGCGCTACTACCTGGTGGCCATCCTGTTCATTTTGTTTGACCTCGAAATCGCCTTCTTGTTCCCCTGGGCCGTGGCGCTCAAAGAAGTGGGTGTAGCCGGTTTCGTGGGTGTGGTGATCTTTCTGACGATATTGGTTGTCGGTTTTGTTTACGAGTGGAAAAAGGGTGCCCTGGACTGGGAGTGACCCTCGCATTGACAACAACGTTCAGCCTGCTTGAGGATTAAAAATGATTGAAGGCGTGATGAAAGAAGGCTTTGTCACCACGAGTTACGACTCGGTGGTGAACTGGGCCAAAACCGGCTCTCTGTGGCCCATGACCTTTGGTCTGGCCTGTTGCGCGGTCGAGATGATGCACTCGGCTGCAGCCCGTTATGACTTGGGTCGCTTTGGTGCCGAGGTTTTTCGCGCCAGCCCGCGCCAAGCCGATTTGATGATCGTGGCCGGAACGCTGTGCAACAAGATGGCGCCTGCCTTGCGCAAGGTGTACGACCAGATGTCCGAGCCGCGTTGGGTGATCTCTATGGGCTCTTGTGCCAATGGCGGTGGTTACTACCACTACAGCTACTCGGTGGTGCGCGGTTGCGACCGCATCGTGCCGGTGGATGTGTACGTGCCCGGCTGCCCGCCCACGGCCGAAGCGCTGATCTACGGCATCATCCAGCTGCAGCAAAAAATCCGCCGCACGCACACCATTGCGCGTGCTTGAGGGACATGACGATGACCCAGTTCGCCATTCGCCCCGAAGACCTGCAAGACACCTTGGCTGCGGCCTTGGGTGATCGGGTCCAAAACATCTCCATCGCTTTGGGTGAGGTGACTGTTCAGGTCAATGCACAGCATTACCTGAGCGTGATGCACACCTTGCGCGATGCGCCAGGCTGCCAATTTGAACAACTCGTTGACTTGGCGGGCCTCGATTACTCGGCTTACCGCGAAGTGGGCACCGATGGCCCACGTTTTGGAGTCACTGTGCATTTGTTGTCGGTGAGCCTGAACCAGCGTGTGCGCGTGAAAGTGTTGTGCCCCGATGACGACCTGCCTTTGGTCGATTCGGTCAACGAGATCTGGAACTCGGCCAACTGGTATGAGCGTGAAGCCTTTGACCTTTTCGGCATCGTGTTTGAAGGCCACAACGATCTGCGCCGCATCTTGACCGACTACGGTTTCATTGGTCATCCCTTCCGCAAGGATTTCCCCCTGTCGGGGCACGTTGAAATGCGTTACGACGCCGAGCGTCAGCGCGTGATTTACGAGCCGGTGAGCATCGAGCCGCGTGAAATCACGCCACGCATCATCCGTGAAGAACACTACGGAGGCCTGAACTGATATGGCCGAAATCAAGAATTACACCCTGAACTTTGGCCCTCAGCACCCGGCAGCGCACGGTGTGTTGCGCCTGGTGCTGGAGCTCGACGGCGAAGTGGTGCAACGCGCCGACCCGCACATCGGCTTGCTGCACCGCGCCACCGAAAAACTGGCCGAGAGCAAAACCTACATCCAGTCGCTGCCCTACATGGACCGCCTGGACTATGTGTCGATGATGTGCAACGAGCACGCTTACTGCTTGGCCATCGAGAAGATGCTGGGCCTGGAAGTGCCGATGCGGGCCCAGTTCATCCGCGTGATGTTCTCGGAAATTACCCGCATCCTGAACCACCTCATGTGGCTGGGCTCGCACGGCAACGATTGCGGCAGCTCCACCATCCTGATCTACACCTTCCGCGAACGTGAAGACCTGTTTGACATGTACGAGGCCGTGTCCGGTGCCCGCATGCACGCGGCCTACTTCCGCCCCGGAGGTGTGTACCGTGATTTGCCGGGCAGCATGCCGCAGTACAAGGTCAGCAAGGTCAAGAACGCCAAGGCGATTGAGCAGCTCAACATCAACCGCCAGGGTTCTTTGCTGGACTTTATTGATGACTTCACTCAGCGCTTTCCCAAGTGTGTGGACGAGTACGAAACCCTGCTGACTGATAACCGCATCTGGAAGCAGCGCACCGTGGGCATCGGCGTGGTGGCTCCTGAGCGTGCCCTGAATCTGGGCATGACCGGCCCCATGCTGCGTGGCTCCGGCTTTGCCTGGGACTTGCGTAAAAAGCAGCCTTACGACGCTTACGACCAAGTCGAGTTTGACGTGCCTGTGGGCAAGACCGGTGACAGTTACGACCGCTATTTGGTGCGTGTGCAGGAGATGCGCGAATCGAATCGCATCATCCAGCAATGCGTCAAGTGGTTGCGTGCCAACCCCGGCCCGGTCATCACCGACAACCACAAGATCGCGCCGCCTTCGCGTGAAGGCATGAAGTCCAATATGGAAGACTTGATTCACCATTTCAAGCTCTTCACAGAAGGTTTCCGTGTGCCCGAGGGCGAGGCTTACGCTGCGGTCGAACACCCCAAAGGTGAGTTCGGCATTTACATGGTGAGTGATGGGGCCAACAAGCCTTATCGCCTCAAAATCCGCGCCCCGGGCTTTGCCCATTTGGCCACCCTCGATGAAATGGCCAAAGGCCACATGTTGGCCGACGCGGTCGCGATCATCGGGACCATGGACATCGTTTTTGGAGAGATTGACCGATGATCTCCGAGTCAACCAAAGCACGCTTTGCGCGTGAAGTCGCCAAGTTCCCGGCAGACCAAAAGCAGTCGGCCGTCATGGCCTGCCTGGCCATCGTGCAGCAAGAACAAGGCTGGGTCAGCCCCGAGAGTGAGCAGGTCGTGGCCGAGGTCTTGGGCATGCCCGTGATGGCCGTGCACGAAGTGACCACCTTCTACAACATGTACAACCAAAAGCCGGTGGGCAAGTTCAAGTTGAACGTTTGCACCAACCTGCCTTGTCAGTTGCGTGGCGGTGCCGATGCGCTGGCGCATCTGGAGCACAAGTTGGGCGTGAATGTCGGTGGGACGACTGCTGACGGCATGTTTACCCTTCAGCCCAGCGAGTGCCAAGGCGCCTGCGCTGACGCACCGGTGATGTTGGTCAATGACCGACACATGTGCAGTTTCATGAGCCACGAAAAGCTCGACCAACTGATTGACAGCCTGAAGAAAGCCGAGGCCGCCTGATGAACGTCGAACAAATTCTGAGCCAATTCCAGGCCACCGGCGTGGAAAGCTGCTTTCATGACCGCCACATCAACCCGCAAATTTATGCGGGCTTGAATGGCCGCAACTGGGGCATCCAAGATTACGAAGCGCGTGGCGGCTATGCAGCATTGCGCAAGATCTTGGGCAAAGACGGCGGCGAAGGCCTGACGCAAGACCAGGTGATCGCCACTGTCAAAGAGTCTGGCCTGCGTGGCCGCGGCGGTGCGGGTTTCCCCACGGGCCTGAAGTGGAGCTTCATGCCCCGCCAGTTCCCCGGCCAAAAGTACTTGGTGTGCAACTCGGACGAAGGCGAGCCGGGCACCTGCAAAGACCGCGACATCATGGAGTACAACCCCCACACGGTGATCGAAGGCATGATCATCGCGGCGTATGCCATGGGCATCAGCGTGGGTTACAACTACATCCACGGCGAAATTTTCCACGCCTACGAGCGCTTTGAAGCGGCCCTCGAAGAAGCCCGCGCAGCAGGCTATTTGGGCGATAACATCCTGGGCAGTTCGTTCAGCTTCCAATTGCACGCGTCGCACGGTTTTGGCGCTTACATCTGCGGCGAAGAAACCGCTTTGCTCGAATCCCTCGAAGGCAAAAAAGGCCAGCCCCGCTTCAAGCCACCGTTCCCAGCCAGCTTTGGCTTGTACGGCAAGCCCACGACCATCAACAACACGGAGACCTTCGCGGCGGTGCCTTGGATCATCCGCAACGGTGGTCAGGCTTACCTTGAATGCGGCAAGCCCAACAACGGTGGCACCAAGATCTTCTCGGTCAGCGGTGACGTGGAGCGCCCCGGCAACTACGAAGTGCCCATGGGCACGCCGTTTGCCAAGCTGCTCGAACTCGCCGGTGGTGTGCGCGGCGGTCGCAAGCTCAAAGCCGTGATTCCCGGCGGTTCTTCATCGCCCGTGATTCCGGCCGATTTGATGATGAAGCTCACCATGGACTACGACAGCATCGCCAAAGAGGGCGGTTCGATGTTGGGTTCCGGCGCGGTGATCGTCATGGACGAGACACGTTGCATGGTCAAGGCCTTGGCGCGTTTGTCTTACTTCTACTCGCATGAGTCTTGTGGCCAATGCACCCCTTGCCGCGAAGGCACGGGCTGGCTCTGGCGTATGGTGGACCGCATTGAACACGGCCAAGGCCGTGCCAGCGACATCGACATGCTCGACAGCGTGGCGGGCAACATCATGGGCCGCACGATTTGCGCCTTGGGCGACGCCGCGGCCATGCCGGTGCGCGGCATGCTCAAACATTTCCGTCACGAATTTGTACACCTCATCGAGCACAAGACCCCCCTGGTCAACGCCGATGCAACAGCGGTGAAGACCCATGGTTGAAATAGAACTCGACGGTCAGAAAGTGGAAGTTGCCGAGGGCAGCATGGTCATGCATGCCGCTGAAAAAGCAGGGACCTACATTCCTCATTTCTGCTACCACAAGAAACTCTCGATCGCAGCCAACTGCCGCATGTGCCTGGTGGAGGTCGAGAAGGCCCCCAAGCCCATGCCCGCCTGCGCCACGCCCGTGACACAAGGCATGATTGTGCGCACCAAGAGCGACCGCGCCATCGCCGCGCAAAAGTCGGTGATGGAGTTTTTGCTGATCAACCACCCACTCGATTGCCCCATCTGCGACCAAGGCGGTGAGTGCCAGTTGCAAGACTTGGCTGTGGGTTACGGTGGCACCACTTCGCGCTACGAAGAGGAAAAGCGCGTGGTCTTCCACAAGGAAGTCGGCCCGTTGATATCCATGGAAGAGATGAGCCGCTGCATTCACTGCACCCGCTGCGTGCGCTTTGGCCAAGAAGTCGCCGGTGCCATGGAGTTGGGCATGTCGCACCGTGGCGAGCACGCCGAGATCGAAACCTTCTTGGGCCAGACGATCGACTCCGAACTCTCGGGCAACATGATCGACATCTGCCCCGTGGGCGCCTTGACCAGCAAGCCTTTCCGCTACCACGCCCGCACTTGGGAGTTGTCGCGCCGCAAGTCGGTGGCGGCGCACGATTCGTCGGGTGCCAACCTGATTGTGCAGGTCAAGAACAACCAAGTCATGCGCGTTGTTCCACTTGAGAACGAAGACGTGAACGAGTGCTGGATTGCTGACCGCGACCGTTTTTCGTACGAAGCCTTGAACAGCGCCGAGCGCTTGACCCAGCCCATGCTCAAGCAGGGCGGCGAGTGGAAAACCGTCGACTGGCAAACCGCCCTCGAATACGTGGCCAATGGCCTGCGCAACATCCAGCGCGACCATGGTGCGGGCAGCATCGGCGCTTTGGTCAGCCCGCACAGCACCGTCGAAGAGTTGTACCTGGCTGGTGCTTTGATGCGTGGCTTGGGCTCTGACAACATCGACCACCGTCTTCGCCACGCCGAATTCGGCACCGCTGAAGGTGTGCGCACCTTGGGCACGTCCATCGCATCGCTGTCCACTTTGCAGCGTGTGCTGGTGGTGGGCTCCAACCTTCGCAAAGACCACCCGTTGTTTGCGCTTCGCGTGCGCCAGGCCGTGCGTTACGGGGCCCAGCTGAACGTCATCACATCCCCCGCGGCTTTCAGCCACGCCGATGCATGGGCCATGCCTGTGGCTAACGCGGTGGTGACCGATGCCTTTGCCTGGGCGCAAACCCTGGCCGATCTGGCCGTGGCCGTTGCCACTGAAAAAGGCGTGCCAGCCCCTTGCCCGGGTACGGCCTCTGCCGCCGTCCAAGCCATGGCCCAGTCGCTGTTGGGTGGCGAGCGCAAAGCCCTGTTGTTGGGCAATGCCGCTGCGCACCATGGCAATGCCTCGACCCTGTTGGCCTTGGCCAACTGGATTGGTGAGCAAACCGGTGCCAGCGTCGGCTACCTCACCGAAGCGGCCAACACCGTGGGCGCTCAGTGGGTGGGTGCACAACCCCAAACGGGTGGCAAGCACGCAGGCCAGATGCTGGCCGGTGACCTCAAAGCCGCTGTTTTGCTCAACACCGAACCCGAGTTCGACAGCGCAGCAGGTGCTGCTGCGGCCGAAGCCCTGGGCCAGGCCGAGATGGTGGTCACGCTCAGCCCGTTCAAGGCCAACATGGCTTTCAGCGACGTGCTGCTGCCGATTGCGCCGTTCACCGAAACCTCGGGCAGTTTTGTCAACGCTGAAGGCCGCTTGCAAAGCTTCCATGCCGTGGTCAAGCCTTTGGCTGAAACCCGTCCCGCCTGGAAAGTGCTGCGCGTGCTCGCCAATTTGCTCGACATCCCGGCTGTGTCTTTCGAGACTTCGCAAGACGTCTTGGCCCGCGCCACGGCTCAGCCCCTGGCGGCATCGAACGCCACACAGTCTGCGATCAACTTGAGCGGGACCACCACACCCGCGCCGTCGGTTGCATCGATTTACCAGCTCGATGGCATGGTTCGCCGTGCGCCGTCACTGCAGCTGACCGCTGACGCCCGTCAGGAGGTGACCCCATGATCGACGCTCTGTACAACGGCGGCCTGAACCTGGTCGCTGCCAGCTGGTGGGCCACTTTGGTGTGGCCAGTGCTTTGGATTTTGCTCAAGATCGTGGCCATCCTCGCGCCGTTGATGGCTGCAGTGGCTTACCTGACGCTGTGGGAGCGCAAGCTGCTCGGCTTCATGCAAGTGCGCCATGGCCCCAACCGCGTGGGCCCCATGGGCTTGTTGCAGCCGATTGCCGATGCGCTCAAGCTGCTGACCAAGGAATTGATCAACCCGACGGCGGCCAGCATGGGTCTGTTCCGCCTTGGACCGATCATGGCCATCATGCCTGCGTTGGCCGCCTGGGTGGTGATTCCTTTTGGGCCCGAAGTGGCGCTGACCAACATCAACGCCGGTTTGATGCTGGTGATGGCGATCACCTCGATCGAAGTCTATGGCGTGATCATTGCGGGTTGGGCCTCCAACTCCAAATACGCCTTCTTGGGAGCGCTGCGTGCATCGGCCCAGATGGTCAGCTATGAAATCGCCATGGGCTTTTGTTTCTTGGTGGTCTTGATGGTCTCGGGCAGCATGAACCTGACCGAAATCGTGCTGGCGCAAGGCAAGGGCGCTGCGGCTGACATGGGCCTGAGTTTCCTGTCCTGGAATTGGCTGCCGCTGTTGCCGATTTTCTTGGTCTACCTGATCTCTGGCGTGGCCGAAACCAACCGCCACCCCTTTGACGTGGTCGAAGGTGAAGCCGAAATCGTGGCTGGTCACATGGTCGAGTACTCGGGCATGGGCTTTGCCATCTTCTTCTTGGCCGAATATGCCAGCATGTGGTTGGTGTCCATCTTGGCCGTGATCATGTTCCTGGGCGGCTGGTTGTCGCCCATCGACCACGCTTTGTTCAACGCCATTCCGGGCTGGATCTGGCTGGGTCTCAAGACTTTCCTGGTCGTGTCCATGTTCATCTGGATTCGCGCCACCTTCCCGCGTTTCCGTTATGACCAGATCATGCGTTTGGGCTGGAAGATTTTCATTCCCGTCACCCTGGTGTGGTTGTTGGTGGTGGGCGTGTGGCTGCACTCGCCGTGGAACATCTGGCTTTGATCGGTGAATGACCATGACAACAATGACTGCCTCCTCTTTTTCGATCAAGGACTTCCTCAAGAGCTTCATGCTCGTGGAGTTGTTCAAGGGCATGGCCCTGACCGGACGTTATGCATTTGCCCGCAAGGTGACGGTGCAGTTCCCGGAAGAAAAAACTCCGCTGTCGCCGCGTTTTCGTGGCTTGCATGCCCTGCGCCGTTACGACAACGGTGAAGAGCGTTGCATCGCCTGCAAACTCTGCGAAGCCGTGTGCCCCGCGATGGCCATCACCATCGAAGCGGGTCAGCGCGATGACGGCTCGCGCCGCACCACGCGTTACGACATCGACCTGACCAAGTGCATCTTCTGCGGCTTTTGCGAAGAGAGCTGCCCGGTGGATTCGATCGTCGAGACCCACATTTTTGAATACCACGGCGAAAAACGCGGTGACCTGTACTTCACCAAGGACATGTTGCTGGCCGTGGGCGACCGTTACGAAAAAGAGATCGCTGCCGCCAAGGCTGCTGATGCGCCTTACCGTTGAACGCCGCCCAGTCCTGAACACTTGATAAAGACAGACCTATGGACGTCAAGACCGGTTTCTTCTACCTTTTCTCGGTGGTGCTGCTGTTTGCAGCCTTCCGGGTGGTCACCGCACGCAACCCTGTGCACGCAGTGCTGTACCTCATGCTGGCTTTTTCTCAGGCCTCAGCCGTGTGGTTCTTGCTAAATGCCGAGTTCCTGGCCATCTTGCTGGTGCTGGTGTACCTGGGCGCGGTGATGGTGCTGTTCTTGTTTGTGGTGATGATGCTGGACATTGGCATCGATACCGTGCGCAAAGGCTTCTGGAAAAACTTCCCGCTGGCGGCCACCTTGGGGGCCATCGTGGCCCTGGAAATGGCCGCTGTGCTGATGTCGGGTTTTCGCTTGTCCGAAGCGCCTGCCATGGGCACGGGCGCCGCTCAGTTGGACAACGCCAAGGCTCTGGGCATTTTGCTCTACACCGAATACCTGATGCCCATCCAGATCGCGGCGGCCATTTTGTTGGTGGCCATGATTGCGGCGATTGCCCTGACCCTGCGTGAGCGCAAGGACAGCAAGGCAATTGACCCGTCCATCCAGGTCCGTGTGCGTGCCGCCGACCGCATGCAAGTGGTCAAGATGGACCCGACCCAAGCAGCGCCTGCCCCTGTTGCGCCCACTGAAGCAGCCGCTGAAGAGGTGAAGAAATGATGACACTGACCCTGGGACATTTTTTGTCGCTCGGCGCGATGCTGTTTGCATTGGCCGTGATCGGCATCTTCCTGAACCGCAAGAACCTGATCGTGTTGCTCATGGCCATCGAGTTGATGCTGCTGGCCGTGAACATGAACTTTGTGGCCTTCTCGCACTACCTGGGCGACATGCACGGGCAAGTTTTCGTCTTCTTCATCCTCACGGTGGCCGCGGCCGAATCGGCCATTGGCTTGGCCATCTTGGTGCTGTTGTTCCGCAACCAGAACAACATCAACGTGGACGAACTCAATTCGCTCAAGGGTTAACAAGAATATGAGTCAGACCCTCAATGCCAGCACAATGCTGGCCATCCCTCTGGCCCCGCTGGTGGGTTCTTTGCTGGCCGGTATTTGGGGCACCCAATTCGGAGGCAACTGGATTGGCCGCCGACTCTCGCACAGTTTCACCATCCTC
This sequence comes from Limnohabitans sp. Rim8, assembly GCA_945897465.1. Lineage (GTDB taxonomy): Bacteria > Pseudomonadota > Gammaproteobacteria > Burkholderiales > Burkholderiaceae_C > Limnohabitans_A. The sequence continues at coordinate 45,072 of CAMDFK010000003.1, read as the reverse complement.
GGCGTGCTCGTGGCCTTCATCCTGTCGGCCATGACGCTCAGCAAGGTCATGGGTGGCGCCAGCTTCAACGAGAGCCTCTACACCTGGATGGTGGTGGGTGGCCTGAAGATGGAAGTCGGTTTCATGATCGACAGCCTCACGGCCATGATGATGTGTGTGGTGACCTTCGTATCGCTGATGGTGCACATCTACACTATCGGCTACATGGAGGAGGACGAAGGCTACAACCGCTTTTTCGCCTACATCTCGCTGTTCACTTTCTCCATGCTGATGCTGGTCATGAGCAACAACTTGCTGCAGCTGTTCTTTGGCTGGGAAGCGGTGGGCTTGGTCTCGTACCTGTTGATCGGTTTTTGGTACAACAAACCAACCGCGATTTTTGCCAACATGAAGGCCTTCATGGTCAACCGTGTGGGTGACTTTGGCTTCATCATCGGCATTGGTCTGATCGCAGCCTACACCGGCACACTCAATTACACCGAGCTGTTTGCCAAAGCGGGCGAGTTGGCCCAGATAGACTTCCCTTGGTACATCTTTGGCATGGACGCCATGCTGATCACCGTGATCTGTATTTGCCTCTTTATCGGTGCCATGGGCAAGTCGGCGCAATTCCCCTTGCACGTGTGGCTGCCCGACTCCATGGAAGGCCCCACGCCCATCTCGGCCCTGATCCACGCCGCGACCATGGTGACGGCCGGTATCTTCATGGTGGCCCGCATGTCACCGCTGTTCGAGTTGTCCGACTCGGCGCTCAACTTCATGATGGTGATTGGCTCGATCACGGCCTTGTTCATGGGCTTTTTGGGCATCATCCAAAACGACATCAAGCGTGTGGTGGCTTACTCCACTTTGTCGCAGCTCGGTTACATGACGGTGGCACTGGGCGCCTCGGCCTACTCGGTGGCGGTCTTCCACCTGATGACACACGCCTTCTTCAAAGCGCTGCTGTTCTTGGGTGCGGGCTCGGTCATCATGGGCATGCACCACAACCAAGACATCCGCTACATGGGCGGTGTGCGCAAGTACATGCCCATCACCTGGATCACGTCGCTGCTGGGCTCACTGGCTTTGATTGGTACGCCTTTGTTCTCGGGTTTTTACTCCAAGGACAGCATCATCGAAGCGGTGCACTTGAGCACCTTGCCCGCCGCTGGCTTTGCCAACTTCGCGGTGCTGGCGGGTGTGTTTGTGACGGCCTTCTATTCGTTCCGCATGTACTTCTTGGTCTTCCACGGCCCGGAGCGTTACGACCAGAACCCGGACGCGCACCACGGACACGAGGACCACCATGGGCACAACGATCACGCAGACGGCCACGGGCACGACAAACCGCACGAGTCTCCTTGGGTAGTGACAGTGCCGCTGGTCCTGCTGGCGATTCCTTCGGTGGTGATCGGTTTCATGACCATCCAGCCCATGCTGTATGGCGAGTTCTTCAAGAACGTGATCTTCATCGATGCGGTCAAACACCCTGCGATGCAGCAGTTGGGTCAGTTGTTCCACGGCCCCGTGGCCATGGCTTTGCACGGCATGACCATGGCACCGTTCTGGCTGGCTTTGGCCGGTGTGGTGGCGGCTTGGTACATGTACCTGGTCAACCCCAAGGTCCCGGCTTTCTTTGCCCGCGCCCTGCGCCCCCTTATCGTGGTGCTGGAGCAGAAGTACTTCATGGACTGGATCAACGAGAACATCCTGGCCAAGGGTGCGCGTGGTCTGGGCCGAGGCCTATGGAAAGTGGGCGACGGCGCCATCATCGACGGCTTCTTCGTGAACGGCTCCTGGAAAATGGTGGGGCTGGTCTCTGGCCTGGTTCGCTGGTTCCAGTCGGGTTTCCTGTACCACTACGCGCTGGTGATGATTTTGGGTGTGTTCGTGCTGATGACGTATTTCGTCTGGCTCGCTTAACGGTTTTGAGGACGAGATAAAAATGGGATTGTTAAGCCTTGCCATCTGGATGCCGATTGCGTTCGGTGTCACCCTGCTGGCCTTTGGTCGCGACAGCCAAGCGGGCGCTGTGCGCTGGTTGGCCCTTGTGGGTGCGATCGCCAGTTTTTTCGTCACGCTGCCATTGATCGCGGGCTTTCAGCTCGGGTCTTCGGCCATGCAGTTTGTCGAAAAAGCCATGTGGTTCGAGCGCTTTAATGTGCACTACCACCTGGGTGTGGACGGCATCTCGTTGTGGCTGGTGCCGCTGACGGCCTTCATCAACGTGGTGGTGGTGATTGCGGGCTGGGAAGTCATCACCCGCAAAGTCAACCAGTACATGGCCGCGTTCCTGATTTTGTCGGGCTTGATGATCGGTGTGTTCTGTGCGCTCGACGGCATCTTGTTCTACGTCTTCTTTGAAGCGACCCTGATCCCGATGTACCTGATCATCGGCATCTGGGGCGGCCCGAACAAGATTTACGCCGCCTTCAAGTTTTTCCTGTACACCTTGCTCGGCTCTTTGCTGATGCTGATCGCGCTGATCTATTTGTATGTGACTTCGGGCGGCAGCTTTGACATCCTGACCTGGCACAAGCTGCCGCTGTCGGGCTCGGTGCAGACCTTGTTGTTCTTTGCCTTCTTTGCGGCTTTTGCGGTGAAGGTGCCCATGTGGCCGGTGCACACCTGGTTGCCCGATGTGCACGTCGAAGCGCCTACAGGCGGCTCGGCTGTGCTGGCAGCCATCATGCTCAAGCTGGGAGCTTATGGTTTCCTGCGTTTTTCGATGCCCATCGCCCCCGATGCGGCCCGTGAGTGGGGCATGTTGATCATTGTGTTGTCCTTGGTGGCCGTGATTTATGTGGGCTTGGTCGCCATGGTCCAGCAGGACATGAAGAAGCTGGTGGCTTATTCGTCGGTGGCGCACATGGGCTTTGTGACTTTAGGCTTTTTCATCTTCAACCCGCTTGGCGTGTCCGGCGGCATTGTGCAGATGATTGCGCACGGCTTTGTCTCGGCCGCCATGTTCTTGTGCATCGGCGTTTTGTACGACCGGGTGCACTCGCGTGAAATCGCCAGTTACGGTGGTGTCGTCAACACCATGCCCAAGTTCGCCGCGTTCGCCTTGCTCTTTGCCATGGCCAATGCAGGCTTGCCGGGCACAGCGGGCTTTGTGGGCGAGTGGATGGTGATTTTGGGCGCTGTGAAGGCCAACTTCTGGATCGGCTTGCTGGCCGCTTCGGCCCTGATCTTTGGCGCGGCCTACACCTTGTGGATGTTCAAGCGCGTGTACTTGGGTCCGGTCACCAACGAGGACGTCAAGGCCCTCACCGACATCAACGCGCGTGAATTCCTGATGCTGGCCCTACTGGCCGTGGCCGTGCTCTACATGGGCATTTACCCCAAACCTTTCACCGATGTGATGGATGCCTCGGTGATGGACTTGCTCAAGCACGTGGCCGTGTCTAAGCTGCCTTGAGCGGCCAGGGCCTGAACCGTTTGCCTGAACAGAACAATTGAGAGAACACAGATGATGGACAACTCCAGCTGGATGACGATGTATCCGGAGATCGTGTTGCTGGTCATGGCCTGCGTGGTGACCCTGGCCGACCTCTTCGTGAAAAGCCCCAAGCGCACGGCCACTTATGTGCTGACCTTGGTGTCTCTGGGCGGTGTGGCATTGTTGCACGCGGTGTTTGCCGATGCGGGTCAGACCCTGTACGGCTTTGGCCGCATGGTGGTCAGCGATCCGATGGGCCACTGGCTCAAGTGCTTTGCCACCATCGCCGTGATGGTGACCCTGGTCTATTCCCGCCCCTATGCCGCTGACCGCGAGATGTTGCGTGGCGGCGAGATTTTCAGCCTCAGCCTGTTTGCCTTGCTGGGCATGAGCATGATGATCTCGGGCCAGAACTTCATCGTGATCTATTTGGGCTTGGAGCTGTTGACCCTGTCGAGCTATGCGCTCGTGGCCCTGCGCCGCGACCATACCCAAGCCAGTGAAGCGGCCATGAAGTACTTTGTGCTGGGCGCCATGGCCTCGGGCTTCTTGCTGTACGGCATGTCCATGATGTACGGCGCTACCGGCAGCCTGGAGTTGTCGGCGGTGCTCAAAGCCATTGCATCAGGGCAGGTGAACCACCAGGTGCTGGTGTTCGGTTTGGTCTTTATCGTGGCCGGTCTGGCCTTCAAGATCGGCGCTGTGCCTTTCCACATGTGGATTCCAGACGTCTACCAAGGCGCGCCCACTGCGGCCACCTTGATGATCGGTGGCGCTCCCAAGTTGGCCGCTTTTGCCATCCTGGTGCGTTTGCTGGTCGAGGGCCTGTTGCCTCTGGCTTTTGACTGGCAGCAAATGCTGGCTTTGCTGGCCATCGGCTCCTTGCTCATCGGTAACCTGGCGGCCATTGCCCAGACCAACCTCAAGCGCATGCTGGCTTATTCGACCATCTCACAAATGGGTTTTGTGCTGCTGGGTTTTGTGGCGGGCGTGATCAATGGCGAGACCACCTTGGCCGCCAACGCCTACAGCTCGGCCATGTTCTACATGGTGTCGTATGTGTTGACCACCTTGGCCGCTTTCGGCGTGATCATGCTGTTGGCCCGCCAGGGCTTTGAGAGCGAAGAGATCACCGACTTGGCCGGTCTGAACCAGCGCAGCCCCCTGTACGCGGGCGTGATGGCCATTTGCCTGTTCTCGATGGCCGGTATTCCCCCCATGGTGGGCTTTTATGCCAAGCTGTCAGTGCTGCAGTCTTTGGTGGCTTCGGGCCAGGGCTTCTACCTGGGCCTGGCGATTTTTGCGGTCATCATGTCCTTGATCGGTGCGTTCTATTACCTGCGCGTGGTCAAGGTCATTTACTTTGACGAGCCGGTCACCGCCACCACCGTGTCGGCCTCGCTCGATGTGCGCTTGGTCTTGTCCACCAACGGCTTGCTGGTTTTGTTGCTGGGCATTTTCCCCGGCGCTCTCATGGCTTTGTGCGCTAACTCGATTGTCAGTATGCTCGCGGTCTGATTCTTTGAACACAACACCATGAGCACCTCCACCCAAATCGGTTTGTTGATCTTGCTGGCCTTGGTGGCCGCGAACATGCCGTTTTTCAACCAGCGCATCATGCTGCTGGGGCCTCAGCGTGTGTCCAAGCCTTTGTTTTGGCGCTTGATGGAGCTGTTTGTGCTTTACTTTGTGGTGGGCGGTGTGGGCCTGGCTTTGGAAAACCATGGCGGCCAAGTCGCACCACAGGGCTGGGAGTTTTATGCGGTCACGGGTACCATGTTTGTCACGCTGGCCTTTCCGGGTTTTGTTTACCGCTACCTGATGCACCGCAAACACTGAGCGCAGTGCCGCACTCACACGGGTTTGCATGTCTGACGATCACCTGATCGAACACCGGGTCCACCAAGAAGAGCTCTTGCGCGGGCGATTCCTGCTCGCTTTTCGCGACACCGTGCGCTTGCCCAACCAAAACCTGGCGACCCGAGAATATGTGGTGCATCCCGGGGCGGTGATGGTCATTCCCATGCTCGACACGCCCGAGGGTTTGCGCCTGGTGATGGAGCGGCAGTTCCGTTACCCCGTGGGGCAGGTCATGACCGAATTTCCGGCTGGTAAGCTCGACCCGGGCGAAGACCCGTGGCTGTGCGCCCAGCGCGAGCTGCTCGAAGAAACCGGCTACACGGCCCGCCAGTGGGCACGCGCGGGGGTGTTGCACCCGGTGATTGCGTACTCCACCGAGGTGATCGAGATCTGGTTTGCCAAAGACCTGTCGTTGGGCGAGCGTCAGCTGGACATCGATGAGTTTTTGGACGTGTTCACCGCCACCCCTGCCGAATTGATGGCCGCTTGCCAGCAAGGGCTGTTGACCGATGCCAAGACCTTGACGGGTCTGTTTTGGTTGCAAAATGTTCTGTTGGGCCAGTGGCCCTTGCACTGGCAAACCCTCTCCACACCCGCCCCATGAAAGTCCTGGACCTGCAATGCGCCCTGGGCCACAGCTTCGAAGGCTGGTTTGGCTCTCAGGCCGACTACGACACCCAGCGCAAGCGGGGCATGGTCACTTGCCCGGTCTGCAATGACAGCGACATCACCAAAATGCTGTCAGCGCCGCGCCTGAATTTGGGCCACGGCCTTGCCCCAGACCCGACCCCGGCGCAGGGCGCTCCAGCCACAGGTGCGGGTGTTGGTGGCCTTGCCGCTACACCTTCCGCTCGTGCTGTAGAAGTGTCCCCTTCGGCACCCACATTGCCCGTCGTGTCGCCCGAAACTTTGCAGCAGCTGCAAGCGGCCATGGTGAAAATGGTGCGACACGTCATGGCCAACACCGAAGATGTGGGCACACAATTCGCCGAAGAGGCCCGCAAAATCCACTACGGTGAGCGCGAAGAGCGCAACATCCGGGGCCAGGCCACACGCGAAGAAACCGAGGCCTTGATCGACGAAGGCATCGATGTCACGGCCTTGCCCTTGCCAGAGCACCTCAAGGGGCCGTTGCAGTAGGCTGTGTGGCCTTCTACCGCGATCTGGCGCCAACAGCCACCACCATGAAACACGCCCTGCACATCGACGACGCTGAAGTCGAGCTCAGTGCCATTCGGGCGCAAGGCCCGGGCGGGCAAAACGTCAACAAGGTCTCCAGCGCCATCCAACTGCGCTTTGATGTGGCGGGCTCGTCCTTGCCCGACGACGTGAAGCAGCGCTGGCTGCAGTCGGGCGACAGCCGCCTGACCTTGGAGGGTGTCTTTATTCTGAAAGCCCAAAAACACCGAACCCAAGAGGCCAATCGGGTGGACGCTTGGGCCAGGCTCTATGAAACCTTGGACCTGTACGCCAAGCCCCCCAAACCCCGCAAGGCCACCCAGCCTACCTATGGCTCGGTGCAAAGGCGGCTGGAGGGCAAGGCGATGCAATCCAAGATCAAAAGCGGTCGTCGCAAAGACGCCGGGGATTAGCGCAGATGGGCTGCGGCGGCCTGTAGGACTTGCTGCAGGGCATCAGGCGCGTCGGCCGCCACCACCACGCGATCGGTCATGCTGCGCAGCCAGGTGATTTGCCGCTTGGCCAGTTGGCGGGTGGCGAAGATGCCACGCTCCAGGATCTCGGCTTCGCTCCAGCCTCCATCCAAACCTTCCCAGGCCTGGCGGTAACCCACGCAGCGCATGGACGGCAGGTCGGGGTGCAGGTCGCCGCGTGCACGCAGGGCTTTGACTTCGTCCATGAAGCCAGCCGCCATCATTTGCTCAAAGCGCAGGGCGATGCGTTGGTGCAGCCAGGCGCGGTCCTGTGGCTCCAGGCTGATGATGGGGATGTGCCAGTCGGGGGCCTGGGCTTTGGCGCTTTGGTGAAAGGATGTGAGGGTCTGGCCGGTGGCGGTCCAAACTTCGAGGGCCCGGCCAATGCGCTGGCTGTCGCCGGGGGCCAGGCGGGCGGCCGTCTGCGGGTCCACTTGGGCCAGTTGCGCGTGCAAGGCGGGCCAGCCGATGTGCTCGGCTTTTTCTTGGATGTGGGTGCGGATCTCGGGGTTGGCGGCAGGGATGTCGTTCAGACCTTCGAGCAGCGCCTTGAGGTACAGCATGGTGCCGCCCACCAGCAGCGGTGTTTTGCCGCGGGCTCGGATGCCCTGGATGAGCCGGGTGGCGTCTTTGGCGAATTCTGCTGCGCTGTAGCTGAGCAGCGGGTCCAGCGTGTCGATCAAGTGGTGGGGCACGGCGGCCCGTTCATCGCGGCTGGGTTTGGCGGTGCCAATGTCCATGCACCGGTACACCAGGGCCGAGTCGACGCTAATGATTTCTGCGCCACCTTGAGGCTGCAGCGCATGCGCCAAAGCCAAGGCGGCAGCGGTCTTGCCGCTGGCCGTGGGGCCAACCAGGGCGATGGCATCGACTGCTCGGTCCGAGTGGGGAATGTGGCGGGCGGGCACTGGGGCGTTCATGGTGTGCAACTCAGGCGCGGGCGGGCAGCGTGGCTGAGCGGCCGTGGCGCTGCACCAGGGTCCAGGCCACCAGGGCAATGACAACACTCCACAGCAGCAGGCCGTGGGCCAAGGCAAAGACGGGCTCGTGCATTTGTGTGCCCAGCCAGCTGCCCATGAAAAAGGCCCCCAGCATCATCAAAAAGCCGTTGAGTGCCGAGGCGGTGCCTGCTTTCTCGGGGAAGGGCGCGACGGCACCACTTTGGCCGCAGGACTGGTGCACGCCGTGGCCCAACATGAAGAGGTAAATCGGCCCCATGACGCAGGCCGCGCCGTACCAGTCCTGGCCTTGGCCCGCATAGGCCAGCGCGGCCATGCTGATGCCACCCGTGAGGGTGAGGACAGCCGCCACAGCGACTGACCGGTGCACGCTGGTGCGGCGCAGCATCCAGCGGCACCAGAAGGTGCCCACGATGTAGGACAGCGACATGCTGAGCATGAAAAACCCGTAGGCGGTTTTGCTGTACCCCATGCTGCGGGTAAAAACAAAGGCCGAACAGGCCAAGAAGGTGAACAGTCCCATATAGGACCCTGTGGACAAGGCGCTCCAGGCGCGGAAGGTGGGATGGCGCAAGATGGTCCAGTTGGCCCGCAACAGGCTGGGCATGTGCAGGGCGTGCGGGTTGGGGCGAGCCAGGGTTTCCTCAAAGCGCCACAGCAGCAGTCCGAAGGTGACGGCCCCAAATAGGGCCAGCACCAACAAGGCCACCCGCCAGCCCAAAGCGTCGGTCAAGATGCCCCCAATGGGTGCACAGGCGCAGGCGATGATGCCGAGACCCGTGAGCGCTTGCGACATGACGGTGGCCCCTTGGGCTGGGGCATACAGGTCGCGCACCACGGCGCGTGCGGCCATGACACCAGCGCCCATGGCCACGCCTTGCAGGGCGCGACCCGCCACCAGCCAGGCCATGTTGGGCGCGAAGGCGCAGGTCACCGAGGCGATCACGTAAGCGGCCATGCCCCAAAGCAGGATAGTTTTGCGGCCAAAGCGGTCCGACAGCGGGCCCCAAACCAGCTGCGACAGGCCAAAGGCGAGCAGCAGGCCCGTGAGGGTGAGTTGGGCCTGGCCCATCCCCGCCCCGAAGCCTTCGGTGATGGCGGGCAGGGCGGGCAGGTACAGGTCGGTGGTGACGGGTTGCAGTCCGAGCAGCAGGGCCAGGAGCAGGACGATGAGTTTGGGCGACATGCTGTTGTTTCGCTTTAATCCGAGCATGCGCCGATTTGCCCTGCGTGGATGCAGGGTTCTTCGCGGAACGCGCTGGGCGAGGCCGGTGTGCGGCTGCCCTCATACTCGCTTCGCTCGCCAAATCGGGCAGTCCGCACTCCGGCCCCGCTCAGCGCTGAGTGGTTATTCAAAGCCGTCAGTGTTTTTGAGCGCCATGCCACTGCCGCAGTACGGTTGCCCTCATACTCGCTTCGCTCGCCAAATCGGGCAGTCCGCACACCAGCCTCGCCCAGCGCTGGGTGGTCCATCAAAGCCGAGAGGGTTTTTGAGCACCACACCACTGCCGCAGAGCCAGGGGAGCCCGCCGCGCGGAGATCGCGATTTGGCGAGCGAAGCGAGTATGAGCGAGTCCGCGCGGCGGGCTCCTCTGACTCGGATTCAAGGCACCAAAGAGTTCGAGCGACAGTTTGCTCTGACATCACCGACCCCGCAAAAACAGCGCATCCAGATCCCGCATGGACATCTGACGCCAAGTGGGGCGACCGTGGTTGCACTGGTCGGAGCGCTCGGTCTCTTCCATTTGACGCAGCAGACCGTTCATCTCGTCCAGGGTCAAGCGGCGGTTCGCGCGCACTGCGCCGTGACAGGCCATGGTCGCCAGGATCTCGTTTTGGGCGCGTTGCACCACGGTGCTTGCGTCGTGCTGAGACAACTCGGCCAGGACGCTGCGGGCCAGCTCCACCGCATCGCCTTGGGCCAGGCTTGTGGGCACGGCACGCACGGCCAAGGTCTTGGCCGACAGGGGCGAGATTTCCAGGCCCAGCTGTTCCAAGGCTTCGGCGTAGGTCTCTGCGGTGGCCACTTCGCTTGGGGTGGCGGCAAAGGTGGCGGGGATCAGCAGGGGTTGACTGGTGATGTGGGGGCCTTCGCTGCCGGGTGAGTTCAGCTGGTTTTTCAGGCGCTCGTACACGATGCGCTCGTGCGCAGCGTGCATGTCCACCACCACCAGGCCTTGTCTGTTTTCAGACAAGATGTAGACGCCATGCAGCTGCGCAATGGCGCGGCCCAGCGGCCAATCGCCTTCGGGCAAACGGGCGGGCTCAGGCCATGCGGCGGTGGGGCTGTCTCTAGTTTCGGTGGGTGCTACGGTGGATGCCGGAGGCTGGTGGGCAGCTTTTGGCCAAGCCGGTGCAGGGCGCTCTTGTGCGCTCAGGCCTTCGTTGTGCTCGGGTGGGTTCCACAGCGCCTTGAGGTCTGCCATGGCGCGGTCACCATCAACACGGGGGCGCACAAAATCGGCGGGTTTGTAGGCAGGGGCGCTGAAGCTGGACGGGCCCGTGCGCTCAAAAGTCATGCCGCCCTGGGTCCATGCGGCCGATTCGGGCAGGGCTTTGGGGGCAGGGCTGTTTTTCAGCGTCAATTCGTTGGCCGCGTCGGTGGGCGCATCTGACATGTTTTGCGAACGGGGCGCGGCCAAGGCGTTTTCCAGTGCGTGCCGCACCGCTTGGTGCACCGCGCGGCTGTCCCTGAAGCGCACCTCGATTTTGGTGGGGTGCACGTTCACATCGACCAGCGTGGGGTCGATCTGCATGAACAGGGCATAGGCCGGTTGTTTGTGGCCGTGCAGCACGTCTTCGTAAGCGCTGCGGGCGCCGTGCATGACCACTTTGTCGCGCACAAATCGGCCGTTCACATAAGCAAATTGGTGGTCGGGCCGAGAGCGGGCGGCGTCGGGCAGACCGGCACGGCCCATCACTTTGAGCGGTCCAGCGTGGTACTCGACCGGGATGGATTGCGCCACAAACTCTTCGCCCAGCACATCGGCCAGGCGTTGTTCCAGGCCCGCGGCGCCGGGGTGCACACGCCACTGCTCGACCAGCTTGCCTTCGTGCCAGATGGCAAAACCCACATCGGGGCGGGCCAGGGCGTGGCGGCGCACAGCTTCGATGCAATGCGCCAGCTCGGTGCTGTCGCTTTTCAAAAACTTACGGCGGGCGGGGGTCGAAAAAAACAGTTCCTTCACTTCTACCGTGGTGCCCACGGCGCGGGCAGCGGGGCGAATCTCGCCCGTGCGGCCGTCCAGGGCAAAGGCGGTGGGCTGGCTGTCCATGCGCGAGAGCAGGGTGAGTTCAGACACCGAATTGATGGCGGCGAGCGCCTCACCCCGGAAACCCATGGTCATGACCGATTCCAGGTCGTCCAGGTTACCAATCTTGCTGGTGGCGTGGCGCTTGAGGGCCGTGGCCAGCTCGTCTGGGGCAATGCCCCCGCCGTCGTCTTCCACCGAAATCAGCCGCGTGCCGCCGCCCATCAGGCGCAGCGTGATGCTGCGTGCGCCCGCGTCCATGGCGTTGTCTACCAGCTCGCGCACAACCGATGCTGGCCGCTCGACCACCTCGCCTGCGGCGATCTGGCTGATCAGTTCATCGGGAAGTTCGCGGATGGGACGGCGCGCGGGGGCCTGGGTTTGTTGGGAGCTCACTTCCTGATTTTAGGGCTTGGGCGAGGATAATCGGCGCATGGATATTCTTTTGCAACTCGTCGATTTCATCCTCCACGTCGATCGATATTTGGAGGCCTTTGTCGCTCAATATGGCGCCTGGGTTTACGCCCTGCTGTTCCTCATCATCTTTGTGGAAACCGGCGTGGTGGTCATGCCGTTTTTGCCCGGCGACTCGCTGCTCTTCGTCGTGGGGGCCCTGTGCGGCGCGGGTTGGATGAATTTGCCATTGGTCATGGGTTTGTTGCTGGCCGCGGCCATATTGGGCGACCAGACCAACTACACGATCGGGCGTTACTTTGGTTCCCGGGTGTTCCAGTGGGAAGAGTCCCGATTTTTCAGCCGAAGGGGCTTTGACCAAGCCCATGCGTTTTACGAAAAATACGGTGGTATCACCATCATCTTGGCGCGGTTCATGCCCTTTGTTCGGACCTTTGTGCCCTTTGTGGCAGGTGTGGCCGAGATGACACGCAGCAAGTTCACCTTGTTCAACGTGGTGGGTGGTTTCATCTGGGTGGTGGGCCTGACGCTGGTGGGCTACCTGTTTGGCAACCTGCCCATCGTGCAGCAACACCTGTCCAAGATCATCTGGGCCTTGATCATCGTGCCGGGCCTGATCGCCCTGTTTGGCGCGTGGAAGGCCCGTCAAGCGGCCTGAGGCCCGGTAACTCACTCGCCAAAATTCAGCGGCAGCCCCACATAGTTTTCGGCCATGGTGCGTGAGCCCGCTTCGCTGTGGATCAGGTAATCGAGTTCAGCGTCTTGGAACTTCTGCCCCATGTCGCCGTTTTCTGGAAAGTGGTGCATCAAGCTGGTGAACCACCAGGAAAAGCGCTCGGCACGCCACACGCGGCGCAGGCAGCGCTCTGAATAGGCGTCGATGCCCACCTCGGTTTTGTCGGCATAAAACTCGATGAAGGCGGTGGACAGGTACTTGACGTCGGTGGCGGCCAAGTTCAGGCCTTTGGCGCCCGTGGGCGGCACGATGTGCGCGGCGTCGCCTGCCAGGAACATGCGGCCAAAGCGCATCGGCTCGGTCACAAAGCTGCGCAGCGGAGCGATGCTTTTCTCAATGCTCGGGCCCGTCACCAAATGCTCGCGAGCCTCAGGGTCCAAGCGATGGCGCAACTCGGCCCAGAAAGCGTCGTCTGACCATTGCTCGACCTTGTCGGTGGTGGGCACTTGCAAGTAGTAGCGGCTGCGCGTGGCGCTGCGCTGCGAGCACAAGGCAAAGCCGCGCGTGCTGTTGGCGTAAATCAGTTCGTGGTGCACGGGTGGTGTGTCAGACAACACGCCCAGCCAGCCGAAGGGGTAAACCTTCTCGTATTCTTTGATCGCGCTTTTAGGCGCACTGGCGCGGCACACACCGTGAAAGCCGTCGCAGCCTGCAATGAAGTCGCACTCGATGGTGTGCAGCTGGCCATTTTTCTCGTAGCTCACGCGGGGCTTTTGGCTGTCAACGTCGTGCACCTGCACGTTGCCTGCCTCGTACACCGTGGGCAAACCTTCCGCTTGGCGGGTGTCCATCAGGTCGCGGGTGACTTCGGTTTGTCCGTACACAATGACTTTTTTGCCGCCCGTGAGGCGGTCCATGTCGATGCGGTGGCGTGCGCCTTTGAACAACAGGTCAAAACCCGTGTGGACCAAACCCTCTTTGTGCATGCGCTGACCTACGCCAGCTTCATCGAGCAGGTCCATGGTCACTTGCTCCAACACACCTGCACGGATGCGCGAGAGCACGTAGTCGGGGCTTTGGCGCTCGACGATGATGGCGTCGATGCCCGCTTTGAACAGCAATTGGCCCAGCAGCAAGCCAGAAGGGCCTGCGCCAACAATGGCGACTTGGGTGCGGGTGGTGATCATGGGTGTCTCCTGAAGTCGGTCAATTCATTGCCTTGAAGCTTAAGAGGCGGGCGTGTGGGTGCCCGACTGCGGTGATGAAGTTTGTGCGATGAGCGATGAATTTGTGCGATGATCGCGCAAAATGACCCAGATCAAGCCTGAGCAATCAGGTCAATTCTTCAAGAGTCCAACTCAGAAAGCAGCCCCATGGCGATCGCCAAAGCAGATTACATCGAAGGTCTGGCCAAAGGGCTGGCGGTGCTGGAGGCTTTTGACACCGAGCGCCAACGCCTGAACGCGACGCTGGCCGCGCAGCGCACGGGCATCACGCGGGCGGCGGCGCGGCGGCATTTGCTCACGCTGGCGGATCTGGGCTATCTGGACACCGATGGCTCGCGTTACTGGCTGTCGGCGCGGGTGCTGCGTCTGGCGGGCAGCTACATGGCCACTTCGCGCCTGCCACGCACTTTGCAGCCCACCCTCAACCGTTTGGCCGCGCAAACCCAAGCGGCTTTCAGTGCGGTGGTGCGGGATGGGGACGAATGTGTCATCGTGGCCCGCAGCGCAGGTGTGGCCGAGCCTGTTCGGCACTTGGCTTATGGCCTGCATCTGGGTGCCCGCTTGCCCGCACACGCCACCTCCACCGGGCGGGTGTTGTTGGCGGGCTTGCCCAAGGCCGAATTCGCCGCTTGGCTACGGGGCCGCGAGCTGGCCCGGATCACGCCTCAAACCGAGGTCAATGCCACCCGGTTCAAGGCCTTGATTGAGCAGGTTCGGCAGGCTGACCATTGCTTGGCCCGGGACGGCCACGAGCTGGGCATCCATGCGCTGGCGGTACCGCTGCGCAATATGCAGGGCCAGACCCTGGCCGCGTTGAATGTGGTGGGCACCGCGGAGCAGTTGGGCGACGCCGCCGTGCAGCGCCATTGGCTGCCGCTGTTGCAGGAGGCAGCGCGGGAGCTGCGGCCTTTGCTTTGATGTTTGGGCGTGGGTGGTCGCACCAACATGCTTGGAACGACCCGTTAGGTGAGACCGATCGAACAAGACGGAAGCTCGTTGGTCGAATCAGATTTTTTTGTACGCTGGACGATTGACCAGCTCACCCAGGCCTTGCTCACCAGGCTTTGCGCAAGCCCTGTCCCCTTGCCTATTCAGCCCGCTGGATCAGCTCGACCTTGTAGCCGTCCGGGTCGGTCACAAAGGCAATCACCGTGGTGCCGCCTTTGACGGGGCCGGCCTCGCGTGTGACCTTGCCGCCAGCGGCTTTGATCTTTTCGCAGGCGGCATAGGCATCGGGCACGCCCAGAGCGATGTGGCCGTAGGCCGTGCCCATGTCGTAGCTTTCCGTGCCCCAGTTGTAGGTCAGCTCCAGCTCGGCGTGGTCGGGGTTGTTGCCGAAGCCCACAAAGGCCAGGGAGTATTTGTATTCGGGGTTTTCCGAGGTGCGCAGCAGCTTCATGCCCATCACCTGGGTGTAGAAGTCGATGGAGCGTTGCAGGTCGCCCACGCGCAGCATGGTGTGAAGGAGTCTCATGGTTTATTTCCGTGGGTTGGGGGGGGTTCAAAAACAAGGCAAGCCGTGCTGGCATGGGCGTACAGGGTGCCGTCAGGCCCGACCATCCGCGCTTCGGCGGTGGCCAGTTGGCGGCCGCAGTGCACCACTTGGCCAATGGCCCGCACGCGCTGCACTTTTGGGGTCAGGGCTTTGACGAGTTTCACGCTCAAGTCGGCCGTGGTGTAGCCGCGCCCTGGCGGCATCATGGTGTGTACCGCGCAGCCCAGGGCCGAGTCGAGCAGGCTGGCAAACCAACCGCCATGCACCGTGCCCAGCGGGTTCAGGTGCTTCACGCCGGGCGTGCCCTGAAAAATGGCCAAGCCCGGACCGACCTCGATCAGCATGAAGTCCAGCGTTTTGGCCATGTGCGCATAAGGCAGTTCGCCCGCCAGCAGGCCCTGCATGACCTGCAGGCCGGTCTTGCCAGCCACTTGCTCGGGGCGGGCCACACCGGGGCCGACCCCGGCATCTAGGCATGTGCGCACGTCGCGCTCAAGGGCCAGCCAGGCCTCCAAATCGTTGGGGCGTGTGTCGGTCGTGGTGCTCATCAAAATGGTTTCTCTCAAACTCTGCTCAAACCTTTTCACACGGGTACGGTGTAGTTGAGTGCCATGCGCCCACCATCCACCGTGACGATTTCACCGGTGATGTAGCTGGCCGCGTCGCTGGCCAAAAAAGCCACCACCTTGGCCACCTCGTCGGGTTCGCCCAGGCGTTTCATGGGCGTGCGCATCATGATTTTCTTTTCGGCGGCTTCACTGGTCAGCACCGCTTGGCGGGCCAGTTCGGTGGCAATCGTCCCGGGGGCCACCGCGTTCACGCGGATGCCAAAGTCGGCCAGTGCCAGCGACATGGCACGTGTGAGCTGGTTGATGCCGCCCTTGCTCACGTTGTAGCTGGCGATGTTGGGGATGGCCAGCACCGCGTTGACCGAGCTCATGTTGACAATCGCGCCTCCTCCGGTGCTTTTCATGGCACGGGCTGCGGCCTGGCCCATCAGGAAGGAGCCTTTGATGTTGACGTTGATCACGGCGTCAAAGTCTTCTTCGGTCACGTCCAGAAAATCCGCTGCCTTGAAAATTCCGGCGTTGTTCACCAGCACATCCAAGCGGCCAAAGGCCTGCAGCACATGGTCCACTAAAGCGTCGACATCGGCCTTGCGCGAGACGTCGCAGGCCATGAAACCGGCGCTGTGGCCTGCGCTGCGCAATTCGGCCGCCACGGCCGCACCGCGTTCGCTGTTCACATCGGCCAGCACCACATGGGCGGCTTCGGCTGCAAATCGGCGGGCACAGGCCTCGCCAATGCCATTGGCCGCGCCGGTGACGATGACCACGCGGCCTTGAAGGCCAAATGAGAGGCCATTGGACAGTGCGTTGGAGAGGGTTGTGGGCATGTTCAAGACTCCTGGCAGTGGGATCAAATTGGGGGCATGCTGCCACAGTCCGGCGCGGCGGTCTGTCACCTGCAAGCGGGAGCGGCGACAATGCAGGCATCGCCCCCTCAGGCATTGTCCAGGAATTCCCCCTTCATGACCCCTTCGTCCACCGGCGCTGCCCAGCGTGCTGCCCCCAATTGGTGTGAACCCTGTGCTGGCATCCAGCAGCACTGGCGCAAAGCCCCCGGCCACGCCGAACTGGTGCAAGGCACCCACCACCGCGAAGACCGTGACAACGGCCAAGCCAGCTTCACCCGTTACCGCTGCGACCGCTGCGGCGCAGCCTGGGAGTACGAAAACAACAAGGCCAACCAGCACGCAGGCTGGGCCTTGCTTGCGCACTGAAGCCGCCGCATGAAAGCACCATCGAGGCTGCAGACCCTGGTCGAAGAGGGCCTGATCGACACCGTGGTGCGTCAGCTCATGAGCGGCAAAGAGGCCATGGTGTTCGTGGTCCGTTGTGGCGACGAGACCCGCTGCGCCAAGATCTACAAAGAGGCCACGCACCGCAGCTTTCGGCAAGCGGTGGACTACACCGAAAACCGCAAGGTCAAGAACTCGCGCTCGGCCCGCGCCATGGCCAAGGGCAGCAAGTTTGGCCGCCAAGAGCAAGAAGCCGCCTGGCAAAGCGCCGAGGTGGATGCGCTGTACCGCCTGGCCGCAGCGGGGGTGCGTGTGCCCCGGCCCTTCAACTTTTTTGACGGCGTGCTGCTCATGGAGCTGGTCACCGACGCCCATGGCGACGCCGCCCCGCGCCTGAACGATGTGGCCTTTACCCCCGCACAAGCGCTGCAGCACCACGCCACCCTGATCGGCGAAGTGGTGCGCATGTTGTGCGCGGGTGTGGTGCACGGCGACTTGTCGGAGTTCAACATTTTGTTGGCGCACATTCCCGGCGAGGGTGACCTGACCGGTGTGGACGAGCCGGTCATCATCGACTTGCCCCAAGCGGTGGACGCGGCCGGCAACCACCACGCCCAGCGCATGCTTCTGCGCGATGTGGGCAATTTGCGCGACTTCTTTGGCCAATTTGCCCCCGCGCTGCGCCAGACCGAGTTCGGACCTGAAATCTGGAGCCTGTACCAAGCGGGACTGTTGAGCAACGAGACACCGCTCACGGGTCGCTTTGAGCGCTCGACGGCCGATGTGGACATGCAGGCGGTGCTGCGCGAGATCGATGATGCCCGCGACGAGGAAGCGGCCCGCCAACTGCGCATGGCCACGCCCACAGTTTGATGTCTGAGCCGCCCCTGAAGCTGCCCCACGCCGTCTCGCGTCTGCGCACCGAGCGCCTGGCCCGCAGCGCCAAACCCTTTTTGGCCCGTGGCGGCATCAAGGGCGATCGCTGCCCCGGCTGCCGCTTGGTGCCCAGCCACTGCATTTGCGCCTTGCTCCCAGAGGTGCCCACGAAAGTGGGCATGTGTTTGCTGATGGCCGACATCGAGCCCCTCAAACCCAGCAACACCGGCTGGTTGATCGCCGATGTGGTGCCCGACACCTTCGCCTTTGGCTGGGCCCGTACCGAGGTAGACCCGGCCTTGCTGGCGCTGCTGGCCGATCCGCAGTGGCAGCCGTATGTGGTGTTTCCGGGCGAATTTGTGGAGCCTGAAAGGGTGGTGCACGCGGTACAGCCCCTGCTCGCCGGTCAGCGCCCGCTGTTCATCTTGCTCGACGCCACCTGGCCCGAAGCCCGCAAGATGTTCCGAAAAAGCCCTTACCTGAACCGCTTGCCCGTGCTCTGCCTGGCCCCCGAACAGGTCTCGCGCTACCAATTGCGCCGCTCCAAACGCGATGACCATTTTTGCACCAGCGAAGTGGCGTCGCTGTGTCTCGAACTGACGGGCGAGGTGCAAGCAGCCGACACCCTGCAGGCTTATCTGGACGTCTACACCCACCACTACCTGCAGGCCAAACACCAGCTGCCGCCCGACTTGCAAGGGCCAGCGCACGAGCGCTGGCAGGGTTTGAAGAAGTCTTGACCCGGCCAGGCCCTTCGGTATCCGCTACGATGAACAATCAATAATTTCGCCCGGCAACGGGTCTATGAGGAGAGCGCAATGTTCAGTCATGTGATGGTGGGTGTGAAAGATCTGGAAGTGTCTAAAAAGTTTTACGACGCCGTGTTGGGCACCTTGGGTTATGGCCCAGGCGTGGCCAACAACAACCGTTATTTCTACCGCAGCCCCACGGGTACTTTTGGCATCACCACGCCCATCAACGGCGAGCCCGCTTGCCACGGCAACGGCAGCACCATTGGCTTTGCCGTCAAATCGCCTGAGCAGGGCGAAGCCTTTCACGCGGCGGGTGTGGCCAACGGCGGCGTCACCTGCGAAAACCCACCCGGCTTTCGCGAAGGCCCCGCAGGCAAGCTCTACCTGGCCTACCTGCGCGACCCCGATGGCAACAAAATCTGCGCCTTGCACCGCCCTGCTTGATCGTTGGGTTTTTTTGAAAAGGATCGCTTGTGTCTCAAGCAGCTCACCCACAAGCCGTGAATGTCTCGCGCACCATCGAACGGCTGGTCACCGGCCAGGCCACGTCGGACGGCGCGGGCGTCAAGCTCAGCCGCATCCTCACGCAAGACCTGCAACACCGGCTCGACCCGTTTTTGATGCTGGACGCTTTTGGCAGCGACAAACCCGACGACTACATCGCGGGTTTTCCGGACCACCCGCACCGGGGTTTTGAAACCGTGACCTACATGATCGCCGGGCGCATGCTGCACCGTGACAGCGCGGGCAACGAAGGCCTGTTGCAAAACGGCGGTGTGCAATGGATGACCGCTGGCCAGGGCGTGATCCACTCCGAAATCCCCCAGCAAGCCGATGGGGTGATGGAGGGTTTTCAGCTCTGGCTGAACCTGCACAGCTCCGAGAAGATGAACGCGCCTTGGTACCGTGATTTTCAAAACGAGCAGTTGCCTCAGTTCCAGACGCCAGCGGGCGTGGCCGTGACGGTCATTGCCGGGGCCAGCCACGGCGTGGAAGGCGCGGTAAGCCGCAGCATCACTCAGCCTGTGTTTCTGGATGTGCACATGCCAGAGGGCGCACGTTTTGAGCAAACCCTGCCCGCTGGGCACAACGCTTTTGTGTACGTGTACCGGGGCGAGGTGCGCATTGCAGGCCAGGCCGTGCCGCTGCAGCGCATGGCCATCTTGGCCAACACAGCGCAGGCCGATGGTGTGGTGATCGAAGCCAGCGCCGACGCCAAGCTGATTTTGGTGGCGGGTAAACCGCTCAAAGAACCCATCGTGCAATACGGGCCCTTTGTGATGAACACCAAGGAAGAGATCTACCAGGCCCTGCAGGATTTCCGGGACGGACGGTTGGGCGAGAAGGCTTGAGGCCTGCGGGCGAGAGCCCGTTTTTCAGCCCTTCAAGGCCCGCACAAAAGCTTCTGCCTGTTGCTGCACCGCTGGCGCCGATTTACCCGGCGCGTACAAAGCCGAACCCAAACCAAAGCCACTGGCCCCGGCGGCCAGGTACGCGGCCATGTTGTCGGGCGTGATGCCCCCCACCGGCATCAAGGCCGCTGTTTTGGGCAGCACCGCCCGCAGCGCTTTCACCGTGGCGGGTGTGATCATCTCGGCTGGGAACAGTTTGAGGCCATGTGCGCCCGCATCGAGTGCGGCAAAGGCTTCGGTGGGCGTGGCCACACCGGGCAGCACCACCATGTTCAGCGCCAAGGCCTGCGCCACCACGGCGGGGTTGAAGTTGGGAGCCACGACCAAACGGCCGCCCGCAGCGTGCACCTCTTTGACCTGCTGCACATTCAGCACGGTGCCTGCGCCGATGAGGCTTTGCGGAAAAAGCTTTGTCAGAGTGGCGATGCTGTTCAAGGGCTCAGGCGAGTTGAGCGGCACCTCGATGATGGCAAAGCCGCTGCTGACCAAGGCCTCGCCGATGGCGGGTGCTTCGGCAGGGGTGAGGCCGCGCAGGATGGCGATCAAGGGCAGTTGGGCCATGGCTTGCGCCAGGGTGTGGGCGGGGGAGGGTAAAGCGGTCATGGCGGTGGTGTTCATGAAGGGTCACAAGAAGATGCGAGTGCCCACAAGCCAGCCCAAGTGGCTTCGGCCCCATGGCTTTGGCAGGGGATGTGCAGGTGTTGCAGGGCCAGGGTGTAGCGCAGGCAAAGGACCGGGCTGCCGATCACCAGGACCGGGTCTGGATGGGGCAAGACGGCCTGGTGGCGCAGCTCTTCGCCGATCAACAGGCCCGACAAGTAACTGGGCAATTGGGCCGCACTCAGGCGCTCAAACAAGCCCAGTGTGCGCACCGCAAA
The DNA here is from genome assembly GCA_945897465.1 of Limnohabitans sp. Rim8. Classification (GTDB taxonomy): domain Bacteria; phylum Pseudomonadota; class Gammaproteobacteria; order Burkholderiales; family Burkholderiaceae_C; genus Limnohabitans_A. The sequence goes on along the minus strand of CAMDFK010000003.1, from coordinate 24,396 downwards.
CAGCTGGTGCAGCACACTGCCGCTTTGCTGGGTTTGCTGGATTGTGTTCACGCCTTGCAAAAAGACCGCTTCGTCAAAAGCGCCCTGAAGGTCCATCGTCTTGCCCAAAATCGAGTGCTGGCTCATCAGCGCAAACACCTCGCCGGTCATGAAGGTCTGGAACTGCGTGACCCGGCCGCTTTGCACCTGCACCCACTTGCTGTGTGTGCCGGGCAGCACCAGCGTGGCGCAGTCGCGGCCCGCCATCTGCAAGGCACCAAATACTTGCACCTCTTCGCCGCGCATCACATCGGGTGTGTTGAGCGTGTCTGTACGCAGACAGCTCAGGCCTGGCACCAAGGCGATGCGCCTGGGCTGCAGCCACAGAAGGTGCTGGCCCAGTTCGGCAAAGCCTGCGGGGCAGGGGCAGTAGGGCGCTTCTTGCCAGCCTTGTCGGCTGCCCGCCATGCCCGAGATCAGGCAGAGGGCTCCCGGTGCTTGCATCCAGTCGCCAAAAAGTTCATCAAACACTGCTTCAAATTGGCCGGGTGGCACGGTGAGGATGCCGCGTGGAAATTCGCGGGATTCGAGCACCTGGCCGCTTGCACCGAGCCGCGCACCGCGCAGCGAAGAGGTGCCCCAGTCGATCGCGATCAAAGGTCTTGTGCTGCTCATGCTGTAGCGCCTTTCGATGAAGTGTTCAACACCTTCAGCACAGCTTCGCGTGTGGGCAAGGGGTCGACCGCGCCGAAGCCCTGCACCGACAGCGAGGCGGCTGCGTTGGCGTAAGTGGTGGCGGCCCACAGGTCGTCACCCGCCGACAAACGCGCCAACAGGTTGCCGGCAAAACAGTCGCCCGCACCCGTGGCATCGACGGCCGTGGCTGCGTGGCCTGGCAGGCGTTGCTGGTTTTTGCCGTCACTGGCCAGCGCCCCATCGGCCCCCAATTTGAGCACCACTTGTGTCGCACCTTGGGCATGACTCCAGTCAATGATGTCTTGCGCTTGCGTGAGACCCGTGAGCGCCGTCATGTCTTCCAAGCTTGGCAAAAACAGATCGCACAAACTGACGGCGTGGCGAATGCAGGCCTGCGCCCGGGCCAGTGGCCACAGGGACAAGCGCAAATTCGAGTCGAGGGCCACCCGTGTGCCGTGACTGCGGGCAAGCGCCATGGCCGCCAAAGCCGTGTCGCAGGCCGAGGCGGAAATGGCCAGCGAGATGCCCGACAGGTGCAGCCATTGGCTATGGGTGATGGCATCGGTCCAATGCACCAGGTCTTGCGGCTGCATGCGGCTGGCAGCTGATCCTGCACGCGCATAGCTGAAGTGATGACCCTGAGCATCGTGGCTCACAAAGTAAAGACCCGTGGGCGCTTGTGGCTCGCGCTGCACGGCGGCGGTGGCCACGTTTTCGCGTTGCCACAGGTCCATCAAGTGGTCGCCCCAGCGGTCGGTGCCCAAGCGCGTGAGGTAGGCCACACGCGCTCCGGCGCGGGCGGCAGCAATGGCGGCATTGCTGGTGTCGCCGCCAAAGCCTTGCTGGTAAAGCGGGGCTTCACCTGCGTGTGAGCTGGGTCTTTGGTTGAACTCGAGCATGGCTTCGCCAAGCGCCACGATGTCCAGGGTTTTGTGGAGGTGGGTCATGTCAAAAAAGGGTGGCGGGGCACTCGAAAATTTTGGGGCGGAGGTGGGAGAATCATCGCCAAGGGTGAACCGGCATCGGCGACCTGTTGGAGACAAACCAGATGATGAACAACAACAGCATCAGCAGTGATTTTGTACTGAACGCGAGCTGCAAAGGCTACCCCCTGACCGCTGAGCCCTGCGCCGTGTCTGCGCTGGGCCAGCGTGGCTGGCACTTGCTGGAGGACGCATTGGCATACCCGGTGGCGGTGTTGCGCCGCCCGGCGCTTGCGCACAACCTGGCTTGGATGCAGGCCTTTGTGCAGCGCAAAGGGGTGGCCTTGGCTCCGCACGGCAAGACCACGATGTCGCCCGAGTTGTTTCGCATGCAGCTGCAAGCCGGGGCCTGGGGCCTGACTTTTGCCAACGTGCACCAGTTGCGTGTGGGCCTGGCCGCAGGCGCGCAACGCGCCATCATCGCCAACCAGTTGGTGTCGGACGCCGACCTGGACGGGTTGGACTTGTTGCTCAACCAGTACCCGCAAACGCGTGTCTGGTTTTTGGTCGATTCTCTGGCGCAGTTGCGGACCTTGGCCGACTGGGGCGCACGGCGCGGTCAGCCGCGATGCTGGGATGTGCTGTTGGAGCTGGGCATTGCCGGTTACCGCACCGGCTGCCGAACGCATGAGCAGGCGCTGGCTTTGGCGCAAGCCATGGCCGAGTCGGGCGCGGTTCGCTTGGGTGGGGTGGAGTGCTACGAGGGTGGACTGGGCCAATGTGACAGTGCCCATGACATCGAGGCTGTGAGCGCTCTGGTGCGCAGCGTGCAGGCCCTGGTGCAACAAATCGATGAACAACACCTGTGGGGCGGTGATGAAGTCTTGCTCTCGGCAGGCGGCTCGGCGGTGTTCGATTTGGTGATCCCGATGCTCAAAACGCAGGTCAAGAGCCGCCCGGTGCAAGGCATGTTGCGTTCCGGTTGTTATGTCACGCACGACCACTGGAACTACGCCCGTTACCTCAAGCTGGTGGAAGCGCCTGAGGGCTTGAGTGCGTCGCTGTTGCCTGCGCTGGAGGTGTGGGCCAAGGTGCAGTCGGTGCCTGAGCCGGGGCTGGCGATTTTGAGTGCGGGTCGGCGCGATTTGTCGTTTGACCAGTGCATGCCCATGCCGGTGCGCTGGGCAGCCCGTGGGCAAAGTGGAGCAGGGGCCATGCAGGCCACGCCCGAGTCTTGGAAAGTCAAAGCGCTCAGCGACCAGCATGCGCACATGGTGTTTGACACTCAGGGCGTCTGGCCGCAAGTGGGCGACCGCGTGGCTCTGGGGATTTCTCACCCCTGCACCACTTTTGACAAATGGCGCTGGATGGCGATCATCGAAGACGATGGGCGCATCAGCGGGGCGATCAGCACGCATTTTTAAATCTTCAACCCTGGATCCAACGAAAAAAGGCCGCCACGCAGCATTCGCGTGGCGGCCTTTTTAAAACTTCACTTCAAACCGTTCAAGGCCTCGGCCGGGTAGCCGGGGCGGGTTTTACAGTCTTCGATGTACTGCGCAATGATCGCTTCGTAGCTGGCATCGGCCCGCAGGCCCAGTGCGTGCGCCCGCTCGAAGGTGCAGCCCTTGGCCCAGTTGTCCACAATGGCGGCGATGCGTTCGTCCTTCTCAAAGGTCACCCGTGCACGCACGGCAGGACCTGCCACTTTTTCAAGGGCCGCCAGCATGTCGCTGACCTTCACGTTCAGGCCCGGCAGGTTCAGCGCCATGCGGCCACCAAAGGCTTCGCGGCTGGCCTCGAACACGGTGATCAAACCATGCACGGTGTTGCCGGGCGAAGAAATGGGGTGTGACACATGGGCGTCCACCGGGCAGGTGGTGGCGGTGCCCGCCAAAGGCTCGCGGATGATGCCGCTGAAAAACGAAGACGCAGCGCCATTGGGCTTGCCGGGGCGCACAGCCACCGTCATCAAGCGGGCGGCGCGGCCGTCGATGTAGCCCTTGCGGGTGTAGTCGGCCACCATGTACTCGATCATCAGCTTGTGTGTGCCGTAAGAGGTTTGGGGCGTGGGCAAGGTGGTGTCGGCCACCAGCGCAGGCATGGGGTTGGCCGCGTCGGGGCCGAACACCGCGACCGAGCTGGCAAACACCAGGCGAGACACTTTGCCCGAGGCACGGATGCTGTCGAGAAGCAATCGCGAGCTGTCTACGTTGGAGCGCAGGCCCAAATCAAAGTCCAATTCGCACTCGCCCGACACGGCAGACGCCAAGTGGAACACACCATCAAAGCCGCTCTTGAACAAGTCGCCTTGCTCCAGCATCGGGCCTGCATGGCCTTTGACGCGAGGGTCGGCCAGCAAATCTGCGGGGGCGGGGAAGAGGTCGGCAATCACCAATTCGGTGACGGTCTGGCCGCTGAGTTGGCCTTTTTTCAAAATCTCGCGGGCCAGTCGAGCGCCCAAAAATCCGGCGCCGCCGGTGATCAAAATACGCATGGTTTTTCCTTGGAAATCAGTGGTTGTCTTTGGGCACGGCCGCGCCGCGCTGGCCGACCAAGAAGTCCATGTCCGCGCCTTCGTCGGCTTGCAGCACATGGTCGATGTAGAGCTTCCAGTAGCCCGAGTTCATGGCGGGTGCAGGCTTTTCCCACAGGGCCAAGCGACGGGCCAGTTCTTCGTCGCTGATGAGCAGCTGCAGTTTGCGCTCGGGCACGTTGAGTTCAATCATGTCGCCGTTTTGCACCACGGCCAAGGGGCCGCCTGCGGCTGCTTCGGGCGTGGTGTGCAGCACCACGGTGCCGTAGGCCGTGCCGCTCATGCGGGCGTCGCTGATGCGCACCATGTCGGTGATGCCTTTGCGCAGCACTTTGGGTGGCAGTGGCATGTTGCCCACTTCGGCCATGCCGGGGTAGCCCTTGGGGCCGCAGTTTTTGAGCACCAGGATGCAGTTTTCATCGACATCCAGGTTCTCGTCGTCGATGCGCTTGTGGAAGTCGTGGCTGTCTTCAAAGACCACGGCGCGGCCGGTGTGCACCATGAGCGCTGGCGTGGCGGCGCTGGGCTTGATGACTGCACCGCGAGGCGCCAGGTTGCCACGCAAGATGGCGATGCCTGCTTTTTCCTTGAAAGGTGCCTCAAATCTTTTGATGACCCGTGGGTCGTAATTCACAGCGCTAGCGATGTTCTCGCTCACCGTCTTGCCGCTCACGGTGACGATGCCCTTGTGCAGCAGGTGCTCGATCTCTTTCATCACCACCGGCAAGCCACCGGCGTAGCAGAAGTCTTCCATCAGGTGCTCACCAGAAGGCTGCAAATTCAGTAGACAAGGGAGCTCGCTGCCCAGGCGCTCGAAATCGTCCACGGTGAGTTTCAGACCTAGGCGACCGGCAATCGCGATCAGGTGGATCACCGCGTTGGTCGATCCGCCAATGGCGGCCAGCGTGCGGATGGCGTTTTCAAAGGCTTCGCGGGTCAGCACCTTGCTGATGGTTTGGTCGGTGTGCACCATCTCGACAATCCGCCGTCCTGCGTCGCGGGCCAGCACATTGCGGCGGCCGTCCACTGCTGGATAGGCCGCGTTGCCGGGCAGGCCGATGCCCAGGGCTTCGACCATGCTGGCCATGGTGCTGGCGGTGCCCATGGTCATGCAGTGGCCGTGGCTGCGGTGCATGCAGCTCTCGGCTTCAAAGAAGTCTTGCAGCTTCAGAGTGCCAGCACGCACTTGCTCGCTCATGCTCCATACCCCCGTGCCCGAGCCCAGCTCTTGGCCGCGCCATTTGCCGTTCAGCATGGGGCCGCCCGACACGCCGATGGTGGGCAGGCCCACGCTGGACGCACCCATCAGCAAGGAGGGCGTGGTTTTGTCGCAACCCATGAGCAGCACCACACCGTCGATCGGGTTGCCCCGAATGCTTTCTTCCACGTCCATGCTGGCCAGGTTACGGTAGAGCATGGCTGTGGGGCGGAGCAAGGTTTCGCCCAGCGACATGACGGGGAATTCGAGCGGAAAGCCCCCCGCCTCGTAAACGCCGATCTTGACCTGCTCGGCCAAGGTGCGGAAGTGCGAGTTGCAGGGCGTGAGTTCACTGAAAGTGTTGCAGATGCCAATGACGGGGCGGCCGTCAAACTGGTCGTGCGGCACGCCCTTGCCCTTGACCCAGCTGCGGTAGGCAAAGCCGTCGCGGTCTTGGCGGCCAAACCATTGTTGGCTGCGCAGTTCTTCTGGTTTCTTGCGGGGTGGGCTGTCGTTGTTGTTGCTCATGGTGCGTGTCCAAGTTGGGAGTGAATCGTGAGTCTTGAAAATCCTATCGTGTGATGATAGAAAAACAAGCGAACTTTGTAAAACCAGCGACATGGGGCAAACCCTAGACACCAAGACGACTGGGACTAGGGTTTACCAGAGTCTTGATCAGGTATCCAATCATCATATGATAGACCGCACGATTGCTGTACCCCCATGACGAATAATTTCCACAAAAATTCCCTTGATTTATTGGGTCAGGCCATTTTGTCTGGTCGCTATGCCGTGGGCGCGAGTTTGCCGCCCGAGCCGATTTTGTGTGAAGAGCTGGGTGTAAGCCGTACCGTGGTGCGCGAGGCCATCAAGTCTTTGGTGGCCAAGGGCCTGCTGTCTACCGGCCCCAAGGTGGGCACCCGCGTCATGCCCGATGCGCACTGGAACTGGTTTGACCCCGATGTGGTCGCCTGGCAGGCCCGCTGCGGTCTGACGCCCGAGTTTTTGAAGGACTTGCAAGAACTGCGCCGTGTGGTGGAGCCCGCTGCCGTGCGCTTGGCTGCTGAGCGGGCCACACCCGAAGACATTGCCCACATCGAAGCCGCTTATGCTGGGATGAAGCAAGCAGTAGAAGAGGGCGGTGATTACGTCACGCACGATCTGCGTTTTCACGAAGGTTTGCTGCAGGCTTCGCACAACCGCATGTTGGTGCAAATGAGCAAGGCGCTCAACGCCTTGCTGCGCACCAGTTTCGAGATTTCCACCCGCATCCAGGATGGCACCAAGACCTCCTTGCCCTTGCACCGGGCGGTGCTCAATGCCGTCATTGCCCGCAACCCGACCAAAGCCGAACGGGCCGTCATGGTCTTGATCGAAGGTGCAAGGCAGGACATCGATCAGGTGCTGGCTTCGCGCCGCAAATTGCCCGTGGTCTCGGGCGAGGCCACACCCATCAAATCGAAAATTCGGCTTGTCAAACGGGCCGTACAGAAAGCCATCAAGGAAGTGGCTTGAGCCGCAAGACACCCATGCAAACCACCATCAACGCTTTTTTCAAACTGCTGGAGTTTCTGGTTGTGGCCTGCCTGGTGGCCATGGTCATCATGGTCTTTGGCAACGTGGTGCTGCGCTACGGTTTTAACTCGGGCATTTCCATCTCGGACGAAATGTCGCGTTACTGCTTTATTTGGCTGACCTACCTCGGGGCCATGGTGGCCATGCGCGAAAAAGGCCACTTGGGCGTGGACACGCTGGTGCGCCGCCTGTCATTGGGCGGCAAAAAGTTGTGCTTTTTCCTGAGTGAAGTCTTGATGCTCGGCTGCAATGTGCTGTTCTTTTGGGGCACTTGGCAAATGCACGATCTGCAGGTCACCAACATCTCTGTGGTGGTGGGTATTTCCATGATCTGGATTTATGGCATTGGTTACGTCACGGCTGCCGTCATGGGCATCATGAACCTCCATAAGCTGGTCCTTTTACTGACCGGCCGATTGGCCGAGTCAGATCTGGTGATGGTGGTGGAGTCCGAAGACAAAGTGGTGCTGGCTGAAATTGAGCCTGAAGTGCGAGGCCGCGCATGACCATCGCTGTTTTTGTGTTCAGCTTGATTGGGGCGATGGCCCTGGGCATGCCCATTGCCTACGCCTTGTTGGTGTGTGGCCTGAGTTTGATGGCCTACATGGCCAGCAACGGCATGATCAACGCATTTGACAGCCAGATTCTGGCGCAGCGTTTTGTGGACGGTGCTGACAACTTTCCCTTGCTTGCCGTACCGTTCTTCTTGTTGGCGGGAGAGTTCATGAACGCGGGCGGTTTGAGCCGCCGCATCGTGAACTTGGCCATGGCCTGGGTCGGGCATTTCAGGGGGGGACTGGGCTATGTGGCCGTCATGGCCGCCGTCATCATGGCCTCCTTGTCCGGCTCGGCCGTGGCCGACACGGCGGCGCTGGCGGCCTTGCTGATCCCGATGATGAAGCGGGCCGGTTACAACGTGGGACGATCGGCGGGTTTGATCGCCTCGGGCGGCATCATCGCGCCGGTGATTCCGCCGTCGATCGGTTTCATCATCTTTGGTGTGGCGGCCAATGTGTCCATCACCAAATTATTCCTGGCCGGTATCGTGCCGGGCATTTTGATGGGTGCGGCTGTGGGACTGACTTGGTGGTGGTTGGCCAAGCGCGAGAACGTGCAGCCCGCACCGCGCATGCCATGGTCCGAAAAGGTCAAGGCCACGCGTGAAGGCATCTTGGCGCTGGGCTTGCCGGTCTTCATCATCGGCGGCATGAAGTTCGGCGTGTTCACGCCCACTGAAGCAGCGGTGGTGGCGGCGGTTTACAGTTTTGTGGTGGGTGCTTTTATCTATCGCGAACTGCAGTGGTCCAAGTTGTACAGCCTTACCTTGGCAGCCGGTAAAACGACCTCGGTCATCATGTTTTTGGTGGCAGCGGCCATGGTCAGTGCATGGTTGATCACGGTGGCCAACATCCCAGCCGAAGTCGCCCGCATGATGGAGCCGCTCATGGGCAACAAGACATTGCTGATGGTTGTTCTCATGATTTTGGTGGTGGTGGTCGGCACGGCACTCGACTTCACGCCCACCGTGTTGATTTTGACGCCGGTACTCATGCCCTTGGTCATCAAGGCAGGCATTGATCCGGTCTACTTTGGCGTGCTGTTCATCATGAACAACGCGATCGGCTTGATCACCCCGCCCGTGGGCACCGTGCTCAATGTGGTCTGTGGAGTGGCCAAGATCAACATGGACACGGCCTTCAAGGGCGTCATGCCTTTCTTGCTGGCGCAGTTGGGGGTGCTGGCCTTGTTGATTGCTTTTCCGTCCATCGTTATCGTGCCGATGAAGTGGATGCTGAGTTGATTTCGTAACCCTGTGTTTTTTTAAAGGAGACATTCATGTTGAAACGCAGAAATCTGGTGACCCTGATCGCGGGCACATTCCTGGTCGCATCAAGCGCCATGGCGCAGTTTGCCGACCGCAACATCAAGTTCACCAACGGTGTGAACGAAGACCACCCGGTGGGCGTGGGCGTCAAGAAAATGCAAGAAGTGCTGGCGGCTAAAACCGGCGGCAAGATGAAAATCACGGCCTTCTGGGGCGGTGCAGCGGGCGGCGATTTGCCAGCGACCCAAGCTTTGCGTGCAGGCACACAAGAGATGGTCTGCACCTCCAGCTCGCCGCTGGTGGGCATCGTGAAAGAGTTGGGTGTGTTTGACCTGCCTTTCCTGTTTGCCAACGAGAAAGAGGCCGATGCTGTGCTGGATGGCCCTGCTGGCAAGTTTTTCAATGCCAAGCTCGAAGCGGCTGGTTTGGTGAACCTGGCCTATTGGGAAAACGGTTTCCGTAACCTGACCAACAGCAAGCGTCCGGTCACCAAGCTGGAAGATTTCACCGGCGTCAAAGTACGTGTGATGCAGAACAATATTTTCTTGGATACTTTCAAGACCCTGGGTACCAACGCCGTGCCCATGGCCTTTGGCGAGGTGTTCACCGCCTTGGAAACCAAGACCATCGACGGCCAGGAAAACCCCTTTGTGACCATTGAAACCTCCAAGTTCAATGAAGTGCAAAAGTACCTGAGCGTGACCCGCCACGCCTACACGCCTTTCCTGGTGCTTTACAGCAAAAAACTGTGGGACCAACTGAACCCGCAAGAGCAGGCCGTGTTGCGTGAAGCCGCCATGGAAGGTCAGAAAGTCCAACGCGCTGCCAACCGCACTTTGAATGAAAAATCTTTGGCCAGCCTGAAAACCAAGGGCATGCAGGTCAATGAGGTGAGTGCAGCCGAACAAAACCGCATTCGTGCCAAAGTCGCTTCGGTGTACGACAAGCACAAGGACTCGATCGGTGCCGACGCCATCAAGGTGGTACAAGACGAGTTGAAGAAGTCACGCGGCGGTTGATTCTTCGCGCTCAGCTTTTGTGCTGAACCTACAAGCTCCACAGCCGCCCGCTGTGGGGCTTTTTTAACGACCGATCAGGATGCTGCCATGAAAATCACGCAACTCGAAACCATCCGCTTGGGTGAGTTTCCCAACATCATCTGGGTGCGTTTGCACACCGACGAAGGCCTGGTGGGCCTGGGCGAAACCTTTATGGGGGCGCAAGCGGTCGAGGCGTATTTGCATGAATGGGTGGCGCCCAAACTGGTGGGCCAAGATCCTCTGGCCATCGAGTCCCGCCAGCGCGACATCACCGGCTATTTGGGCTGGCGTGGGTCCGGGGTCGAGACGCGTGGCAACTCGGCAGTGGACATTGCGCTGTGGGACATTTTTGGCAAAGCCGCAGGAATGCCAGTCTATACCGCTCTGGGCGGCAAAAGCCGTGACGAAATCCGTGTGTACAACACTTGCGCGGGTTACCAGTACATCCGCAGCAACGTGAACCAGACCAGCAGCAATTGGGGTCTGGGCAACAACGCCGGGCCTTACGAAGACCTGCAAGGCTTTTTACACCGCGCCGACGAAGTGGCCGAGTCGCTGCTGTCTGAAGGCATCACCGGTATGAAAATTTGGCCTTTTGATGTGGCCGCAGAAAAGTCGCATGGCCAGTACATCAGCCCCCAAGATCTCAACACGGCGCTGGAGCCTTTTCGCAAAATCCGCAAGGCAGTGGGCGACAAGATGGACATCATGGTGGAGTTCCACAGCCTGTGGCGATTGCCCATGGCGCAAAAAATCTCGCGTGCGCTGCAAGAGTTCGACACCTTCTGGCACGAAGACGCGATCCGCATGGACAGCCTCGATTTGCTCAAGCAGTACGCGGTGGACTGCAAGGCGCTGATTTGCGCGAGCGAAACGCTCAGCTACAAATGGGGCTTCAAAGACTATTTACAAACGGGCGTGGCCGGTGTGGCCATGTTGGACCTCAGCTGGTGTGGGGGCCTGACCGAAGCCCGCAAAATCGCCGCCATGGCCGACGCCTGGCAATTGCCAGTGGCCCCGCACGACTGCACAGGGCCGGTGGTGTGGGCCGCGTCCACCCACTTGTCTCTGCACGCGCCCAATGCCTTGATTCAAGAAAGTGTGCGGGCTTTTTACAGCGGCTGGTACAAAGAGTTGGTCACCGAGTTGCCGCAGGTGAAGAACGGCATGATCAGCCTGAACGACAAGCCGGGTTTGGGCTTGGAGTTGCTGCCCGACCTGCACAAGCGGGCCGATGCGGTGGTGCGCTTGAGTTGATGAGAAAAAGGGGCCTCGAAGGCCCCCTTTGTCACAGTGATTGAGCGATCAAGCCCGGCCAGTCAACCACGCCCCACAAACGGCATGTTGGTCGCCATCACTGTGGTGAACAAAATATTCGCTGACAAAGGCAGGCGGGCCATGGTCATGAAAGTTTCGACCACGGCTGACATGTCCATGCGCGGTTCGGCCTTGATGGTCAGGTCAGCCTGGTGCACGCCCGAGGCCATTTTGAGCGTCATGTCGGAGGCCACGTTGCCGATGTCGATCTGGCCCACGGCGATGCTGTAGGGGCGGCCGTCCAAAGACGCGGCGCGGGTCAGGCCCGAGATGGCGTGTTTGGTGGCGGTGTAGGCGATCGAGCCGGGGCGCGGCACATGCGCCGAAATTGAACCGTTGTTGATGATGCGGCCGCCCTGCGGGCTTTGCTCTTGCATCAGCTTGAAAGCATACGACAAGGTGTAGAACGCGCCGTTCAGGTTGATGTCCACCGCACGGCGCCATTCGTCACCCGACAGGTCACCGGGCAAGGTGTAAGGCAGGGAAATGCCCGCGTTGTTGAAGACCAAATCGAGGCGGCCAAAGCGCGAGCGAATCTGATCGAACAGCGCTTTGACTTCGGGCTCTTTGGACAGGTCGGTGGGGATGGCGTGGGCGTTGCCAGCGTTGGCACCCCCTTCGGCCACGGCAGAGGCCAGCGCGTCGGCGCGTCGGCCGACCAGAACGACTTGCCAGCCTTCTTTGAGCAAGGCCAGGGCGCAGGCTTTGCCAATGCCAGAGCTGGCACCGGTGACGAGGGCGATTTTCGACATGGTGTGAACTTTCTAGAGAGACCTTGAAACCCCTGATTTTCAGGCGTTTTGGAAAGAAATCTGTACCTTGAGTGACTGGCTTTTGTCGGCCGCTAAGTCAAACGCTTCGATGGCGCGGTCTAGCGGCAAGACGCTGGTGATCACAGGCTTTCCATTGACCAGGCCTTCGTTCAAGAAGCGCACCGCGGTGGCGAATTCGGCATGGAAGCGGAAGGTGCCGCGCAGGTCAACCTCTTTGGCCACGATTTGTGTCATGGGCAGGCTGATGTCGCCGCCCATGCCCACGGTGATCAGAACGCCGCGTGGCACGATGGTGTCCAGGCCTACGCGCAAAGCGGCTTCGCTGCCAGAGGCTTCAAACACCACGTCAAACTGGCCTTTGTCCACCTTGTAGGCATCCAGCGCTTGGGGCTGGGTCTTGAGGTTGATGGTCTCGTCCGCGCCCATCTCCTTGGCGCACTTCAGGGGCAAGTCGGCGATGTCGGCCGCCACGATGCGGGCCGCACCGGCTCGGCGCAAAGCACCAATCAGGAGCGAGCCAATGGGGCCGCAACCGGTCACCAGCACCTGCTTGCCCAGTACGCTGCCAGCCCGTTGGATGGCGTGCAGGCCCACGGACAAAGGCTCGGCCAGCGCGGCTTCGGACAGACTCAGGTGGTCGGCAATCGGGTGGGCTTGGTAGCATTCGATGATGAGTTGCTCACTGAACCCGCCCTGGATGTGCGGGAAGGGCATGGCGCTGCCGTAAAAACGCATGTGGAGGCAGTGATTGTGTTGGCCCGCTTGGCAAAAGCGGCAGTGGCCGCAGGGTCGAGAAGGGGAGATGGCGATTCGCTGGCCCTTGGGCACGCCGTTCAGACCCGAGCCTACACCATCGACCACGCCCGAAATTTCGTGGCCCAAGGCGATGGGCTGCTTGATGCGCACGGTGCCAAATCCGCCGTGTTGGTAGTAGTGCAGGTCCGAGCCGCAAATGCCGCCATAGGCCACATTCACACGCAGTTGGTTCTCGCCCAAGGCGGGCAGCTCGGTGTTTTCGATGCGCAGGTCTTTGGCCGAATGGCAAACAACGGATTTCATGGAATGTCCTTGCAAAAGCTTCAAAGGGTGGCGGTCACGCCGCCGTCGACATAAAGGATATGGCCATTCACAAAACGCGAGGCGTCCGAGGCCAGAAAGACGGCTGCGCCGCCCAGGTCTTGCACATCGCCCCAGCGGCGGCTGGGCGTGCGGCCCACGAGCCAACTGCTGAAGGCCGGGTCATCGACCAGCTTCTGGTTAAGCTCGGTTTTGAAATAGCCCGGGCCAATGCCGTTGACGTTGATGCCGAATGGGCCCCAGTCAATCGCCATGCCCTTGGTGAGCATTTTCACCGCACCTTTTGTCGCGGTGTAGGGCGCAATGCCGGGGCGACCCAGCTCGCTTTGCACCGAGCAGATGTTGATGATTTTGCCGCGTCCACGCTGAATCATTTTTTTGGCCACCGCTTGGCCCACGAAGTACACGCTGTCCAAGTTGGTCTTCATGATGGTGTGCCAATCGGCGTCCTGGTATTCGTGCAGCGGCCCACGAATTTGCATGCCCGCGTTGTTGACCAGGATGTCGATCGGCCCCTCGGCTTCGATGTGGTCCACCGCAGCACGCGCGCTGTCCGCATCGGTCACGTCAAACACCGCGATGCTGACCGACAAGCCTTGGGCTTTGAAGGTCTGCGCAGCGGCATCGACTTTGCTGGCCGTGCGGCCATTCAGAACGACGTGCGCCCCGGCTTGCGCCAGCGCCTCGGCCAACGCCAAGCCAATGCCAGCAGACGAGCCGGTGATCAAAGCGCGTCGGCCATGGAGTTGGAAAGCGTCAAGAATGGTCATGCATGAACCTGTGTTCCAAAGGAGGGGAATGGCAACCGGCGAACGACTTGATCACCGGATGTCGGTTGTGGCCGTGACACCATCGGTGGGCAGTGGGTACTCATCTGCACTGAAGACGGTGTGGAACACAGTGCCATCGAACATGGCGATCAAATCCTTGGACACTTCGCGACTTTCCAAACGCACGGCCGAGGCCAAGGCGATCTCAATTGACTCACGGCTGGGGTAGCGCACCGACAGCACCATGCCAAAGTGAGGCTCGCTCACATCGCTTTCGACCTGTCGCAGTACGCGCACTTCCCGAGCGCCTGGAAAACGAGTCCATAAGGGAACGAGTTTTTCACGGATATAGCGTTTGAACGCCTCTTCCATGCCGGGTTTGACCTGACCTTGGAAAAAGGCACAGCGGATGAACATGTGGGAACTTTCAAAAATCAGAGGGCAGGGTGCAGGCGGCGGTGTAAAGCCTCAAGCGCTTGTGTGATCATGACATGCACAGCTTCAGTGATGGGTAGACAGATGACATCGGTTTCGTCGGCTTCGGGTTTTTCGAGGGTGCGGAACTGGCTGTCAAGCAAGCCTGGCTGCATGTAGTGGCCTACACGCTGGCGCATGCGTTGTTCGATCAAATCGAAGTCGCCGTCCAGAAACACAAAACACACCTCACCTGCTTGTTCGCGGATGCGCTCCCGGTAAACCCGCTTGAGGGCCGAGCAGGCCACCACGCGTCCGGGTACGGGGGCTTGCGCGAGGAAGTGACCAATCCGGTCCAGCCAGGGCCATCGGTCAGCGTCTTGCAAGGCAATGCCCGAGCGCATCTTGGCCACGCTCTCGGGCAAGTGCAGGTCGTCACCGTCGACCATGTCCAAACCCAAGCGTTCGCTCAAGGCAGCTGCAAGGGTTGACTTGCCACAGCCGGACACCCCCATGACGATCAGCCGCAAAGGCGAAGGACTCATCGTGTCAGATCTTTGTTCACTTGAGCATACCCATGCACTCGGGCACAGGCGTGCGCAAGGGCTGGCCCGCAATACCGGCCCGCATGTTGGCAAATGCCAAATCAGCCATGGCTTGGCGCGTTTCGGTGGTGGCGCTGGCCACGTGCGGTGTCAGTACCACGTTGCGCAGGTTCCACAGCGCCTGAGGCACATGGGGTTCATTGGCAAACACATCCAGACCCGCGCCCGCAATGGTGCCGTTTTTCAAGGCGGTGATCAGGGCCTCTTCATCGACCACGCTGCCACGCGCCACATTGATCAAAAAGCCGCTCGGGCCCAGGGCCTTGAGCACCTCGGCGTTGATCAGGTGTTTGGTGCCAGCCCCACCGGGCGTGATGGCCACCAGAAAATCTACGTTCGCCGCCAACACGGCTGCCGAGGGGTAAAACTGGAAACCCGAATCGGACTTTTCACTGCGGGCGGTGTAGGCGATCGACATGCCAAAAGCTCTGGCACGATGAGCTATGGCCTTGCCAATGCGGCCCAGACCTGCGATGCCCAAACGGGCACCCGATACCTTGCGGCCCAAGGCCATGGGGCCGTTGGCCCACTGGCCTGCACGCACAAACTGGTCCGCTTGCGGGATGGCGCGGCCCACCGACAACACCAAGCCCATGGCCAGATCGGCCACATCATCGGTCAGCACATCGGGGGTGTGGGTCACGGGAATGCCGTGCTCGATGGCGGCGGGCACATCCACACCGTCGTAGCCCACACCGAACACCGCCACCACTTTGGCATTGGGCAGTTGTGCCATCAGGCTGCGCGGCACGCTGGCCTCGCCCGTTCCTGCGACACCCAAGATGCGTGGGGCGAGGGTTGTAAAAGCCACCGGGTCGGTGACATGGGTTCGGTCATGCACGGTGTAGAGGGTTTCCAGCGCCTGGAGGTAAAAAGGGTGCAATTTGGCGACGGCCAGAACATCGGGTTTGGACAAGGGGTCTCCTGAGCCTCTGTGGGCAAATGCGTCTATCGTATAGGGCCCCAGCGAGGCCCCATCTACGGAGAAACCCCTGCACATCCATTGCGACCCTTGGCCTCGTTGACAATCCAGGTTTGGTTTGAACGGAGCCTGGTGCCATGGATACCTTGAACAAAGTCATACTCTTTACCGATACCGACGGCCGCGCCCGTTTTCGGGACGAAGAAGTGCCCCTGACCGAGGGCACCCCGCAAAGCCGTTTGTCGGCCTTGATGGCGGCCAGCGCCTGCCAATTGCGCCAAAGCCCTGTGGGTTTTCGAAGCAGCTTCCATTGCACGGGCCATCCGCAATGGCTGTTTGTGTTGGGCGGGCAGATGGAGATTTTTTTGCAAGACGGCAGCTCGCGCACCTTTGGCCCGGGTGAATTCTTTTATTCGGCCGACACCTTGCCCGATGGGGCGACATTCGATGCCACAGTGCATGGCCACTGGAGCCGCCAGGTCGGCCCTGACCCTTTGGTAACCCTGTTTGTTCGCGACTGATTTTCGACAGCCCTTAGGGCAAAAAAGAGCCCACAGTCGGCGGGCTCTTGAAACGGGTCAGGTTGCTGATCAACGACCGAAACCACGGCCTCCGCCATTACCGCCACGGTTGCCGCCGCCGTAGCCACCACCGCCGTGCCGGCGGCCGCTGCTGGCCAAACTGTCGATGCTGGTGCGGGTCGGGTCAGGCTGGCCACTGGTGCGCACGGGCTTACGATTGGGCAAGTCCAGGCGTGCAAACTGCGTGGTTTTGAGCGGATCTATGTGGCGTGGCAATTCGTCGCCATCATCTACGCGACGGTCTTGACCACCACCTGGACCACCTTGGCCGCCACGGGTTGGTCCGCGGCCTTCTGGTCGTGGTCCGCGCGGTGCTGGGCGGCCTTGGCCGTCACCCCGGCTGTCAAAACGTGGCTCGCCGCGTTGCTCTTGACCACGTCCACCTTCACGGCGGCCATCACCTTGTCCCTCAAAGCGGGGTGCGCCTTGCGGCCCATTGCGGCGGGATGGAGGCGGTGCGTTGCGCGAGGGACGGGGCTGGCCCTGACCTTCGGCGCGGGGTTGGCGTTGACCACCACCACCGCCGCCCACGGCGACTTTGTTGTCGCGGATGCGTTGCATCATGTCCTGGCGTGCGGCTTTGGCGGCTGCGGCCATGACATCACGGCTGGGGGGCTTGCCTGCGCCGCCCCACAAAGTCTGGCGACCCATGGCGATGGGCTCGGCCACTTCGCCTGGCTCAGGGCCAAACCCTTCGAGCAACTGCACGGGAATCTCTTGCCGGGTGAAGCGCTCGATGTCCATCATGAAGCCTTCTTCGTCCAGACAGACCAAGCTCACCGCCTCGCCGCTGGCGCCCGCGCGGCCGGTGCGGCCAATGCGGTGCACATAGTCTTCGGACACGTTCGGGATTTCAAAGTTCACGACGTGTGGCAAGTCTTCGATGTCGATGCCGCGTGCCGCAATGTCGGTGGCCACCAAAGCACGGATCTCGCCGCTCTTGAAACCGGCCAGCGCTTGTGTGCGGGCGGTCTGACTCTTGTTGCCGTGCAGGGCCATGGCTTTGACGCCATTTTTGGTCAGGAAGTCGGCCACGTTGTTGGCGCCGAACTTGGTGCGGGTGAACACCAACACCTGGCTCCAGTCGTGTTTCTGGATGATGTGCAACAACACGTCTTTTTTCTTGCTGCGTCCCACAGGGTGGATCACTTGCGTGATGCGCTGCACGGTGGTGTTGCTAGGCGTGACTTGGATGCTTTGCGGGTTCTTGAGCAGGTTGCCCGCCAATTCGCGGATCTCGTCGCTGAAGGTGGCCGAGAAAAGCAGGCTTTGCTTGTCTTTGGGCACCAGGGCCAGCACTTTTTTCACATCGTGGATGAAGCCCATGTCCAGCATGCGGTCGGCTTCGTCGAGCACCAAAATCTCGATGCTGGACAAGTCCAGAAAACCCTGGCCTTGCAGGTCGAGCAAACGGCCGGGGGTGGCCACCAAAATGTCCACGCCTTTTTTGATCTTGCTGATTTGCGGGTTCATGCCCACGCCACCGAAGATCACGGTGGAGTCGAGTTGGAGGTATTTGCCGTAGTCGCGCACCGACTCTTCGACCTGAGCGGCCAATTCGCGGGTGGGGGTCAGCACCAAAGCGCGAATGGCTTTGCCGCCAAAGCGGTTTTGGCCCGCTTCGCTCAGGCTCAGCTTGTGCAGCAACGGTAAGGTGAAGGCGGCGGTTTTGCCGGTGCCGGTTTGTGCACCAGCCAACAAATCTTGCCCAGCCAGGACAGCGGGTATGGCTTGTGCCTGAATGGGCGTGGGGGTTTCGTAGCCGAGCTCGCGCACAGCTTGCATGAGGGCCGGAGCCAAGTTCAATTCTTCAAAGTTCATTTTTCAGAGCGCCATGTCCGGCGCGGGTATCGGCTCATTCAACTGCTGTTGGCAGTTACCAGTGTTGGCCGATAGGTCTTAGGGTGGGCATGGAAACCGCAGGCGCTTGTTTTGAGCGTTGCCTAGGTCAGGCCCCAGCAGAAGTGCTGATGTTGCGGCAACTGGAGGCTGCAACGGGTTGATTGTCGCACAAAGCCAGAACGGTACTTGGATGTCGCTTTGTGAACAGGCTATGGGTTCAAACCCCAATTCAACATCAGGGTGTGTTCACCTAGACTGAGTGGCATCAACAAACCGCTCACGCGCATGACCATGAAACGCATTTCTGACCGCCGTTCCTTTCTTCAAACTGCCGCAGTGGCTGCGAGCACCGTGGCTGCCAGCACGCCTTGGGTCCATGCTTGGGCGCAGACCAAATGGCCTGCCAAACCCATTCGGATCATCGTGGCTTTCCCGCCCGGCGGCCTGACCGACGCCTTGGCACGCAGTTATGGCGAACACTTGTCTACCAAGCTGGGCGTACCGGTGGTCATCGACAACAAACCAGGTGCGGGTGCCATCATTGGCATTGATGCAGCGGCCAAATCGCCTGCCGATGGTTACACCTTGGTCATGAGCACCTCGGGCACCTTTTGGCAGAACCGCATTTTGTATTCCAAACTGCCTTACAACCTCGACAAGGACCTGACCCCGGTCACCGTGTTCCCCTCGGGGCCTCTGGTGGTGGGCATCAACGACAAAATTCCGGCCACCAACATGGCCGAATTTGTGGCTTGGGCCAAGAAAAACCCGGTGTCCATGGGCACTTACGCACCGGGCTCGTACCCCCACATGGTGGCCGACCAGACCAACCGCGTACACGGCACCCAAATCCAGTCGGTGCATTACCGGGGCGAAGCACCCATGTGGCTGGACGTGGCTTCCGGCCAGTCGCAAATTGCCATTGGCAGCTACCTGGCCTTCAATGCCGTGGCCAGCCGTGGCGTGCGTGCCATCGGTGTGACCGGCAGCTACCGCTCCCCCAAACTGCCCAACGTGCCCACCCTCATGGAGCAAGGTGATACCGCCAAGTTGGTCACTTTGGAAGGCGGCCTGCCCTTGGTGGCTCCGGCCGGCACACCCGAAGCCGTGCTCAGACTCCTGGCCGATGAAGCCGTGGCCTGGTCCAACACCGACAAGGCCGCCAAGCTGCGCGAGACCTTCGCCATCCCCAACAAACCCAAAAACCTGGCCGGCACACGCAAAGACTGGGAAGCTGAAGTACCCGTGTGGATCAAGCTGGCGGTGGACTTGGGCATCAAGCTCGACTGATGTAGTGGCTTTGCCCAGTTTAGGAGTGCCCTCCCTTGTGGGAGCGCACCCCCGTGCGCGAAGACTCGCAGGCCGATGACCTGCGCCCCAGCCACTGCTGCACAAAGCCCCGGCATTTTCTAAAGTGCCGGGGCTTTTGTCTGTTTGCACCCCTAGAATGGACACCTTCGAATTAAAAATAGCCGCCCGCTGAATGACTCCAGAAGCCAAAGCCCGCGTTCAGATTGACCAACTCTTGCAAGCCGCTGGCTGGCATGTTTGCAACATCGACCAAGTCAATTTGCATGCGGCTCAGGCCGTGGCCATCCGTGAATTCCCACTCAACCCCGGTCACGGCTTTGCCGACTACCTGCTGTATGTGAACGGCAAAGCTTGCGGCGTGATCGAGGCCAAGAAAGAAGGTGTCACCCTCAAAGGCGTGGAGGTTCAGTCCGAGCGCTACGCCCAGGGCCTGCCCGCTGCCTTGCCCGCATGGCGCAGGCCATTACCGTTTTTGTTCGAGTCCACCGGGGTGGAGACCCAATTCACCAACGGGCTGGACCCGCACCCGCGCTCGCGCCGGGTGTTTGCGTTCTTCAAGCCCGAGATGCTGGATAAGTGGCTGCAAACCGCTGTGCCGGTTTCGCCCAATCTGGTGGCCGTGGGTACACTGCCCAGCCACGAGCCCGCCGCGGGCTACCTGCCCACGGGCACCTTTTTGGCCCGCATGCAGCACATGCCCGAACTCGTCACCCAATGGGGGCAGGGCGGGGCCAACTACCAGCTGTGGCCCGCGCAAATCAAAGCGGTGCAAAACCTTGAAAAGAGTTTGGCTGCCAACAAACCCAAAGCCCTCATCCAAATGGCCACGGGCAGCGGCAAAACCTTCACCGCCATCAGCTTCATTTACCGCCTCATCAAGTTTGGTGGGGCGCGGCGCGTGCTGTTTTTGGTGGACCGAGGCAACCTGGGCCGCCAGACCAAAAAAGAATTCGACCAATACGCCAGCCCCTACAACAGCTACAAGTTTGGCGAAGAGTTCATCGTGCAGCACCTGCAAGGCAACCAGGTGGACACCAGCGCCCGCGTGGTCATCTGCACCATCCAGCGCATGTTCAGTTTGCTCAAAGGCAAAGAGCTGCCCCCCGAGGCCGACGAAGAAAGCACCGAGGGTGCTGAGAGCCTGTTCAAAGACCCCGAGCCCATTGGCTACAACCCGGCTTTCCCCATTGAGCTGTTTGACATTGTGGTGACCGACGAAGCGCACCGCAGCATCTACAACCTGTGGCGGCAAGTGCTGGAGTATTACGACTCGTATCTGGTAGGCCTGACCGCCACGCCCAACAAACAAACCTTTGGCTTCTTCAACCAAAACTTGGTCATGGAATACGGCCATACCCAAGCCGTAGCCGATGGGGTGAACGTCAATTACGACGTGTACCGTATCCAGACCGAAGTGACCGAAAAAGGTGCCAAGGTCGAAAAAGGCTTTTGGCTGGAAACCGTGGACAAAGCCACCCGACGTAAAAGCGCTTGGCAGCTCGACGAAGACTTTGAATACGACCCCAACGAGCTGGACCGCAGCGTACAAACGCCCGACCAGATCCGCAAAGTCATCACCACCTTTCGCGACCGGCTGCACACCGAAATTTTCCCCGGCCGCACCGAGGTGCCCAAGACGCTGGTCTTTGCCAAAGACGACAACCACGCCGAGAAGATCGTGGAAATCCTGCGCGAGGAATTTGGCAAGGGCAACGAGTTTGCGCAAAAGATCACCTACCGCACCACAGGCACCAAGCCTGAGCAACTCATCAAAGACTTTCGCACCACCTATTGGCCGCGTGTAGCCGTGACGGTGGACATGATCGCCACCGGCACCGACATCAAGCCGGTGGAGATTGTGGTGTTCATGCGCTCGGTCAAAAGCCGCAGCTTCTTTGAGCAGATGAAAGGCCGTGGCGTGCGCGTGTGCAACCCGGCCGACCTGCAAGCCGTGACGCCCGATGCCAAGGTGAAGGACCACTTTGTGATCGTGGACGCCGTGGGCGTGTGTGAGCGCGACAAAACCGACAGCCGCCCCATGGACACCAAGAAGACGGTGCCCCTGGACAAATTGCTGCAAGCCGTGAGCCTGGGCAATGTGGAAGACGAAGTGCTGAGCAGCGTGGCCGCCCGCCTGGCCCGGCTGGACAAAGACCTGAGCCCCGCCGACCACGCCAAAGTGCTAGAGGCCAGCGGCGGCAAAAGCCTGCGCGACATGGCCAGCGGCATTGTGCAAGCGCTGAACGTTCATGAATACACATCGCCCTTTGAGGCTGAAGCCAAAAAGGTGGAAGCCGCCAAACCCTTTGCCAACCCCGCGCTGCGTGCCTTGATCTTGCAGCTGCGCCAAAAGGCCGACCAAGTGGTGGACATCGTCACGCAAGACACGCTGCTGCACGCGGGCTTTAGCGAAGCCGCCAGTGAACGCGCCAAAGGCCTGGTGCAAAGCTTTGAGCAATTCATTGCCCAGCACAAAGACGAAATTACCGCGCTGCAAATTTTGTACAACCGCCCCAGCCGCGCCCCGCTGACCTACCGCGACATCAAAGCCCTGGCCGACGCGCTGCACGCCCCGCCGCACCTGATGCATGAGGCCCAACTGTGGCAAGCCTATGCCGCGCTCAACAAAACCAAGGTGAAAGGCACCAGCCAACGCCGCTTGCTGACCGACCTGGTCAGCCTGGTCCGCTTTGCCATGCAGCAAGACAACGAACTGGTGCCCTACCCCGAGCGCGTGCAAAGCAACTACAACGCGTGGCTGGCCCAAGCCACCCAAGCCCGTGCAGGCGAAAATCCATTCACCCCCGAACAACTGCACTGGCTAGAAATGATCCGAGACCACATCGCCGCGAACCTGGGCATAGAGCCCGACGACTTTGAATACGCCCCCTTCAACAGCGAAGGCGGCCTGGGCAAAGTGCACCAGCTGTTTGGTGCGGAGCTGACGCAGGTGATTGAAGCGATGAATCGGGAGTTGGTGGCGTGAGAAAGATGGTTCGGCTTGGTGACGTTTGCCAAAAGATCACAGATGGAACTCACCATTCGCCAGTAAGTGGCTCTGCGGGAGCTTACAAATATGTCACCGCAAAAAACATCAAGCCGTGGGGCCTTGACTTGTCTGACATTACCTATGTTGACGAGAAGACGCATCGAGAGATTTTTGCCCGATGTGATGTTCAGCCCAATGACGTATTGCTGATTAAAGACGGCGCGACAACGGGCCGTGTTGCAGTGAATACATTGCGTGAACCTTTTTCATTGTTATCCAGCGTTGGCGTACTTCGTCCAGGGCCAAGCCTTGAATCAAAGTATTTGGCCTATGCATTGCAGACACCTGCTGTTCAAGATGCGATGTTTGCAAAGATGTCTGGTGTTGCAATTACTCGATTGACTCTCAAAAAAATCAAAGACCTTGAGATTCCAATCGTTGGCTTGGATGAACAGCAGCAAGTTGTAGCCGAACTTGAAAAGCAGTTCTCTCGCCTCGACGAAGCCGTCGCCAACCTCCAGCGCGTCAAAGCCAACCTCAAACGCTACAAAGCCTCCGTCCTCAAAGCCGCCGTCGAAGGCCGCCTCGTCGAAACCGAAGCCAGCATCGCCCAACGCGAAGGCCGCACCTACGAAACAGGCGAACAGCTTTTGCAAAGCACTTTAGAGGCAAGAAAGGCGCAATGGGTTGGACGAGGCAAGTACAAGCCGCCAGAACCTCCGCAGGTGTCGGATGCGTCTTTGCCTGAGGGCTGGGCTTGGGCTACTTTGGAACAACTGCATTTGCAAATTGCCGATGTCGATCACAAGATGCCGAAGGCTCAGGAATCAGGCATTCCCTACATCAGCACCAAAGACTTTTTTGGTGACGAAGGTATCGACTTTTCCAAAGCCAAACTGATCAGTGCAGAGGACTACGAAGGACTGTGCCGCAAGGTCAAGCCCGAGCGCGGTGATTTGCTTTTGTCTCGCTACGGCACAGTGGGTGAGGTTCGAGAGGTGTGTGTTGATGAACCTTTTCAGGCCTCATACAGCGTAGCCATTCTCAAGCCTGTTCGTGGTTTTGTTCCCATCCGGTTCTTGATTGCAGCCTTGCGATCGGATGTTGTTCAACGTCAGATCAAGCGAGATGTTCGGGCTACAGCTCAACCCGACTTGGGCTTGGCACATATCCGGCAATTTGTTGTGCCAGTTCCTCCAATGGCTGAGCAGTTGCGAATTTTGGAAGAGTTGGACCGTCAGCTGTCCATTCTTCGAGGGATCGAGACAGAGGTTGAAAACAACCTGATCCGTGCTCAGACATTAAGGCAGTCGACGCTGTCAAAGGCGTTTTTAACTAATCAATTGCAGGGAACAGTAACGTGACCATCAACGTGTTTTACGACGAATTGGAGGCTTCGCGCCTTTCTTGGCAAGACTTGAACGATATGCTGGTTAGTGCGGGGTATATCTTTTCAAAGGAAAGACCAGTTCTTGACCATCAGTCAATGGATGTCTTTCGCCGCAGAGTTGATATGGTATTTGAGGTCTTTTTTTCTTTACGTCCGCAAGAAGAAAACGATGTGACTTCACTTGTTATTGGCTCGAAGCTTGTTGAACTACGAGGGCAGCTCCAAAACTTTAAACGTCATGTGGATGCGACTATCAGCCAGTTGAAGCCCCATTGGCGTGACGGTCTAAGTATTCAAGACGGGAATGACAATTTTCTTTGGCGGTTAATGGACGGAACGACAACAGTTACATCTGTTGATGCATCACAAAATTTTCAGCAGATGCATCCGGCTCTTAATTATTTGGTCGGAGCGATCGGAGTATTCCTTCCACTTTGTAAAGCCAATAGGGTTGCTGATTTGTTGGATCGAGTATCCGCATTTGGTGATGCTAATCGTGAAGCCAAATTACTGCGAAAACAAGCTCAAGATCAGGCGGCGGTTGTTTCCACCACTGCATCCAAGGTTGATTTACACGCAAAAGAGGTGGCTGAAATTCTCGTTCAGGCTCAAACGGTTGTTGCAAGCTTGCGC
>CAMDFK010000002.1 GCA_945897465.1 Limnohabitans sp. Rim8 | reverse complement strand
GGTGGTGGTGGGGGTGGTGGGGGTGGTGGTGAAATCGCCAGCAACAACAATGCTGCGGGCATCAAAATTACAAAAGCAAGCTTGGATTCAGGTGTCAGCGACAGCGATTTTGTGACGAAAGGGCCAGTGGCTCAATTCAGCGGAACCTTGAGTAACTTTACAGGCGCGCCGGGTGACAAGGTCCAACTTCAGATGTTAGACAAAGATGGTAAGTCACTTGATCCCGTTTTGATGGGAACCGTTAACCCGGAGCTGGTCAGTGGCGTTTGGACATGGAAGTGGGCGCCTAAAGACACAGACAACACGACCAACTTTTCAAAGGTGTTGTCAGAGGATGGCAAATACACCCTGAAAGCCACTATCGTCAGCTCAGCTGGCGTGGCTTACACACAAGCCACAGCCACCACGACACAAGCATTGGATATCGACACTGAGCCCAATGAAGGTGAAAACAATGGCGTGATACTTTCAATCACCAGCGTCAGCGATGACACGGGAACTCTCAACAACGATTGGCAGACTTCAGATACCTCACTTGTTTTTAAAGGCACGCTCAACAAGTTTTCTACTGTTTCGGGTGATGAGGTCATGCTGACTTTGGATCCAGTTGCAGACGGGGCGTCGACCATCGTTCAATACGTGACGCCAGTACTCAAAGACAATGTTTGGGGCTGGGAATGGGATGCACAAAACACGCCGTTTGCACAGGGCACCTACAACCTGACCGCTACCTTGGTAGACAAAGCCGGCAATGCCTTCACCCATGTTGGCGCCCAGGCTGTAAAAGTCTTGACCATTGATACGACGGGGCCGGAGGGGGACAAAGGCTTGAGCATTGTTTCCATGTCGGTTGAATCAGGGGTGGGTGGAGCCACAGATCCAAGTCGGACAGACTTCAAAACGAATGACAACACGCCCGTGTTTGCGGGTAAGCTGAACACAGCCTTGCCGATGGGCGAACGCATTGTGCTTCAGCTGATGAAAGGCAACGAAGTCGTCGAGACGGCTTCCGCCACGGTGGACTCCACCGGAACCGGATGGACTTGGACACCCAAGGCACCATTGGCCGATGCTACCTTTCAACTGACAGCACAGGTTGTGGATGCTGCTGGCAATCCAGCAGTCATGGCAGGAACCACAACAGTCATCTCTCCAGTAAGCCAGGATGTTGTTATCGATACAAAGGGATCAACGGATGAGGGCGATCGCAATAACAGTTTGAAAACTACTGGCATCAGCATATCTACAGATACAGCGGGCGAAGCAAAGTTCAACAATGATTTCGTCACTTCAGACGGCGGCAACAAGGACAAAGTCAATGGCAACGAAGATGACAAGTTGACATTCACTGGAACTTTGAACAATGGTTTCACCAACAATGGTGGAAAGGTGTTGGTTCAGATCATCGATGCAAAGGGAATGATTCAATCGAGCGCTTATGTGGAACCCGAGACCCCAAATGTGACTGGCTGGAAGTATGAAAACCTCGTCTCATTGGCAGAGGGGAAGTATGTGGCCAAGTCCATTTTGATGGACCATGTGGGCAACAAGATCAGTGCCTCGGACCAGACTTTTTTTGTGGACGTCACAGCAGCGGGTTGGACCCCCGTCGGTGCGACGAACACAGGAAATCCTGTCCATACGGTGCGTTATGAAAATTTTTCTTTTTCAATGAGCGAGAGCGGGACCTACCGATTTGGAGCAGGTGGAGAATTGAAAAATTACAGTGGCGGAACCCTGGAATTGGATGCCGATGGGAGGACATTCAGCAGCGGTCAATTCGTCATTGATTTTTGGGATCAGGCAGGAAACGGGACGCAGATCACCAACAAGGATCAAACTTGGATTTTTGGGACTGCAGCCCCTGCAGTGACGCCACTGCCAACAGATCCCACTTATTTGGCTTCAAAAGATTTTTCTGGCCTAGAGCCTGTTGGCTCCATTGGAAAAATTGATGTCTCCAGCAACTTTGACATGGCATCACTCTACGATGGCATCGACACAGTAGTTGACCAAGCGGCAGCCAATCACGTGGTTTTGTCCGACACATCCGATGCGACTTTGAATATCAGCATGGGCGATGTTCTGGCCTTGGGTGTCACGAACAGCTTCAGCATCGCTGACGTGGACAATGCACGCCACAAACGGCAAATCCAAATGCGCATTGATGGTCAAGAAGGTGATCAGCTGAACCTGGATGGTTTTGTAGATGGCGTGCATCTGATTTGGGAGGGTGGGCAGACCAGTACCAATCTACCTTTGGATATTGGCACTGATCGTTACAATGTATTCACCAACACAGCCATAGGCGTGGCTTTGTTTGTTGATCAAGACATCAAAGTCAATGTCTTTTGATGGCTGAAGCAGGGTGCACTTTGGAAAAAATCAACTGTTTCTTGATTGGGTTCGGTGCCATCGCCTTGGCTTCACAGCCCGTTTTGGCCGACCGGTTGCTGGACTTTTCCATGTTCAATCCCCCTGAGTTGTCTCAGCGCCGCATCAAGGAGCCGGTGGTCAGTTGGTTGGTGCACCCTCAGGCCAGTGGTTTTTGTCAGCTGGCAAGTCCCAAGGATGGTTTTGTCAGCCGTCCGGAGGGATGTGTTTATTGGCAACTGTTGGGGTCTCGCTGCACGATTGTGACCACAGGCCAAACCACCCATTCACAGTTGGGTCATTTGTTTGTTCATTGTCTCCAGGCGCGGTGATGGTTCTCAAGGACCTTGAATGCGCACTTAAACCCCTTGTGCGATTTTTCGGTTGGGGCTTGTTGTTGGCAGGCGTATTCATGTTGTCCGCTTGTGAAACGACAACAATGCGTCCTCCTCAGGTCGATATGGTTCGTTTTGTCCCATTGCCCGAATCTCAGCGCGTCATCGCTCAGCCCAAGATTAAATACCTGGTCCGTGTTGACGGACACGAATATTGTGCCCGCATCACAGGTATCAGAGTCACGCCTACATCCAAGCCCATGGCCTGCGCTTTCTGGAACGTGCGTAGAAAAGAATGCACCATTGTGACGCCAGTTGTGACCGGGTATAACTATTTGGGTCACGAATTGCGACATTGTTTTGAGGGGGCTTTTCATGATTGATCTGCCCAACATTGAAGGGGGGGGTATGACTCGCCGAAACTTTTTGCAGATGCCACTGGCTGTTTGTGCAGCCGTCACTGCTCTTTCAGTTAAAGCGCAATTGCCAGAGTTGAAAGACGGAGTTTTGCGGGTAGGAGTCTTAACGAACTACAAACCTTTCAGTTTTTTGGAAGGTCATTTGCAAGGCTTTGATGTGGATGTGATGCGACGGATGGCAACTATCTTGCAGGTGGAGCTTGAAATTCACAATCAGGGTTTGGCAAGTTTGAGCAAAAAGCTTGTGACGGGTGAAATTGCGGTCATTGCCAACCAATTGCTTGCCACCCCTGAAAACCGACGACAGTTTGATTTTGTTCGCTCGTATGCGTCTAACCAGTTGGTTTGCGTCCAACATGAAGAAGACCAGCGAGATTTTTTAAGTCTCGATGATTTGTATGGCAAAAAACTGGGGGTATTGGCCAACACAGGAGTGGAAGATCAGGCGCGCAGTGCTTTGGGACAATCAGTACTGGCATTTCCCTCGATTGACCTGGCGTTCAAAGATTTGTCAGATAAAAAGCTTGATGCTGTTTTAGAGGAGAGCTTGATTGCTGACTATTACATTGAGCGCGATGCCTTACCCATCAAGGTGACGGCTCCATTTGCGCCACCTTTGTCAGCAGGTTGGGCGGTTCAAAAAGGCAACAAGGCTTTGGCTCAGCGTTTATCCGAGGCCGTTCTGGTGTTGCTAAGGGATGGCACATTCAAACCGATTTCGAAAAAGTGGTTTGGCTATGATGTCAGCCGTCCTAATGTTAGCCACACTTCTTTGCCCAGGTAAGCGTTTGGCGGGCCTCATGGAAATCCTCACATCGCGGGTTCAAATCTTGAGGACTTGGCCTTTTGTCTAGGATTTAAACGTGGCGCGACGCTTCAAAAGCCGAGAGAACAGTGTGTGTTCACAGGTCGGGTCGCTGCAGTCGTTGCATTGCCAAAGGCTGCGGCCTTGGTTGATCGCAAACTGTCCTTGGTCACGGACTTGCTGCGCGGCATCATCCTCACTCTCCAAACCCAAGGCGAGCAAGGCGTTGTTCAAGCGCTTTTGACCTTGGCCGTAAACCACCCGATAGGCGATGCCCGAGTGCTCCAGCGCTTGACGCACCAGGGTGTCAAAATGTGTCGACACCTGCGGGCTCACGCTTTCCAGGCCGTTGGCCACTCCGGGCAGGTCCAAGCCTGTGACCAAGGTGACGTGGTAGAGACCATGATGGGCCAAAGCCATGGGGTAGAGGCTTTCGTCATCAAACAGAAGTTGGCTGTAGACGGCGGTCACCAATGGGGTGGAGTCCGATAACAGCCATGCTTCGGGTGCCGATCGTCTGAGCCACTGAGTTGTATCGGCTTGCTGCTGCGCGATGGCCATTTGCTCGTGGCGCAGAGGTGTTCGGCCTTCACGTTGACACCACTGTCCCAGCACATCGTCCACAATGTGTGCCTCTTGGCCGCGGTTGAGCAAAGCGCTCGCAAGGGACTTTGTGAGCCAGCTTTTACCGGAGCTTTCTGCGCCCACAACAGCAACGTGGAGGGGTCTCATGGCTCTGATGCAACCCACCCGAAAGCTTGGCAGCTCATTTGGCGATCTGTACAAGGATTTCGTTGCTTTTGACCATACCCAATTCGTGGCGAGCCCGCTCTTCCACCATGTTCAGGCCTTCTTTGAGATCGCTGAGTTCAGCGCTCAATTGTTCCAAGCGGCGGCGTGCTTCTTCATTGGCTTGCTGTTGTTGTGCCAGTTCTTGGCGCAATTCGTTCACATTTGGCAAGCTGCCTGGCCCGAACCACAGTTGGGCTTGCACCATCGCCAACAAGGCGAACAGCACGATGGGGACCAGGCGGTTGCCCACGTCTCAAGGCTCAGCGCAGGTTATAAAACGCGCTGCGGCCGGGGTAGACGGCCACTTCGCCCAAGTCTTCCTCAATGCGCAGCAGCTGGTTGTACTTGGCCATGCGATCCGAGCGGCTCATCGAGCCGGTTTTGATTTGACCTGCGTTCAGACCCACGGCGATGTCGGCAATGGTGCTGTCTTCGGTCTCGCCTGAGCGGTGTGAGATGACGGCGGTGTACCCAGCGCGCTTGGCCATTTCGATGGCGGCAAAGGTTTCGGTCAAGGTGCCGATTTGGTTGATCTTGATCAGGATCGAGTTGGCGATACCTTTGTCGATGCCCTCTTTGAGGATTTTGGTGTTGGTCACAAACAGGTCGTCACCCACAATTTGTACGTTTTTGGCCAAGCGATCGGTCAGGATTTGCCAGCCGTCCCAGTCGCCTTCGGCCATGCCGTCTTCGATGCTGATGATGGGGTACTTGTCACACCAGGTGGCCAGCATGTCTGTCCATTGCACAGATGTCAGGCTGATGCCGCCTTCACCTTCCAGCACGTATTGGCCGTCTTTGTAGAACTCGCTGGCCGCGCAATCGAGGCCAATGGCGATCTGCTCGCCAGCGGTGTAGCCGGCTGCGGCAATCGCGTCGAGCACCATTTGGATGGCGGCTTCGTGCCCGTCAATGTTGGGGGCAAAGCCGCCTTCGTCGCCCACGGCAACGCTCATGCCCTTGTCGTGGATGATTTTCTTGAGCGCATGGAACACCTCAGCGCCCCAGCGCACGGCTTCGCGGAAAGACGGTGCACCGACGGGAATGATCATGAACTCCTGCAAGTCCAGGTTGTTGTTGGCGTGTGCGCCGCCGTTGATGACGTTCATCATGGGCACGGGCATTTGGTTGGCGTTCATGCCGCCAAAGTAGCGGTACAGGGGCAGGCCGGACTCTTCGGCGGCGGCGCGGGCCACGGCCATGGACACAGCCAACATGGCGTTGGCACCCAATCGGCTTTTGTTGTCTGTACCGTCCAAATCGATCAGGGTGCGGTCCAAAAAGGCCTGCTCGGAAGCGTCGAGTCCCAGCACGGCTTCAGAGATTTCGGTGTTGATGTACTCCACCGCTTTGAGGACCCCTTTGCCCAAATAGCGGCTCTTGTCGCCGTCGCGCAGCTCAATGGCTTCTCGGCTGCCGGTCGATGCGCCGGACGGCACAGCGGCACGGCCCATGACGCCGGACTCGAGCAGCACGTCGCATTCGACGGTGGGGTTGCCACGGCTGTCCAGGATTTCACGGCCGACGATATCTACGATTGCACTCATTTTTGAACTCTCTCAATTTAAAAACAAAACAGGGTGTCGAAGCCAACAGCTCAGACGCCTTCGACGGCCACCATGCGCATGATGGCGGCGCCTTCTCGGGCTTCGCGGGCTTGGAGGTATTCGGGCAGTTCGTAAAAAGCCTTGGCGGCTTCAAAAGACGGGAACTTCAGGACCACGATGCGCTCAGGGGCCCAGTCGCCTTCGAGCACTTGCACCTGGCCACCGCGCACACACACTTCGGCACCTGCGGTTTTCATGGCCGCAGAGGACCATTTTTTGTACTCTTCGTACTGGGTGGGGTTGGTCACTTGGACGTGGGCGATGATGTAGCCGCTCATATGAAATCTTCCTCTAAAAATGGATTCGTTTTGGTCACGGAATCGAGTTGCACCAGCGTCTCCAGCAGGGCTTTCATCTTGCCCAGAGGCACGGCGTTGGGGCCGTCAGACCAGGCCTCCTGAGGCTTGGGGTGGGTTTCCATGAACAGGCCCGCCACGCCAGCGGCCACGCCTGCACGGGCCAGCACGGGCACCATCTCGCGGGCGCCGCCGCTGCTGGTGCCTTGACCACCGGGTTTTTGCACTGAGTGGGTCACATCAAACACCACCGGAGCGCCGGTTTTGCGCATCTCGGCCAAGCTGGTCATGTCGGCCACCAGATTGTTGTAGCCAAAGCTCACGCCGCGCTCGCAGGCCAGGAAGTTGTCTTCGGGCATGCCGACCTCGCGCGCGGCGCTGCGGGCTTTGTCGATGACGTTTTTCATGTCCCAGGGTGCCAGAAATTGGCCTTTTTTGATGTTCACCGGTTTGCCCGACTGGGCCACGGCGCGGATGAAGTCGGTTTGGCGGCACAAAAAGGCGGGGGTCTGCAGCACGTCCACCACGCTGGCCACGATCTTGACCTGCGACTCGTCGTGCACGTCGGTGAGGATAGGTACGCCAATTTGGCGACGAACCTCGTCCAAAATTTTCAAGCCCGCGTCGATGCCGACGCCGCGCTGGGTGCTGCCCGAGGACCGGTTGGCTTTGTCGAAAGAGCCTTTGTAAATGAGGGGGATGCCCAAGGCGGTGCAGGCCTCTTTGAGGCGACCGGCCACTTCGAGGGACATCTCCAGGCCTTCTATGGAGCATGTGCCCGCGATCAAAAAGAAGGGGTGGCTCAGTCCAACGTCAAATCCGCAGAGTTTCATGGAGGCTCCTGTGGGTGAATCAGGCCTTGGCCTTGTGTTCAATGGCCGCCTTCACAAAGGCGTTGAACAAGGGGTGGCCGTCCCAAGGGGTGGACTTGAACTCGGGGTGGAACTGCACGCCCACATACCAAGGGTGTACGGTCTGCGGCAACTCGACGATTTCGGTCAGCTGCTCACGCTGGGTCAGCGCCGAGATGACCAGACCGGCTTTGCGCAGCTCGTCCAGGTAATTGACGTTGGCCTCGTAACGGTGGCGGTGGCGCTCGGTGACCACGTCGCCATAAATTTGGTGGGCCAGCGTGCCTTTGGCGACATCGGAGCTTTGCGCGCCCAGACGCATCGTGCCACCCAAGTCCGAGTTGGCGTCGCGTTTTTGGATGGAGCCGTCGGCGTCTTTCCACTCGTTGATCAAGGCGATCACCGGATAGGGTGTTTCGGGCTCGAACTCGGTGCTGTTGGCGTCTTTCATACCGGCCATGTGTCGGGCATATTCGATGGTGGCCACCTGCATGCCCAAGCAGATGCCGAGGTAGGGCAATTTCTGGGTGCGGGCAAATTGGGCGGTTTCAATCTTGCCTTCAACACCGCGTTTGCCAAATCCGCCAGGCACCAGCACACCGTCAAATTTGGCCAGGCTGACCACGGTTTCGGGGGTGATGGTTTCGGAGTCGATGTGCTCGATTTTCACGCGCACATGGTTGCGCATACCAGCATGTTTGAGGGCTTCGTTGACAGACTTGTAGCTGTCGGTCAGCTCGACGTATTTGCCCACCATGGCAATGATGACCTCGCCAATTGGGTGCTCGGTGTCGTGCACCAAGTCGTCCCAGCGCTTGAGGTTGGCAGGTGGGGTGTTCAGGCGCAGCTTGTCGCATATCAGGCCATCCAGGCCTTGTTCGTGAAGCACGCGGGGGACCTTGTAGATGGTGTCCACGTCAGGCATGGAGATCACCCCCCAGCCTTGCACGTTGGTAAACAGCGAAATCTTGTCGCGCTCGTCGTCGGGGATGTAGCGGTCCGCGCGGCACAGCAGGGCATCGGGCTGGATACCGATCTCGCGCAATTTTTGGACCGTGTGCTGTGTGGGCTTGGTTTTCAGTTCGCCGGCGGCTGCAATCCATGGCACGTAGGTCAAATGCACAAAGGCCGAGTTGTTGGCGCCGAGGCGCAGGCTGAGCTGGCGCACCGCTTCCAGAAATGGCAGGGACTCGATGTCGCCCACCGTGCCACCGATTTCGACGATGGCCACATCAACCGCTTCGGGCGTGCCGTAGCCCGCGCCGCGTTTGACGAAGTCCTGGATTTCGTTGGTGACGTGGGGGATGACCTGCACGGTCTTGCCCAGATAGTCGCCACGGCGCTCTTTTTCGAGCACGCTTTTGTAAATCTGTCCGGTGGTGAAGTTGTTGGCCTTCTTCATCCGGGTGTTGATGAAGCGCTCGTAGTGACCCAAATCGAGGTCGGTTTCAGCGCCATCGTCCGTGACAAACACCTCGCCATGCTGGATGGGCGACATGGTGCCGGGGTCCACGTTGAGGTAGGGATCGAGCTTGATGAGGGTAACGGAGAGGCCGCGCGATTCGAGGATGGCGGCGAGTGAGGCTGAGGCGATTCCCTTGCCCAGGGAAGACACCACACCGCCAGTGACGAAGACGAATTTGGTCATGTCCAGAACGGAAGCTCAAACTCCCGATAGGTGGAAATCGTGATTATAGACAGTCGGGTTCGGGGTTTTGTGTCGATGTTGACTTGTCAAGGATGTTTTCGCACCGGGTTCAGGGCTAGCCGGTCGGGCTCATCACTCGCTTCGCTCGCCAAATCGCCCGATCCGGCCAGCCCTGAACCCGGCGCTGCGCTGCGGTCAATATTCTCCGGTCCTGCGCTCAAGCTATTTCGCACTGAATGCAGCGGTCTGCTACATTCATCAGCCATGAGTACATTGGCTGGAAAACACATCGTTTTGGGCTTGTCGGGCGGCATTGCGGTCTTCAAGTCGGCAGAACTTTGCCGCGCCTTGGTCAAGGCGGGCGTGACGGTGCAGGTCGTGATGACCGAGGCGGCCGAGCACTTCATGACGGCGGTGACCCTGCAGGCCTTGTCGGGTCGGCCGGTCTACACCTCGCAATGGGATCCGCGCGAAGCCAACAACATGGCACACATCAACCTCAGCCGCGAAGCCGATGCCATTGTGGTGGCTCCGGCCAGCGCGGACTTCATGGCCAAACTGCTGCACGGTGGGGCCGATGAGCTGCTCAGCCTCATGTGCCTGGCTCGGCCGCTCGACAAGGTGCCGCTCATCGTGGCCCCGGCCATGAACCGTGAAATGTGGTCCAACCCGGCCACACAGCGGAATGTGCTGCAGCTCAAAGCCGACGGCATCCATGTGCTGGACGTGGGTCAGGGCGATCAGGCTTGTGGCGAAACGGGCGACGGGCGCATGCTCGAAGCCGAAGAAATTTTGGAAGACCTCGAGGCATTTTTTACGCCCAAGGTGTTGGCTGGCAAGGCGGTGCTGGTCACCGCCGGCCCCACTTATGAGGCGATTGATCCGGTGCGAGGCATCACCAATTTATCGAGTGGCAAGATGGGTTTTGCCATTGCGCGTGCAGCCCGCATGGCGGGGGCAAGCGTCACGTTGGTAGCTGGGCCTGTGCATTTGCCCACACCTCGGGGCGTGCAGCGGGTGGATGTGCGTTCGGCCTGTCAAATGCTCGAAGCGGTGCAATTGCATGCCCATGCGGCCCATGTGTTCATCGCCACGGCCGCCGTGGCGGATTGGCGGCCGGCCCATTCGGCCGATCAGAAGATCAAAAAAGACGGCTCAGGCGTCACACCCCAGCTGAACTTTGTGGAGAACCCGGACATTCTGGCCACCATCGCGCAGTCACCACGCGGCGCATCGGGCGAGTTGTTTTGTGTGGGTTTTGCGGCAGAAAGCCACGATCTGCTGGCGCATGCCACGGCCAAGCGCCTTCGCAAGGGGGTGCCACTGTTGGTGGGCAATATTGGTCCAGCCACTTTTGGCCAAGATGACAACGCCTTGCTTTTGGTGGACCAATCGGGCGCTCGTGAGTTGCCGCGTGCCAGTAAGCAAGCCTTGGCGGTGCAGCTGATCGGCGATATCGCAGTCCGCTTGACCCGATAAGCCATGTTTGGGTTCAGCGTTCAGCGTTCAGCGTTCAGTGTTCAGCGAAAAGTCTGAAGAAAACACCCAGTTCCTAGCGCCCAACGCCCAACGCCCAACGCCCAACGCCCAACGCCCAACGCCCAACGCCCAACGCCCAACGCCCAACGCCCAACGCCCAACGCCCAACGCCCAACGCCCAACGCCCAACGCCACATGAACATCGACCTCAAAATCATCGACGCCCGCATGGCCGATCAGTTGCCTGCCTATGCCACATCGGGCAGCGCGGGCCTGGATTTGCGTGCCTGCTTGAACGAGCCTTTGACCTTGCAACCGAACGCATGGCAACTGGTGCCCACGGGCATTGCGGTGCACCTGAAAGACCCAGCTTACGCCGCCATGCTCTTGCCCCGCTCGGGTTTGGGCCACAAGCACGGCATTGTGTTGGGCAACTTGGTGGGTTTGATTGACAGCGATTACCAGGGGCAACTGATGGTCAGCGCCTGGAACCGAAGCAACGTGGCTTTTACCATCGAGCCGATGGAGCGCATCGCGCAGATGGTCATCGTGCCTGTGGTGCAAGCCACATTCCATGTCGTTTCTGAGTTTGATGCCCCCAGCGAACGCGGCGAGGGTGGTTACGGCTCGACCGGCAAAACATAAGCGCCCAGAAGGCCGCTGCGACTTGCGCTGTTATTGGGACTGTTCAAGGGGCTCAGTGCAGCGTGGGCATCGTCAGACCGCCTTCATCGCCCACCTCGATTTTGAAGAAGCCCGTGCCACAGCTGCCGCTGCCCACTTCGGCCTCGGTCGGCTCGCGCACCGATTCCACCTTCAGGTGCAGGCGCAGCGCAATACCTGACAGCGGGTGGTTGCCGTCGAGCACCACATGCTCAGGGTAAATCTCGGTCACGGTGTAGAGCACGTTGCGCGGTGCGTCGGGGTGGCAGCCCTCGGGTAAGGCGTTGCCTTCGATCGTGAGGCCCGGCTCCAGCCCTTCGGGAAAGAGGGCCAGTGGCTCCAAGAAAAGAAGCTCTTCGTTGAAATCACCGAAGGCGTCTTCGGGCTCCAGGTGCAGGTCGACCTTGGCGCCTTTTTCATGGCCTTGCAGGGCTTCCTCGATCTTGGGCAGCAGGTCTTGGCCGCCAATGAAAAATTCAACGGGTTCGTTCAGAGTGTCCAGAACTTCGCCCAGCGTGTCTTTGAGTGTCCAGGTCAGTGCGACCACAGAAGGTGTCTTGATTTCCATAGGACAATTGTCGCAGTTTGGCGGCCGGATTTGGCCGCCTTGTCTATGAGCGTTTGTCTTTT
Organism: Limnohabitans sp. Rim8; assembly: GCA_945897465.1. GTDB lineage: Bacteria > Pseudomonadota > Gammaproteobacteria > Burkholderiales > Burkholderiaceae_C > Limnohabitans_A. The sequence goes on along the minus strand of CAMDFK010000002.1, from coordinate 157,070 downwards.
GACTGGCGCAACCGGAACACTCCCATGAACACAGAACAACCCTTGGCCCTGCTCGGTGGCCTCAGCCCCAGCCAATTCATGAAGCGCCACTGGCAAAAAAAGCCCTTGCTGGTGCGCAACGCCATCCCAGGTTTTGTTCCCTGCGTGGGCCGCGCCGACTTGGTGGCCTTGGCGGGCCAAGAGGGCGTGGAGTCGCGTTTGATCGTGGACTCGCCCAAGGGCTGGAAGATGAAGCATGGCCCCTTCCCCAAGCGAGGTTTGCCGCCCTTCAGCCAAAAAAAATGGACTTTTCTGGTGCAAGGCGTCGACTTGCACCACGGTGGCGTGAACGCGCTGAAGCAGCAGTTCCGCTTTGTTCCAGATGCACGACTGGACGATGTGATGATCAGTTACGCCACAGATGGCGGTGGCGTGGGGCCCCACTTTGACAGTTACGACGTGTTTTTGCTCCAAGCGCATGGTCAGCGGCGCTGGCGCATTGGTCGGCAAAAAGACCTGAGCCTGCAGCAGGGCGTGCCGCTCAAGATTTTGCAAAATTTTGAGGCAGAAGAAGAGTTTGTGCTCAACCCTGGCGACATGCTGTACCTGCCCCCCAAATATGCCCACGATGGTGTGGCCGAAGGCGAATGCATGACCTGGTCGATTGGCTTCAGGGCACCGTCTGAGGGTGAGTTGGCCCGTGAGTTGCTGCTGGGTTTGGCCGATGAGGCTTTTGACGGTGTGGGTGATGCGATTTACCGTGACCCAAAACAAGCAGCAGTGGGTGTTCCTGCTGCCATTCCGCCATCATTGGCTCTCTTTGCGCGTCAAGTCGTTGAAAAAGCTCTAAAAGATCCTCAATTGTTGGACAGCTTACTTGGGGAGTATCTGACGGAGCCCAAAGCCCATGTTGTGTTTGACGGTGTGTCTGTCGGTGAGGATGTGTCGAAGGGTGTTCAACTCCACCGAAGCACCAAAATGATGTACGACAAACAGCATATTTTCATCAACGGAGAAAGCTTCAAGGTAGGTGGGCGTGACGCAATCGCTATGCGTCAATTGGCCGATGATCGTGTCATGATCGCGCGAGATGTGAAGACTTTGAGTGCAGATGCCAAGGCGGCATTGGTTGATTGGGCTGGTGCCGGTTGGCTGCAGGCTTTGTGATCGCCTCTCTTTATGTATTTTTGCCCTTGATCGGTGCATGATTTGATCCAACTTGCTCAGACATGATTAGGGAAAACGCTATAATCAGTGGCTGAGTACAAAAGAGCTCGAGTGCTTTTGGCTCGGTTTTGACGGCTTTAACCACCGTTGAAACAGTTTCCGGAAATTGTTTTCACATTCACTTATTAGGAAAATCAAAATGAACAAGTCCCTCGTTCTGGCCGCCATCATCGCTGCAGCTGCTTTGTCCGCTTGCGGCAAAAAAGAAGAAGCTGCTCCTGCTCCTGCAGCAGCACCTGCAGCAGCTCCAGCCGCTGACGCTTCGGCTCCCGCCGCTGCACCTGCTGCTGACGCTTCGGCTCCAGCTGCTGACGCATCTGCTGCCAAGTGATCGGTTTCGTCCGGTGAAAACCGGATGTTTCATGAAAAAACCCCGCTGCGCGGGGTTTTTTTTCGTCTGCGGTGAGGCCTTTAACGCAGCTCGGCAGCAATCAACTTCAGAATTCTTTCGGCATCTTGGGCCGACGGCTCAGGTTGACCTGTGGCAGTCAGAACACGCAAGGTACTTTGGTTATCGCCAGATGTGATGAGACTGATCTGGTATTTGGTCAGGGTAGATGGGGTGTCCTTTTTGCCGCCAAACAAGCGGCCCAGAAAACCCGATGATTCTGCGTTGGTGCCCGCTGCAACGTAGCGCACGAAGTAGACGCCTGCAGACCGGTCTCGATCTTCGACGGTAAAGCCGCTTCGGTCCAAGGCCACACCTGTGCGACGCCATGCGCGGTCCAGACTGTCTTGCAGCACCACGACGGGTTGACCATTGAGCAGAGTGACCTGACTGCCTGGGTCAGATTTGTTGGCCATTGAGTTGGCAGTGGCTGCTTTGGCAGAATCCGGCGAGGTGCCTAACTTGACCATGAGTCGACGCAAAAACTCAATTTCCAGCTCTGGGTCGCTTGGACGTGGTTGCCAGATGGTGCGGTCTTTTTGGGCGTCGGCGTAGTTCTCGACCAAACCACGGTGGGTGATGTAAATGTCAACACCGCCTTGTGCGTTGCGCTCCACGCGGGTTCTGAATTTATCGCGCTCACCGGTGGAATACAAGGAATCCAGGACTTTCCCAAGAGACTTGCGAATGAAGTCTTGCGGCAATTTCGCCCGGTTTTCTGCCCACTCGGTTTCCATGATGCCGACATCGGCTGCATCGGTCACCAGCACGAAACCGTTGCTGGTCCAGAATTCACGCAAGGGCTCCCAAACTTTGTCCGCAGGCAAGTTGGCCACGAGCCAACGCTGATTGCCTTGGCGTTCAATCCTGACGGGCCCCAAAGTATTTGCTGCGGTGCCAGCATCGACCACACTGTTGCCGGCATTTTGAAAGCCAGAGGCCGTGGCCGAAGTGCTTTCAATGGCGAAACGGGATTCTTTGCGCAACTGCGTCAGATCGGGGGGAACTTCGAGTGTGGGCGCTTTGGCCGCACTTTTGTAGTCGATTTTGTCTTCCTCCAGCACCGAGCAGGCGCTGAGCACGCTGACCAAGGCCATCACAGTAGCGGTGCGTTGGAAAGGAAAAAAGGGCATGGTATTGAATGACAAAGGTTTCACAAATATCCTTGAGGAGGCCGTCATATCAGGCCGCTGGCCTTGAGGGCCGCTTCGACCACAGGCTGCTGCGACTCGGAAAGCTCGGTCATGGGCAAGCGCAGTGTGGGGCCGCAAAGTCCCATGCGCTGCATGGCCCATTTGACCGGGATCGGATTGGCTTCCACAAACAGGTTTTTGTGCACAGGCATCAGTTGAAACTGGATGCGCATGGCTTCTTTTACGTCCCCGCGCAGGGCGGCCATGCACAGCTCGTGCATTTGACGCGGCGCCACATTAGCAGTCACGCTGATGTTGCCGGCACCGCCGCAGAGCATCAGGGCCACAGCCGTGGCGTCATCGCCCGAGAAAACGGCGAACGCTTTGGGCACATCGCGGATGAGCCATTGGGCGCGTTCGATGTTGCTGGTGGCTTCCTTGATGCCGATGATCCCTGGCACTTGAGCCAAGCGCATCACGGTGTCGTGCTGAAGATCGGCCACGGTGCGGCCAGGCACGTTGTACAAAATCACGGGCAACTTGGGCGTGGCCTCGGCGATCGCCTTGAAGTGCTGGAACAGGCCTTCCTGAGTGGGCTTGTTGTAATAGGGCACCACTTGCAATTGGGCATCAGCACCAATGGACTCGGCATATTGGGCCAGCGAAATGGCTTCTGCGGTGGAGTTGGCGCCGCAACCGGCAATGATGGGGATGCGCTTGGCCGCTTGTTCCACCGATACGCGCAGAATTTCGTGGTGTTCGTCCACGTTGACAGTGGGCGATTCTCCCGAAGTGCCGACGATCACCAGCCCATCGGTGCCTTCGGCCACATGCCAATCGATCAGTTTTCGCAAAGTGGGGTAATCCACTTGGCCGTCTTCGAGCATGGGGGTGATCAGAGCAGGGATGCTGCCACGGATGGGGCGTTGTTCGGTGGTCATGTCAGGGGTTTACAAGCCAGAAAAACAACCATTCTAACGAGTGCAACCCCGCGCTTGCTTGGAAGAGCCTGTCAGGGGGCAAAGCCAAGCTCGCGCCCAAAGCGGTGTCGGTTTCAGGCAGGACGCAAGGGCCAGCGTTGGAGGGTCATTGGGGATTCGTCTCGCACGGCCACGATGCGTTGCACAAACCGGTCTGGCGAGGTCTCAAAGCCGTCTTCGTAAGCCACCGTGCGCAAGCCTTCGGCCGCCTTGATCAGTTCGCCAGCTTGCAGCAAAAAGTCTGGTCGTGACGGTTTGCCCACGGATTCGTTGCCTGTTGCAAAGGTTTCGTAGATCAACAAGCCGCCCGGGGCCACACTGGCCATCACCTTGGGCAGCAAGGGTCTCCAAAGGTAATGGGTCACGACCACGCATCCAAAAGTTTTGCCATCAAAAGGCCAAGGGCCATTTTCGATGTCGGCGCAAACGACCTCGCCACTGCTTTGGGCCAAGGCCACGGCTTCGGGGTTGCGGTCCACTCCCGTGACATGGTGTCCGAGCGCGGCCAAATACCGCATGTGGCGACCTGCGCCGCAAGCCACATCGAGCACGGTGCTGCCCGGGGCGATCAGATGCGACCAGCGTTGCAACCAGGCAGAGGGATTTTCGGTACCGTGCATGGATGGCGCTTTCAAGTCAAAGGCGGGGTTAAAAGCAGGACCACAGCTGTTCAGACAGCATGATCACCACATCGGACTGGCCGTACAGCCAGAACGTCAGGCCCAAGGCCGCAGCCCCGAGCAAAAACCAGGTGGGTCGGGCGCTCATGGGGCTTGGGGTGTTGGGCGGGCAATTGGGCTCTCGCGCACAGGCAGATTGACCAGTGCGGCCAACACACCCAGCGCAATGGCCAGGTACCAGACGATGTCGTAGCTGCCGGTTTGGTCATAAAGATAACCGCCCAGCCACACACCCATGAAGGAGCCGATCTGGTGGCCGAAAAAGATGAACCCGCTGAGCATGGACAAATGTGCCACCCCAAAAATATGCGCCACTGCCGCATTGGTGGGCGGCACAGTGGACAGCCAGAGCAAGCCCATGACCATGGAGAACAGGTAAACGCTGGTGGGCGTGAGCGGGGCCAAAAGAAAGATCACGATGGCCACCGAGCGGGCCATGTAAATGAAAGCCAAGATGTTCTTTTTGGGGATTTGGGGGCCCATGGTCCCCGCGATATAGGTGCCAAACACGTTGAACAAACCAATCAAAGCCAAAGCATAACTGGCCACATGAGGGGGCAGGCCGTGGTCTTTGAGGTAGCTTGGCATGTGCACACCAATGAACACCACCTGAAAGCCGCACACAAAATAACCGGCCATCAACAGCTGAAAACTGGGGTACTTGAAAGCTTCTTTGAGGGCTTGCGCGATGGTTTGCTCGCGTTTGACTTGACCGGGTGCGTTCAGGCCAGGCTCGCGAAGACCCCAGGCCAAGGGCATGATCAGCAAAGCCGCCACAGCCAAAAATACCAAAGCGTTTTGCCAGCCCGCCTGACTGATGAGCAGACCCTCGACCGGGACCATCAAAAACTGCCCAAAACTGCCAGCTGCAGCGGCGATGCCCATGGCCCACGAGCGGCGCTCGGGCGGTACGTTGCGGCCAATCACGCCGTAAATGACCGCGTAAGTTGTACCCGCTTGGGCCGTTCCGATGATCAGCCCGGTGAACAGCGCAAAAACCCACGGGTCGGTGGCCCAGGCCATGCCCAGCAGGCCTATGCAGTAGAACAAAGCACCCAAAGCAATCACACGGAAAGCGCCAAATTTGTCGGCAGCCATGCCCGCAAAAATACCCATGAAGCCCCAGGCCAGGTTTTGGAGGGCCATGGCAAAGGCGAACTCTTCTCGGCCCCAGCCTTGGGCTTGGGTGATGGGCTGCAGCCACAAGCCAAAGCCGTGGCGAATGCCCATGGACAGGGTGACGATGGCCGCGCCGCAAATCAGCACCTGGTTCAGGGAGAGGGGTTTGTGTTGCATACCCAGACTTTAACCAATGTCATGCATCAACGAGGTCGCCGAGATGCCTGATTCTGCCGCCGACGCTGAACACTGTTTTTGTATCCAGTACCCAGACTGAAATCCCACTACAATCCGCCACCATGGCCACCCAATCCACTGTCAAAACCTCCAACGAGTACTCTGAAGGCTCGATCCGCGTCTTGAAGGGCCTCGAGCCCGTCAAGCAACGCCCGGGCATGTACACCCGCACCGACAACCCCCTGCACATCATCCAGGAAGTGCTAGACAACGCCGCCGACGAGGCGCTTGCGGGGTACGGCAAAAAGATCAAAGTCACCCTGCACTTGGATGGATCGGTCAGCATCGAAGACGATGGCCGGGGCATTCCCTTTGGTCTGCACCCCGAAGAAAAAGCCCCGGTGATCGAGCTGGTGTTCACCCGCTTGCATGCGGGTGGCAAGTTCGACAAAGGCAAGGGCGGGGCGTACAGCTTCTCGGGCGGCCTGCACGGTGTGGGCGTGTCGGTGACCAACGCGCTGTCCAAACGCTTAGAAGCCACCAGCTACCGCGAAGGCCAAGTGGCGACCTTGGTATTCTCGGGCGGCGATGTGGCCGAGCCGCTGGTCAAGCGCGCCGCTGGTGAGGGTGACCGCAAGCAAGGCACCACCGTACGTGCTTGGCCTGACGCCAAGTATTTCGAAACCAGCGCCATGCCCATGAACGAGCTGACGCACCTGCTGCGCAGCAAAGCCGTGCTCATGCCGGGCGTGACGGTGACCTTGGTTCATGAAAAAACCAAAGAAACCCAGCATTGGCAATACAAAGCCGGTCTGCGCGACTACCTCACGCAAACGCTGAACGGAGACCCGGTGATCCCGCTGTTTGAAGGCGAAGGCTTTGCCGACGGCAACCACGACAGCTTCGCTGAAGGCGAGGGCGCTTCGTGGGCCGTGGCTTTTACCGAAGACGGTGCGCCGGTGCGCGAGAGTTATGTGAATTTGATCCCCACCAGCGCAGGCGGCACGCACGACAGCGGCTTGCGCGATGGCCTGTTCACCGCCGTCAAAAGCTTCATCGAACTGCATGGCTTGCTGCCCAAAGGCGTCAAGCTCATGCCCGAAGACGTGTTTGCCCGCGCCAGCTATGTGCTGAGCGCCAAAGTGCTGGACCCGCAGTTTCAGGGTCAGATCAAGGAGCGCCTGAACTCGCGCGACGCGGTGCGGCTGGTCTCCAGCTTCGTGCGCCCGGCGCTGGAGTTGTGGCTCAACGAACATGTGGACTACGGTAAAAAACTGGCCGAGTTGGCCATCAAGGCCGCCCAGACCCGCCAAAAAGCTGGCCAAAAAGTCGAAAAACGCAAGGGCTCCGGCGTGGCCGTTTTGCCCGGCAAGCTGACCGATTGCGAGAGCAAAGACATCCTGCACAACGAGGTGTTTTTGGTCGAGGGCGACTCGGCCGGGGGCAGCGCCAAAATGGGCCGCAACAAAGAAAGCCAGGCCATCTTGCCATTGCGTGGCAAGGTGCTCAACACCTGGGAAGTCGATCGTGACCGCCTGTTTGCCAACAACGAAATCCATGACATCTCGGTGGCGATTGGCGTGGACCCGCATGGGCCCAACGACAACCCTGACATGAGCAATCTGCGCTACGGCAAGGTCTGCATCTTGAGCGATGCGGACGTGGACGGCTCGCACATTCAGGTGCTGCTGCTGACGCTGTTTTTCCGCCACTTCCCCAAGCTGATCGAAGCGGGGCACCTGTATGTGGCGCGTCCGCCGCTGTTCAGGGTCGATGCCCCTGCACGCGGCAAAAAGCCCGCGTCCAAAGCCTATGCGCTGGACGAGGGCGAGCTCACCGCCATCATCGACAAGCTGCGCAAAGACGGTGTCAAAGAAGGAGGCTGGAGCATCAGCCGTTTCAAGGGCCTGGGCGAGATGAGTGCCGAGCAGTTGTGGGACACCACGCTCAACCCCGACACTCGCCGCCTGCTGCCCATCGAGCTGGGCCCGTTGGACAACGCGGGCACCGAAAATCTCATGACCCAGCTCATGGGCAAAGGCGAAGCCGCTGCCCGCCGCGAGCTGATGGAACTGCACGGCGACAGCATCGAAATCGACGTGTGATGTTTGCCGTCACCACACGCCCAGTACCCGTCATCGCGAGGCACGAAGCGATCCATGGATGGCCACGCTGCGCTCGCCATGACAAGAGGTTGCCACGCTGCGCTCGCAATGCCGTTTGGGCTGTCCAGTTTGACTGTTGGCTTCATGCGGTGGATAGCAAATCAAGGTCCGCCCAACGCCACAACCCTTTGCAAAACCAATAACTCGCCCAAAAATGACCGACTTGCTGACCCCCGACACTGATGTGCAACCTGCCGCCCCTGAAGGCGACCACCTGGGCGCCTACGCCCAGCGGGCCTATCTGGAATACGCGCTGTCCGTCGTCAAAGGCCGCGCCTTGCCCGACGTGTGCGACGGCCAAAAGCCAGTGCAGCGGCGAATTTTGTATTCCATGGACCGCATGGGTTTGTCGTACAGCGGCCCGAACAACAACACCGCCGCCAAGCCGGTCAAAAGCGCCCGCGTGGTGGGTGATGTGCTGGGCCGTTACCACCCGCACGGAGACACTGCGGCGTACGACGCGCTGGTGCGCATGGCGCAGGACTTTTCGCAGCGCTACCCACTGATCGACGGGCAGGGCAACTTTGGCAGTCGAGACGGCGACGGCGCAGCCGCCATGCGTTACACCGAAGCGCGTCTGTCGCGCATCACCAGCTTGCTGCTCGACGAGATCGACATGGGCACGGTGGACTTCATCCCCAACTACGACGGCTCGACCGAAGAGCCGCGCCAGCTGCCTGCGCGTTTGCCGTTCAGCTTGCTCAACGGTGCCAGCGGCATTGCCGTGGGTCTGGCCACAGAGATCCCCAGCCACAACCTGCGCGAAGTGGCCGATGCCTGCGTGGCCTTGATCAAGAACGACAAGCTGAGCGACAGCGAGCTGATGGCCATCATTCCTGGCCCCGACTACCCCGGTGGCGGCCAGATCATCAGCCCGGCCAGCGACATTGCCGACGCCTACCGCACCGGGCGCGGCAGCCTCAAAGTGCGTGCCCGTTGGAAGATCGAAGAACTCGCCCGTGGCCAATGGCAACTCGTGGTGACCGAGTTGCCGCAAGGCGTGAGCTCGCAGCGCGTGCTCGAAGAAATTGAAGAACTCACCAACCCCAAAGTCAAAGCCGGCAAGAAAGCGCTCAGCACCGACCAGCTGCAGCTCAAGGCCAGCATGCTGGCCGTGCTGGACGTGGTGCGTGACGAGTCCAGCAAAGACGCCGCCGTGCGCCTGGTGTTCGAGCCCAAAACCAGCCGCGTCGAACAGAGCGAGCTCATCACCGCGTTGCTGGCGCACACCAGCCTAGAAACATCTGCGCCGATCAACATGACTTCGGTGGGCATCGACGGCAAACCCATCCAGAAGTCGTTGCGCCAGATGCTGGTGGAGTGGATCAGCTTCCGCCAGACCACCATCACCCGCCGCAGTCAGCACCGCCTGAACAAAGTGCTGGACCGCATCCACATTCTGGAAGGCCGCCAGTTGGTCTTGCTGAACATCGATGAGGTGATCCGCATCATCCGCCACAGCGACGATCCCAAGCCTGCGCTGATCGAAGCCTTCAAGCTCAGTGACCGCCAGGCCGAAGACATTCTGGAGATTCGCCTGCGCCAACTGGCCCGTTTGGAGGCCATCAAGATCGAACAAGAGCTGAGCGAGTTGCGTCAAGAGCAGGGCAAGCTCGAAGAAATTTTGGGCAGCCCTGCCGCGCTGCGCCGCCTGATGATCAAGGAGATCGAAGCCGACGCCAAGACCTTTGCCGACCCGCGCCGCACGCTGATTCAGGAAGAGAAAAAAGCCGTGGCCGAAGTCAAGGTGGTGGACGAGCCCGTGACGGTGGTCGTGTCAGAAAAAGGCTGGGTGCGTGCCCGCACGGGCCACGGCCACGACGCGACGAGCTTTGCCTTCAAGGCGGGCGACGGACTGTATGGCACTTTTGAATGCCGCACGGTAGACACGCTGCTGATCTTCGGCACGGCCAAAAATGGGACAGGCCGCATCTACAGCGTGCCCGTGGCCACCTTGCCCGGCGCACGCGGCGATGGCCAGCCGATCACCACCCTCATCGATCTGGAAACCGGCACGCAACCCGCACACTACTTTGCAGGCCCGGCCCATGCAACGCTGTTGCTGAGCGGCTCAGGTGGCTACGGCTTCATGGCCTCGGTCGAGAACATGATCTCGCGCAACAAAGCGGGCAAGGCCTTCATCAGCCTGGGCGATGGCGAAACCGTTTGTGCCCCCAGCCATGTGAGCGGCAGCAGTGCCACCGTGCCCGCCGACAAGCAAGCCATGCCCGCTGCCAACAGTGTGTGCTGCGCCAGCACGGGCGGCCGTGTGCTCACCTTTGAGATCAGCGAACTCAAGACCCTGGAAAAAGGCGGCCGGGGCCTCATGCTCATCGACCTGGATGCCAAAGATAGCCTGGCAGGGGCGGCAGCCTACATCCGCAGCATCAAGATCGAAGGCGTTGGCCGAGGCGGCAAAGAGCGCGAAGAAACGCTTGAAATCCGCAGTCTGAACAATGCCAAAACCGCTCGCGCCAAAAAAGGCAAAGTGGCGGACTTGGGCTTCAAGCCGAACAAAGTGACGCGGGTGGAGTGATCAGGGCGCAGTCATCAGGCCGTGTTGATGCTTTTTTGAGCACGTCACGCCAGCCTTTGCTGGGCGGGACTTTGGCGGCTTGTCCCAGCACTTGTCCACAGCTTTGGACACGGTGTTTGGGGACAGTCTTGTCAATAAACCGCGTCGTGGTCACCCACGTTGATGGGGATGATTTTTTGATCTTGAATCAGAAGCTCCAAAGTGATGCGGTAAGACAGATTGATGGACACCGAATGCATGCCGCTGAGTCTCCCAGACAGGGCATGCAAGCGCAGCGAAGGGTGTTGCGGGTTGAGCTCAAGCAGAGACAGGGTTTTGGCGTACTGTGTACGAAGCTCAGGATGTCGCTTGATGAACCACACAGCTCTGCGCATGTACGCGTCGGTAAAGACAAGCGAGTAGGGCATGCCGTTTGAGCAGCTTTTTGTCTCAGTGCGTTGGTTTGCTCAGCATGGCGTCCAGACGTGCCATGTGATCCTGGGCGCTTTCTTGTAGGGCTCGTCCAGCAGCCAGGTCGGCGCGACTCTGGATCAAGGCGGCTTCTAACTCGCATTCGCGCAGGTAGTGGTACTGCGCCATGTCCATCACCACAAACCGGTCTTTTCCACGTACCGAGATGGTGGCTTCGGTCTGTTCAGCCAAGGCCGACTCGATCGCAGCAATGCCGCGCACCTTGAGGTCGTTGGCAGTCAGTTGGGACATGATGGTTGGGCTGAGTTAATAAATAGAACATTATTTTCAATGCGGTTAAGCGCATTGTCAATAGTGCGATTGGGGGCGTGCTCAACGAGTGAGCACGTCCCGCCAGCCTTTGCTGGGCGAGACTTTGGCGGCTTGTCCCAGCACTTGTCCACAGCTTTGGGCACGGGGTTTGGGGACAGCTTGAATCAGCAAAGGCTGAGCCGCCGGTGAGGGTCTCAGCCCTGTGCACCCAACAGGTAATCGATCTTGCCCACTTCCACGCCGTTGTGGCGCAGGATGGTGTAGGCCGTGGTGATGTGGAAGTACAGATTGGGCAGCATCCAGTGGCACAGGTAGTCTTGCCCGCTGAGGGTGCGGGTTTTGCCAGGGCCCGCGGGGAAGGTGATTTCTTTGTCCTCGGTGCCGTCCAAGGCCGCTGCGGGCACGGTGGCGATGAAGGCCAGGGTTTTCTGGATGCGCTCTTGCAGCTGGGCCAAGGTGGTTTCGTTGTCCTCGAACTTGGGCGCTTCAACCCCACCCAAACGGGCGACACCGTTTTTGGCCGCGTCGCAGGCGATCAGAACCTGGCGTGTGAAGGGAAACATATCGGGGGCCAGGCGGTAGGTGGTCAGCGCCGTGGGGTCGATCTTTTTGGCCTCGACAAACTGCTCGGCCTTGGCCAGGATGTGGCTCAGGTTGGTGAGCATGCGGGTGCACACGGGCAGGCTGGCGCGGGACATGGAAAGGGTCATCAAAGTCTCCTGGGGTGGTTATAAGTTCAAGGATTGGCCATTCGGAATTCAACGGGGTTCGGGCGAGAGCACTGAGCGCTCTTTTTGGTAATGATCGTAGGAGGGCAGCTGGGTTCTAGAGGCGGCGCCGTTGCCCACGGCCTTGGCCTTTTCCTGGGCACGGATTTCTTCGTACACAGCTTGCGTTGAAATCAGGCCGCAACCCGACAGACACCCTGACAGGATCAGAGCGACGAGGGCCTTGTTCATGGTTTGCGTGGCTTGAACTTTTGCCAATACTGAAATTCGTCCGCACGAACTTCGTATTCCAGGTCTTCCACACGCATGAGCATGCGCTCTTTGACGTCACTCACGGCGCGGTTGTAGATGCTGGGGCCAATTTCTTCCAGGACAAAGCCGAGCAGGGCACCGGCAGAAATGTTGCCGATCTTTTGCTCGAAATTGGCCTCGAAGTAGCGCTCGATGCTGGCAATCGCCTGAGCGCGGTCCTCTTTGTTCAGCTCAATGGGCATGGCTGCAGATCAGGCAATTTCGGCAATCATCTCGATCTCGACACAAGCGCCCATGGGGATTTGCGCTACGCCAAACGCGCTGCGGGCATGTGCGCCCACTTGCGGTCCAAAGACTTGGCCCAGCAGTTCACTGCAGCCGTTGGTGACCAGGTGCTGCTCGGTGAAGTCGCCCGTGGAGTTGACCAGGCTCATCACTTTGACAATGCGTTTGACCTTGTTCAGGTCGCCGATGGCCGCGTGCAGGGTGCCCATCAGGTCAATCGCGACGGCGCGTGCGGCTTGCTGGCCTTCGGCGGTTGTGATGTTTTTACCCAGTTGTCCGGCCCAGACTTTGCCATCTTTTTTAGCGATGTGGCCTGACAGAAAAACAAGGTTGCCGCTTTGCACAAAGGGCACATAGGCTGCGGCTGGAACGGCCACGGGGGGCAGCTCGATGTTCAGGGCTTTGAGTTGGTCGTAAACGCTCATGGGGGTGGTCTCGTTCGCTCGTTGAAGGTGGACGCCCGCTGAAGCAGGCATTGCAAAAAAGACATTGTCGCCGAAGGTGCCTGTGAATGGCCGCTGTCTTTAGATGATCAGATCACACGTCCAAAGGGGCCACTGTGACAGCCACCTCGAGGGTGTGCGAGCCGCCGCCTTGCAACACGCCACGCAGAGGCGAGACATCGGCAAAATCGCGGCCCACAGCCAGACGCACGTAGTCCTCGCCCGGGCTGGCCAGGCCACAGCGGTCGTTGGTCGGGTCCAGGTCGAACCAGCCAAGGCTAGCGTGGCTGGCCAACTCGGGCACATACACCGAAGCCCAGGCGTGCGAGGCATCGCTGCCCACCAGGCGGGGCTGGCCCGGTGGCGGCTGGGTGAGCAGGTAGCCGCTCACGTAGCGGGCGGGCAAGCCCAGCGAGCGCAAGCAAGCCACGAGGATGTGGGCAAAGTCCTGGCAAACCCCTCGTTTGTTGTGCAGCGCCTCAAGAGCCGGGGTGTTGATGTCGGTGCTGGCCGTTTCGTAATGGAAATCGCGGTGCATTTGGGCCGTGAGGGCCTGGGCTGCTTGCATGAGCGAGCGGCCGGGCGTGAAACAGCTTTGTGCATAGGCCTCAAAGGCGGTGTGCACCGGCGCATGGTGCGAGCCAAAGACCCAACCCGCATGCACATCACCGGCTTGGCCACCCCGGTAGCGGAAGTGCTCGCGCACGGCTTCCCAGCATTGCTGGGCACTGGCTGGTGCGATGGGAGCGATCGCGCGGGTTTCGACCTCGGTGAAGGCCCGCACGCTCAGGCCCTCGTGCGGGTGCGTCAGGGCCCAATAGGCGCGGTGGTTCAGAAAGGCGTCGATGCTGTGCTGTACCGAAGCCTCAGGCGAGATCTGCATGGTGTGGCGCAGGACGGTTTGGCAGGGTGTGTCGGCCGCTTGCAGGTGGGCCACATGCTGAGCGGTTTGCACCGAGGGGCTGTAGCGGTAGCGGGTGTCGTGCGTGATGGCCAGGCGCATGGTGTTTCTTGTCTCTATCCCTTGTGCCTTGAATTACCAGCGCCCACGCTGTGGCGGGCTTCGCCGCTGTGCGTAAAAAACAGGCTGCACAGCTGGTCAGACACCTCGCGGGCAGCGCTTTGGCATTGGCCAAGTGTGGCCTGCAGGGGCAGTGGCTGACTCACCACAGGGGCAGCGGTGCTCGAACTTGCCCCCCCCGAGGCGTCCAAGGGCCAAAGGAACTCGGGACGCCAATCGATCAGCGCGGGCAGGCGCTCGGCCAGGGGCAAGGTCGCCCCATCGGCCAGGTGGCCCATGCGCTTCAAGCGCGATCGCAAGGTGTGCGCCACCCAGCCCAGCGAGCGGGGGTTGTCCGGGTCGGTCACCAGAAGGTCCATCAGGGCCTGGGGGGTGCGGCTTTGTTGGTACTGGGCATGGAAGCTGATGGTGCTGTCAAACAAATCGAGCACGGCGTCAAACCCGGCTTGCTCTTCGATCAGGCCGAGCTGAACGGCTTCGCTCAGGGCATGCGACAAAAATTCCAACCGCTCGATGTGGCGGCCCATGGAGAGCAAACGCCAGCCGTCATCGCGGCTCATGCGGTCGGTTTGTGCACCTGTGAGGGCGGCCAACATCTGGCTAGTGTCGGCCAACAGCCTTTGCACCGCCACGGTTTCGGGCAATTCGTCTGGGGTGGGTTGGGCCAAGCCGGTCCCTTTGGCCAGCTGGAAAAAGCGTGATTCGGCTTGTTCCAACAGGCGCCAGTGTTCAGGCGAGAGGCGCTCGCGCACCGAAGCTGCGGCCAGGCGCACCGAGCGCAGGTTGAAGCCCACGCTGGTGGCCAGTTCCTGGTCCCACAGGCCCGCGATCAAGGAGCGCTCGAACACACGATGCGCCTGCGCTGCGGCAGGTACACCGGCCCTTACCAGGCCGTGGCGTGCGGCCATACGGGAGATGAAGTTCAGCAAACAGGGCAGGTTCTGGTTCTCGCTGCCCAGAATTTCCAGACTCAGGCGGACCAAGCGCAAAGTGTTTTCGGTGCGCTCGGTGTAGCGGCCCATCCAGAAAAGGTTTTCTGCGGCGCGGCTTGTAACCAGGCGCTGGCGCTGTAGTTTGGGCGAGGCTTTCTCAGGGGATTCGTCATCGCGAGGAGCGAAGCGAGGTGGCGATCCAGATGGTGGACTGCTGGCTGAGTTGCTCGATGAAGACATGGATTGCCACGCTTCGCTCGCAATGACAAAGGGGGTGGCGCTCGCGTTAAAAGAGTGTGTGGCACTCCCAATGACAGAGGGGTTGGCACTCGTAACGACAGAGGGAGTCGCTCTTGCCATGGCAGATGGGGCGTTATTTGCCATGGCTGAACGGGCTTGCACCCACACGTCGGCGCTGGAGCCGCCGCGCTGCATCGAAGCGATGCCTTCGCTTGTCCCCAGCCGGGCCAGACCTCCCGGCAAAACCAGACAACTGCCGTGAGCATCGATCACCGCAAACACGCGCAGCACCACCGGGCGTGACGCGAAGCTGGACGCGCCATCGGGCCCGGTTTGCCAAGTGGGCTGGTGCGACAGCGGCAACCACGACTGCAGGGTGTGGGCGTCGGGGTCGCGCACGATGCGCTGGGCCCATTCGGCTTGTTCCTGGCGCGAGAGGCGGTGGCCCAGCACCGGCTCAAAACTGTGGCGGTCGGTGTGGTGGGGGTAGGTGGGCTTGATCACACAAGCCGCGATGCGTGGCAGCACGTCTTGCAGCGCTGCGGCCTCGCCGCACCACCAGCTGGGGATGGCGGGCAGTTTCAGTTCTTGCCCCAGCAATTCCCGCGCCAAGCCGGGCATGAAACCCAGCAGCGCGTTGGACTCCAAAAAGCCCGAGCCTGGCGTGTTGGCCACCAACACGTTGCCGCTGCGCACCGCTTGCAGCAGGCCCGGCACGCCCAGCGTGGAGTCGGCCCGCAGCTCCAGCGGGTCCAACCAGTCGTCGTCCACCCGCTTGAGCAAGCCGTGCACCGGCTGCAGGCCTTGCAGGGTTTTGAGGTACAGCTTTTGGTCACGCACCATCAGGTCATTGCCCTGCACCAGGCTCAGGCCAAGATATCGGGCAAGGTAGGCGTGTTCAAAATAGGTTTCGTTGTACGGCCCGGGCGTGAGCAGGGCGATGTGCGCCGAGGCACCTGCCGGGCTGCGGGTCTTGATGCCGTCGATCAGGGTGCGGTAGGTGTGCGCCAGGCGCTGCACCGGAAACGCCTCAAAAGCCTGCGGGAACAGGCGCGAGACGATTTGCCGGTTTTCGATCAGGTAGCCCAAGCCCGAAGGCGCTTGTGTGCGCTGCGACAGCAGCCACCAACAGCCGTCTGGCCCACGCGCCAGGTCAAACGCGGCCAAGGACAAATAACGGCCACCCACCGGAGCCACGCCCCGCATGGCAGGCAAATAGGCCGGATGGCCCTGCACCAGCGCGGCGGGCAGCTGACCTCGCAACACCAATTGTTGGGGTCCGTAAGCATCGGCCATGATGCGCTCGAGCAGCTGCATGCGCTGCATCACACCCGCCTCGATCTGCTGCCAATCGCTGTGGCCGAGCATCAGCGGGAACAGGTCAAGTGACCAGGGGCGC
Source organism: Limnohabitans sp. Rim8 (assembly GCA_945897465.1). Lineage (GTDB taxonomy): Bacteria > Pseudomonadota > Gammaproteobacteria > Burkholderiales > Burkholderiaceae_C > Limnohabitans_A. The sequence goes on along the minus strand of CAMDFK010000002.1, from coordinate 140,663 downwards.
TGCGGTTGGTCGGCGCTGGCGTACACGTTGTAGGTGATGCCGTTGTCGTGCACCTGCCGCTGCAGGTTGGCCATGCGGGTGTTCAGGTCGGCTTCGCGGGCGTGGGCCACTTTGTCCAAAGGGGCAAGGAAGCGCTGCCATGGCGCACTGATCGCACGGGCTGCGTCCGGCTTGGGGTTGGAGACCTCACCGCGCAGCTCGTCCCAATGCCCGGCGGGCGCGGCTTCTTGATCAAGCGCCAATCCTGTCGGGGCTGTGGCTTGAGGGGTACCGATGGGTTGAGACGAGCGCTCATTCATTCAATGATTGTCGCCTCAAATCCAGCGTGTACGGGAGCTCCGGGCTGGCATGCAGCTGGGCGTTGGGTAACACGGTGGGCAGATGATTCATCGCGCCGGGGGTGTGCCCCATGCGGAAGAAGCGGGCCATGCGGCGGCTTTCGGCTTCGTAAGCGTTGACCGGGAAACCCTCGTAATTGCGGCCACCGGGGTGCACCACATGGTATTGGCAGCCGCCCAAAGAGCGCTTCATCCAGGTGTCCACCAGGTCCACCGTCAAGGGGGCGTGCACGCCGATGCTCGGGTGCAGGGACGAGGGCGGGTTCCAGGCCTTGTAGCGCACGCTCGCCACATATTCACCCACCACGCCCGTGGGCTGCAGGGGCAAGGGTGTGCCGTTCACGGTGACGGTGTGGCGTGAGGGGTTCATGCCCGTGACATGCACCTCGATGCGCTCGAGTGATGAATCGACATAACGTGCGGTGCCGCCTGCGCCGCTTTCTTCTCCCATGACGTGCCAGGGCTCCAGCGCGTTGCGCAAGGTGAGCACCGCGCCGGCGATCTGGACTTGCCCCACCACCGGGAAGCGGAACTCAAAATGGGGCGCGAACCAGCTCGGGTCAAAGTGGAAACCCGCATCCCCCAGCTCGGTGAGCACATCGTCAAAGTCTTTCTGGATCCAGTGTGGCAGCATGAAGCGGTCGTGCAGCTCGGTGCCCCAGCGCGTTACAGGCCCTGAATAGGGCGCGTCCCAAAAGCGGGCCACCAGCGCACGCAGCAGCAATTGCTGAACAATGCTCATGCGGGCGTGGGGTGGCATTTCAAAGGCCCGCAACTCCAAGAGGCCCAAGCGCCCCGTGCTGCTGTCGGGCGAATACATCTTGTCGATGCAAAACTCGCTGCGGTGGGTGTTGCCGGTCACGTCGATCAGGATGTTGCGCAGCGTGCGGTCAACGATCCATGGTGGCATGTCCTCACCATGCTTTTGCCGGTGGCGAACGATCTCGCCCAGCGCGATCTCCAGTTCATAGACTTGGTCATTGCGGGCCTCGTCCACACGCGGGGCCTGGCTGGTGGGGCCGATGAACATGCCGCTGAACAAATAGCTCAGGCTCGGGTGGTTGTGCCAGTACAGGACCATACTGGCCAGCAACTCGGGGCGGCGCAAGAACGGGCTGTCGGCGGGTGTGGCGCCGCCCATCACCATGTGGTTGCCGCCGCCGGTGCCGGTGTGGCGGCCGTCGGTCATGAACTTTTCGGCCGAAAGCCCCGTCTCGAGCGCGGCTTGGTACAAAAACTCGGTGTGTTCCACCAGCTCGGTCCAGTTGTGGGCCGGGTGGATGTTGACCTCGATCACACCGGGGTCGGGGGTGACCTGCAAGAGTTTCAGGCGCGGATCGCGTGGGGGCGGGTAGCCCTCCATCACCACCTTCAACCCCAGCTTCAAGGCGGTGGCTTCCACCGCGCTCACCAGCGCCAGGTAGTCCTCCAGACGCGCCAGGGGCGGCATGAAGACGTACAGAACGCCTGATGGCTTGCCATTTTTCACTGCGGCAGCCTCGGCCTTGGGGCCATTGGCGCGTGTGGGGTCCCGCACTTCCACACACAGCGCGGTGCGCACCACCGCAGGGTCAGACTCAAAACGTTTGACGGGTGCTGGGGCAAAGGCCTGCCTGCTGTGGCGCGATTGCAGGTTAATGGGCACTGTGGGAAGGGGTTTTCGCGCCATGAAATGTGGCGAAAAGGGGTCTTGCTCAATCATGTGCAAACGTTCGGTGGGTGCCGACCAAGGCAGCGAGTCCAGCGGCAAGCGCCAGCCCATGGGCGAGTCACCGGGCATGATGTACATGCGCTCTTCGCGCAGGAACCAGCGGCCCGTCTCCCAAGCCGATACCGCTGGGTTGCCGGTTTCCACGGCTTGCAGCGGCAGCACATAACCCACAGGATGATCGAGCCCTTGGCTGAAGATGCGGCGCAAGCGGTTGCGTTCCATCTCGTCGTCCAGTTTGGCGTCAAACGGGTCGACGTTGATGGGCAAGCGGCGCTCGCGCCACAGGTAATACCAGGTGTCTTCGTAGCCGGGCAGCACAGTGTCGGCGGGCAGGCCCAGCTGCTGCGTCATTTCGTGCATGAAGCGTTGGGCATCGGTGCTCGTGTATGGGCTGGGTTCACGCTCGTCGGCAAACACCTCGGGGTTTTGCCAGCAAGGTGTGCCGTCGGCACGCCAGTAAATGCTCAGCGCCCAACGTGGCAATTGCTCGCCCGGGTACCACTTGCCTTGGCCAAAGTGCAAAAAACCGCCTTGACCGTACTGCTGGCGCAGCTTGTGCACCAGCTCGGTGGCCAAGCCACGCTTCGTTGGCCCCAGGGCGTCGGTGTTCCATTCGGCACCGTCGCGGTCCTGTGTGGACACAAAGGTCGGCTCGCCACCCATGGTCAGGCGCACGTCTTGTGCCACCAATTGCGCATCCACCTGTTCGCCCAAGGCCAGCACCTCGGTCCATTGATCTTCGGTGTAGGGCTTGGTCACACGCGGCGATTCATGGATGCGCGTGACGCCCATGTCGTGGTGAAATTCGACCTCGGCTTCGTCCATGAGCCCTTCTATGGGCGCTGCAGCTGATGGTTGCGGTGTGCAGGCCAAGGGAATATGGCCTTCTCCGGCCAAGAGACCAGAAGTCGGGTCCAGCCCGATCCAGCCCGCGCCGGGCAAATACACCTCGCACCAGGCGTGCAGGTCGGTGAAGTCCACTTCGGTGCCGCTCGGGCCGTCGAGCGATTTCACATCGGGGGCCAGCTGGATCAGGTAGCCGGAGACAAAGCGGGCGGCGATGTTCATGTGCCGAAACAGCTGCACCAATAGCCAGGCCGTGTCGCGGCAGGAGCCGCTTTTCAGGGTCAGGGTTTCCTCGGCCGTTTGCACGCCCGCCTCCATGCGGATGGTGTAGCGGATATCTTGATGCAGGCGTTGGTTGACCTGGACTAAAAAGTTGATGCTCCTCTGACGCTTGCGGTCCATGCTGGCCAGATACTTCATGAACAGGGGCGTCTTGTGGTCTTTGACCAGATAAGACTGAAGCTCTTCCCGCACGGTGTCCGAATATTCGAAGGGCACTTCTTCGGCCGAGGGCTCCAGAAAAAAATCGAATGGGTTGAACACGGCCATCTCGGTGACCACATCCACGGTGACCTTGAAAGCCGTGGTTTTTTTGGGGAAGACCAAACGCGCTTGGTAATTGGCAAAAGCGTCTTGCTGCCAGTTGATGAAGTGTTCTGCAGGTTCGACCTTGAGGCTGTAGCTCAGGATGCGGCTGCGGCTGTGCGGGGCAGGGCGCAGGCGGATGACTTGGGGGCCAAGTTGAACGGGACGGTCGTAGCTGTAATGGGTGATGTGGTGCAGGGCAACTTGTATCGACATATCTCGTTCAGCGCAACAGGGGCTGCACGCATGACAAATGCAGCTTGGGCGTTTACAACTAGCAAGACACGCGCCAGCCAAGTGGCCACAAAACCCGGTCAAGGGTCCATCACGGTGCGTGTAAGCAGGGGGGGCACAGACCCGCCGATTCACAACACAGCCAAATCAGGGAGGCTGATATGCAAGAACGCTGCACGGCGGGTGTCGGGCGTATGCCCTGCTGGCCCGAGGTCGGCTGGCCATGATGTCCATGGGATGGGCGCGGGGTCTGGGTGGGGGACTGTTGTGCTGGTGCCTGGGGGTCGCGCTGCAATTGCAACAAGCGGCTTTGTGGCCTGTGGCGGTGTATGGCGCCGTGCTGGCTCTGGCCCTGGTCGCTGCATGGCGTCTGCGCTTGACCCAGCTCACACGACCCAGCGAGCATCGCCATCGACCCACCGTCTTTTGGGTAATTGTGTCCCTTCTGTGGTTCTCGGTAGCCTTTGCTGTGACTGGATGGCACGCTTGGTCACGCGTGAGCAGCATGGCACCTGCATTGGAAGGGCAAGACCTGGACGTGGTGGGCGTGGTGCAAGCCATGCCTCAAAAACAAGACCTGGGTTGGCGATTTCGGTTTCGCATTGAACAAGCCTGGCAGGTGGACGCAACTGGGGTCAGCCGCGCCTTGCGGGTCAATGCCGATGTGCCCGCGCAGGTGTACCTGGGTTGGTACGGGCAAGAGGGTACGCATGACAGTGGCTGGAACCTGTCGCCCCTGCCCGAGCCCGTCAAAGCCGGAGAACGCTGGCGCTTGCGCGTGCGCTTAAAAGCGCCCCATGGGCACATGAACCCACGCGGTTTTGACCATGAGATGTGGCTGTGGGAGCAGGGCATTCGAGCCACGGGTTACGTGCGCAACCGCCCCAAAGATCCACCGCCGCTGCGAATCGCCAGCACCTTGAGCCATCCGATCGAGGGTTGGCGCCAAACGGTGCGCGATCGCTTGTTGACACAGCTGAGCACGCCTGGGGGCGACTCGGATGCGGCCAAACGGGCAGGTGTGCTGGCAGCTTTGGTGGTGGGGGATCAGGCGGCGATTGACCGCAGCGACTGGGATGTGTTCAGGGCCACAGGCGTGGCCCACCTGATGAGCATCTCGGGACTGCATGTGACCATGTTTGCCTGGCTGGCTTCGGTGGCCGTGGGTTGGGGCTGGCGGCGAGCAGCCCTGTGGGGCTTTGACGGTGCGATGCGCTGGCCTGCGGTGCACGTCGGGGCGGTGTCGGGTTTGTTGCTCGCCACTTTTTATGCCTTGTTCAGCGGATGGGGTTTGCCCGCGCAACGCACTTTGCTGATGCTTTTGGTGGTGGTCGTGCTCAGACTCTCGGCGCGGCAATGGCATGGCGCCTTGGTTTGGTTGATGGCCTGTGCCGCCGTTTTGGTCTGGGACCCGTGGGCCTTGTTGCAACCGGGTTTTTGGTTGAGCTTTGTGGCGGTGGGGGTGCTCATGGCCTCGGACCTGAAGGGCGACCAAACGGCAGGTTTCGCACCACCAAGGAACCTCAGCGATGCACCGTTCTGGGGCTCTGGTGCACGTCCTTTGTCATGGTCGCACCATTGGGGTGCGGCGCCTGTTGTACGGTGGCTTGTGCTGTTCGTGCAGAGTGTGGGGGCTTTACTGCGCGAGCAGGCCACCGTCACTCTGGCACTGGCACCGTTGACCTTGCTGTTTTTTGCTCAAGTGTCGCTGGTGGGTTTGCTGGCCAATGTGCTGGCCATCCCGTGGGTCACCTTGGTGGTCACGCCACTGGCGATGTTGGGGCTTTTGTGGCCCTTGGCCTGGGACTGGGCCTCTTGGGCCTTGCGCCCATTGTCAGACCTGCTGGGCTGGATGTCGGCATGGCCACTGGCCAGCGTGTCAAGGGCGACGCCACCCTGGGGATTGGTTGTGGTGGCCATGCTCGGAGCCTTGGGCTTGGTGCTGCGCATGCCTTTGTCCTGGAAGGTCATGTGCTTGCCTTTGCTTTGGCCTGTTTTGTTCTGGTCACCCCCACGGCCGGGCCATGGCCAATTTGAATTGCTCGCTGCCGATGTTGGGCAGGGCAACGCGGTGTTGGTGCGCACCGCCCAGCACAGCCTGTTGTATGACGCTGGACCGCGTTATTCGGCCGAAAGCGATGCAGGCCACCGGGTGTTGGTGCCTTTGCTGGCCCAAATGGGCGAGCGCCTGGATGTGCTGATGCTCAGCCATCGTGACAGCGACCACACGGGCGGTGCGGCCGCGGTTTTGGCCATGCAAGAACAGGCTCAGCTGTGGTCATCGCTGGAGGACGAACACCCCTTGCATCGCCTGCGTACGGGCTGGACGCGCTGCCAGGCTGGGCAGTCGTGGGTTTGGGATGGTGTGCATTTCCAGGTCTTGCACCCGCCCGCACCCGAGTTGGCGCCTCCCAGTCGCAAACCCAACGAGGTCAGCTGTGTGCTGCGCATCACCGCCCCTGAAGGCTCTGCGTTGCTCGCGGGTGACATCGAAAGCCCGCAGGAGTTGGCCTTGGTGCGGGCGGGCTTGAGCCCGGTGGATCTGCTGCTCGCCCCTCACCATGGCAGCAAGACGTCGTCGAGCCTGCCGTTTTTGCAAGCCCTAGCGCCCAAAATGGCGCTGGTGCAGGCGGGTTACCGCAACCGCTTTGGCCATCCTGCTGCCGAAGTGGTGGGTCGCTACCAGGCGCAAGGCATCCCACTGGTGGAAACCACGCGTTGCGGCGCTGCCACTTGGCGCAGCCACGCGCCGACCTTGGTGCATTGTGAAAGGGTCGAGCGCCAAAGGTATTGGCACCTGGTGTTGCAGCCCTGAATTCATCATGAATCGGCATGGGTCGGCCTTGGTTCAGACCGCCAGAACCGCCAAGTCTTGCTGGGTACAGTAATTGCTTGACAGAGAGTAGGAGTGAAGTTTCATGCGCCAATTTGATGAGATGTACAGCCGCTTGCCCGATGCGGGTGACTCGGGGGAGTTGAGGGCGCATTACGCTGCGTATGCCGGTTGGTTGAAAGCCCAGGACCCCCAACTCATGTCTGCGCGGCGAGAAGAGGCCGAAGTCATCTTTCGCCGTGTGGGCATCACGTTTGCGGTCTATGGCGACAAGGACGAAGACTCGAACGCCGAGGACGGGGGCACCGAGCGACTGATCCCGTTTGACCTGATCCCCCGCGTGATCGCCGTCCATGAATGGAAAAGCACGGAAGCAGGCCTGGTGCAACGCGTCACCGCGCTCAACCGCTTCATCCACGACGTGTACCACGACCAGGCCATCCTCAAATCAGGCATCATTCCCCGCGAGCAGATTGAAAATAATGCGCAGTTTCGCCCCGAAATGGTGGGGGTGCATGTCCCCAACAACATCTATTCCCACATCAGCGGCATCGACATCGTGCGAGCGCCCAACAGCACGGGCCAGGGCGAGTACTACGTGCTCGAAGACAACCTGCGTGTGCCCAGCGGCGTGAGCTACATGCTCGAAGACCGCAAGATGATGATGCGGCTCTTCCCCGACCTGTTCAGCCAGCACCGCGTGGCGCCGGTCGCGCATTACCCCGACTTGCTGCTCGAGACCCTGCGGGCCAGCAGCCCCGCCACCACGGCTGAGCCCACCGTGGTGGTGCTCACCCCCGGCATGTACAACAGCGCCTATTTTGAGCACGCCTTTTTGGCGCAGCAAATGGGCGTGGAGTTGGTCGAGGGGCAAGACCTGTTCGTCAAAGACCAATTTGTCTACATGCGCACCACACGCGGCCCCAAGCGGGTGGACGTGATCTACCGCCGGGTGGACGACGATTTTTTGGACCCCAAGGTGTTCCGCCCCAGCTCGACCTTGGGTTGTGCAGGCCTCATGGACGCCTACAAAGCGGGGCATGTGGCGATCTGCAACGCGGTGGGCACAGGCGTGGCCGACGACAAGTCGATCTACCCCTATGTGCCCGACATGATCAAGTTCTATCTGGGCGAAGAACCCATCTTGAAGAACGTGCCCACTTATCAGTGCCGCAAGCCCGACGATCTGCAGTACACCTTGGCCAACTTGAAAGACCTGGTCGTCAAGGAGGTGCACGGCGCCGGCGGTTACGGCATGCTGGTTGGCCCAGCCTCCACCAAGGCAGAAATCGAGCGCTTCCGTGGCGCACTGCTGGCCAACCCCGAGGGCTACATTGCCCAGCCCACCCTCAGTTTGTCCACATGCCCGACTTACGTGGACAGCGGCATCGCGCCGCGACATATTGACCTGCGCCCCTTTGTGCTGAGCGGCCGCACGGTGCAGATGGTGCCCGGCGGGCTGACCCGCGTTGCACTCAAAGAAGGCTCTTTGGTGGTGAACTCGTCTCAGGGCGGCGGCACCAAAGACACCTGGATCTTGCAGGACTGAACAGGGAATAACACACATGCTTTCAAGAACCGCCGACCACCTTTTCTGGATGTCCCGCTACATGGAGCGGGCCGAAAACACCGCCCGCATGCTCAATGTGAGTTATGAAACCTCCTTGCTGCCGCAGTCGGCCGCCGCCGTCGAGGCGGGCTGGGAGGGCATTTTGTCCATCAGCGAGTTGTTGCCTTCGTACCTTTCGCAGTACAAAACCATCTCGCCGCGCGATGTGATGGCCTTCATGGTCAAAAACGACAACAACCCTTCATCCATCTTGTCTTGTCTGCGTGCGGCCCGAGAAAACGCCCGCGCGGTGCGCGGCACCCTGACCACCGAGGTCTGGGAGACCCAAAACCAGACCTGGCTTGAGGTCAACCGCATGCTCAAGAGCGGCGAGTTCGAGCGCGATCCGGGGCAGTTCTTTGAGTGGGTCAAATTCCGCTCGCACCTGTCGCGGGGCGTGACGGTGGGCACCATGCTCATGGACGAGTCGCTTTACTTCATGCGCATGGGCACGTTTTTGGAGCGGGCCGACAACACGGCGCGTTTGGTGGATGTGAAGTTCCACGCCATGCAAAACGACTTTTTTGGGGCGCCGAACTTTGGTGCTGCACAGAGACAAGGCGGCCCCTCTGCTGAAATTGCTGAGGCGGTGCAAGAGTACGACTTCTACCACTGGAGCGCGATCTTGCGCAGCGTGAGCGGCTTTGAGGTCTACCGGAAGGTCTACCGCGACGTGATTCGCCCTGAGCGTGTGGCGGAGTTGCTGATCCTGCGGCCGGACATGCCGCGCTCTTTGCATGCCAGCCTTAATGAGGTGGTGGCCAACCTCAAACTGGTCTCGCACGATGCGGGCAGCGACACTTTGCGCCAAGCGGGTCGTCTGCGCTCAGAGCTGGCCTTTGGCCGCATCGACGAGATCCTGGCCACCGGCCTGCACGCTTACTTGACGCAGTTTTTGGAGCGGGTGAATGTGCTGGGTGTGCGCATCAGCCGCGAGTTTTTGATGCCGCAGACGGTTTGAATCAGGCCAGCGTCAGCACCACCGGCGTGTGGTCGCTGGGGCGTTCGTTTTTGCGCGGGGCGCGGTCGATCACACAGCCGCTGGCGCGGGCTTTGAGCGCCTGCGAAATCAAAATGTGGTCGATGCGCAGCCCCCGATTGCGGCGAAACGCGAACTCGCGGTAGTCCCACCAGCTGTAGCTTTTTTCGGGCTGCTCAAACAGGCGAAAACTGTCGGTGAGCCCCAAGTCGGTGAGGGCTTGGAGTTTTTCGCGCTCGGCCTCGGTGCAGTGGATGGTGTCTTTCAGGCCCACCGGGTCCCACATGTCCAGTTCGTCAAATGTGATGTTGTAGTCGCCCAGCAGCACCAGATTTGGGTGTTTTTGCATCTCGCTGCCCACCCACTCGCGAAGTGCATCGAGCCAGCGCATTTTGTAGACAAATTTGTCGCTGTCGGGGGCCTGTCCGTTGGGAAAATAAGCACCGATCACCCTGACCGATCCGCCAGCGCCATCGGGGTAGGTGGCGGCAATGACACGCGACATGTCGTCCGCAAAACCGGGGATGTTTTTGACCACCTCGGTGCCCTCGGCCACAGAAATCAGGGCCACACCGTTGTAAGTTTTTTGGCCAAACCACTGGGCTTGGCAACCCGCCCCTTGGAAAGCCGCGATGGGAAATTTGTCGTCGGTCAGCTTGAGCTCTTGCAGGGCCAGCACATCGATGCCACCAGTCTCTTTTTGCGCTGCCAGCCAATCCAAAACTTGGGGCAGGCGGACCGACAGGGAGTTGACGTTCCAAGTGGCAAGTTTCATGGCTTTTGTGAATGGAAGTAGGTGACAAATGCAAAGCCCAAGCCACTGGCTGCCGTATGCGGTTCCCTTTGCACCTCGTGCCAGTCTGGGCCCAGCACAGGTGCGAAGGCATCTCCATCAAAATCTTGCTCGATTTCGGTGACCACCGCCGTGCTGGCCAGCGGCTCGGCTTGTCGGTAAATGTCGGCCCCGCCCATGATCCAGGCATCGGGCGCATCGCCGCACAAACGCATGGCGTCTTCAATAGAAGCCGCACGCAGAGCACCGTCGGCCTGCCAGTCGGTTTGGCGGGTGACAACGATGTTCAGGCGCCCGGGCAGTGGACGAAAGCGTGCAGGGAGTGAATCCCAGGTTATGCGGCCCATGATGACCGGCTGGCCCAGCGTGACGCGCTTGAAGTGCGCCAGGTCTTCGGGCAGGTGCCAGGGCATCTGCTTGTCTTTGCCAATCGTGCCATTGCGGGCGCGGGCATAAATCAGGTGCAGCTTCATCGATCCCCGACTCAAACAGCGACAGGCGCTTTGATGGCAGGGTGGCATTCGTAGCCCACCACCTCGAAGTCTTCAAATTCGTAATCGAAGATCGAGGCGGGCTTGCGCTTGATGTTGAGCGTCGGGTAGGCCATGGGCGCACGGCTCAGCTGCAGTTCCACCTGATCATGGTGGTTGCTGTAAATATGGCAATCGCCCCCGGTCCAGATGAAGTCGCCCACATCCATGTCGCACTGCTGCGCGATCATGTGGGTGAGCAGGGCGTAGCTGGCGATGTTGAAGGGCACACCCAAAAAGATATCGGCGCTGCGCTGGTACAGCTGGCAGCTGAGTTTGGGCTTGTCGCCGGTATTTTGGGGTGGGGCTACATAAAACTGGAAGAACGCATGGCAGGGCATCAGCGCCATCTGGTCCAGTTCGGCCACGTTCCATGCGCTCACGATGATGCGTCGGCTGTCGGGGTTGTGTTTGAGCGTGTCCATGACTTGCTGCATCTGGTCAATGTGGCCGCCTCCAGGCGTGGGCCAACAGCGCCACTGCACACCATAAACCGGGCCGAGCGAGCCGTCTTCGCGAGCCCATTCATCCCAAATGGTGCAGCCGCGCTCTTGCAGCCACTTCACATTGCTGTCGCCGCGCAAAAACCACAGCAGCTCAATGATGATGGCCCGCAAAAACACTTTTTTGGTGGTGACCAGAGGAAAGCCATCGTTCAGGTCAAACCGCATCTGGTGCCCAAACACGCTGCGCGTGCCGGTGCCGGTGCGGTCACCTTTTTGCACGCCCGTCGTGTAGACGTGGCGCATGAAGTCTTCGTATTGGCTGCGGATGGGGCGAGCGGATGTGGTCATGGACATCAAGTTTAAATGCTGCGAAATCAGCCCAGCACCCGCCCCGGATTGAGCAGGTTGTGAGGGTCCAAGGCTTGTTTGACCGCCCGCATCATGGCCAGGGCTGTGGGGTCTTTGTAGTGGGGGAGCTTGTGCACTTTGAGCTCCCCCACGCCGTGCTCGGCGCTGATCGAGCCGTCAAACTTGGTGACTTGGTCAAACACCAAGGTGTTCACCTTGTCTTCGAACTCGCGCAAGAAGGTTGGGCCATCGGCGCCTTCGGGCGCTTGCACGTTGTAGTGCAGGTTGCCGTCGCCCAAGTGGCCAAAGTCCACCAGGCGCACGCCGGGGAAGTTTTGGGCCAACAGGGCGTCGGTCTCGACCACAAAGTCCGGGATGCGAGAGACCGGGATGCTGATGTCGTGTTTGATGTTGAGGCCTTCGGTGGCCTGCGCCATCGTGATGCTCTCGCGGATGTGCCACAGGCCTTTGGCCTGCGTCAGGTTTTCAGCGACCACGGCATCGGTGACACACCCTTGACCCAGAGCCGCTTCGAGCAGGGCTTCAAACTGTCCCCTAGCGTGGCTTTCGCTTTCACTGTCGGAGTTCTCCAGCAGCACACACCAAGGCGTTTCTCGCCAGAGTGGCACGCGCAGCTGCGGAAAGTGCTTGTCCACCAAACTCAGCGCGAACTGGCCCATGACTTCAAAGCCTGTGAGGCTCGGTCCCAATCGGTGGTGCGCCAGCCCCAGCAGTTGCACCGCAGCTTCCATGCTGGGCACAGCGGCCCAAGCGGTCAGCTGCGACGCGGGCTGGGGGTAGAGCTTCATGGTGGCTGCGGTGATGATGCCCAGCGTGCCTTCGCTGCCGATCATCAGATTGCGCAAGTCGTAGCCGGTGTTGTCTTTGCGCAGGCCGCTCAAGCCGTGCCAGACCTCGCCTTGCGCGGTGACGACTTCCAGGCCCAGGCACAGCTCACGGGTATTGCCATAGCGCACCACCTGTGTGCCGCCTGCGTTGGTGCCCAAGTTGCCGCCAATGGTGCAGCTGCCTTCGGCGCCCAGGCTCAAGGGAAACAAAAATCCAGCTTGTTCGGCAGCCGTTTGCAGGTTCTGCAGCACACAGCCGGCCTCCACCGTGATCGTCAGGTTGGCCGGGTCGATGGCCCGCACGGTGTTCATGCGGGTCATGCTCAGCACAATCTGTGTGCCGGAGCCGTTGGGCACGCCGCCCACCACCAGCCCGGTGTTGCCACCTTGCGGCACGATGGGGGTGTTCGCCGCTGCACACGCTTTGACCACGGCAGCCACTTGCGCGGTGTCACCCGGACGCACCACCGCCAGGGCCAGGCCCCGCACACGTTTGCGCCAGTCTTGTTCCCAAGGGCTGAGGTCGGTGGCCGGGTCATCGTGTGTCAGGACGTTGGCAGCGCCACAAATTTGGCGCAGCTGTTCAAGCAATGGTTGGGTCAGAGGTGGTCTCATGGTGTTCAGTCTCGGGGAACGGGCACAAAGTTACCGGTGGCCTTGACGGCCTTGAAACGGATGCGCACATGCAAGGCGCAGGCCACAAACAAGGTGGTGCACAACAGGATCTGCAGCCCGGCCAAACCGTTGGAGGGCCAGGCATCGCCCCAAGCCCGCATGACACCTTCGGTGAAGTAGAGCCAAACCAACATGCTGACCCAGCGGTAGGTGTACATGCGGTTTTTGAGCAGACCGGCCAGTGGTATACACAAAGGCAGCACCTTGATGACCCACCACGAGCCGCCTGGCCGCAATGGGGCCAACCATAGTTCCCAGAGCAAGCCCAAAATGATCAAACCGAGCAGGCTGCCGACGGCCAACCAGCGGGTCAAGTCCAAGCCCGCTGGGGTGTTTTCTTGGGGGGGGAGGGGAGAGGTTTCGGGGTTGGGGTTCATGGCAGTGGCATCATACCGGGCATGCAAACAACCTTGTCCAAGAACGGCCTGATTGAAAACACCCGTTTGTGGTGGCAGGAACTGTCGGAGTTTCCTTGGCGCCAAATGGGCGGCGTTTTGGCGGACCGTTTTCGTGATGCGCGCCTGGGTGTCAGTGCCAGTTCCTTGACTTTCACCACCGTATTGGCCTTGGTGCCTTTGTTTGCGCTCGGTTTGGCGGTGTTTTCGGCCTTCCCGGTGTTTGGCAAGTTTCAAGACACCATTCAACGCTGGCTGATTGAAAGTTTGGTGCCCGAGAGCATTGCCCGCCAAGTGCTCAGTTACCTGACCCAGTTTTCGCGCAAGGCCAGCCGTCTGGGCACGGCAGGCTTGGTCGCGGTGCTTTTGTCGGCGGTATTTCTGATGGTGACCATCGAACGAACGCTGGGACAAATCTGGCGATTGCAACGGCAAAGGCCCATACCCCAACGGGTTTTGTTGTATTGGTCGGCCATCACGCTGGGGCCGCTTTTGTTGGGCGGCAGCTTGGCCATCACTTCTTATGTGGTCACGGTATCGCGCGACGTGGTCAACGTCATGCCGGGCTCAGTCCGCTGGTTCCTTGACGGTTTTGAGTTTTTGCTGCTCACCGCCTGCGTGAGCGGCCTGTACTTTTATGTGCCTTACACCCGGGTGCGTTGGCGCCATGCCATCACGGCGGGGTTTTTGGTCGCTGTTTCCTTGGAGTTGGCCAAAAAAGGCATGGCCTTTTATTTGCTGAAAGTGCCTACTTATTCATTGGTCTATGGGGCCTTTGCAGCAGTGCCGATTTTGCTGGTCTGGATTTATGTGACTTGGCTGTTGGTCTTGTTGGGGGCGGTGCTGGCGTCGAGTTTGCCGGAGCTGGGGCGCGAGCAGTGGCGCAAACCCGAAGGGGCGGGCTGGTCGTTCAGGCTGGCCCTGGAAGTGTTGGCCGAGTTGAATGCGGCCAAGGCGAGCGAACAGCGGGGCTGGAGCGCGGAGGCATTGGCAGCACGTTTGCGCGTGGAATTGGGGGAGCTGCAAAACGTTCTGGCGGTGCTGCACGAGCTCGATTGGGTAGGACGCCTCACCGAGCCAAACGATCAGGCACAGGCCCGTCAGGTCTTGCTCATAGATCCCTCGCAGGCCCGTGTAACTCCGCTGGCCGAACGGTTGTTGGTGCTGAGAACCCCGGCCATCGACCCTTTATGGGTTCAAACAGGCTTAGACCAAGTCCGGGTGGCGCAGCTTCTGCCCTTATCGCGGGCCCTTTGATGGAGCCACTGGGGACCTCTCGGCTTAAAAACTCACACGTCCGCGCCACATATCGCGGTACATGACCCAGTCGCCCATGAAGCTGTAGAGCGGGCGCTTGAAGCTGGCGGGCTTGTTTTTCTCGAACACAAAGTGCCCAATCCAAGCGCAGCCATAACCACACAGCAGGGCATAAAAAAAGTACTGGGGTTTGCCGGTCACGGCCAACATGGCCAGACACATCAAGCTCAATGTGCTGCCCACAAAATGCATGCGGCGGCAGCTACGGTGGCTGTGCTCGCTCAGGTAAAAAGGGTAGAACTCGGCAAAGCTGGTGTGCTGTGGCGCTTGTGTTTCGGTGGTGTCCATGGCTTGTCTCCTTGGGTGTTATCGGATCGAAAACGGTGCGTGCAAGAAGCCGCGAAACCTCGCCCGGCCGCCGCGTTGGGGCGCTTGCGTGAGCTGGTAATTTGGAAAGCGCTGCAAAAAGCGGCCGATGGCCACTCGGCCTTCCAGCCGCGCCAGGCTCAGGCCCGCGCACTGGTGCACGCCAAAGCCAAAGGCCAGGTGCTTGTTGCCGGTGCGGCGCAGGTTCAATTGTTCGGGCTTGTCATATATGTAAGGGTCGCGGTTGGCTGCACCAATACACAGGGTGACCAAGGCGCCGGCGGGCAAGTCCATGCCGTTGACCTGGGTGTCTTGCAGGGCGCGGCGGTTGCCCAGCTGGTTGGACGATTCGAAGCGCAAAAACTCGTCAACGGCCAAGCTCAGACACTGCTCACGCACTTCGTCGCTGGCGGCTTGTTTCAGGTCGGCCTGGAGTTGTTTGCGCTGCTCGGGCCACTCTTGCAGGCTGATGAGCGCGTTCCCGATCAGGTTGGTGGTGGTTTCGTGCCCGGCGTTGAGCAAAAACACGCAGTTTTGCAGCAACTCGACTTCGCTAAAGGCGTCGCCGTTTTCCTCCCCTTGAATCAAGCAGGTCAGCACGTCCTGCTCCGGGTCGCTCGGCTGCCGTCTGCGCTTGGCGACCAGTTCGCGCAAGTAGGTCAAAAATTCGCTCACGCTGCGGTTGCCCAAAGCTTCTTGGTCTGGGGTGAGGGATGGCTCCAGCGCCCCCAAAATGGCCAGCGACCAGCCACGCAAGGGCTCGCGGTCGGCGTGTGGCACATCCAGCAAATTGCCAATGATCTCCACCGGAATGGCCGAGGCAAAGTCTTCGATCAGATCGCCGCCGCCTTGGGCCTCGATTTTGTCCAGCAGGCTGTCCACCAGTTGCACCAGGCCAGGCTCCATGGCCTCGATGGCGCGGCGGGTGAGGGCGCCCATGATCAGGTGCCGCACACGGGTGTGTCGTGGTGCGTCGTTGAAGACCAGGCTGTGGGTGTGGTGCTCGAACAGCGGAGCCTGACCATTTGCTGTGGCGTAGGGCGGCTGGTTGAACGGCGCGTGGTTGTATTTGGGGCCGAATTCGACTTGCTTGTCGGAGCTGAAGACCTTGGCGTCGCGGTACACCGCCACCAAATCGGCGTGGCGCGTAAAGAAGTACGAGCCATCGGGCATGCGCTTGAAAGGCTCGGACTGCCGCAGCGCTGCATAGACCGGATAGGGGTTGTCCAGAAAGTCGCGCGGCAAGGCCCGCAGGTCGAGGGCCTGAGCGATTTCATGTGCCCTGTCAGCCGACATGGGCGGGGTGATCTGGGCAGTCAATGTGTTCATGTTGTAGTAGCGAGCCCCTGTGAGCAAATGGCCTTCGCCCTCACGGTTTCAAAAAATCTTTGAGCGCCTGCAACACGCCTTCGGGTGCCTCGGTCATGAGCGAATGGCCTGCGGGCAGTTTCACGACTTTGGGCTTGGCGCAAAGGTCGATCAGGCTTTGTGCGGCTTTGGGCGGTGTCATCTGGTCGGCATTGCCCAGCACAAACAGGGTGGGGCAAGTGACCTTTGGCATGGCGGCTTCTGCGCCACGGTAGTCGTCGCAGGCCTTGAAGCCGGTGTGGAACACATTGTTCTGCGTGTTGCTGGCCAGTACGCGCCGCATCAGCGCCTTGCTGCCGCCATAAAGCCAAGTGCCGGGGCCCAAGGCCGAAGGCGGTGGGGCGAGTGTGGAGTGAGAGAAGCTGTTGACCATGTCAATGGCCTTGAACGGGGCGCTGACCGACAAATCGAGCAAGGCAGGCGACACCCGCATCGGGTAGGCCGTGCCCACCATCACCAGGTGGATCACGCGCCCCGGGTGTGCTGCCGAGTCGCGTGCCGTGGCTTCCAGGGCGATGAGCGAGCCAAAGCTGTGGCCGATCAGTGCGGCTTTTTCGATCTTCAGTGCATCGAGCATGGCGATGACGGTGTCGGCGGCTTCTTCCACGCTTTGGGGTGGTGTGCCTTGGCTTTTGCAGTGCCCGGGCAGGTCAATCGCCAGCACGTTCCAGCCGTGGTGGGCCATGTAGCGGGTTTGCAAAATCCAGACGCTGTGGTCGTTGAGCACGCCGTGGATGAATACGGCGGTGGGCTGCGCGGGGTTGAAGGGCTTGCCGCCGGTGTAGGCGTAGAGGTCGTGGCCTTGAGCAGAGATTTTCATGGTCAGGCTCCTGCTTTTTCTGCAGCCTTGAGGGCCTTTTTCAGGTCGTCGATCAGGTCGGCCGGGTCTTCCAGGCCGATCGACAGCCGGATCGTGCCCGGACCAATGCCGCCTGCGGCCAGGGCTTCGTCTGTCATGCGGAAATGCGTGGTGCTGGCCGGGTGGATCACCAGGCTGCGGCAGTCGCCCACATTGGCCAGGTGGCTGAAGACCTTGAGGGTTTCGATGAACTTTTGGCCTTGGGCCCGGCTGCCTTGGATGTCGAAGCTGAACACCGAGCCAGCGCCGCGTGGCAAAAGTTTTTGCGCCAAGGCATGAGACGGGTGGCTCTCTAGCATGGGGTGGCCCACGCGGCTAACCATCGGGTGTGAGGCCAAAAATTCGACCACTTTGGCGGTGTTCTCCATGTGCCGGGCCATGCGCAGGGGCAGGGTTTCGATGCCTTGCAAAATCAGCCAGGCGGTGTGTGGGCTCATGCAAGCGCCAAAGTCGCGCAGCCCCTCGCGCCGCGCCCGCAGCAAGAAGGCGCCCACGGTGCTTTCTTCGCTGAAGACCATGTTGTGAAAGCCATCATAGGCTTGGCTCAACTCAGAAAACTTGCCCGATTTGTCCCAGTCAAAGCTGCCGCCATCGACCACCACACCGCCCACCACCGTGCCGTGGCCCGACAAAAACTTGGTGGCCGAGTGGTAAACGAGGTCGGCCCCGTGGTCAAAAGGCTTGATGAGCCAGGGTGAGGTGAGGGTGGAGTCCACCAGCAGCGGCACACCCGCTTCGTGCGCGATGGCGCTCACGGCTTCAATGTCCAGCACGTCCATGCCGGGGTTGCCCACGGTTTCGCCAAAAAAGAGTTGGGTGTTGGGCTGCACGGCGGCCCGCCAGGCATCCAAGTCGCCGGGTTTGACAAAAGTGGTGCGGATGCCAAAGCGGCTCAGGGTGTAGTGCAGCAGGTTGTGTGAGCCGCCGTACAAAGCGCTCGAAGCCACGATGTGCGATCCCGCGCCCATGAGGGTGGCAATGGCCAGATGCAAAGCGGCCTGTCCGCTCGATGTGGTGATCGCCCCGATACCGCCTTCGAGGGCCGAGATGCGCTGCTCCAGCACCGCGTTGGTCGGATTGCTGATGCGGCTGTAAACGTGTCCAGGGCGCTCCAGGTTGAACAGGGCGGCGGCTTGGTCGGACGACTCGAACACAAAAGATGTGGTCAGGTGGATGGGCACGGCCCGTGCGCCCGTGCTCGGGTCGGGCGCCGCGCCTGCGTGCAGGGCCAAAGTGTCAAAACCGGGATCGCTGTATCCAGCCATGGGAGTCTCCGAAAAAAGAAAAGGCCAGCGATTGAGGAACGCTGTGCATGGCGAAGATTGTGGGCTATATTAAATCTTCGTCAGTCACACACAAGCCAGAGGAGACACGCCATGAAAGTCAGTGATATTTTGCGCGTCAAGGGCAGCACTTTGTTCACAGTCAATCCCGATGAACCTTTGTCTTCTGCTTTGAACGTGATGGCCGAAAAAGACATCGGCTCTTTGGTGGTCATGTCCCATGGCCAGTTGGCGGGCATGCTGACTTTTCGGGAGGTGATCCAGCAGGTGGTCCAAAACGGCGGTCAGGTGGGCCAAACCACCGTGCTGGAAGCCATGGATGCCCAGCCTATGAGTTGCAGCAGCGACACCGATTTGGACGAGGTCCGCCGCATCATGCTGGAGCGCCATGCCCGTTACATGCCCATCATGGATGGACCGATCTTGATGGGTGTCATCAGTTTTTACGATGTGGCCAAAGCCGTGGTGGAGAGCCAAGACTTCGAGAACAAAATGCTCAAGGCCTACATCCGCGACTGGCCAGACCAAGACAGCGCCAAAGTGCCAAGCTGACCCGCGAGGCTGCCCTTTCGGCAGCCTCGGGCGTTCTCATGTTGTCATGGGTCCTATGCCCTTTGAGTTTTCGAGTCACCCACAGAAGGTAAGCATTTAATAATTACTGGGTACTGCCATGCAATAATATTTGAGTACTAAAAAAATAAAACACCAAAAAGTGTTTTGGACTCAAATGACCCATCGCAAAGTTTGGCAAGCCTGTGTGGTGTTGGTGGCCCTGTTCGGGGGCTGGCCTTCGATGTCTGCGGCCTCGCAGCTGCGTCTGGTCGATGCCCTCAGCCTCGCGTCCACCCATCACCCCAGTGTGAAAGCCAAACAGGCCGAGGTGCAAGCGGCGCTGGCCGATCTGGAGACTGCCAAGTGGTCGCGGTATCCGACGGTGAGCACAGAAGCCACGGCCTCCAGCGGGCGACCCCAAGCGGCCTTATTGATCCAGCAACCGCTTTGGGCAGGCGGCAAGATCGATGCACAAAACCGTTTGGCGCAGGCCCAACTGACGCTGGCCGAGGCTGGCTTGCAAGAAACCCGCACCAGCCTGATGCAGCAAGCCGGGCAACAATTTTTTGAAGTCTTGCGCTGGCAGCGGCGTCTGGAGATGGCCCGCAAAACCGAGGAAGAGCACCGTAAGCTGCTGGCGTTGATCCAGCGTCGCGTGGTGGCCGAAATCAGCCCCTTGACCGATCAGGTGTTGGCTTCCGCACGTTTTCAGCAAGCCGTGTCCGAACGCATCCAGTTTGACCGTGCCTTGCAAACGGCCCAACTGGCGCTGCAGCAGTTGGTGGGTGAGCCTCATACGGGTTTGAAAGCGCCGTCCCGCATCGACCTGCCCAAACTGGAAGAAGGCTTGGCCATTGAGGCGAGCAAGGCCCATTCGGCCGAGTTGCTGCGCTGGCGCACCCAACAACAAGTGGCCCAAGCCCAAATCGACATGGCCCAAGCGGACCTGTACCCCACGGTGGCCTTGGCCCATCGCCAAAACTTGGGGGCCAATGACACGGCAACTTTGCCCAGCCGCACGTACATCTCGCTGCAGTTTTCCCCAGGCCCAGGTTTGTCGGCACGCAGTGCTGAGGCAGCAGCGCGTTCGCGCCTCGAAAACAGCTTGCAAAACTCCGTGGTCTTTGAGCGCCAGCTCGAGCAGCAGGTGCGCACGGCTTTGACCGAGCTCGAGGCCCTGGCCCAACAGGTCGAACCCGCCCGTTTATTGGTCACGGCCACAGAAGATGTGGTGGCTTCTTATTTGCGCCAGTACCAGATTGGCAAGAAAAACTGGCTCGATGTTCTGAACGCTTTGCGCGAGAGTGCCCAAGCCCATTACAGCGCGGTGGATGTGTCTTCCAGCACCCAGTCGCTGCAGCTGCGTTTGATGCTGCTGACAAGCCCCATGAATTCTCCAGCGCTCACGCAGATCCATGACTGAACACGACAGCGCTTCCAGCATCATGCTGGACCGCAACTTGGCGGTGGTTCTGTCCCGTCTGGCGGGCCTCTTGGGCCTGGCGGTGCCCGCGCACCGCTTTGGCATGATGTCGCGCACCACCGAAGGCCTGATGGTGGACCACCTCAGCCGCGAAGAGCGCCTCAAAGCCTGGTGGCTGGCACGCTTTCCCACCGCGCACATCCATGCGGTCGACCCCAAAAATCTCAAGCCAGCTGATTTTCCGCTGCTTTGGGTGGGCTCCGAGGGCGAGCAGGTCTTGCTGGTGCGCGGCGGCTCCGGCCGCCACCGACTGACCTGTCAGGACCCGGAGGGCAACCCCTGCGTGTTGCCCATGGCCGATGCGCGTCAGGGCCGTTTGTTGAAGCTGAGCGTCATGCCCGCCCGCCCGGGGGAGTCGGGGCACCGCGCCCTGAGTGCGACCGACTGGTTTGCCACCTCGATTCGGCGCTACCGTTCGGTGTTCCTAGAGGCCGTGGTGGCCACCTGCGTGATCAGCCTGGTGGGGCTGGTGGCCGCTTTGTACTCGATGCAGGTCTATGACCGGGTCATTCCGACCAAGGGCTATTCGACCTTGTGGGTGCTGACCGTTGGTGTGGTCATTGCGATCGTGATGGAGTTGGTGCTCAAACAGGTGCGGGCCTTCATGGTGGACCGCGCCTGCAAAGCGATCGACCAGGAATTGTCAGCGGTGTTTTTCGGCAAGGCGCTGGACATCCGCATGGACGCGCGGCCCAACACCGTGGGCACGTTTGCTTCGCAAATCCGGCATTTCGAATCGGTTCGCAATTTTCTGACCTCGTCGAGCTTGTTCATCATGGCCGACTTGCCCTTTGCTGTTTTGTTTGTGGGGGTGATCGCCATCATTGCCGGGCCGGTGGCCCTGGTGCCCGTGTTGGCGGTGCCCTTGGCGGTGTTGGCGGGCATGGCGTTTCGCGGCTCGATCGACAAATACACCCAACTTCACATGAAGGAGTCGAATGAGAAAAATGGCTTGCTGATCGAGGCCATCGACGGCATCGAATCGGTCAAAGCCGCCAACGCCGAGTGGAAGATGCTGGACCGCTGGCGCAGCATGACCACCACCATGGCCGACAGTGAGCTGAAACTGCGCCAGTTTTCGACTTTGTCGAGCAACCTGACCCAAACCATTCAGCAGCTCAGTTACGCGGGCATGATCGCCGCGGGAGCCTATGCCATCAATGGCGGACATCTGACCATGGGGGGCTTGATCGCTTGTTCCATCATTTCGGGCCGTGCGTTGACGCCCGTGGCGCAACTGCCGGGTCTGATCGTGCAGTGGCAGCACGCCAAGCTGGCCTTGCAATCGCTCAACGGCATCATGGCCATGCCCAGTGAGCGCGAGCACAGCGAGCGCCTGGTGGTGCCCGAGTTGTGCCGAGGGGAGATCCGTTTGAGCAAAGCCCATTTTTCCTATGCCAAGGACCTGCCGGGGCTGGAGGTTCCCCAGTTGAGCATTGCCCCGGGTGAGCGCATTGCCATCTTGGGCTCGGTCGGTTCAGGCAAGAGCACCCTGATCAAGTTGCTCTCGGGTTTGTTCAAGCCCACCTCGGGTCAGGTTTACCTGGACCAAGTGGACATGGTGCACTTGGCCCCCGAATTTGTGCGCGAGCATGTGGGTTATTTGCCGCAGGACGTGCGATTGTTCAACGGATCACTGCGCCACAACCTGACGCTGGGTTTGCCCCTGCCCAGCGACAGCCAGATCTTCAAGGCCGCGGCCATGACGGGGCTGGATCAGGTGATTCAAAACCACCCCCAGGGCCTGGAGTTGAGCATTGCCGAAGGCGGGCGCGGTTTGTCGGGGGGGCAGCGCCAGTTGGTGGGCCTGACCCGCATGCTCTTGGCCATGCCCAAAGTCTTGCTCCTTGATGAGCCCACCGCGTCCATGGATGCCAAACTCGAAAACCGCGTGATGCAACACCTGTTTGAAAACATGCCCAAGGAATCTTCCATTGTGGTGGTCACCCACAAACCCTCGGTTTTGTCCTATGTCAGCCGGATTTTGGTGGTGGACAAAGGTCGTGTGGTGCTTGATGGTCCGCGTGACGAAGTTTTGAACCGCTTGCGGCAGCCCAGTGCCACGCCCCAGTCGGCCCCACCTTCGGTGGCACCAGCGGCAATGCCAGCGGTAGCAACAGCAGCGGGGGCTTTGGCATGAAATTTTTCTGGTTTTTGGGCCCGTCAGATCCTGACCACCAGCGTGAGGACCTCAGCGGGGTGTTGCGCGGATCGCGCTGGGCACTGTGGTCATTGCTGCTGACTTGTGTGGTGTTTTTCACCTGGGCTTATTTTGCTGAAATTGACCAGATCACCCGTGCACCGGGTTCGGTGATTTCCAGCGCCCGCTCGCAAATCATCCAGTCGCAGGACGGTGGGGTGATTGAAGAGTTGTTGGTGCGCGAGGGCGATGTGGTGCAGCGCGACCAAGTGCTGGTCAAGATCGATGGCACGCGCCAGCAGTCGAGTTATCTGGAAACCCGTGCCAAAGCGGCAGGCCTGGCCATCACGGTGGCCCGCTTGCAGGCCGAGGTGTTGGGTCGGGAGCCACGCTTTCCGCCCGAGGCCAAGGCCTACCCCGAGTTCCGCGACACACAGACCATGTTGTTCCAAAAACGGCAATCGGCCATCAATGAGGAGCTGCAGTCGTACGAAAACATCAAAGCCATTGTGCAAAAAGAACTCAGCATGACCCGGCCTTTGCTCAAAACCGGTGATGTCAGCGCTACCGAGGTGTTGCGCCTGGAGCGGCAAATTGCAGACACACAGTCCCAGATCACCAACCGCAAGAACAAGTATTTTCAGGACACGCAGGCCGAGCTGAGCAAGGCCCTTGAAGACTTGGCCGGGGTGCAGCAAATCATGGCCCAGCGCAAAGACCAGCTGGCGCAGACCGAGTTGCGTGCCCCCTTGCACGGCATTGTGAAAAACGTGCGGGTGACCACGCGTGGCGGGGTGATTCGACCCGGTGAGGAGGTCATGCAAATCGTACCCTTGGAAGATGATTTGGTGATCGAGGCCAAGGTCAGTCCGGCCGACATCGCTTTCATCAAAACCGGCATGAAGGCCACGGTCAAAATCGATGCTTATGACTACACCATCTATGGCGACCTGAGCGGCACCTTGTCCTACATCAGCGCCGACACCCTGACCGAAAACCTGAACGTGCAGCAAGGCGAGCAGCCTTATTACCGGGTGCAAGTCAAAACCGATGGGCGCAAGTTCAGTGGTCGACCTGACCAACAGCTCGACATTCAGCCCGGCATGACCAGCATGATCGAGATCAAAACCGGCTCGAACACGGTGCTCAAATACCTGTCCAAGCCCGTCATCAAGACCTTGAACCAGTCTTTGGGCGAGCGCTGAGACGCTGATGACAAGCCGTGCCTCGCAACGGAGGGGCTGGGCTCTGGGATAATGAACCTCCATGAGCGGCAATACCTTTGGAAATCTCTTTTCGGTCACCAACTTTGGTGAATCCCACGGCCCAGCCATTGGCTGCGTGATCGACGGCTGCCCCCCAGGCATGCCGCTGAGTGAGTCCGACATCCAGCCCGACCTGGACCGCCGTCGCCCAGGCACCAGCAAATTTGTGACTCAGCGCAACGAACCCGATGCGGTGCAAATCCTCTCGGGCGTGTACCAAGGCTTGACCACCGGTACCCCGATTTGCCTGCTGATCAACAACACCGACCAGCGCAGCAAGGACTACGGCGACATCCTGCAGACCTTCCGTCCGGGGCATGCCGATTACACCTACTGGCGCAAATACGGCCTGCGCGACCCACGGGGCGGCGGCCGCTCGTCGGCCCGCCTGACAGCGCCGATGGTCGCCGCGGGTGCGGTGGCCAAAAAGTGGCTCAAAGAACAATTTGGCACCACTTTTGTCGGTTGCATGACCCAGATTGGCGAGGTGCCGATTGGCTTTGAGAGCTGGGACCATGTGCCGAACAACCCGTTTTTTGCCCCAGTGGCCGATGTGACGGCGCTCGAAGACTACATGGGTGCCTTGCGCAAGTCGGGCGACTCCTGTGGTGCCCGCTTGCGGGTGGTGGCGCGTGGCGTGCCAGTTGGTTTGGGTCAGCCGCTGTTTGACAAGATCGACGCCGACATCGCTTACGCCATGATGGGCATCAACGCTGTCAAGGGCGTCGAAATTGGTGTGGGTTTTGGCTGCGTCACACAAAAGGGCAGCACCGCGGGTGACGCGCTCACACCTGAAGGTTTTGTCGGCAACAACGCGGGCGGCGTGTTGGGTGGCATCAGCACTGGGCAGGACATCGAGGTATCCATCGCCATCAAGCCCACCAGTTCGATCCTGATTGCCCGCGACTCGATTGATTCCGCAGGCCAGCCCACCGAGGTCATCACCAAAGGCCGTCATGACCCGTGTGTGGGCATCCGTGCCACTCCGATTGCGGAGGCTATGCTGGCCCTGGTGGTCATGGAACACGCCTTGCAGCACCGCGCCCAATGCGGCGATGTGGCGCACGATTTGCCACCCATTGCTGCCGTCAAGCCTTAAGGCATGACCCCGCGCCGTCAGCTTTTGCCCTTTGCCGCACTGTCGGCCAGCTACTTCGCGCACATTGGTTTTTTTAATCCCTATCTGCCGCTGTGGCTGCAGGACATGGGTCTGAGTTTGCTCACCATCAGTGTGCTCACGGCCGTTCAGGCCACGACCCGTTTGTTTGCGCCTTATGCCTGGGGCGCCATCAGCGACCGCACGGGCGAGCGTGTCAGGCTGCTGCGCATCGGGGCGGGGGTGGCGTTTGCCACGGCTTGCCTGTTGTTTTGGAATTGGGGCCCTTTGGGCTTGGGTTTGATCATGTTGGTGATGTTCACCCACACCAGCGCCATGATGCCGATGAGCGAGGCGGCCATGGCCCATTTGGTCAGCCGTGACGGCGCTTTTGACACCAAGCGATATGGCCGAGTCCGCCTGTGGGGTTCCTTGGGGTTTTTGGTGACGGTGTTTGCAGCCGGGGCATGGTTCGAGGCCTTTGGCATGAAGCATTTCCCCGGTTGGACGGTGCTCAGCCTGGCCGCCGTGCTGCTGAGTGTGTGGTGGATGCCCGACATCAAAGAAACGGCCCACCATGTTCGCGAACATGTGTCGGTCATGCCTGTGTTGCGGCAAAAGCCTGTGCAGTGGTTTTTTGCATCCACTTTTTTCCATGTGTTGTCGCACATTGGCATCTATGTTTTCTTCTCGCTTTACCTGGATTCTTTGGGCTACAGCAAAACCATGATCGGCGTGCTCTGGGCCTTGTCGGTGGCGGTGGAGGTGGTCTGGTTTTTCACCCAATCGCGCTGGCTACCGCGCATGCCCTTGACGGCTTGGCTGGTGGCTTGTTCAGCGGTGATGCTGCTGCGCATGGGCCTGACGGCCACCTGGGCCGATGTGTTGTGGATCTTGCTCTTGGCACAAACGCTGCACGCCATCACCTTTGCCACGCACCACACGGTGTGTATTGCCTTGATTTCTCAACATTTTCCGGGTCGCATGCGAGGACGCGGCCAGGCCCTGTATACGGTGGTTGCTTACGGCTTCCCGGGGGTCCTTGGGGCTTTGATGGGCGGCTTGCTCAGTGAGCGCTGGGGTCTCCAAAGCGTGTTTGTGGCCAGCATCGCCACAGCCCTCATGGCCACCGGTGCAGCTTGGCAAGTTTGGCGTTTGCAACACCCCAAAAACAAGGTGCCCGCCTGAATGCGACGAACCTTGCGTTGTGCAAGCCGAACATCACTCGCCTTGCGGCCTCTTCTTTCACCCACACCATCGCTCTGTTTCATACGCCTGTGATCCCGATGACCGCTGATGTCCTGCCCCATTTTTTGCCGACCGACTTGGCTCAGACTTTGGCTGGGGCTGAACGGCTCGTCACCACTTGCCAATCGGCCTCAATGGTTTGGCATGCATGGGGAAATGTTGCTGCGCCAGCGCTGGTTCTGTTGCATGGCGGCAGTGGCAGCTGGACACATTGGCTGCGCTGCATCGGCCCGCTGCGTGACGCAGGCTGGCGAGTGCTCGTGCCTGACTTGCCAGGTTTTGGCGACTCTGACCTGCCCATAGGTTGTAGCGATGTGGATGATTTGCCGCCACATTTGCACGCGGGTCTGCTGCAGCTGCAAACGGCGGGGCGGTGCAGTACAGCAGTGAACGTGGTGGGCTTTTCTTTTGGTGGCATGGCTGGGACCTTGTGGTTGGCCGAGCACCCCCAAGATGCGGCGCAATTGGTGTTGGTGGGCGCGCCGGGCATGGGCTTGACGGTGCCTGAGCGGATTCCACTCCAAGGCTGGCGACATTTGCCCACACTTCAAGCCCAAGAGGCCGTGCACCGCCATAACCTGATGGCCCTGATGTTGCATGCGCCCGAGTCGCTGGACGATCTGGCCTTGCATCTGCACACCGCCAATGTGCAGCGCGACCGCATGCCCCGCAGGCGCTTGTCATCAACCGACATCGTGGCGCGTGTTTTGCCACTGGTGTCTGCACGGGTGAGCGCCATTTTTGGCGAGCACGATGCGCTTTACCGGGGGCGGTTGTCAGAGTTGGCTGCAGCCATGCCCCTCATGGCTCGCCACTGGGGACAATGGCATGTGGTACCAGGGGCAGGGCATTGGGTGCAGCACGAAGCAGCCCTTGTGTTCAATGCAACGTTGATGAGAATTTTGTCGCTTGGCGATGCGGTCACTCGGGATGCAAAGCTTTGAGCAGCTCAGTCTCGATCTCAATTTGTGCCCGGTTTTGCTGCAAAGCGGGCCCGCTCACGAGGAAGGTGTCTTCCACCCGCTCGCCCAGCGTGCTGATTTTGGCCAGGTGCAGGTGGATGCCATGCAGGGCCAGAACGCGGGCAACGCTGTAGAGCAAACCGATGCGGTCGCTGGCCGAAATGCTGAGCAGCCATTTCTGACCTTGTTCATCTGGCTTGAGGGTGACCCGGGGTGTGACCGGAAAGCTTTTGACGCGTCGCGAGACCCGGCCGCGAGAGGGCAAGGGCAGGGGACTTTGCTGCGCCAGGGTTTGTGTCAAGCCCGACTCCACCATGGTCATCAGTTCGCGGTAATGCTCGGGCAGCATGGCGGTGACGATCTGGAAAGTGTCCAGCGCCCATCCCGTGCGGGTGGTGTGGATTTTGGCGTCGAGAATACTGAAGCCCGCTTGGTCAAAGTGACCACAGATGCGTGCGAACAAATCGGGTTGATCGGGCGTATAGACCAAGACCTGCAAACCCTCACCGACCGGGGAGTGCCGCGCACGCACCATGGTGCTCAACTGATCGGGTGCGGTCAATGCCACATGTCGCGAGAGCTGGCGAGCATGCCACGCGATGTCGGAGGCATCGTGGCGCATGAAATAACTCACATCCAGGGTGTCCCACAGCGCCTTGTGCCCCTCATGCGGCTGGGCCTGACGGGCCAGCTCGATCAGGGCTTCGCGTTTGCGGGCTTCCACCTCGGCATTGGCATCGGGGGCGCGGCCGCCTAGCACGCGTAAAGTGGATTTGTACAGGTCTTCCAGCAGCTTGCCTTTCCAGGCGTTCCAGACTTTGGGGCTGGTGCCCCGGATGTCGGCCACGGTGAGCAAGTAAAGGGCCGTTAAGCGGCGCTCGTTGCCGACGCGCTGTGCGAAACGGGCAATGACTTCGGGGTCACCCAGGTCTTCCTTTTGGGCCACACGGCTCATGGTCAGGTGTTCACTGACCAGGAATTCAATGAGCTGACCATCTTCTTTGTCGATCTGGTGCTGTCGGCAGAAGGTGCGCACCTCGGCGCAGCCCAGCTGCGAGTGGTCGCCACCCCGGCCTTTGGCAATGTCATGGAACAAGGCGGCGGCGTACAAAATCCAGGGCTTGTCCCAGCCACTGGCCAGTTGCGAGCAGAACGGGTATTCATGGGTGTGTTCGGCCATGAAAAAGCGCCGCACATTGCGCAGCACCATCAGGATGTGCTGGTCTACCGTGTAGGCATGGAACAGGTCATGTTGCATCTGGCCCACGATGCGCCGGAACACCCACAGGTAGCGCCCAAGCACCGAGGTTTCGTTCATCAGGCGCATCGCATGGGTGATGCCCTGGGGCTGCTGCATGATCTGCAAAAACGTCTGTCGGTTGACCGGGTCGGCACGAAAGCGCCCGTTCATGATCGCCCGAACGTTGTACAGCGCCCGCAGGGTTCTGGCCGACAGACCTTTGAGGCCAGGCGTGGCCTGGTAAAGCAAAAAGGTCTCCAAGATCGCGTGTGGGCTCTTTTGGTACAGATCATCGCTGGCCACCTCAATCAGTCCGGCTTTTTCAAAAAACCGGGCGTTCAGGGGGCGGAAGTGGTCAATGCTCTCACCCCGCTCGGTTTTGAGGCGGTCTTCGATGTTGAGCAGCAAAATCTGGTTGAGCTGCGTCACGGCCTTGGCCGCCCAATAGTATTGGCGCATCAGTTTTTCACTGGCACGCAAGGCCAGACGCCCCTCGGGCGTGATGTCGGAGGCATAACCAAAGGTTTCGGCCACATTGGTTTGCAGGTCAAACACCAGGCGGTCTTCGCGCCGCTTGGCTTGCAGGTGCAAACGGGCGCGGATCAAGCCCAACAGGGCTTCGTTGCGTTTGATTTGCCTGGCTTCCAGCGGAGTGGCCAGCCCTTTGCGGGCCAGTTCGTCCCAACTGTGGCCCAGCCCCGCGGCCCGGGCGACCCACAAAATCATTTGCAGGTCACGCAAGCCGCCAGGAGATTCTTTGCAGTTGGGCTCCAGCGCGTAAGGGGTGTTGTCAAACTTGGTGTGGCGCTGGTTCATTTCCAGCGTTTTGGCCACCAAAAATGACTGTGGGTCCATCGCCGCCTGAAACCGCCTCTGAAATTCAATAAAAAGTTTGGTGTTGCCTGTGACCCGACGCGCCTCGAGCAAAGAGGTTTGTACGGTGATGTCTTTGGCCGACTCGGCCAAGCACTCGTCCAAGCTGCGCACGCTGGAGCCAATTTCGAGCCCGGTGTCCCAGCAGTTGCCAATGAAACGCTCCAGTTGGGCCTGCAGTGCAGGGTCACCTTCTGGCGTTTGGCCGGAGGGCAGCAACACCAGCACATCCACATCCGAATAAGGGAACAGCTCGGCGCGACCAAAACCACCCACAGCGACCAGAGTCAGTTCAGGGGAGAAGCCCGCGTTTTGCCACAAATCAATCAGTAAACCATCGGCCAAGATGGCCAATTGTTTGAGGGTTTGCTTGAGGCCTCTGACGGATGACCCGCTGTTGGCCAGGCCCAGCAGCACGGCTGCTTTGTCACGCTTGTAGACTTCGCGCTGCGCGGCCAGATCGGCCTGAATGGCCAGATCTGGCAAGGGGGCCTGGGCTAGCATGTCAGGCCGTGGCTAGGGCGGTCACAAAGGCGGGGACCGCAGGAGATCCGGCCGAGACGGTGAGCACCTCATAACCTGTTTCTGTGACCAAAACGGTGTGCTCCCACTGCGCCGACAAGGAATGGTCTTTGGTCACGATGGTCCAGCCGTCACCCATTTCCTTGATGTCACGCTTGCCCGCATTGATCATGGGCTCGATGGTGAAGACCATGCCTGCCACCAACTCGGTCAGGGTGCCGGGTTTGCCGTAATGCAGCACTTGGGGCTCTTCATGGAACACACGGCCAATGCCGTGGCCACAAAACTCACGCACCACCGAAAAGCCGTGGCCTTCGGCAAAGCGCTGAATCGCGTGACCGATGTCACCCAAGTGGGCGCCGGGTTTGACCTGCTCAATGCCTTTCCACATGGCATCGTAGGTCAAGGTTGCCAAGCGTTTGGCGGCAATCGATGCTTCACCGACGTGGAACATGCGGCTGGTGTCGCCATGCCAGCCGTCCTTGATGACGGTGATGTCGATGTTCACCGAGTCCCCTTTTTTCAGGGGCTTGTCGTTGGGGATGCCATGGCAAACCTGGTGGTTGACCGAGGTGCAGATGGATTTGGGGTAAGGCTTGTAGCCACCGGGTGCGTAGTTCAAAGGCGCCGGAATGGCTTTTTGGACATCGACGATGTAGTCGTGACAGAGTTTGTCGAGTTCATTGGTGGTGACACCCGGCTTCACATAGGGTGTGATGAAGTCGAGAACTTCGGAGGCCAAGCGGCCCGCCACGCGCATCGCAGCGATGTCGTCGGCATTTTTGATGGAGATGGTCATGGTCGGTGATTATCCCATTGGGTCAGGGCCCATGCCTCTTTGGTCATCGAAAACCACCGCTGCCGCGTGTTCGGTGGCCCACGGGTAAACACCGATTCTGGATCTTGGGGGTATTTGTATTCTGTATACAGACATGAGCTCACACCTTCTACAACTCACCACCGCCCCCGACCTGGTGGAACAGGTCTACAGCCGTTTGCTCGATGCCATCAGCGAAGGGGCCTTGCCGCCCGGAGAGCGTTTGACGCAAGAAGACCTGGCGCAACGCCTGGCTGTGTCGCGTCAGCCTGTGCTGCAGGCGCTGCGATTGCTCAAAAAAGATGGTTTTGTGGAGGACGCGCCTGGACGGGGTGTGCGTGTCACCCAACTCGATGTGGGCTGGATTGCCCAGGTCTACCAGGTGCGCGGCAGCCTTGACGCCTTGGCCGTGAGGCTCGCCGCTGAGCGCAGAGCCCACCTGGATGAGAACGTGATGTGCCAGGGCCGTCTGGCCGAAAGCGGGAGCGACGTGCAGGCCATGATCCAGGCCGATTTGGCCTTTCACCGCGCGATCTACCAAGCCTCTGGCAACCCGCTCATTGCCCAAAGCATTGAGCTGCATTGGCACCACCTCAAGCGTGTGATGGGCGCGGTGTTGCAGTCCTCGCAGCAGCGCCAAACTGTGTGGGACGAGCACGAAGCCATCGCGAATGCCATGGCCGCTGGCGACGCCGAGCTGGCCACTCGCCTGGTGCAAGAACACGCCCACGAGGCCAGCGTGCAACTCACGGCCCGACTTTCAGAACAAATTCAACACCTCAAAACAGGAGCACAAGCATGAGACTGACCCCCGAACAATTGGAACAATTTGACCGCGAGGGCTATTTGTTTTTCCCTGGCCTGTTCACACCCGAAGAAACCAAGAATCTGACCGATGCGGTGCCCGAGTTGTACAGCCGCCGCGAAGCCTACAACGTGCGCGAAAAAGGCAGCGACGCGGTGCGCACCAACTTTGCCGCCCACATGTACAGCGAGCCTTTTGCCAAGTTGGCCCGCCACCCCCGCATGATCGAGCCGGTGCAAGACCTGTTTGGCGAAGAGCTGTACATGCACCAGTTCAAGATCAACGGCAAGATGGCGTTTGAGGGCGATGTGTGGCAGTGGCACCAAGATTACGGCACTTGGCTCAACGACGACATGATGCCCACCGAGCGGGCCATGAACGTGGCGATTTTCTTGGATGACGTGAACCCCTTCAACGGCCCGCTGATGTTCATTCCCGGTAGCCATAAAAAAGGCGTGGTCGAAGCAAAACACGACCTGTCAACCACCAGTTACCCGTTGTGGACGGTGGACAACGATTTGATCAGACAGTTGGTCGAGCGCGCAGGCGGCAAACAAGGCGGCATTGTCAGCCCCATCGGGCCTGCGGGCTCCATGATCCTGTTTCATAGCTGCTTGGTGCACGCATCGGCCAGCAATTTGTCGCCTTGGAACCGCGTGAGCGTGTACCTGAGCCTGTGCGCCGTGTCCAATCACATTCGCCGACACAAGCGCCCTGAATACATCGCCCACCGCGACTTCACACCCATCAGTTGCCTGCCCGATGACTGCCTGGTCAACAGCTACCCGGTGGACCTGCCTTGGAAGGGCGGCATGCCCGAAAGCGCCCTGAAAACCTCGCTCGATGTTTTGAAAGAAGCAGCATGAACCTGCACGCCAAACTCCTGCAACGCGCCGCCGAAAACCGTCCGATCCGCATTGGCCTGATCGGCGCGGGCAAATTCGGCTCCATGTACCTGGCGCAAATTCCCCGCACGCCTGGCGTGCACCTGGTGGGCATTGCCGACCTGTCACCCGACAACGCCCGCACCAACCTGGCCCGCGTGGGCTGGGAGGCTGAGCGCCTGACGGCCAGCAGCTTGGACGATGCCGTCAAACACGGCAGCACCCATGTGAGCGACGATTGGCAAAGCCTGGTCCGTCACCCGGCGGTGGACGTGGTCGTGGAATGCACCGGCTCGCCCCTGCACGCGGTGGACCACATTTTGGAAGCCTTTGCGAACCGCAAACATGTGGTCAACGTCACGGTGGAGGCCGATGCGTTTTGCGGACCCTTGCTCGCCACCCGCGCCCAACTGGCGGGCGTGGTGTATTCGCTGGCCTTTGGTGACCAACCTGCGCTCATTTGTGATTTGGTGGACTGGGCCCGCACCTGCGGCTTCCCGGTGGTGGCGGCAGGCCGGGGCCACAAGTGGTTGCCGCACTTTTGCGAGTCCACGCCCGAGACGGTGTGGGGCTATTATGGCTTGACGCCCGAGCAGGCCGAGCGCGGCGGCCTGAACCCCAAAATGTTCAACAGCTTTTTGGACGGCTCCAAGCCCTCGATCGAGAGCACGGCAGTGTCCAACGCCACCGGTTTGGGTGTGCCCAGCAACGGTTTGCTCTACCCGCCCGCCAGCGTCGAAGACATCCCCTACGTCACCCGCCCCATCTCCGAAGGCGGTGTGCTCGAGCGCAAAGGCATGGTCGAGGTGATCTCCAGCTTGGAGACCGATGGCCGAAAAATCCCTTACGACATCCGCATGGGCGTGTGGGTCACGGTCGAAGCCGAGACCGACTACATCAAGAATTGTTTTGAAGAGTACAACGCCCACACCGACCCTTCGGGCCGTTACTTCACGCTTTACAAGCGTTGGCACCTGATTGGCCTCGAGGTGGGCGTGAGCGTGGCGAGCGTTGCACTGCGCAACGAACCCACGGGTGTGGCCGTCGGCTGGAATGCAGACGTGGTGGCCACGGCCAAGCGCGACTTGAAGCCCGGCGACATGCTGGACGGCGAGGGCGGTTACACCGTCTGGGGCAAGCTGCTGCCCGCCGCCACCTCCAAGCGCATGGGTGGCGTGCCGCTGGGCTTGGCGCACGTTGTCAAGGTTGTTCGCCCAGTGGCCAAAGGCCAGAGCCTGACTTGGGATGATGTGGCCATGGACACCACGACCCACGCCTACCAAATCCGGCGGGAGATGGAGGCGACTTCGGTGCTGGGTTGATCGATCCTGCACGTTCTGATCAAAGAGCCGTGCAGCTTGTGCTGCACGGCTCTTTGCTTCTTGAAAAAGAGAGTCCTGAAAGGGTCCGTCTCGCCTTCAGATCAGGGTTTCCCCCGTTAAAATACCGCCTTTGCCGGCAAGCCCCAGTCAGCGGCCCCGGAACAACGGTTTTCCGTCTCTTCACAAGGTCACCCCGTGTCCCTGCACATCACGACTTTCGAAGGCGCCAGCGCCCTCAGCGACTTTCGCATTGCCCAGCTTTTGCCCCGTCTGGCAGAAATTTCGCCGCAAATCCAAGGCATCGCAGCCCGTTTTGTGCACTTGGTGGCCACCACAGCGCCTTTGCAAGACGCCCAACAACAAACCTTGTCTGCCTTGCTGACCTATGGCGATCCCTACGCAGGCCCCACCGATGGCCCTGCGATCGTGGTCAGCCCCCGCATCGGCACCGTCTCGCCTTGGGCGTCCAAGGCCACTGACATTGCCCACAACTGCGGTTTGGATGTGCGCCGTGTGGAGCGCTTGACCGAATTCCGTTTGACCCTGAAATCGGGCTTGCTCAGCACAGCCAAATTGAATGCAGAGCAATGGGGCCAGGTGGCCGCTGTGCTGCACGACCGCATGACCGAGTCGGCCATGCCCAGCCGGGGTGATGCTGGGGCCTTGTTCACGGCGCTTGAGCCTGCGCCCATGGACCATGTGGATGTCTTAGGTGGCGGTCGCGTTGCGCTGGAAGCCGCCAACAAAACCTGGGGCTTGGCCCTGGCCGAAGACGAGATTGACTACTTGGTCAACGCTTTCACGGGCCTGAAACGCAACCCCACCGATGTGGAGTTGATGATGTTCGCGCAGGCCAACAGCGAGCACTGCCGCCACAAGATTTTCAACGCCGAGTTCACCATCGATGGCGTGGCCCAGCCCAAGAGCCTGTTCGGCATGATCCGCAACACCCACCAACTCAGCCCCCAGCACACTGTGGTGGCGTATTCCGACAACGCTTCGGTGATGGAAGGCCACACGGTGGAGCGTTTTGTGGCGAGAACGTCAGGGCAGGGCGCGGCTTACCAGAGCGAACCAGCTTTGCACCATGTGCTGATGAAGGTCGAGACGCACAACCACCCGACCGCGATTTCACCGTTCCCCGGCGCATCGACCGGCGCGGGCGGCGAGATCCGCGATGAGGGTGCCACTGGCCGTGGCTCCAAGCCCAAGGCCGGTTTGTCGGGCTTTACCGTGTCCAAACTCTGGGGCGGTATGTCAGACCAAGCGGGCGGCAAGCCAGAGCACATCGCCAGCCCCCTGCAAATCATGACCGAAGGCCCGCTGGGTGGCGCGGCCTTCAACAACGAGTTTGGCCGCCCCAATTTACTGGGCTATTTCCGCGAATACGAGCAGACTGTGGACGGCGTGGTGCGGGGTTACCACAAGCCGATCATGATCGCGGGCGGTTTGGGGCAGATCGACGCCGAGCAAACCCAAAAGATTGAATTCCCGGCAGGCAGTTTGCTGATCCAGCTGGGAGGCCCCGGCATGCGCATCGGCATGGGCGGCAGCGCGGCCAGCTCCATGGCCACCGGCACCAACGCCGCGAATCTGGACTTTGACTCGGTGCAGCGCGGCAACCCCGAGATCGAGCGCCGTGCGCAAGAGGTCATCAACCACTGCTGGGCTCAGGGCGCGAACAACCCCATCTTGGCGATCCACGACGTGGGTGCGGGTGGTCTGTCCAACG
The DNA here is from genome assembly GCA_945897465.1 of Limnohabitans sp. Rim8. Lineage (GTDB taxonomy): Bacteria > Pseudomonadota > Gammaproteobacteria > Burkholderiales > Burkholderiaceae_C > Limnohabitans_A. The sequence continues at coordinate 105,419 of CAMDFK010000002.1, read as the reverse complement.
CCTTCCCCGAGCTGACCAACGACGCGGGCCGTGGTGCACGTTTTGATTTGCGTGCCGTCAAGCTCGAAGAGTCCGGCCTGTCGCCCAAAGAGATCTGGTCGAACGAAAGCCAGGAACGCTATGTGATGGCGATTGCGCCCGAATCGTTGGCGCAGTTCACGGCGTTTTGTGAGCGCGAGCGTTGCCCGTTTGCGGTGATCGGCGTGGCCACCGATGAGCGCCAGTTGGTTTTGGCGGATGAGCGTCTGCCGATAGATCCGGCTATGCGTGGGCCAACCGGTTCTGCAGAGACTGGATCGCCACGCTTCGCTCGCGATGACGAAAGTGCTGTCATTGCGAGCGAAGCGCGGCAATCCATTGCAGTGCCGGTCGACATGCCCATGGACGTGCTGCTCGGCAAGCCGCCCAAGATGCACCGCGATGTCAAAACCGTGACCCGCCAGTCGCCCGCCATGAACCTCACCGGTGTGTCGCTGCAAAAAGCCGTGATCGACGTGCTGAGCCACCCCACGGTGGCGTCCAAGCGTTTCCTCATCACCATCGGCGACCGCGCCGTGGGTGGCCTCACGCACCGCGACCAGATGGTGGGCCCTTGGCAAGTGCCGGTGTCCGATGTGGCTGTGACCTTGGCCGACTACATGGGCTTTGCGGGTGAAGCCATGAGCATGGGCGAGCGCACGCCGCTCGCTTCACTCAACGCCGCAGCCTCTGGCCGCATGGCCGTGGCCGAGGCCATCACCAATTTGCTGGCCGCGCCCATCGAGCTGCCCCGTGTCAAGTTGTCGGCCAACTGGATGGCCGCTTGCGGCGAGCCGGGCGAAGACGCTGCGCTGTACGAAACGGTCAAGGCCGTAGGCATGGAACTGTGCCCAGCGCTGGACATCTCGATTCCAGTGGGCAAAGACAGCTTGTCGATGCGCACGCAGTGGACCGTACCTAAGGGCGATTCAAGTTCCGAGGGTGAGACCTACAAAGTCACTTCGCCCGTGAGCCTGATCATCACCGCCTTTGCCAGCCTGAGCGACGTGCGCGGCACCTTCACGCCGCAGCTGGACGCTCAAACCAATGACACCAGCCTGCTCTTGATCGACCTGGGCCAAGGCCGCAACCGCATGGGCGGCAGCGTGCTGGGCCAAGTGCTGGGCCAGTTTGGCGACAGCGTGCCCGATCTGGAGGAGCCGAAAGCGCTGGTCAATTTGGTCAAGGCCATCAACACCTTGCGTGCGCAAGGCCAGATCCTGGCCTACCACGACCGCAGTGACGGCGGCTTGCTGGCGGCTGTGGCCGAAATGGCGTTTGCAGGTCACGTGGGCGTGGCCTTGAATGTGGACATGCTGGTCACCGAGGGCGACGGCATCACCGACAGCCGCGCCGACCACGGCGACGCCAAGAACTGGGCAGGCCAGGTCAGCGCCCGCCGCGACGAACTCACCCTCAAAGCCCTGTTCAACGAAGAGCTGGGCGTGGTGATCCAAGTGCGCACTGCAGACCGCAACGCCGTGCTTCAAACCCTGCGTGAATTTGGCCTGTCCAAACACACGCATGTGATCGGCAAGACTCGTCCAACACAATCGACCATCCAAAAAGGTGTGGGCGAGCTGAGCATCTGGCGCGACACCAAAGAGGTGTTTACCGCCAAGCTCGAAGACCTGCACCAAGTCTGGGACAGCGTGAGCTGGAAGATTTGCCAGCAGCGCGACAACCCTGCCTGTGCCGATGCTGAGCACGCCGCTGCGGGCCGAGCTAGTGACCCCGGCATGCATGTGGCCCTGAGCTTTGATCCAACTGATAACGTGGCTGCGCCGTATTTGAATTTGTCGCGTCCCAAAGTGGCGATCTTGCGCGAGCAGGGCGTCAACTCGCATGTGGAAATGGCCTATGCCTTCCACACAGCCGGTTTCGAGTCGCACGATGTGCACATGACCGATCTGCAATCGGGCCGCGCCAACTTGGCCGATTTCAAAGGCTTGGTCGCTTGCGGCGGTTTCAGCTACGGGGACACCTTGGGCGCTGGCATTGGCTGGGCCCGCAGCATCACTTTAAACCCGGCTTTGGCCGAGCAGTTCAAAGCCTTTTTTGGCCGCAAAGACACCTTTGGTCTGGGCGTGTGCAACGGCTGCCAGATGTTTGCAGAACTCGCCGACATCATCCCGGGCGCTGAAGCTTGGCCGCGCTTCACCACCAACCAAAGCGAGCGCTTTGAAGCCCGCCTGTCGATGGTCGAGGTGCTGGAGTCGCCTAGCCTGTTCCTGCAGGGCATGGCCGGCAGCCGCTTGCCGATTGCCGTGGCGCACGGCGAGGGCTTTGCCAACTTCAAACACCGCGGCAACCCGGCCCAAGTGATTGGTGCGATGCGCTTTGTGGACAACCACGGCCAGGCGACCGAGGCTTACCCCTTCAACCCCAACGGCAGTGCAGGAGGTCTCACGGCCGTGACCACCGCCGATGGCCGCTTCACGGCCATGATGCCGCACCCCGAGCGCGTGTTCCGCAACGTGCAGATGAGCTGGACGAGTGGCGACATCAACGCCGCCAGCCCTTGGCTGCGTGTTTGGCAAAACGCCCGCCAATGGGTCGGTTGATCTCTTGAACTCATGAAGTCCACCAACCCCGCTCAATGGTTTCCGCCCTCGCAACTGGCTTTTTACTTTGACCAGGGCGCTTGGTCACGCGGCACCACTTTGTATTTGCAAGACCAAGTCTTGTCTTCGCAACTGACCCCCGATGGCGATGGATGGCGTTTACAGGGTCAGGTTCAAGGCAACGATCCAAACCCTTACACAGTCAATGCCGAGCTGCGGGTGAGTGCGGGTGGCAACTTGAGTGAGTGGCGCAGTGGCTGCACCTGCCCGGTGGGGCGTTATTGCAAGCACGGTGCGGCTTTGGGCATCTTGGCTTCGATGCAGGGCTTGGCTCTCCTCGACGAATGGGGACCCGATGGTCCATCGGTCGAGGTGTTGGAGCGCCGCTCCCAAATGGAAAAAGAGCGGGCCCTGAGCCACGCCGAATACCAAGTCCGCGACTGGCTGAACCGGCTGGAAAACGCGAACGGCCCAAGCGCTCACGCCTTGCCCGGCAGCACCCAGGACAAATTTGTGTACAGCTTGTCCGTGGTCCAAACCGCGTACAAACCTGTGTTCCACTTGGCCGTGAAACGGGCAGCGCAAAAGCGCAATGGCGAGTGGGGCAAAGCCAAAAAGCTGAGCAGTGAACCCTCGGGGCACGATCCGATCTGGCAAACCAGCAGTCCGCTGGACCGCGATATTTTTGACCTGTTGAAGGCTTGTCCGGCCGCCAGCAGTTTCAGCTCGTACGGGTTTCAGGCCGAGGTCAAACTGCACGGCATGCCTGGCAAATTGTTGTTGCAGCTGTGCAGCCAAACCGGCCGTTTGGTGTCAGACGATGGCTTCGCTTTACATTGGCAAGATGCCCCCGAAATCTTGGTGGGAACTTGGCGCGAAGTCAAGAGCCAAGACCACCAGCCTGATGGTTGGCAGCTGAGCATGCGGCCACAGCGCCCGGGCGTGGTGTTCGGGCTGAACCAACCGCCTTTTTTCATGGACACGGTGCAGGGCTTGTGTGGCCCCTTGGACACGCAAGGCCTGAGTGCCAACGAGCTGCAAGTCTTGTCCAACTCGCCCGTGCTGCCCGACAGTGTGGCTTTCAAGTTTCAAAACCAGTTGCTCGAACGTTTGGGCCCCGTGCCTTTGCCGCCCGTGATCCAGAAGATGCCCGAGATTCGCGGCGTCAAACCCCGTGCCGTCCTCGACATTGCGCCTGCCCACCCCGCCGATCGTGGTTTACAAGGTCTGTTTGTGGCCGAATTGACCTTTGACTACGATGGGCACTGCGGCTTCTGGCCGGGCAGTCATCACCGCGTCCTGGTGGGGCAGGGCACACAAGCGCGCATGCTGCTGCGAGATCTGCCCAGCGAAACCCAAACATGGGATACCCTTGCCGCCTTTGGCTTGGTCACATTCGACGCCAACATGCTGGTGTTGCCGCCCGAGCAATCTCAGCAGCGCTGGCTGGAATGGGTCGAGAGCGACTTTGCACCGCTGCGCCAAGCAGGTCTGTACGTGAACTTCATCTCGGGCTCCACCCCTTGGTTGCGCCAAGCCGATGATGTGCACATCAACATGTCGGGTGACGCCGAGGCGCCGGAGACCTCAACTTGGTTTGATTTGTCGCTGGGCATGGACATCGATGGTCAGCGGGTCAACATCTTGCCTTGGGTGCCCTCGATTTTGACGACCTTGGCGCAAATCTCCAGCGCGACCGCCGAGGGTGAAAAAGCCGCCTTGCCCCCCTTTTTGTACCTGCCCGACTTGCACGGCGAGGGCTTTGTGAAACTGCCCACCGCCAAAATCGAGCCTTGGCTGACCACCCTGATGGAGTTGGTGTCTGAGCGCGGCCGCGACTGGAGCGGTGACCAGCTGCGGTTGTCACGCCTTGAAGCCCTGCGAACCGCTGCGTCACTAGGAGAGGGCGTGGCCTGGGCAGGTGCTCAAAGTTTGATGAACCTGGTGCAGCATATGCGTGGCCTTGAAAGCCTGCCCGAGGTGACTGTTCCCTCGAGTTTGCAAGCGACTTTACGGCCTTACCAACAACATGGCCTCAACTGGTTACAGTTTTTGCGCACGCACCAGCTGGCGGGCATCTTGGCCGACGACATGGGCTTGGGCAAAACCTTGCAGACGCTGGCGCACATCCTCACCGAAAAAGAAGCCGGTCGGCTCACGCAGCCTGCGCTCATCGTGGCCCCGGTGAGTTTGCTGGGCAATTGGCAGCGCGAAGCGGCCCGCTTTTGTCCTACGCTGCGCTCTCACATTCACCACGGCCTGTCGCGACATGAGACGGCACAAGACCTGAGCGGTTTTGACATCGTGCTCACCCCTTACTCCTTGCTGCACCGCGACCGCGATTTGTGGATGGCCATCGATTGGCACCTGCTGGTGCTGGACGAAGCGCAAAACATCAAGAATGCCAACACCCATGCGGCTCAAACCGTGGGCGACATTCCGGCCACGCACCGCCTGTGCCTGTCGGGTACCCCCATGGAAAACCATTTGGGCGAGCTGTGGAGTTTGTTCCATTTTTTGATGCCCGGTTTTTTGGGCAGCCAAAAGCGCTTTGGCGAGTTATTTCGCAACCCCATCGAGCGCCAAGGCAACAGCAAAAAAATGGACCTGTTGCGCAAGCGCATCACGCCCTTCATGCTGCGCCGAACCAAAGTCGTGGTGGCCAATGAGCTGCCACCCAAAATCGAAACGCTTATGCCGGTGCCCTTGCAAGGCCAACAGGCGGACCTCTACGAAACCATCCGTTTGGGTATGGAAAAAACCGTGCGCGATGCGCTGAACGCACAAGGCTTGGCCAAATCTCAAATCACGATTCTGGATGCGCTGCTCAAGCTGCGCCAAGTGTGTTGTGACCCGCGTTTGCTCAAACTGGGCGCGGCCAGCCGGGTGCAGCAATCGGCCAAATTGGAGCAGTTGCTCGACATGCTGCCCGAGATGGTGGCCGAGGGACGCAAGATTTTGTTGTTCTCGCAGTTCACCACCATGCTCAGCCTCATTGAGCAAGAGTTGCCGCGTTTGGGCATCCCTTGGGTCAAACTCACGGGCCAGAGCAAAAACCGCGACACGATCATTGACCAGTTCATCAGCGGGCAGGTGCCGCTCTTCCTCATCAGCCTCAAAGCCGGAGGCGTGGGCCTGAACTTGCCCCAGGCCGATACCGTGATCCACTACGACCCGTGGTGGAACCCAGCCGTGGAAAACCAAGCCACAGACCGGGCGCACCGCATTGGCCAAACCCAAAGCGTGTGGGTGCTCAAACTCGTGGCTCAAGGCACGATCGAGGAGCGCATGCTGGCCCTGCAGGAGCGCAAAGCGCAGTTGGCGCAAGACATGTACGCGGGCGCGGTGCAGCGCAAAGAGCCGCTGTTTGGTGAGTCGGATCTGAACGAGTTGTTCAAACCCTTGGGTTGAGAAAGCGCCTATGCTGAGCTTGTACAAAACATCTGCCGTCCTTTTTTGTAGCTTGATCACGGCCTGCATTCCCGAAAAACCGGTTTCTTTCTCTTCACCACTTTCTGAGGCAGTTCCTGTGACGGGTGCTTGGGCGCGAGCGGATGTTTTCAACCCCGATGTGCAAGAAGCTGCCCGCTTTGCGGTGCAGGCTTTTTCGGTTCAAAACAAGGCAAGGGTGATGTACAAGGAAGTGACCCAAGCCAGCCAACAAGTGGTGGCAGGTCTGAACTTTGAACTTCAGCTGCTGGTGACGCTGGATGGCGTCCACCGCAATGTCCTGGTCAAGGTTTGGCGGCAACTGGATGGCAGCTATCGACTCCTGTCGTGGGTTTGGCAGAACTGAGCACGGAAGCTTGTTTGAAGGATGATGGGATGGGGGGAGTCGTCGAAAACTGAATTGCTGCTCACTTGGGCTTGGTCGATGACTACAATTCACACGCCGCGCACACACCACCTGAGCCATTGACCAAGCCAAGATACAGGGAAATTGGGCGTTGATTTGAAAGACTGCATGGGACAACACGTTCTGGTGTTGATCTTGGGCCAAGTCAAAATGACCTGAGCTTCCTGATTTCCACATCACCCATCTGTCAGTCTGTCAACGTTAAAAACTTCCTTTTTCTCGCCGGAGAATTTGATGAGATTGAGACAAATAGAGGTACTGCATGCCATCATGCAGACAGGCTCTGTGACCGGTGCTGCCAAGCTTTTAAATGTCTCTCAACCCTCCGTCAGTACTGTCCTGCAACACATGGAAGCGCAGTTGGGCATGCAACTGTTCAGGCGTTCTGGTGGTCGCCTCAAGCCGTCACCAGAGGCCGAAGCACTCCTTCCAGAAGTGTCCGAGATCTTTAGAAGGGTAAATCGGCTGAGTCAAAATGCCCGATCACTCGCAAGAGGTCGTTTGGGTCGAATCACAGTGGCCGGTACCTTAGCGCTTTCAAACGGCTACATCGTCGATGCCGTCTCAATTTTTGGAAAATCACATCCGGATGTTGACGTCACGATTCACTCGCTTCAAACCCCAGACATCATTGAGCGTGTCATGGCCCGTGAAATCAATCTGGGGGTGTGTTACGGTGAAATCAACAACAGCGGTCTTTTAATTGAAGAGCTCGCCAAAGGTGCCATGATTTGTGTCATGCCCGAAAACCATCCCTTGGCCAACAAGAAAAGTATTGAGATCACTGACCTTGCCGGTGAAACATTGATCACCTATGACGATGGGGACGTGTTGCGTGCAAAAGTGGAAAGCTTGTTCGAAGAGTTTGACGTTCATCCAAACTTGTCATTGCAAGTGAGTCAAACCATCACGGCCATTCGTCTTGTCCATCATGGGGCTGGTTTGGCGCTTGTTGAGCCTTTTTATTTTGCAGCGATTCAACCGCCGGGGCTGGTTGCCCGGCCCATCTCCCCAGTGCAACAGCTTTCTGCTTATTTGATTCGGCCTGTAGATGCGATTGAGTCTGCTGCGCTGACCGCTTTCATTGAAATTTTGCGGAACATTGCTCGTTCAGACAAGTCCAAGGCCTAGTCGTCCCATATTTTTTCTTTGGTGTCCACCCTTCGATCGTTATTGGACACTGATCACCTTCGGTTCTTACCATTGCCTCGTGTTCTGAGATGACCAACTCGGTTGTACAGAGCGTCCCATCGCAGGAGAGGCTCAATGCAAGAGGCAATACCGGAAAAATTGGATTTATTGAAGGTATTTGAATTGCCAAATGGTGGCAGTGGAACTCTTTATTCATTGCGTGAACTGGAGCGTCGCGGGGCAGGTCAAATTTCAAAACTACCTGTCTCGGTCAGGATCTTGCTTGAAGGCGCCATTCGAAATTTTGACGGCAAGAAAGTCACTGCGCTGCATATTCAGGAGCTGGCTGGGTGGCAGCCAAACGCAGAGAGAAACACCGAGGTTCCGCTTGTTCCTGCACGTATTCTCTTGCAAGATCTGAATGGCGTTCCTTTGGTGGCCGATCTGGCTGCCATGCGTGATGCCGCTGTCGAACTCGGTCGTGACCCTGCCTTGATCGAACCCAGGGTGCATGTGGACATGGTGGTCGATCATTCCGTTCAAGTGGACCACGCGCGGTCACCTTTTGCACTTGCGAACAACATGCAAATCGAGATGCAGCGCAATGAAGAGCGTTACAGATTCCTCAAGTGGGGGGCACAAGCATTTGCCAACATGAACGTCTTGCCACCGGGCGTGGGTATCTGTCATCAGGTGAATCTCGAGCGATTGTCGACTGGCCTGCATGAGTCGGCGGGCCTGTACTTTCCAGATACCGTTGTCTGTCCAGATTCGCACACCACGATGGTCAACGGTATCGGCGTTTTGGGGTGGGGTGTCGGTGGTATTGAGGCCGAGGCAGGCATGCTGGGACAGCCTGTCTATTTCCTGTCACCCAATGTCACGGGTGTCGAGTTGCTTGGCAGCGTTTCGGTTGGCGTGACATCGACCGACATTGTTCTGAGCATCACCGAGCGGCTCAGACAAGAGGGTGTTGTGGGTGACTTTGTCGAATATTTTGGCCCAGGGGCTGAATCCTTGTCTGTACCCACGCGGGCCACCATTGCCAATATGGCGCCCGAGTATGGTGCATTCATTGGATTCTTCCCTACAGACGAAGCGGTACTTAGGTATTTCAGTGAGACGGGCCGTCCCACCGACGTGCTCAAGGCCTACCTGGTGGAACAAGGCTTATTCGGTATGCCCAAGCGTGGAGACATCGATTACTCGCGTGTCATTACCATTGACTTGTCGGAAATTGAGCCCTGCATTGCAGGCCCACGTCGCCCTCAAGACCGCATTCCCTTGGGGGCAGTCAAAGAGACATTCCGTGCCATGTTGGCATCTGCTGCTTCAGAGGGTGGCTATGGTGTTCATCCCAACGGCAGTCGTCGTCAAGTCATCCCCGAGAACGGGGGCAAACCCTTTTCAATTGGCCACAGCGACATTCTGATTGCTGCCATCACCTCGTGCACCAACACATCCAATCCCTCTGTGATGATGGCCGCAGGCTTGCTGGCGCGAAACGCCACAGAGCACGGACTTGAAGTCGCACCACACATCAAAACTTCTCTGGCTCCGGGATCGCGTGCGGTCTCCGACTATCTCAGTCGCGCTGGGCTGCTTTCTCCACTGTCCAAACTTGGTTTTGACGTCGTGGCTTATGGATGCACCACCTGCATCGGTTTCTCTGGCCCGCTTGATCCTGCGATTGAACGGGTGCTCGATGAAGAGCAATATATTGGCTGTGCCGTTTTGTCGGGCAACCGCAATTTCGAAGCCCGTGTGCATGGCAGCATCAAGGCCAATTTCTTGGCGTCACCGCCTTTGGTCGTTGCCTATGCCCTGGCTGGAACGATGGACATTGATTTCTCCACTCAGCCTATAGGTGTTGGCAAGTACGGCAACGCCGTTTTTTTCCATGATATTTGGCCATCGGATGCTGAAGTAGAGGCTTTGGTGAGGACGCATGTTGGAGTTGACTCGTTTCACGCCACAGCGCAATTGAACGAGGGCAGTGAGGGCTGGAATTCCTTGGAGTCGGGATCTGGCCACTTGTACAACTGGCCAGCATCGACGTACCTTTTATCCCCACCTTTTTACAAAAATTTCGAGTTAAACATTCCAAGCAAACGGCGCATAACCAATGCCCGCGCTTTGGGAATTTTTGGACACTCCCTGACCACCGACCACATCAGCCCCGCCAGCGAAATTCGTGTGGATACACCCGCCGGTGCCTATCTTCGGGATCAGAAAGTCAAGGTCACTGACTTCAATTCTTATGGGTCTCGTCGCGGCAATCATGAGGTGATGATGCGCGGCACTTTTGCCAACCATCGCATCAAAAATTTGATGTTGCCACCCCTTGAAAATGGGGCGCCACAAGAAGGCGGGCGTACTTTTTATTACCCACCATCTGGCCAGAAAGAAACCTTGTCTGTCTATGAGGCCGCAATGGCTTATCAGCGAGATGGCACACCCATGCTCGTATTCGGTGGGAAAGAGTATGGAACTGGATCTGCGCGTGACTGGGCTGCCAAGGGTACACGCTTGCTGGGTGTCGATGCCGTGATCGTGGAAAGCTTCGAGCGCATCCATCGGTCCAATCTTGTCTTGCTCGGTGTACTGCCCTTGGAGTTTGCGCCTGGCTATACCCGAGAAGGATTGGGGATCGATGGATCGGAAACCTTTGAGATCAAGGGATTGGATACACCCCTGGCGCCGTTACAGACGGCTCAGCTCGTGGTGACACGTCAGGACGGGACCCACACCGAGGCGCCATTGGTGGTTCGACTGGATACCCCCATTGAAGTTGAGTATTACCGACACGGTGGAATTGTTCCACTGGTGCTTCGGGAAATTTTTAATCCATAAGGTGGTGACTGTCATGGCCATGCAAAGTCCCATTCAAGCCGTGTACATGCGAGGCGGTACCAGCAAGGGTGTATTTTTTCGCCCAGATTGGCTGCCTGAAGATCCTGTCATCAGGGATCAACTTTTGTTGCGAATCGTCGGCAGCCCTGATCCCTACGGGCAACAAATCGATGGCATGGGTGGCGGTACCTCCAGCACAACCAAGGTCGTGATTGTGGGACCATCGTCCCAACCCGATTGCGACGTTGACTACACGTTCGGGGCCGTCTCCATCGCCGATCCGGTCATTGATTGGTCAGGCAATTGTGGCAATCTGACCTCGGCTGTGGGCCCGTTTGCGATCGCTCAAGGGCTGGTCGTTCCGCCAAAACACGGGATGGCTGAGGTAAAAATCTGGCAAACGAACATCAAAGCAAAAATCATTGCGCAGGTACCTGTGCAAGGAGGTCGGGTGGTCGAGGGTGGCGACTTTGTTTTGGATGGCGTGAGCTTTCCTGCCGCAGAGATCCCACTTGAGTTTTTGCAAGACACCGATCAATCGGATGCCATGTTCCCAACGGGGCAACTCATGGAGACCCTCCATATTCCCGGTATGGGTCCTATCAAGGCCACTTTGATCAATGCGGGTAACCCTGGAATCCTGGTAGAGGCATCCACACTCGGGCTCAAAGGTACCGAACTGCAGCCCGAGATCAATGCCGACAAGGCGTTGCTGGCACGCGCAGAGTCGATCCGTGCCCACTGCGCCGTCCTCATGGGCATGGCCGAGAACACCGCCGATGCCACGCGATTGCGGCCACACACCCCCAAGCTGGCTTTTGTCTCAAAGCCTCAAGCCTACGTAGCGTCCAGTGGTCAGACCGTTTCGGCTGATGACATTCACCTCAATGCCCGCATTTTCTCAATGGGAAAACTGCACCACGCCATGACTGGAACGGGTGCTGTTGGATTGGCCGCAGCAGCAGCCATTCCAGGGACAGTTGTCAGTGAAGTTTTGGGACAGGCACGGACGAAACTTCGTTTTGGCCATCCCTCCGGGACCTTGGTCGTCGGTGCTCAAACATCAAAAAAGGGGCAAGACTGGGTTGTTACCTCGGTCACGATGAGCCGAAGCGCACGCCGACTCATGGAGGGCTTTGTCTTCGTGCCGGATGCACTTGTGGCGGGGCGAGATTCATGATGAAGCAGGTGCTGACCGTTGCCATCAACTATGGCAATCCTGCTCTGGCCTACCCCAACGTGCAGGGCTTGCCTGCGGGTGTCTCTGTGGACTTGGCTTGCCGAATCGCCGATAGCATGTCCCTGACTTGTCAGTTTGTGTGCTTTAACGCGGCAAAAGATGCCAGCGATGCTGTTGGGGCGGGTAAATGTGATATCGGTTTTTTTGCTGCAGACCCAGCACGCGCCAACAAAGTGGCTTTCACACGGCCATACATGGCCACACAAGGGAGTTTTTTGGTTCGTGAAGGTTCACTCTACCTTTGCAATGAAGACATTGATCACAAAGGCGTCTTGATTGGTGTTGGGCAGGGCAGTGCTTACGACTTGTTTCTGACCAGACGCATGCGACACGCGACTTTGGTGCGTGAGAGCACCTCGCCAGAAGTCGTCAACACCTTTCTTCGGCTTGATCTTGACGTGGCCGCTGGTGTCCGTACTCAACTTGAGGCTGATGCAGCTCGGCTTGAAGGACTTCGTTTGATCGAACCTGCATTCATGCAAATCCAGCAAGCGATCGGTGTCTCACCAGCCCTGTCAAAGACCTTGCTCGAACCACTCAATGGGTTCATCTCGCGTTCGACCCAAGATGCATTTATCACCGAAACGCTCCAGCGTCATGGTGTTCAAGGTGCAGTTGTTTTAAACGTTCCGTTGAGAAAACAAAAAACCTCAAAGAGGGAGGAAAGCCCATGTCAATTTTTTTTACACAAGGAGACAAACTCATGAAGATGAATCAAAACCGCCGCGCATTTACCGTCGGTGCTTTGCAACTCGCTGGTGCAGCAGTGGCACTCTCAGCGGGACTTCCCGCGCATGCGCAAAAGGTCAGCTACGCTGGTAAAACCATAGAGTGGGTTGTGCCTTTTGGTACCGGTGGAGGTACCGATGTCTGGGCACGCTTCCTTGCGCCTTATCTCTCTAAATATTTGCCAGGCAATCCTAACGTGGTGATTAGAAACGTTACAGGTGGTGGCTCGATCACGGGGGCTAACCAATACGCAGCCGATGCAAAACCCGATGGCCTCAGCATCTTGGGTACTTCGGGCTCGACACAATTTCCTTACCTGCTGGGCGACCGTCGGGTTCGCTACGACTACAAGAAATGGGAGGTCATCATTGGTGGTCCTACGGGTGGGGTAGCCTACATAAATCCAAAATTTGGCGTGACTTCTATACGCGATTTGGCTAAATTGCGCGGACAAAAACTTGTTTATGCAAGCCAAGGAGCGACCTCATTGGATTTGGTTCCACTATTGAGCTTCAGGATGCTGGGGCTTGATGTGCAACACGTTTTCGGTATGCAATCACGTGGGGCTGGACGTCTAGCTTTCGAGCGTGGAGAGGCCACCATCGACTACCAGACCAGCTCTGCATACATCAAAAACTCATTGCCACTGGTCCAGGCGGGTAAGGCGGTGCCTTTGTTCAGCTGGGGCGTACTCGACGGTAACGGGCAACTGCAGCGTGATCCTGCATTTCCCGATTTACCTCACTTCGCAGAAGCCTATCAAATCGTCACGGGTAAAGCCCCATCCGGTACTGAATGGGAAGCTGTTCGTGCATTTTTGATCTCTGGCTTTCCAGCAAATAAGCTTTTGGTCGTACCCAAGGAGACGCCACGCGCAATCGTTGAAACCTTGCGCCAAGCGTTTCGCGACATGCGCAACGACCCTGAGTACAAGGCTGGCGTTGAAAAGGTTCTAGGTGGTTACGATCAATCGATTGACCAAGCTGCAGAAGCAACGTTTAAGTTGGGCACCACGATAGCCGATCCCGCCAGGGATTACGTGCGTTCAGTGCTCACAAAGGACTTCAATGTGAAGTTTGAATAAACGGCGAGCCAATACGTCGTTTCAACCCAGTTGATGTGAACCACTTCGCGTCAACTGGGTTTTAGTTGTATTTTGTTGCGCAAGACGCAGTTTCATATAGAAATGGTTGTTGCCATGTTTGAATCTATGCAAACAGCCCTGATGGGCCTGATGAACTATCAGCATCTGGGCTTTATGTTTTTGGGCATCGTAGTTGGTCTTTGCGTTGGCATCCTGCCAGGCTTGGGTGGCATCGCAGGCATGTCTTTGCTCATGCCATTCATTTACGGTATGGATCCGGTATCGGCCATCGCCATGCTCATTGGTATGGTGGCTGTGATTCCAACAGGCGACACCTTCACTTCGGTGTTGATGGGTATTCCCGGTTCAAGCGCCAGCCAAGCCACGGTACTGGACGGTTACCCCTTGGCCAAAAAGGGGCAGGCGGCCCGTGCATTGAGCGCCGCGTTTTCCGCTTCTTTGCTCGGGGGTGTTTTTGGTGCAGTCATGCTGACCGGTTTTGTGGTCGTTGCAAGGCCCATCATTTTGATTTTTTCCACCGCCGAGCTGTTCATGTTGGCCGTTCTTGGCCTCTCTGTGGTGGGCATTTTGGCTGGCAACAGCATGATTCGGGGCTTGGCCGCTTGTGGTTTGGGCATTGTGGTCGGCGCCATTGGCACAGCCCCTGCCACGGGTGAGACACGGATCGACCTGGGTTTTGACTACTTGATGGATGGTGTGCCACTGGTCATTGTGGGTTTGGGTTTGTTTGCGATACCGGAGTTGGCCGATTTGATGCGCCGCCCAACGTCGATCGCCTCAGGCTCAACGCTTGGTGCCGGTTGGCTTCAAGGCGTCAAGGACACCTTTAAGCACTGGTTCCTTGTCCTGCGCTCGTCAGCTTTGGGCACCTTCATAGGCTTCATCCCCGGTCTTGGTGGGGGGGTCGTGGACTGGTTGGCTTACGGCCACGCGGTTCAGTCGAGCAAGGACAAAAGCCAGTACGGTAAAGGTGAAATCAAAGGCGTGATCGCGCCGGAGTCGGCCAACAACGCCCTACAGGGCGGTGCACTGATGCCTACTTTGTTGTTTGGCATTCCAGGATCAGGCTCTATGGCAGTGTTTTTGGCGGGTATGGCCTTGCTGGGTTTACAGCCTGGCCCCAGCATGGTCACAACCAATCTGGACCTCACCTACACCATCGCCTGGACACTGGCCATGGCCAGCATCATCGGGGCCTTCATTTGTTTCTTATTGGCCTCTCCAATTTCACGCCTGACGTTCATTCCCTTCAACCTCGTGGCACCAGCCATGATCATGTTGATCTGCTTTGCGGCTTTCCAGGCAAGACGCGACATTGCCGATCTTTTCTTGCTGTTTGGCATGGGCATTTTGGGCGTGTTTCTGCGTCGCTTTGGTTGGCCACGCCCGGCCGTCCTGATTGGTTTTGTGCTGTCACCACAAGTTGAGAACTACCTGTACCAAGCTGTTCAGTTCTATGGTGCAGGCTTCCTTCTGCGCCCCGGCGTGCTGATCATTGGCGCCTTGGCTGTACTCACCATCGTCTTGTCGGTGCGCAGCCGTGTCTCAGAGGACGGTGCGGTCTTGACTGGTCAGGAGGCAGATGCCGCCGCAGCGCAGTCGGAAAAACCGGTGTTGGGTGGAACCACATTGGGTGAACGGTTGCCGCAAATGTTGTTTGCTTTGTTTGTGATGGTCTTGTTTACTTATGCCGCTTACAGCAGCTATCCCTTGTCATTTTTAGGGGCGGTATTCCCCTTGTCCGCAGCCTTGTTGATGCTGGCGGCGACGATTTATGTGGTTTGGATGATTGCCAAAGGCCCAGCCGGGCATGGTACGCACTACGACCAAGAACTTGCCGCCAAGGTCAAAGGAGAACACGATGGCAGCAGTGTCTGGGTTTCACTGGCGTGGTTTGCATTTCTGTTCATCGCCACCGCCTTGATCGGTTTCATCTTGGCACTCGTCCTGTTCATCACCGCCTATTTGGTCATGCGGACCTCGTTGGGCTGGATCCGCAGCCTGATCTACACAGGAGTGTGTGTGTGTTTCATGGCCACACTGGGTCATTTTTTGACCTTGAACTTTCCAGCAGGTGTTCTTCAAAGAATGGTCGAGATGCCATGGCCGCTGAAATGAACTGGGCAATGAAGCGCCTGGCCCTCAATGTGAATGCATCGTTTTTTTTCTAACGTGATTGATTGCTTAAATCGTTGACATGGAATTACCGGCCCACCAATTGAGCATGACCGTGCTCATGACACCAGACACTGCCAACTTCTCAGGCAAGGTACATGGCGGGACGATACTCAAGCTGCTGGACCAAGTCGCTTACGCGTGTGCCAGTCGTTACTGCGGCAACTATGTGGTCACGCTCAGTGTGGATCAGGTGATGTTTCGCCAACCCATTCATGTGGGTGAATTGGTGACTTTTTTGGCCTCAATCAACCACACGGGTTCATCGTCGATGGAGGTGGGCATCAAAGTTTTGGCCGAGCACATACGCACTCAAGATATTCGTCACGTCAACAGCTGCTTCTTCACCATGGTCGCGTTGGATGAAACGGGTAGACCCACCAGTGTTCCGACTTTGCGCCCATTCACGCCAGATGAACGCCGCCGCCACGCGGCGGCCGAAGTCCGAAAGACCATGCGGCGTGAAATGGAACAGCGATACTTATCCACAAAATCTTAGCCCGCTCCCATCACCCCTTAGGAGTCATCACCTTGAGCGACAACGCAGTTAAAGCAATATTTGCCCCCACAGGCAGACTCCGTGCAACCATCAATTTGGGCAATCCCATCTTGGCCCACAGCGATACGAAAACTGGTGAGATCAGTGGGGTTTCGGTGGATCTGGCCCACTTGTTGGCTCAGCGTCTTGGGCTGCCGCTCGAGCTCATCGTGTTGGATGCGGCGGGCAAGGCAGTTCAAGCTGTTGTGCAGGAACAAGCCGACGTTGGTTTTTTCGCTGTTGACCCGCTGCGAGGTCAGGAAATCGCCTTCACCTCTCCATACTTGCTGATCGAAGGCTGCTATTTGGTGCGCCAAGATTCGCCGCTTCAATCCAACCTTGACGTGGACCAACCCGGCAACCGCTTGGTGGTGGGCAGGGGCAGCGCTTACGATCTTTACCTGAGTCGTGAAATTAAACAGGCGCAGATCGTACATGCCCCCACTTCGCCAGAAGTGGTTGACGTATTTGTGGCACAGGGGCTGGAAGTGGCGGCAGGTGTGAAGCAACAGTTGCAATCGGATCAAAAACGTTTTGCTGACTTGCGCCTCCTGCCAGGACGCTTCATGACCATTCAACAAGCCATGGGCCTACCCAAAAGTCGGAGCGATAAGGCAACAGCTTATTTGGTTGAGTTTGTCGAAGATGTAAAAGCCAGTGGTTTTGTAGCTATGGCGTTAAAGCGGCACGGTATTGAGGGCGCATCGGTGGCGCCAATGGCACCACCCGCAGGGCCTGCGCTTCGTGACACAAAGCATTGACGATTAAAGATGGTCGGTCAAATGAACAGCTACTCCATTAAAGTATCTCGCATGGCGGAAAATTTGGTTTTCACGCTCAACCTATACCGGGCGATATTTGACCTGTGCGGGCCTAACAAGTGGACTTATTGACATGACCAGAACCAATGCACCCAATTCCAACGCTGTTTTTTTGACCCGCCCACCTTATCTGCAAGATGGCGTGCTGCACATCCCCGTGAGTTACATGCGCGGCGGCACCTCGACAGGTGTGGTTTTGTGGGGGCCACACCTCACACCCTTTGGCGATTTGCGCGAGGAGATCATTCGAAAAATCATGGGGGTGCCCGATGTTGGCGAGCTCAAGGGCAACAAACAAATCACTGGCTTGGGCCGAGGCCCGGCCACCAGCAACAAGGTTTTCATCGTTGAGCCGGGTGATGGTGTTCAGGCCGACTTCAACAGCACTTTGGCCCAATTGGCCGCCGAAAAATCAGCGATCGACTG
This sequence comes from Limnohabitans sp. Rim8, assembly GCA_945897465.1. GTDB lineage: Bacteria > Pseudomonadota > Gammaproteobacteria > Burkholderiales > Burkholderiaceae_C > Limnohabitans_A. Next base: position 87,963 of record CAMDFK010000002.1, on the reverse strand, counting down.
GAGCGTGAATTGCGGCAATATGTCAGCGGCCATTCCGCTGTTTTTACTCAACAACGGTTTGTTGACTGCGGGTGACCCCAATTCAGAAGTCCGCGTCTTCAACACCAACACCTCGGTGATCACCGACTGCCGAGTCCGCACGCCAGGAGGGCAGGCGGTGATACCGGCTGACACAGAGATTCCGGGGGTTCATGGTGCGTTTCCAGGTGTGGAATTGAGTCTGCGTGAACCTGTAGGGGCCAAAACCGGTCAATTGCTGCCCACAGGCCAAGTTCTTGATGTGTTTGATGGCGTGGAAGTCAGCTGTGTTGATGTGGCGGTACCCATGGTGATCCTGCGTGCGGACGCCTTAGGGTTGCGTGGCGATGAGTCGGTGGCCAGTCTGAATGCCAACGATGCGCTCAAGGCCAGGCTGCGTTCTATCTGGGTTCAAGCAGGTTTGGCCATGAAGCTCAAGCGTCAGGGCGTGCTGATGACGGCTGACGAACTGGCCGCCAGCGAAACCGTGCCCAAAGTGTGTCTCGTATCTACCCCCGCCCAGGGTGGCCATATTTCTGCGCGGTATTTCACGCCTCAGGAATCGCACGCCTCTTTGGCCGTCACGGGCGGCTGTTGTCTGGCCGCCGCATGCCTGATTCCTGGCACCACCGCACATGACATTGCCCAGGGTGTTGAGCCACTGACGGTGCACAACACTGAGCGGGCTGTCGGCATGGAAAACCCCGCTGGCATTTTGCGAGCGCGTGTCTTCGGACGCCACGATGCCGAGGGTGCTTATGCCTTTCCTTGGGTGGCTTACGAACGCAATGCACAGCTGTACATGGATGGCTTCTTTCGCATCTATCGGCTGTCCAATGCCTTAATGGACAAAGCCCGCTCCCTCAAAGAATCGTTTTCGGCATCCCCATAACACCACTGGAGACCACCCCATGAAGATCGCCATATTGGAAGACTACCAAGACGCCGTTCGCCACTTGCCGTGTTTTGCCTTGCTTGATGGCCACGAGGTCGACGTGTTCACCGAACCGATGGACGACGACGCCATGGCCGAACGCTTGTCCCAACACGAGGCCGTGGTGCTGATTCGCGAGCGCACCCACATGACTGCGGCTTTGATGGAGCGGCTGCCCCGATTGCGGCTCATTTCACAGACTGGCAAGGTCAGTGGCAATGTGGACATGGCAGCGGCGCAGCAGCGCGGTATCACCGTGCTCGAAGGCGTGGGGGACCCTACCGCTCCGGCCGAGCTCAGTTGGGCGCTGCTCATGGCTGCTTATCGACGCTTGCCGCAATACGTCAGCCAGTTGCAGGGCGGTCACTGGCAGCGGGTGTCTGGTGAAGCTGTTCATGACACCATTGGCCGCGCACTCAAAGGCGATGTACTTGGCATCTGGGGTTACGGCAAGATCGGCCAACGCATGGCACGCTATGCACGCGCATTTGACATGGAAGTCTTGGTTTGGGGCCGTGCACCCAGTCTGGAACTGGCACGCACCGACGGTCACCGGGTGGCCACTTCCAAAGAGGCATTTTTTGCCGAAGCGGATGTGGTGACTTTGCACCTGCGACTCAACGATGCCACCCGTGGCATCGTTACCGCCAGCGATTTGGATGGCATGAAACCCACTGCCTTGATGCTCAACACCAGCCGAGCCGAACTCATTGAAACTGGGGCATTGAAAGCCGCTTTACAGCAAGGCCGACCAGGTTTTGCAGCCCTGGATGTTTTTGAGCAAGAGCCCCTCAACACCAACGACTCTTGGCTCCAAATGCCCAACGTGGTGGCCACGCCCCACCTTGGTTATGTGGAGCAAAAAGGTTACGAGTTGTACTTTTCTGCTGCTCTTCGCAATGTGCTGGATTTTGTTGCACGAGAAAAGGCTTCATGAGCCAAAACCTGATGAATTCAGCAGTTGACCCTGTTCGATTCCGACCACCACAAAGCTTTTACACCACCCTTGAATTCGTGGTTTTGCATGAAGGCATGGGGCTCAAATTAAAGCTGTATCACTCGCAGTCTTAGGGGCCATTGTTGGATGCCTTGTTTCAAAGTCTAAACAGTGGACCCTCGCCGATCCTATTTTTATGCAACTCCATTTAAAGCCGCGTTTGGGAACACTGGTCTTGGCTATCATTGGAGCCTTCATCTTTCAAGGTTTAGGTTTGCCTCTGCCGTTTTTATTCGGTCCCATGACGGCTTGCCTTTTGGCAGCTTTGTCTGGCGCAAGACTCAAGGGGATGGGTAATCTTTCCACCGTAGCAAGAACGATTCTTGGCGTCGCCATCGGCGCCTCAATCACCCCAGAAATCGTGAACCGCATACCGCAGCTTTTGGGCAGTGTTGCTCTGATTCCTGTGTATGTAGCCCTTATCGGATTGGTTGGCGTCCCTTTTTTTCGGCGTCTTGGCTATGACCCCGCGACCTCGTGGTATGCGGCAATGCCTGGTGGTCTTCCTGACATGGTGGCCTTTGGTAAAGAGGCGGGCGGCGATGCGCGGGCGCTGGCGCTCATCCATGCAACGCGCATGCTCATCATTGTCACACTGGCGCCCATCCTATTGACCCTTTTGTATGGCGCGAGCCTTTCAGGTGCTTTGGGCGAACCAGCACGAAACGTCCCATCAGTTGAGCTGATCATGATGGCCGCTGCAGCTTTGTTGGGCTGGCAAGTCGGGGAGAGGGTGGGTCTTTTTGGTGCCTCGATCTTGGGCCCCATGATGGTGACGGCAGCCCTGTCAATGGGAGGCTTGATTCATTACCGCCCCCCCGTTGAAGCCATCGTTGTTGCACAGCTTTTCATCGGACTCGGAATTGGCGTCCAATATGTGGGGGTGACCTTTCGCGAACTTCGCAGCTTCATCTTTTCGGGAATTGCTTTTGTTGTGATTTTGGCCGTACTAGCAGCAAGTTTCACAGAAATTGTGACGCTCACTGGACTGGCCAAACCTATTGAAGGATTCCTTGCGTTTGCACCCGGTGGACAAGCAGAAATGACGATCTTGGCATTGGCGGCTGGTGCGGATCTTGGCTTCATCATCGTCCACCATCTGACCCGAGTGGTGATCGTCATCATGGGTGCCCCCATCGCTGCAAGGCTGGCTGGGATCAGGAAGGCGAAATGAGGTTGCGTGAACGTGCTGCCCGATCGTCGGATCAGTGCAGGCCCACCACAGGCTTTTTCTTGTAGAACTGAACAGGGCTCTCTGGCACGGCATTCAGCACCGATTTCTTGATCTTGCCCACCACATGCATTTCGCAGGGTTTGCAGTCAAAGCGCAGGGTGAGTTTTTCTTTGCCGTTGATCAGCTGCATGGGCTCGGCTTTCACCGTGCCTTGCACGCCCGTTACGCCTTTGGCCTGTTTGGGGCACAAGCTGAGGCTGAACCGCACGCAGTGCTTGGTGATCATCAGGCTCACTTCGCCCAACTCTTCTTGTGCCTCATAGGCGGCATCGATCACCTTCACGCCGTGCTTGGCATAAAAGTCACGGGCTTTTTGGTTGAACACATTGGCCAGATAAGTCAGGGTGTCTTCGGGGTAAGCCACAGGCGGCTCCACCGGCACCGCACGCGGCAGGCAATGCAGGCCTTCCGCGCGGGCAGTTTCCAGGGCTTGCACGGCGTCGCGGCGCAAAGCGTTGAGCTGTGAGGGTGGCACAAACCAGGAGCGGGGCAGGGCAACTTGAACATCCAGCGGCTCAAACAGGGTATCGCCCAGTTTGCCCAAGGCGGTTTTGAGTTTGTCTTCGGCTTGTGCCAAGTCTTTAGGCTTTTGCCAAGCGATGGCCATTTGGGCAGCACCGGTGTGGCCCGCTTCGTCGGTCAGGGTCAGTTGCAGGCCCTTGTCATTTTCGGCCAGCTGCATCCAAACGCCCATGCGGCGCTCGGCGGACTTTTTGTCCAGCTTGCGCACCCAGCTCATGTCCCGGTTGCGGTTGACCTGAACGCCTTTGCGCAAATCCTTGAAGCCGTCCATCGGGTCTTTGGGGAATAAGCGCCAAACACCTTTGACCTTGGTGGCCTCTGCGCGGTTGATCTGCAGGCCGACCAATTCTTTTTGCAGGTCGTAGTAACACAGGCCATCGCCGTTGTGCAGAACTGTGGTCGGGTCGTCGGTGGTGATCTCGACGTGCTCGGGTGTGACCTTGATGACCCAGCCAATCGGCTGGCCGGGGTTCTTGGGTGTGTCAAACGCGCCGATGTCTTCTTTGCGGCCCTGCACAAAGTAGTCGGTGAATTCGCGGTTGAAGTTCTGGTTCGGATCGGGCTCAAAGCTGAAGCTGGTGCGGCCGTGTGAAGACGCCGCCAGCTCGGGGCGCTCGCTCAGCACTTCATCAAACAGCTTGCGGTAATGGGCCGTGATGTTTTTCACATAGGCCATGTCTTTGTAGCGGCCTTCGATCTTGAAGCTGCGGATGCCCGCATCCACCAGATCGCGCAGGTTCTCGCTCTGGTTGTTGTCCTTCATGCTCAGCACATGCTTGTCGTGCGCCACGATGCGACCCTGGGCGTCTTTGACTTCGTAGGGCAAGCGACAGGCTTGTGAACAGTCACCCCGGTTGGCGCTGCGGCCGTTGTGGGCGTGGCTGATGAAGCACTGGCCGCTGTAGGCCACGCACAAAGCGCCGTGCACAAAAAATTCAATCACCGTGCGCTCGGTGTCGATGACATCGCGGATGGCGCTGATCTGCGGTAGTGTGAGTTCGCGGGCGAGCACGATCTGGCTCAAACCCGAGTCTTGCAAGAACTTGGCTTTTTCGGGGGTGCGGATGTCGGTCTGAGTGCTGGCGTGCAGCTGGATCGGGGGCATGTCGATCTCGAGCAAGCCCATGTCTTGGATGATGAGCGCGTCCACGCCCGCGTCATACAACTGCCAGGCCAGTTTGCGTGCACCTTCCAATTCATCGTCGCGCAAGATGGTGTTGAGCGTGACATAAATGCGGCTATGAAAGCGGTGAGCGAAGTGCACCAGCTTGGCGATGTCTTGCACCGAGTTGTCGGCCGTGGACCGCGCCCCAAAAGAAGGCCCACCAATGTAGACCGCATCGGCGCCATGGTTGATGGCTTCGATGCCGATGTCGAAGGTGCGGGCGGGGGCGAGGAGTTCGAGGTGGTGAGGCTGCATGGGCTGGAATTATCCCAGCTTGCTTGTTGATGTGCGAGTAAACCTGAAGCGGCGGGCACTGGCCGGGGCTCAGAGGCGCTTCGCTTTGCCACATCGCCCCAGCCAATGCCCACCGCTTCAGGTGGTAGTGCAGTGTTTGCAGGTCGTCGGTTCTACCTCGAAGAAGGATGTTTATCCACAAAGCCCTGTTTGACTTCAAGCCGCCAACAGACCGGCGCTCGGATGCCCCAAGACTCTCGCTCAAAAGGGATGGGCGCGGCCAGGGGCGATGTGGCAAAGCGAAGCGCCTCTGAGCCCCTGGCCGCGCCCATTCCTTTTGACTTCAGCGCCACGGCAAACCAAAAGCAAAAAACGCGACCGAAGTCGCGTTTTTCAAAGGGCCAAAGACCCAATCACTGGATCTTGGCTTTGGCGCGAAGGTCTTCCTGGAACTTGGCCAGTTTTTGCTGCTGCAACTGCTGGGAAATCTGGGGCTTGACCTCGTCGAGCTTGGGCAACTGGGCCTCGCGCACGTCGTCCACACGGATGATGTGGAAACCAAACTGGCTCTTGATGGGTGCATCGGTCATTTGGCCCTTGGCCAATTTCACCATGGCGTCCGAGAACTCGGGCACATAGCTGCCGGCTGCGGCCCAATCCAGGTCACCGCCGTTGGCGCCAGAACCTGGATCTTTGGAGGCCTTTTTGGCCAACTCTTCAAAGCTGCCACCTTTTTTGATCTCAGCGATCAAGGCTTTGGCATCAGATTCGGTCTCCACCAAGATGTGGCGTGCGCGGTATTCCTTGCCACCGTTTTCCTTGACAAACTTGTCGTATTCACCCTGGATGTCGGCATCGGTGACCGGATTCTTCTTCTGGAAATCGGCAAACAACTGGCGAATCAAAATCGTCTGGCGGGCCAGTTCCAGCTGCGATTTGTAATCCTCGCTGGCGTCCAGGCCGCGCTTGCGGGCCTCTTGCATGAAAATTTCGCGGGCGATCAACTCTTCCTTGATCTGGGCCATCACCTCGGGGGTGACCGGGCGACCAGACGCCTCCACCTGTTGCTGAAGCGCTTTCACGCGCGAAGAGGGAACGGGCTTGCCGTTGACCACAGCCAGGTTTTGCGCCAGAACGGGGGACGCCAGCAAGGCCACCAAAGCGGCGCTAAGCATTTGCTTTTTCATCGTGTTTTCCTAAAAGACGGGTGTCAGAGAAAGGTCTAGGGTTCAAAAAAAGGGGCTGCCACCATAGGGTGACGGCCCGGATCAGATCAGCTCGATGGCCAGTGCATGCAAGCCCTGGTCAATGAAATCTTGCAGCGCATCATACACAAGGCGATGGCGTTGAACGCGGCTGATGCCATCAAACAAAGGAGAGGCTATGCACACCCGCATGTGGGTGCCTTCGCCACTGTCGTTGGCGCCCACATGGCCAGCATGCTGAGCGCTTTCATCAATCACACGCAGCGCGGTGGGCTGCAGGCGCTCGGTCAAGCGGGCGTGGATTTGTGCGCTCAGGGGCACGGTGTTGGTGCTCATTTGGAGCTGCCTTCGTCTTTGGGCAAATAGCGTGAAATGTAAAGCCCTTGGCCCAGGATGAAGACCAACGGAAAGACATAACCCCAAAGTTTGAAGTTCACCCAGTCTTCGGTGCTGAAGAAGTGGGCCACATAAGCATTGATAGCGGCCATGAAAATGCAGTACAGCATCCACGACAGGTTCAATCGATTCCACACGGCGTGGGGCAGCTGAAGTTGCGTGCCCAGGAGCATGTGCAGGAAGTTTTTCTTCAAAAACCAGTGGGCCACAGCCAAAGCGATGGCCAGGCCCGAGTACAACAAAGTGGGCTTCCACTTGATGAAGCGCTCATCGTGCAGGCTCAAGGTGAGGGCGCCAAAGCCCAGCACCAGCACCAGCGTGATCTTGTGCATGGTCTGCAGCTTGCCGTCCAACTTGTAAATGATGGCGGTTTGCAAAACGGTCGCGCCCATCAGCACCGCTGTGGCAGTGTAGATGTCGGCCATCTTGTACGCACCAAAGAACAGCAGGATAGGGAAAAAGTCGAGAATGAGTTTCATGGAAAAAGGTGAGAGGCTGCACGCAGGGCGCAGCCGGGGTCGGTCAAGAAGGCTCGAAGTCTAACGAAGCGGAGTTCATGCAATAACGCAAGCCCGTGGGGGCCGGGCCATCCTCGAACACATGGCCCAGGTGCGCGCCGCATTGGGCGCACAGGGTTTCCACCCGGCGCATGCCGTGGCTGGTGTCCACGCGCTCTTCGATGGCCCCTTCGGAGGAGGCCTGAGAAAAGCTCGGCCAGCCGCAGCCCGCGTCAAATTTGGTGCCCGACTTGAACAGTTCGGCATCGCAGCAAATGCAGCGGTAAATGCCACTGGACCAGTGGCCCTCGTATTTGCCGGTGAAGGGCTCCTCGGTGGCGGCTTGGCGGGTGACGGCGTAGGCCACAGGCTCGGCGCCTTTGGCGGCCAGCAGCTCACGCCACTCTTGGTCGGTTTTGGTGATTTTGCTCATGATGAACAGCTGATTTCCAGTTGACCCGCCCAGTCGGGTGGCAGGGCGGCGTAGGCTTGCATGCCCGGATGCTCGTCAAAGGGTGACTTTAACAAGTTGTGCAGGGTCTCGATTTCAGAAAAGTCACCCGCTTGGGCCTGGCGAATGGCGATCTCGGCCAAGTGGTTGCGCAGCACAAACTTGGGGTTGGTGCGCAGCATTTGCTGACCCATGGCAGGCCATTGGGCCGGGACGGTACGCTCGACATAACGGGCCAACCAGGCTTGCCAGCGGGCGCGGTCGATGAACAAGTCGTCCATGGACTGCCACGCTTCGCTCGCAGTGACGGGGAATTCGGTATCCGTCATCGCGCGCGAAGCGTGGCAATCCATGTCTGCCTTGCCGGCCGCAACCGCCTCAGAAAAGCGACGCCAAAACAAGGTGTAATCTGTGCGCTCAAAGGCCAAAATTTGCATCAGGTCTTCGACCAGGGTCCAGTCGGCTTCGCGCGCGGACTCCGATGCCAATGCCCCCGTCAGCCCCAGTTTGGCCCGTATCGCATCCCCCAAAAAGCGTGGAAACATGGTTTTGTAGCCTTCCAGCACTTGCAGCGTCATGTCGTGGTCGTCGATCAAGGGGGCCAGCGCCTGGGCCAGGCAATACAAATTCCAATAGGCCACGTTCGGTTGGCGGCCGTAGGCATATCGCCCCTGGTGGTCCGAGTGGTTGCAAATGTGACCGGGGTCAAAGCCGTCCATGAACTGGAAGGGGCCGTAGTCGATGGTCAGGCCCAAGAAGCTCATGTTGTCAGTGTTCATCACACCGTGGCAAAAGCCCACCGCCTGCCATTGCGCCAGCAGCCGGGCGGTGCGCTCTTGGACCTCATCCAGCAAAGCGGCATACACATTGCCTTGCCACAGCGCGGCGCGCGACTTGCACTCGGGAAGGTGATGGCTTATCGCGTGGTCGGCCAGGCTGCGCAGGCTGTCGGTGTCGCCCTGGGCAGAAAAATGCTCGAAGTGCCCAAAGCGCAAAAAACTGGGGGCCACCCGGGCGACGATCGCTGCGGTTTCGATGGTTTCGCGTCGTACGGGTTCGGGTGAAGCCACCAGGCAGAGCGCCCGGGTAGTGGGAATGCCCAGCCCGTGCATGGCTTCGCTGCACAAAAACTCCCGGATGCTGGAGCGCAGCACGGCCCGGCCATCGCCGCCGCGCGAGTAGGGCGTGCGGCCCGCGCCTTTGAGCTGAATTTCTTGCGGGCCTTGCGCAGATTGGGCCTCACCCAGCCAAATCGCCCGCCCGTCGCCCAGTTGCCCGGCCCATTGGCCAAACTGGTGGCCGCTGTAGACCGTGGCCAGCGGCTGAGAGCCCACCATCATCGCATTGCCCGCAAAGGCTTGCAGGTGCTCATCGTCAAAGAGCTCGTCGGGCCAGCCCAATTCGGTGCGCAAGTCGTTGTTGCGGGCGGCCCAGCAGGGTGCGGCCAGCGGGGTGGGATGCAGGGGTGTAAAAAAACGGGAGCCCAGTTGGGTCAGGCGGTGCGTCCAGTCCAGCACAGGCAAGGCCTGGTGGGGGCTGGCAGAGGTTTCCAAAGGGGCAGATGACATGTTGCTAATTGTCACGCCCTTGACAAGCACCCGCGGTTTGGCGGGTTTTAGGCCCCGTTTCGAGCAAACTCGGGTGCACAATGAATCGGTTCAAAACCTTCCACCTGACAGGAGCGCCCCATGCTGGGATTGATGCAACAGCAGTCACTGCTGATTTCTTCACTGATCGACTTTGCGGAAAAACACCACGGCGACAGCGAAATTGTTTCGCGCCGGGTAGAGGGAGACATCCACCGTTACGCCTGGGTCGATGTGGCCCGTCGCTCGCGCCAAGTGGCCAACGCCCTCGATGCCCAAAAGGTGCCGCAAGGCGCACGAATCGCCACCCTGGCCTGGAACGGATACCGCCACTTGGAGCTGTACTTTGGCGTGAGCGGCTCGGGTCGTGTGCTGCACACCATGAACCCGCGCCTGCATCCCGAGCAGTTGGCCTGGATCGCCAACCATGCCGAAGACCAGGTGCTGTGTTTTGACATGACGTTTTTGCCCTTGGTGCAGGCGCTGCATGCCCATTGCAAAACCATCACGCACTATGTGGCCTTGTGTGACGCCGACAAACTGCCCGAGGGCACGGGCATTCCGAACTTGGTGAGCTACGAGGCCTGGATGGGTCTGCAGCCCAGAACCTACGTTTGGCCCGAGCTGGATGAGAACACCGCCTGCAGCCTGTGTTACACCAGCGGCACCACCGGCAACCCCAAAGGCGCTTTGTACAGCCACCGCTCCACGGTGCTGCACGCCTACGCTGCCGCTTTGCCGGACTCGATGTGCATTTCAGCGCGTGACGCCATCCTGCCCGTGGTGCCCATGTTCCACGTCAACGCCTGGGGCATTCCTTACAGCGCCGCCATGGCCGGGTCCAAATTGGTCTTCCCCGGCCCCGCGCTCGACGGCAAGTCGGTTTATGAACTGATCGAAGCCGAAGGCGTGACCTTTGCGGCGGGTGTGCCCACCGTCTGGCAAATGCTGCTGGGCCACATGAAACCTGCGGGCCTGAAGTTCAGCCAGCTCAACCGCACCGTGATTGGCGGCTCGGCTTGCCCACCGGCCATGATCGACGCCTTCCGCCAAGACTACAAGGTGGATGTGTTGCACGCCTGGGGCATGACCGAGCTCAGCCCGCTGGGCACAGTGTGCACCCTGAAAAACAAGCACCTGAGCTTGCCCGCCGATGCGCAGATGAAGTTGCGCATGAAGCAGGGCCGATGCATTTACGGCATCGACATGAAAATTGTGGATGCCGAGGGCCGTGAACTGCCCCACGATGGCAAGTCCGCAGGTGATTTGTTGGTCAAAGGCCCTTGGGTGATCGCGTCTTACTTCAAACAAGAAGGCGGTAACCCCTTGGTGAACGGCTGGTTCCCCACCGGTGATGTGGCCACCATTGATGCCGACGGCTTCATGCAGATCACCGACCGCAGCAAGGACGTGATCAAGTCCGGCGGCGAGTGGATCAGCTCGATCGATGTGGAAAACATCGCCATGGCCCACCCGGCCGTGGCCATGGCCGCTTGTATTGGCATGCGCCACCCCAAGTGGGACGAGCGGCCGATTGTGTGTGTGGTCAGGAAACCGGGTGCTGAGCTCAGCCGCGAAGAACTCATCGCTTTTTACGACGGCAAGACCGCCAAATGGCAGATCCCGGACGATGTGGTCTTTGTCGACGCCATCCCTTTGGGGGGCACCGGCAAGATGCTCAAGACCCGTTTGCGCGAGCAATTGGCCGACTACGTGCTGCCTGGCCTTTGATGCGCGTCATGCCAAAGCAGCCATCCCATGGCACGGTCAAGTCACGCGGGTGATAAGCATTAGGTGCAAACCCCGAGCGCATTTGAGCCATCAGCGGTTACGCTAATGCAGTTCTGATTCACAACGCAGGAGACCTTGAATGAAGACCACCACCCGTTTGATTGCCGCTGCCGCTTTGGCCGCTTGTTCCCTGGGCGCTCATGCGCAAAAAGGCGAAACCGTCAAAATTGCTCACATTGATCCACTTTCCGGATTGATGGCCCCTGTAGGTAGTAACCAACTGAAAAGTTTTCAGTTCTTTGCTGAAAAATTCAGCAAAACCAATCCCGCCGGTGTCAAGTTTGAAATCGTTTCATTTGACAACAAACTTAGCCCTGCGGAGAGCCTGAACGCATTAAAGGCAGCTTTGGACCAAGGTGTTCGTTACATCGCCCAAGGCAACGGTTCTTCCGTGGCTGGCGCACTGATCGAAGCCGTCAACAAGCACAACGAACGCAATCCCGGCAAGGAAGTGATCTTTCTGAATTACGCGGCTGTGGACCCCGACTTCACCAACAGCAAGTGCAGCTACTGGCACTTTCGCTTTGACGCCGACACCTCGATGAAGATCGAGGCCATGACCACCTTCATGAAGGACGACAAGGACATCAAGAAGGTTTATCTCTTCAATCAAAACTACTCACACGGTCACCAGGTCGCCAAGTTCGCCAAGGAAAACTTGGCCCGCAAGCGCAGTGATGTGCAAATCGTGGGTGAAGACCTGCACCCCTTGGCCCAGGTGCGTGATTTCTCGCCCTACATCGCCAAAATCAAGGCCTCGGGTGCCGACACTGTGATCACCGGCAACTGGGGCTCTGACCTGGCTTTGCTGGTGAAGGCGGCCAACGAAGGCGGCTACAACGGCAAGTTCTACACCTATTACACCGGCGTGACGGGCACACCAACCGCTTTGGGCCAAACCGGCGCAGGTCGTGTTTATCAAATTGCCTACAGCCACTACAACATGGGTGGTGACATGGGCAAGTGGATGGGCGAGTTCAAGCAAAAGTTCAACGACGATTTCTATACATCCTCTGTGGTCACGATTTACAACGCCTTGGGTGAAGCCATGGCCAAAGCCAAGTCGACCGACCCGGTCAAAGTGGCCGCAGCCCTGTCGGGCCTGAAGTTTAAGAGCTACCACGGTGATGTGGAAATGCGCAAGACGGACCACCAAATGCAGCAGCCCTTGTGGATGACGGTCTGGCAAAAAGCCGACAAGAAGTTCCCTTACAGCCCCGAGAACACCGGGATGACACTGGCACCCGTGAAGGAATTCCCTTCCTACGTGTCCAGCACCCCCACCAGCTGCCAGATGAAGCGTCCTGGCTAAGGCGCAATCCCCGCCGCTGCCCGCTGCTGAGTGACCCGCTGGGGTCATTCAAGGTGGGTCGGCTGGGCCAAGGCCCGATCACCTGTGGGTACATCGGGCTTTTTTTTGGGTTCTCGGGCCCCTCAGAGACTGACTTGGCCACGGGCCAACCCCCTTTCGGTAACGCAGTAAGACCTTGCAGGGTCTGGAAAGTTTGTGATGGAGTTTTTCATCATCTCCATGCTCAACGGCCTCAGTTACGGGCTGTTGCTGTTCATGCTCAGCTCCGGGTTGACGCTGATTTTCAGCATGATGGGCGTGCTCAACTTTGCGCACGCCAGCTTCTACATGGTGGGTGCCTATTTTGGCTACACCATCTCCGAATGGATCGGCTTTTGGCCAGCGCTTATGATTGCACCGCTGTTGGTCGGGGCATGTGGTGCCTTGTTTGAGCGCCTGACGCTGCGCAAAGTTCATCCCTTTGGCCATGTGCCCGAATTGTTGGTCACCTTTGGCCTGTCTTATGTGGTGCTGGAGCTGGTCCAGCTGGTCTGGGGCAGAACGGCAGTCGAGTTCCCCCCGCCCGAAATCTTGCGTGGCTCGGCCTTCACTTTGATCAACCACTCGACCCACGGTTTGAGTGTGGTTTGGGGAGCCGCGCCTGCTGAGATGTGCCGCGCAGCCGATGCAGCCATCCGTGTGGTGTGCTCACCTTTCCCGGCCACACGCGGCTTCATGATGCTGGTGGCGCTGCTGATGCTGATGTCCTTGTGGCTTTTGCTCACCCGTACCCGCATTGGTTTGGTCATTCAGGCCGCGCTGACCCACCCCGAAATGGTGGAGTCGCTCGGCCACAACGTGCCACGCGTGTTCATGCTGGTGTTTGGTGCGGGCACGGGCCTGGCCGGGCTGGCGGGCGTGATTGGTGGCAGCACCTTTGTGACGGAACCTGCCATGGCCGCCACAGTGGGCTCGGTAATTTTTGTGGTCGTGGTCGTGGGGGGCATGGGCTCGTTGTCGGGGGCCTTTTTGGCGTCCATCCTGATTGGCGTGATTCAGACTTTTGCCGTGGCCATTGACTATTCCTTCTTGACACTGGCCAAGGACATGGGTTGGGCTTTGTCGGCCGCGACGCAAGAGAACTCTTTTGCCAAGCTCACGCTGTCGCAAGTTGCGCCCATCTTGCCTTACTTGTTTTTGGTGCTGATTCTGATCTTCCGGCCCAAAGGTCTTTTGGGCACACGCGAGGGTTAAGAGATGGCTGCTGTTTACAAATTCAAACCTTACAACGTGGGTCGCTGGCTCATCTGGAGCCTTTTCGCTCTGGTTTTAGTGGCTTCTCCGCTGGTCTTTACCAGTAACCTGTCGGTGACCATGCTGGCGCAAATGGGCATCGCCATCATCGCTTGCCTGTCCTACAACATCTTGTTGGGGCAAGGCGGCATGCTGAGCTTTGGCCATGCGGTCTACACGGGCCTTGGCTCCTACATGGCCATTCACGCGCTCAATGCCGTCAGTGGCGGCAAGCTGCACATTCCGGTCAGCTTGCTGCCCATCGTGGGCGGTGTGGCAGGCATGGGCTTTGCCATTTTGCTGGGCTGGGTCACCACCCGCAAATCGGGCACACCCTTTGCCATGATCACCCTGGGCGTGGCCGAACTGGTGTTTGCCATGTCGCTCATGTTCTCGGAGTTTTTCGGGGGCGAGGCGGGTGTTTCGGGCAACCGGGTCGCGGGTCAACCATTTTTTGGCATCACTTATGGCCCACAAATTCAGGTGTATTACCTGATCGCGGCCTACACCTTTGTGTGTGTGGCGCTGATGTATGCCTTCACGCAAACGCCGCTGGGACGGATTTTGAACGCTGTGCGCGACAACCCTGAGCGTGTGGAGTTCATCGGTTACAACACCCAGCGTGTGCGCTACATGGCGTTCATCATCTCGGGTTTTTTTGCTGGCATCGCCGGGGGCTTGGGCGCACTCAACTTTGAGATTGTCACCGCAGAAGTGGTCGGGGCAGGACGCTCGGGCGCCTATCTGCTCTTCACCTTCTTGGGCGGTGCCACTTTCTTTTTTGGCCCCATCATTGGCGCTGTTTTGATGATCATCGCCTTTGTGCTGCTGTCCGAGCTGACCAAGGCCTGGCTGCTGTATCTGGGCCTGGTGTTCCTGTTCATGGTCATGTATGCACCGGGCGGCATTGCCAGTTTGATCATGATGAACCTGCGGGTGGCCAAGTTCGGCAAGCTGCGCCAAATCTGGACCAGTTACCTGGCACTGGGTATCACGGCCATCGTCATGCTGGCAGGGGCTGGGGCCATGATCGAGATGGTCTACCACCTGCAGCTTAATTCGGCCTTGGGTGACACGGTCAAGTTCATGGGCGCCACCCTCAACGCCAAGAGCCTGGACAGCTGGTTCGGCTCGGCCTTTGTGATGCTCACGGGCTTGGGCTTGTTTGAGTTGGCCCGCAGGCAATTTGCACGCGACTGGGGCGAAATCCAGACGGATATTGAAAAAGAAATCAAGAGAAGGGAAACGGCTTTATGAGTTACGCCCTTGAACTCCAGGACGTGCGCAAGAACTTCGGCAAGACCGAAATCATCCGAGGCGTGAACCTGGCCGTCAACGCGGGTGAACGTGTGGCCGTGATTGGCCCCAACGGGGCTGGCAAGTCCACGCTGTTTAACCTGATCAGCGGCCGCTTTGGCCCCACCAGCGGTGAGATTTTGTTGAATGGACAAGCGATTCAGAACAAAACGCCCTATGAGATCAACCGCATGGGGCTGTCGCGCAGCTTCCAGATCACCAACATCTTTCCCAAGCTGAGCGTGTTTGAGAACCTGCGCTGCGCGGTGCTTTGGAGCTTGGGGTACAAGTACAGCTTTTTCAAGTTTTTGTCGGATCTGAAAGATGCCAACGAGCGCACCGACGAGCTTCTGGACATGATCCATTTGGATAAGAAACGCGACGTCCTGGCGGTCAATTTGACCTACGCCGAGCAGCGGGCTTTGGAAATTGGCGTCACCATTGCGGGCGGCTCGGATGTGATTTTGCTGGACGAGCCGACAGCTGGCATGAGCAAGAGTGAGACCTCGCGTTTCATTCAGCTGATCAAAGACGTCACGGTGGGCAAAACACTGCTCACGGTGGAACACGACATGGGCGTGGTGTTTGGCCTGGCCGACAAGATTGCGGTGGTGGTGTACGGCGAAGTCATTGCCTTCGACACCCCTGAATCTGTGCGCGCCAACGCCAAGGTGCAGGAGGCATATTTGGGCTCCTCTGTTGCGGACAGCCAAGTTGGAGGCCACTGATGCTGCAAATCGACAACCTTCATGCCTATTACGGCAAAAGCCATGTGTTGCATGGCGTCAATTTCGAAGTGGGGCAGGGTGAGATCGTGGCCCTGCTCGGGCGCAACGGTTCGGGCCGCTCGACCACCGCCAAAGCCATCATGGGGTTGGTGGAATGTGAGGGCCGCATTGACTGGAAAGGCCAGGCCATTCAAGGCAAAAAAGCGTATGAAATTGCGCACCTGGGCGTGGGCTATGTGCCAGAAAATCGTGAAATTTTCCCCAAGCTCACGGTGAGCCAAAACCTGCAGCTGGGGCAAAAACGCAATGGACAAAACGGTCGTTGGTCATTTGACGACATGTTCGCCATGTTTCCTCGCCTCAAGGAGCGGGAACACAACGAAGCCGGGGTGCTCTCGGGCGGAGAACAGCAAATGCTCACCCTGTGCCGCACCTTGATGGGTGACCCTGATCTCATCATCATCGACGAGCCCACCGAGGGATTGGCCCCCAAAATTGTGGAACTGGTCGGTCAGTTCCTCTACAGCCTCAAAGCCAAGGGGGTTTCGGTTTTGTTGATTGAGCAAAAACTCACCATCGCGATGAGCATTTCGGACCGGGCCTTGGTCATGGGGCATGGTGCCATTGTGTTCGAGGGCACGCCCGACGAGCTGCGGGCCAACACCTACATTCGCAAGGAATGGCTGGAAGTTTGATTCAGCCTTTGTCGGGTCCCTCGCGCGACAAAATTTTTTTGAGATGTTTTTTTTGTGGCTAGAATGCAAAAAAACGAACGGTCGTTCTTTTTTAACTTTTCACGCAAAGGAAGTCCAGCATGACAGCTGAATACAAAGTCCACGGTGATGTCGCGGTGATCACAATGATGAACCCGCCCGTCAACGGTTTGGGGCTGTCCACCCGCATCGGCATCACCGATGGCCTGGAGAAGGCCAACAACGATACATCGGTCAAAGCCATCGTCATCACCGGTGCTGGCCGAGCCTTCTCGGGCGGTGCCGACATCCGTGAATTCGGCTCGCCCAAGGCGATCCAGGAACCCAATTTGCTCAGCGTCATCCGCTCGTGCGAAAACTCGGCCAAGCCCGTTGTGGCGGCCATTCACTCGGTGGCCATGGGCGGCGGTCTGGAGTTGGCACTGGGCTGCCATTACCGCATTGCAGCTCCTGGCACCAGCGTCGCGCTGCCCGAAGTCAAGCTGGGCTTGATTCCCGGCGCGGGCGGTACGCAGCGCCTGCCCCGCGTGATCGGTGTGGAGCCTGCGCTCAACATGATCGTCAGCGGTGAAGCCATCCAGAGCGACATGCTGGCCATGTTGCCCGGCCAAAAACTGTTCGATGCGATGGCGAAATCGCCTGAGATCTTGGCCGAAGAAGCATTGGCCTTGGCTCGCAAAGTGGCCGCGGTCCACGCAGATGGTTCGCCCATGCCCATGATTCGCAACCTGCCTTGCAAGCACCACCAGGGGGATGCGTACTTTCAGTTCGCCCGCAACATGGTCAAGGGCATGGCTAAAAATCTACCCGCGCCCGGCAAGTGTGTGGACGCGGTCGAAGCCGCCACCAAGAAGAAGTTTGAAGATGGCATGGTCTTCGAGCGCGAAATTTTCACGGCCTTGATGATGACTCCTGAGAGCAAGGCTCTGCGCCACATTTTCATGGCCGACCGTGCAGCCTCCAAAATTGCCGACGTGCCCGAAGACACCCCCAAGCGCGCGATCCAATCCGTGGCCGTCATTGGCGCGGGCACCATGGGCGGCGGCATCTCTATGAACTTCTTGAACGCGGGCATCCCCGTCAAGATGCTGGAGATGAAGCAAGAAGCGCTGGACCGTGGCGTGGCCACCATCCGCAAAAACTACGAAGCCCAGGTCAAAAAAGGCAAGCTCAAACAAGAGAAATACGACGAGCGCATGGCGCTGTTGTCCACCACGCTGAGCTACGACGACATCGGTCAGGCCGACCTGGTGATCGAAGCTGTGTTCGAAGAAATGGGCGTGAAAGAAGCCGTTTTCAAGAAGCTCGACGAGGTGATGAAGCCCGGCGCGATTTTGGCTTCCAACACCTCCACCTTGGATGTGAACAAGATCGCCAGCTTCACACAACGTCCACAAGACGTGGTGGGCATGCACTTCTTCAGCCCCGCCAACGTGATGAAGCTGCTCGAAGTGGTGCGTGGTGCCCAAACCGGTAAAGATGTCATGGCCACCGTGATGGCCATCGGCAAGAAAATCAAGAAGACCTCGGTGGTCTCGGGAGTGTGTGATGGCTTCATTGGCAACCGCATGATCGAGCAGTACAGCCGCCAGGCCGGCTTCCTGATCGAAGAGGGCTGCACCCCCGCCCAAGTCGACAAAGCCGTTGAGAATTTTGGCTTTGCCATGGGCCCCTTCCGCATGGGCGACTTGGCGGGCAACGACATCGGCTGGGCGATCCGCAAGCGTCGCTACACCGAAAAGCCCAACCTCAGGTACAGCAAAACCGCTGACTTGTTGTGTGAGATGGGCCGTTATGGTCAGAAGACCGGCGCAGGCTGGTACGACTACCAAGAGGGTAAGCGCGACGCGATTCCCAGCCTTGTGGTGGTGGAAATGATCGAGAAGCACCGCATCGCCATGGGCATCACACCCCGCAAGATTTCGGACGATGAAATCGTACAGCGCTTGGTGTTTTCGTTGGTCAATGAGGCTTGCCACATTTTGGAGGAGGGCATTGCCAGCAAAGCCAGTGACATCGACATGGTCTACATCACAGGCTACGGCTTCCCTTTCTGGCGCGGAGGCCCGATGAACTACGCCGACACCGTGGGCTTGTTCAATGTGGCCGAAGCCATGAAGCGCTTTGCCAAAAACCCGAATGACGACGCCCAATTCTGGCAACCCGCGCCTTTGTTGGCTCGCTTGGTGGCCGAAGGCAAGACATTCAACTGATGCTCGTTGTGGGTTGAGCGTTGAGCAGGAAAAGACTGAGAACATTTATTCTGCGCTCATCGCTCCATGCCAATAAACAGACGCTCATCCCCATCCCCCAACGCTGAACGCTGAACGCACATCGCTCAACGCCACAAACAAGGATTCAAAATGACCAACGCCGTAATCGTATCCACCGCACGCACTCCTCTGACCAAGAGCTGGAAGGGCGCTTTCAACATGACCCACGGCGCCACTTTGGGCGGCCATGCGGTGCAACACGCCGTGGCCCGCGCAGGCATTGATGTCGCCGAGGTCGAGGACGTGATCATGGGCTGCGCCAGCCCAGAGGGTGCCACCGGCGCCAACATCGCCCGTCAAATTGCCCTCAAGGCCGGTTTGCCCATTTCGGTGTCGGGCATGACCGTCAACCGCTTTTGCTCTTCGGGCTTGCAAACCATTGCCTTGGCCGCCCAGCGCATCATCGCGGGTGAAGGTCAGGTCTATGTGGCCGGTGGCGTTGAAAGCATCTCTTGCGTGCAGCAAGAGATGAACACCCACATGATGCAAGACTTGGCGCTGGCCAAAATGAAGCCCGAGATCTACTGGAGCATGCTGCAAACCGCCGAACAAGTGGCCAAGCGCTACAAGATCGGTCGCGACCGCATGGACGAGTACGGTGCGGCCAGCCAGCAAAAAGCCTGCGCTGCACAGGCCGCTGGTTTGTTCAACGACGAAATCGCGCCGATCACCGTGACCCAAGGCGTGATCGACAAAGTCATGGGCATGACCACCAAGCAAGTGACTGTGAGCGCGGACGAAGGCCTGCGCGAAGGCACCACCGTGGAAGCCATCAGCGGCTTGCGCTCTGCTTTGCCTGGCGGCTTGGTGTCTGCCGGTAACGCCAGCCAGTTCTCCGACGGCGCAGGCGCTTGTGTGCTGATGGACGAAAAACTGGCCGAGCAGCGCGGCTTGAAGCCCATGGGCCGATTCTTGGGCTTTGCCGTGGCCGGTTGTGAGCCCGATGAAATGGGCATTGGCCCCGTTTATGCCGTACCCAAAGCCTTAGCGCGTTTGGGCCTCACGGTCAACGACATTGACTTGTGGGAACTCAACGAAGCGTTTGCCGTGCAAGTGCTGTACTGCCGCGACAAACTGGGCATTCCGGCCGATCGCCTGAACGTCAACGGCGGCGCGATCGCCGTGGGTCACCCCTACGGTGTGTCGGGCCAGCGCCTGACGGGTCACGCCCTGATCGAAGGCAAGCGCCGTGGTGCCAAGCGCGTGGCGGTGACCATGTGCATTGGCGGCGGCATGGGTGCTTGCGGCATTTTTGAAGTGCTGTGATCACGATGCATAGTGACGGTCACTTGGGTGGCTGATGTATTTCAGGGCAAGTGGCACCATGCTACTTGCCTAATTTTTTGCCTGAACCGAATGGATCGCCGCGCTTCGCTCGCGATGACATAAAGAACACCGTCACTGCGAGCGTAGCGTGGCAGTCCATGTCTTCACTGTGAGCAATGCGTGGCAGATCATTCAGTACCCGGAGAGTAACGACCTATGAGCCTGCGTCCCACCGTTGATTTTTTGCTGCACGATTGGCTGAAGGTCGAAAGCCTGCAAAGCCGCGAGCGCTTTGCCGACCATTCGCGTGAAACCTTTGACGCGGTGCTTGACACCTGCGAGCGCATCGCCCGCGAAAAATACGCCCCTTTCAACCGCCTGGTGGACACCCAAGAGCCCCACTTTGACGGCGAAAAAGTGATCCTGCCCCAGGCCACACACGACGCGTACAAAGCCTATGCCGAGTCGGGCATGCTCAGCGCCGCACAAGACTACGAGATGGGCGGTATGCAGCTGCCCTACACGGTCGAAGCCGCTGCCAACGCGTTTTTTGCCATGGCCTCGGTCAGCATCGGCTCGGGCATGCTCACCAGCGGCAACGCCAATTTGCTCATGGTGCATGGCACCCATTTGCAAAAGCAGGTGTTTGCCGCCAACGAATTTTCTGGGCGCTTCTCTGGAACCATGTGCCTGTCCGAGCCCCAAGCGGGCTCGTCGCTCAGCGACATCACCACCCGCGCCACACCCGATGGCGAAGACTTTGAGGTCGACGCTTTGGGCGCACGCTACCGCCTCAAGGGCAACAAGATGTGGATCTCCTCGGGCGAGCATGAACTCTGCGAGAACATCATCCATTTGGTGCTGGCCAAGATCCCCGACGTGAACGGCCAGCTGGTGCCAGGCGTGAAGGGCATTTCGCTCTTCATCGTGCCCAAAAAGATGGTGGACACGAATGGCCAGCTGACGGGCGAGCGCAACGATGTAGCGCTCGCGGGCCTGAACCACAAATGTGGCTGGCGCGGCACCACCAACACGCTGCTGAACTTTGGCGAGGGCAAATACCCGGTGCGAGGAGATACCGGAGCCATTGGGTATTTGGTTGGCAAGCCAGGCGAAGGCCTGCGTTGCATGTTCCACATGATGAACGAGGCCCGCATCGGTGTGGGCATGGCCGCGACCATGCTCGGCATGGCCGGTTACTACGCCAGTCTGGACTACGCCAAAAACCGTCCGCAAGGCCGCCCCACCGGGGCAGGGGGCAAAGACGCGAGCCAACCCCAAGTACGCATCATTGAGCACGCAGACATCAAGCGCATGCTATTGGCGCAAAAAGCCTACAGCGAAGGCGCTTTGGCACTGGCCTTGTACTGCGCAAGGCTGGTGGACGAACAGCACACCGGCACGGCCGAAGACGCCGATGTGGCACGTCTGCTGCTTGAAGTGCTGACGCCCATCGTCAAGAGTTTTCCGAGTGAGTGGTGCTTGGAAGCCAATAGCCTGGCCATCCAGATCCACGGCGGGTATGGCTACACCCGCGATTTTCCGGTGGAGCAGTACTGGCGCGACAACCGCCTGAACATGATCCACGAGGGCACCCACGGGATTCAGGCCATGGACCTGCTGGGCCGCAAGGTGCTGATGGAAAACGGCCGGGGCCTGCAACTGTTGTCTGAGCGCATGTTGGCCACAGCCGCCAAAGCCGAGACCCATTGGGCGCCAGAATCGGCCGCTCTGCGCGATGCCTTGAAGCGAGTGGGCCAAGCCACCCAACAAGCTTGGGCCGGAGCCCAGCCTGCCGAGGCCTTGGCCAACGCCGTGCCTTATTTACAGGCTTTTGGCCACACGGTGATTGCCTGGATCTGGCTGGACGTGGCCAACAGCCTGGGTCAAGACAACAGTCCCGCAGCACAAGGCCGACGCGCTGCTTGCCGTTATTTCTTCCGCTACGAGTTGCCCAAAATTGGCGCGTGGCTGAATGTGGTGAACAGCCGCGACGCGACTTGTGCCGACTTGCCCGAAGAGGCCTTCTGATGATCCGCCACATCGTCATGTGGAATTTGAAGGACCACGCCGAAGGGGCCGATAAGGCAAGCAACCTCGAAAAAGCGAAATCATTGTTGCTTTCGTGTGCCCATGTGGTGCCAGGCATCCGTGCTTTCGAAGTTGCCAGCGCCACACCCGGCATGGACTGCACGAACGATTTGGTGCTCCACATGTTGCTCGATGACGCGCAGGTGCTAGCGGCCTACCAGAATCACCCGGATCATCTAGCCATCAAACCCTTCATGAAAGCGGTCGTGCAAGAGCGCCGCTGCATGGATTTCATCGTTGAATAACAGGAGTACAAGATGGCACGCACCGTTCAACAACTTTTTGACCTCACGGGCCAAGTCGCCCTTGTCACAGGCGGCTCACGCGGTCTGGGTCTGCAAATGGCCCACGCCTTGGGTGAGGCGGGCGCCAAGATCATGCTCAGCTCCCGCAAAGCGGCCGACTTGGAAGCCGCCGCCGCCGCGTTGCAAGCCGCAGGCATCGATGCCCGCTGGATCGCGGCCGATTGCGGCAAAGAAGAAGACATCCGCCGTCTGGCCGCAGAAACCATGGAGCGCATGGGGCCCATCGACATCTTGGTCAACAATGCGGGGGCCACTTGGGGCGCTCCAGCCGAAGACCATCCCGTCGAGGCCTGGGACAAGGTGATGAACCTGAACGTGCGTGGCTATTTCATCTTGTCGCAAGAAGTGGCTAAGCTCAGCTTCATTCCGCGTGGTAAGGGCCGCATCCTGAACGTCGCCTCCATCGCAGGCTTGGCGGGCAATCCTTCTGAGATGAAGACCATCGCTTACAACACCTCCAAAGGTGCGGTCATCAACTTCACGCGCGCCCTGGCGGGCGAGTGGGGCGAGCATGGCATCACTGTGAATGCGATTTGCCCGGGCTTTTTTCCCAGCAAGATGAGCCAAGGCCTGCTGGAAAAGCTGGGGGCCGACAAGATGGCCGGGGGCGCTCCGCTTCGCCGCTTGGGCGATGACGAGGACCTGAAGGGCCTGGCCGTGTTGTTCGCCTCGGATGCGGGCAAACACATCACGGGCCAATGGCTGGCCGTCGATGGTGGCGTGAGTGCCATCATCGGTGGCTGAGCCGCGCTTTGAGTCTGGACATGAGCATTCCTTTTGGCGCCCACATTCCCTTTGTTGCGCATTTGGGCTTTTCGCTCGAGACATTCGAGGGCGGTGAGTCTGAGCTGCATTTCGCGCCACGGCCCGAGCACCTGAACTCCTTCGACGTCACCCACGGCGGTGCTGTCATGACCTTTCTGGACGTCATCATGGCCACCGCTGCACGCAGTGTGGATCCGGAGATGGGGGTGGTCACCATCGAGATGAAAACCACCTTCATGCGTCCGGCCCAAGTGCCAGCGGGACAGCATTTGGTTGGCAAAGGCCATTTGAAACACCGCACTCGCAGCATGGCGTTCACCGAGGGCAGCGTTTTCGATGCCCAAGGCCAGCTGTGTGCCCATGCCACCGGCACGTTCAAGTACGTGAGCCGCCGCGAAAAACCATCCATTTCAACCGACTAACCCATTTATTCTTACTGGAGACCTTCATGCCCATCAACCACCGCATCGTTTTGGACAACCGCCCTCAAGGCGAAGCCACCGTCAGCAACTTCAAAATGGTCGAGGTGCCTTTGCCTGAGCTGCAAGACGGCCAGGTGCTGGTTTGCCACCATTACATGAGCCTGGACCCCTACATGCGCGGCCGCATGAACGAGAGCAAGAGCTACGCCGTGCCCCAGCCTTTGGGCGAAGTCATGATTGGCGGCACCGTGGGCGAGGTGGTGGACAGCCGCCATCCCAAATTCAAGGCCGGTGACCAAGTGGTGGGCATGGGCGGCTGGCAGGAATACAGCGTGGTGGATGCCAATGTGATCGGTGCATTGCGCAAAGTGGACACCACCCATGTGCCGCTGTCGCACTATTTGGGCGCAGTGGGCATGCCCGGCGTGACCGCTTGGTATGGCCTGGTCAAAATCATCAACCCCAAAGCTGGCGAAACGGTGACTGTGAGCGCGGCCAGCGGTGCCGTGGGCAGCGCTTATGGCGCTTTGGCCAAAGCCCGTGGGTGCCGCGTGGTGGGCATTGCCGGTGGCAAAGAAAAGTGTGACTACGTCGTCAACGAGTTGGGCTTTGACGCCTGCATCGACTACAAAGAGCACAAGGACTACCTGAGTCTGTCCAAAGCCCTGCGCGAAGCCTGCCCGAACGGCATCGACGGCCACTTTGAAAACGTGGGCGGCATGGTGCTCGACGCGGTGATGCTGCGCACCAACGCCTTCGCCCGGATTGCGGTGTGCGGCATGATCGCAGGTTACGACGGTGCGCCACTGCCTATGGCCAACCCCGCCTTGATTCTGGTTAACCGCATGAAGATTGAAGGCTTCATCGTCAGCGAGCACATGGAGATTTGGCCCGAAGCTCTGCAAGAGCTCGGCACCATGGTGGGCACCGGCAAACTGCGCCCCCGCGAATCCGTGGCTCAGGGCCTGGCCGCTGCACCCGAGGCTTTCTTGGGTCTGCTCAAAGGCAAGAACTTTGGCAAGCAGCTGGTCAAGCTGATCTGAGGTCCCGCGCATGTCCGATCTGATCCTGCACCACTACCCGAACTCACCTTTTGCCGAAAAGGTCCGTCTGATCTTGGGCTACAAACAGCTGCCTTGGAAGAGCGTGTTCATCCCGATGATCATGCCCAAGCCAGACCTGACGGCACTCACTGGCGGTTACCGCAAAACGCCGGTGCTGCAGATCGGGGCTGACATCTACTGTGACACCGCCTTGATGTGTGATGTGCTGGAGCAGTTGGCCCCAGCGCCCACGCTCTACCCAATTGACATACAAGGTGCTGCCCAGATCGTGGCGCAATGGGCCGACAACGCCTTGTTCCCAGTGGCCATGGCTTACAACTTCCAGCCTGCAGGTGTGGCGCAGGTCTTTGCAAACACGCCCGCCGAAGGGGTTCAGGCCTTTGTGGCCGACCGCGCCGCCATGCGAGGTGGTGCGCCGCGCATGGCGTTCACCGACGCAGCCGCCACCTACAAAAGCTATCTGAAACGCCTGGCCAACATGCTGCAAGGGCAAGACTTTTTGTTCGGTGCGCAGCCTTGTGTGGCCGACTTTTCGGCTTTCCACCCCCTGTGGTTCACCCAAGAGCGCACGCCTGCGCTGGCCACCATTTTTGACGCCACGCCTGAAATCAAGGCTTGGATGGCCCGCATGCACGCCATTGGCCACGGCAGCCACAGCCCCTTGTCTGGCGATGGCGCCCTTCAGGTGGCCCACAACGCCACGCCTGCTGTGCTGCAGGGCGAAGTGTTCCAAGACGAGCACGGCATCGCACTGGGCAGCCAGGTGGTGATCGCTGCCGACAACTTTGGGCTGGAGCCCACCGAGGGTGAGCTGGTGGCGGCCACCCACAGCCGCTACACCTTGCGCCGAACAGGTGACCGTTCGGGCACTGTCCATGTCCATTTCCCGCGTGTCGGGTTCACACTCAAAAAGGTGTCTCCATGATCAGCAACTTCCAAGGCAAAACCGCTGTCTTGACGGGCGCAGGCTCGGGCTTCGGTCTGGAGTGCGCCCGCATTGGCGCCAAACTGGGCATGAACTTGGTGCTGGTCGATGTGCAGCAAGACGCGCTGGACAAAGCCGCCGCAGAAATGACGGCACAAGGCGCGCAAGTGCTGGCCCGCAAAGTCGATGTGTCCAATGCCCAAGCCATGGAACAACTGGCCGTAGACGTCAAAGCCCGTTTTGGCGCACCACATTTTGTGTTCAACAACGCAGGCGTGGGGGCTGGGGGCTTGGTTTGGGAAAACTCTGTCGCTGACTGGGAATGGGTGCTGGGTGTCAACCTCTGGGGTGTGGTGCACGGCGTGCGCCTGTTCACCCCCATGATGCTCGAAGCCGCCAAGGCCGACCCGGCCTACCAAGGCCACATCGTCAACACTGCCAGCATGGCCGGTTTGCTCACGCCCCCCAATATGGGCATTTACAACGTGAGCAAACACGCTGTAGTGTCATTGACCGAAACGCTCTACCAAGACCTGCAGTTGGTGTGCGACCAAGTCAGTGCCAGTGTCTTGTGTCCTTACTTTGTGCCAACAGGCATCAGCCAGAGCCACCGCAACCGCCCATCCGAGTTGGCTGCAGACAAACCTACCGCCAGCCAGTTGATCGGGCAAGCCCAAAGCGACAAAGCCGTGGGCAGTGGCAAAGTCTCGGCCGCCGATGTGGCGCAAAAAGTGTTTGATGCCGTGGCCCAAGGCCAGTTTTACATCTACAGCCACCCGCAAGCGCTGGGCAATGTGCAAAGCCGCATGGAGGCGATTGTGCAAGGCACCAACCCGCCAGACCCCTTTGCGGCACGCCCCGAAGTGGGTGAAGGACTGCGCCGGGCGCTGAGAGCAAGCTGAGAGAATTCGGAGGAAGGACCAGCAGCCCTTGTTTTCACAGCGGCTACTCTTCAGCGGTGAAAATGGCCTTCAAAGCAGTGCCGAAATTCATGCCCCAAGGCGACATGGCTGGTGACTGGGCCCGTCACGATGGTGCATTCGGATTTGAGGATGTCCCAAATGGCGCAAGCCATGGGGGGCGAGAGGTACGATTGTTGCGTTCCCATGCTTTTGAACTGCGTGCAAAACTGTGCCACGTCTTCACGCATTTCCCAATGGATGCGTACTTGATTCATGATCCGGTAGTTGTGCGGCATTGGGCTGAAGGGCACAAATTCCAAGCTGGACACCTGGTGTCTTGAAGCCCCATGGCAAGCACCCAAGCTCAGAACCGATGCCGCGATACACAGCCAGCGAAGCCATGCGGGTAGACCAATATTCAGTTCTGAGGCCGTCGAATTCATTTTTTGAATTATTTATTATTAAATTCTAATTTTAAATCATCGCTTGTGCACTGGCACACATGGGCATTTGTTCACCTGAAGAAAGTGGCGTCAGCGGTGGAAGTTGCCTTCAAAACAATGTCGCAATTCGTGACCCAACTCGACATGTGAGACTTTGGTACCGGTGATGATCACGCACTCTTTGCTGGCCACATTCCATATGGCGCAGGCCAGAGGGGGTGTCATCCAGGCTTGGGTGCTGCTGAGTTTGGCCGCACGACCGCAAACTTCTGCCACGTTCTCGCGAACTTCCCATCGCACTTTGACATCGTTCATCACACGCGCGTGGTGTGGCATGGGGACAAAGGATTCCAATTCCGACACGGGCAATGTGGGGCCCTGTACCGAAGCACAACCGGTCAACAGCATCAAGACACCGGTAGAAACCCAAGCCAGGCCACGACGAAATGCACTTGTCATCACACATTTAACAAAGATCATCATTTTTTACTCCCTTAATCACCAAAAACATCAATGAGTCGGAGTTTACGTATTTGATATTTGTGTGTCAAATTTATAGATTAATGAGTCATTAAAGTTGTTTTTAAGCAAAATTTTGATGATTCAAAAAAACGCCGTTTGTATTTGTCATTATTTGGGTTTTTGCTCATCAATAAAGGGGCCATGGGAGATAACGCGCCACCTTGCCAAGCCTGAACAGCGGTGCTGGCAAGGCGCACCTAAGGGCGTGACAGGGTGGTCTCTATCGACTCAGGTGCTGTGGCACACTCACGGCCTTCGACCCATGAGGCGCAGTGAAGCGCCGACTCAGACATGCAAAAAATCCTGGCCCAACTGGCCATAGAAATCCGTATCCGCTCAGACCAGGTCAAAACCGCCGTGGAGCTCCTCGATGGGGGCGCTACAGTCCCTTTTATTGCCCGTTACCGCAAAGAAGTCACGGGCGGCCTGGACGACATCCAGTTGCGCGAGCTCGAATCCCGCTTGGGCTACCTGCGCGAGCTGGAAGACCGTCGCGCTGCGGTGATCAAGAGCATCACAGAGCAGGGCAAGATGACGCCCGAGCTGATCTCCGCCATCAATGCCGCGCCCACCAAACAAGAGCTGGAAGACCTTTACTTACCCTTCAAGCCCAAGCGCCGAACCAAAGGCATGATCGCCCGCGAAGCCGGGCTGGAGCCGCTGGCCGACAAGCTGTTTACCGACCCACGCCTTGACCCGCATAACGAAGCCGCTGCCTTTGTGCTGCCTGCTGGCGCGATCGAAGGGGCCGACTTCACCACCACCGTGGCCGTGATGGATGGTGTGCGCGATTTGCTGAGCGAGCGCTGGGCCGAAGATGCATCCTTGGTGCAAGCCCTGCGCGAATGGCTGTGGAACGAAGGCCTGTTCAAAAGCAAACTGGCCGACGGCAAAGACGAAAACAACACCGACGTGGCCAAGTTCCGTGATTACTTTGACTACGACGAGCCGATTGGCCGTGTGCCTTCGCACCGAGCCTTGGCGGTTTTCAGGGGCAGGGCGCTGGAAATGCTCGACGCCAAACTGGTGCTGCCCGTAGAGCCCGAAACCGGCAAACCCAGCATTGCCGAAGGCAAGATCGCCATGCACCTGGGCTGGAGCCATGCGGCCCGCCCCTCGGACGACCTGATCCGCAAATGCGTGGCCTGGACCTGGCGCGTCAAACTCAGCTTGTCCACCGAGCGTGATTTGTTTGCACGCTTGCGCGAAGAAGCCGAAAAAGTCGCTATCAAGGTCTTCAGCGACAACCTGCGCGACCTGCTGCTGGCCGCGCCCGCAGGCCCCCGCGTGGTCATGGGGCTGGACCCGGGCATCCGAACGGGCGTGAAAGTGGCCGTGGTGGACGCCACCGGCAAGCTGGTGGACACCGCCACGGTGTATCCCCACGAGCCGCGCAAGGACTGGGAAGGCTCGCTCTTCACCTTGGCCAAGCTCTGCGATAAGCACAACGTCAACCTGATCGCCATTGGCAACGGCACCGCCAGCCGCGAGACCGACAAGCTGGCGGGGGATCTGATCAAGCAACTGGCCCGACTTCGTGATGGCGTAGAAATTCAAAAAGCCGTGGTCAGCGAGGCGGGCGCTTCGGTGTATTCGGCCAGCGAATTTGCCTCGCAAGAAATGCCCGATGTGGACGTGAGCCTGCGCGGTGCGGCATCCATTGCCCGCCGCCTGCAAGACCCCTTGGCGGAGCTGGTCAAGATCGACCCCAAAGCGATTGGCGTGGGCCAGTACCAGCACGACGTGAACCCAAGCGAGCTGGCCAAAACGCTGGACGCGGTGGTGGAAGACTGCGTGAACTCGGTGGGCGTGGACCTGAACACGGCCAGTGTGCCTTTGCTCACACGCGTGTCGGGTTTATCGGCCAGCGTGGCCAAGTCGGTGGTGCGCTGGCGCGATGCCAACGGTGTGTTCAAAACCCGTCAGGACTTGCTCAAGGTCACCGGCTTGGGCGCCAAGACCTTTGAGCAAAGCGCGGGCTTTTTGCGCATTCGCGGCGGCGACAATCCTCTGGACATGACCGGCGTGCACCCCGAAACTTACCCGGTTGTCGAGCAGATCCTCGTCAAAACCGCCAAGCCAATCTACGAGATCATGGGCCGCTCGGACGTTTTGAAAACCCTCAAGCCCGAGCTGTTTGTTAATGACAAATTCGGTGCCATCACCATCCAAGACATCCTAGGCGAGCTGGAGAAACCCGGCCGTGACCCGCGCCCTGACTTCAAGGTTGCACGACTGACCGATGGCGTGGAAGACATCAAAGACCTGAAAGAAGGCATGACCTTGGAAGGCACCGTGAGCAACGTGGCCCAGTTTGGCGCGTTTGTCGACTTGGGCGTGCACCAGGACGGACTCGTCCATGTGAGCCAGCTGGCCAACAAATTCGTGACCGACGCCCGCGAAGTGGTCAAAACCGGCGACATCGTCAAAGTGAAGGTGCTCGAAGTCGACGTGGCTCGCAAACGCATCAGTTTGACCATGAAGCTGGACGCTGCGCATGCCCGGCGTGATGGCCCCCGAGACAATAAGTTTGAAGGGGCAGGGCGGGACAACCGGCAGCGCGGCGGCGGTGGTGGCTACGCCTCGCCTCCCGCTCCCGGGGCAGGCTCGGCCATGGCCAGTGCCTTTGCCAAGCTGCAGGGCTTGAAGAAATAAGGGCCTTCACACGACATGGAACTCGCCATGCCATCCTTTGAGATGCATAATTGCATCTTATTTGATGATTGGGGCCTGTGATGCGAACTACTGTGACCATTGACGACCAGCTCTACCAAAGGGCTTTGGAAGTGGCTGATCCGTCCATGGACAAGGCCGATTTGTTTCGCGAGGCGATCAAGGCCTTTGTCCGCACCCAAGCGGCCAAACGACTGGCCGCACTGGGCGGTACCCAAGTCGATATGCCCGACATTCCCCGACGAGCGCAGGACTTGCCCGCATGACGCCTGTTTTGGTGGACACCTCGGTGTGGGTGGACCACTTCAGGCGCGGCAATGAGAGCTTGGTGCAGCTCCTGGAGCAGGATCGGGTGCTGATCCATCCCTGCATCCTGGGCGAAATCGCTTGCGGCACGCCACCCCGGCGTGCTCAAACGCTGGCCGATCTGGCATCGCTGCAAGCTGCCCAACAAGCCAGCTTGCCGGAGATGCTGGATTTCATCGAGCGCGATCAGCTTTTTGGGCACGGTTGCGGCTGGATTGACTTGCAACTGTTAGCCGCCACCTGCCTGAGCGAAGGGGCCGTGCTTTGGTCGCTGGACCTGCGTCTGCAAGCCCTGGCTGACCGCTTAGGCCGCGCCTACCGCAGCCCCGTGCATTGATAACCACCGTGAGCTTCTGACCCCAGCATGCAAGCCCTTCACATCCACGCCGGTCCCAAGGCTTTGGCCCACATCCGAGAACATGGTCTGCAGCCCGAGCACATTGGCGTGATTCCGGGCGCTGCCGGTGGCCCCAAAGGCCTGATCCTAGGGTCTCTGGATCGCTTCATTTTTGGCGAGTGGTTGAGCCAAAGCCAGCAGTCGGTGGACCTGGTGGGTGCATCGATTGGTGCCTGGCGCATGGCCACCGCTTGCCTGAATGATTCAGTGGACGCGTTTGAACGGCTGGAGAACGATTACATACACCAGCACTACGAGCCGCTGCCCGGCAAAAAGCGTGTGAGCGCCGAGCAGGTGAGTGAGGCGTTTGGTCAAAGCCTGCAGGCCTTTTATGGCGGTCGTATCCACGAGGCACTGAGCCATCCGCGTTACCGGCTGCACATCGTCACCTCGCGCGGGCGGCACATCCTGCACCGCGAACACCCTTTGGCCACGCCACTGGGCTATGCGGGGGCATTTTTGAGCAACGCCGTGCACCGCCGGGCCTTGGGCGGTTGGCTGGAGCGGGTGGTGTTTTCAGGGCAGGGCGCGGCATTGCCGTTTGACGCCCAAGACTTTTGCACCCGCGCCGTGGTCCTGACCGAGAGCAACTTCATGCCCGCGCTGCAAGCGAGCTGTTCGATTCCGTTTGCCCTGAAAGCGGTGCACGGCATCCCAGGCGCACCCGCAGGCGCCTATTGGGACGGCGGCATCACCGACTACCACCTGCACCTGAACTGGTCTGTGCCGGATGAGGTTGGAGGCAAAGGTCCCGAACGCGCCATCGTGCTGTACCCGCACTTCCAGCAAAACGTGGTGCCCGGCTGGCTCGACAAAGTACTCAAGTGGCGGCACGGCGCAACGCCGTTTTTGGACAGCACCATCGTGTTGGCCCCCAACCCCGAATGGGTCAAAACCCTGCCGAACGGCAAACTGCCCGACCGAAAAGACTTCATGACCTATGACCGCGATTTGGCGGGGCGCGTGAGGGTGTGGAATGCGGCTGCCAGCGCGGCGCAGCAGATGACGGATGAGTTCAGCCGCTGGCTGCAAAATCCTGTCTCTTCAATCGTTCAGCCTCTGTAAGGATGGCGCATGTCTCAAGCCTATGTCGTCGGTCAAATGACTGTGAAAAATCCCGAAAAATTGGCCCAATACCGATCGCAGGTCTTGTCGACCTTGCAACCCTTTGCGGGGGAACTGGTCTTTCGGGGGGCGCAGGTCAAGGCCTTTTCTGGTATTTGCCCACACCCCGACATTGTGGTGATTCGTTTTCCCTCAGTGCAAGAGGCCGAGGGCTGGCATGGGTCTGCAGCCTACCAAGCCCTGATCCCTTTGCGCCAAGAGGCCGCAGACGTTGTTTTGGTCACTTATGCAGCATAACCCTGCTGCTAAAGCGGATAATCACAGCATGTTGACCGAACGCTTGTACCTCACCGCCGCCCTCTACAAATTCGTCGATTTGCCCGATTTCGAGGCCCTCCAAGCCCCTTTGCAAGCCTGCTGCGAGGCCAACGATGTGAAGGGCACCTTGCTTTTGGCGCACGAAGGCATCAATGGGACGATTGCCGGACCTGAAGATGGTATCCGCGCCGTTTTGGCGTTTTTGCGGGTCGATCCGCGCCTGGCGAGCTTGTTGCACAAAGAGTCCTGGAGCCCCAAGCCGCCGTTCACCCGCATGAAGGTCAAGCTCAAAAAAGAGATCGTGACCTTGCGCGTGCCCGAGCTGGACCCGAACAAAACAGTGGGTCAATACGTCAAACCCGCCGACTGGAATGCCTTGCTGGCCGACCCGGACGTGGTCGTCATCGACACACGCAACGACTACGAGGTGGCCATTGGCACTTTCAAGGGCGCGGTCAACCCGAACATCAAGAACTTTGTGCAGCTGCCCGCTTGGCTGGATGCGCAACCCCATTTGCAGGGCGATGCCGCCAAAAAGACCAAGGTGGCCATGTTTTGCACCGGCGGCATCCGCTGCGAGAAGTCCACCGCGCTCATGAAAATGCGCGGTTTTGACGAGGTGTATCACCTGGAAGGCGGCATTCTCAAATACCTCGAAGAGATTCCGCCTGAGCAAAGCACTTGGGAAGGTGAGTGCTTTGTGTTTGATGAGCGCGTGAGCGTGGGCCACGGCCTGGGTTTGGGGCACCACGAGCTGTGCCGTTCTTGCCGCTGGCCTTTGAGCGAGCAGGACAAGCTGTCGCCGAACTATGTGTTGGGCGTGAGTTGCGACCACTGCCACGATCAGCGCACACCCGAGCAAAAGGTCAAACTGGCCGAGCGCCAGCGTCAGGTGGAACTGGCCGAGGCGCGAGGTGAGATCCATGTGGGCGCCAAGATGCCCAGCCACGAGACGTCCTGAAGCTTGCAAGGGTGACATCTGAGCCCGTCGGGTGTCACCGCGCAAGGTTTACAAGCTGGTCAGGAGCATGTCCCGGTATTCATCGGCCGAGGCGATGCGTGGGTTGGTCTTGTGGCAATGGTCGGCCAGCGCCCCAGTGATGACGACGTCAAACAGGTCCTCGGTCACGCCCATTGCACCCAGCCCGGTGGGTAGGCCCAGTCGGGCGCACATGTCGCGGATGGCGTCGGGGATGTCTGAGCCGCTTTGCAGACCCATGGCTTGGGCCATGCGGTTCAGGCGGTTTTCTTTTTGCACGCTTTCTGCCGATGCGTTGAACTTCACCACCGCTGGCAAAAACATGGCGTTCAAGGTGCCGTGGTGCAGGCGCGGGTTCACGCCGCCCAAGCTGTGGCTGAGCGAGTGCACGCAGCCCAGGCCTTTTTGGAAAGCCATGGCGCCTTGCATGCTGGCGCTCATCATGTTCAGGCGTGCGTCGCGGTCTTGACCATTGACGGTGGCGCGTTCGATGTGCGCCCAGCCTCGGGCCAAACCATCGAGCGCGATGCCGTCGGCGGGCGGGTTGAAGGGCGCCGCCATGAAAGTTTCCATGCAGTGCGCCACCGCGTCCATGCCCGTGGCGGCCGTCAGGATGGGTGGTAAACCGAAGGTCAGTTCGGGGTCGCAAATGGCCGCTTTGGGCACGATGAACCAAGAGTGGAAACCGACTTTGCGGCCGTCGTCCAGAATCAAAATCGCGCCCCGAGCCACTTCGCTGCCCGTGCCGCTGGTGGTGGGCACGGCGATGATGGGGGCCACGCGGTCGGTGATCTTGAGTGAACCACCCTCGATGGTGGCGTAGGTTTTGAGCGGGCCTTCGTGGCTCACGGCAATGGCCACGCCTTTGGCGCAGTCAATCGCCGAGCCGCCGCCCACTGCGATCAGGCCGTCGCAGCCGTGCTGTTGGTACATCGCCGCTGCGGCGCGCACTGCCGCCTCGGTCGGGTTGGAGGGGGTCTGGTCAAACACGGTCACGGGCAGGTCGGTCAGGGCATCGAGCGCTTTTTGCAGCACACCTGCGGCTTTGACGCCTGCATCGGTCACGATCAAGGGTTTGCGGATGCCCACGCGCTCGCACTCGGCCTGCAGCAGCTTGACAGCGCCAAAGTCGATCTGGATTTGGGTGACGTAATTGATGAAAGACATTTCAAACTCCTCATTAATTTTTACGAAAAAGCAAAGGCAACTCTGGATGGCCGCGTCGCTGCGCTCCTCGCCATGACGGGGATGCTTAGCAGGTGGCAACCTGCGACAAACTGTCATCGCGAGGCACGAAGCGATCCATGGATGGCCAAGTCGCTGCGCTCCTCGCCATGACGGGGATGCTTGGCAAGTGGCAACCCGCGACAAACCGTCGTCGAGTGGCACGAAGCGATCCATAAACCAGTACGATAACGGTACATTCTGATGCAAAACCCACAGAGGCCAAGGTTTCGCCTGTCGCCCATGCATCCAAGGCTCAGCGCGGGTTGCGCCCATTTTTTATAGACATCCAGAGCCCCGCATGAGCAGCCACCACACCAACCCCCGATCGCTGTTGAACGCTGCCACTAGCAGCCTGATCGAGCGGGTGCATCGCGCAGGCCGCTCGCCCATGGCCGCCATGACACCCGCACAAGCACGTGAGTTTTACGACATCGGCGGGCCGATGCTGGACCTGCAGCCCGCGCCCCAGGTGGACCGGGTGGAAGACATCAGCTTGCGAGCCCGCGATGGCCACACCATGCCCGCCCGCCTGTATGCCCCGCGATGTGAGACCGCTTTGCCGATCTTGTTGTACATCCACGGCGGTGGTTTCTCGGTCGGAAGCCTGACGACCCACGACGTGTTGTGCCGCCAACTCTCGCGCCTTGGGCATTGCGCCGTGGTGTCGCTGGACTACCGGCTGGCGCCCGAGCACCGCTTTCCAACGGCTGTGCACGACAGCTGGGACGCGCTGAACTGGCTGCACCAGAACGGGCAGACCTTGGGTCTGGACACCACAAGATTGGCCGTGGGCGGCGACAGTGCAGGCGGCACTTTGGCCGCCGTGTGCGCCTTGATGGCCCGTGATGCCGGTCTTAACCTGCGCCTGCAGCTGCTGTTTTACCCCGGCTGCATCGCCCGACAAGACACCGCTTCGCACCACACATTTGCCGAGGGCTTCATGCTCGACAAAGCGACAGTGGACTGGTTTTTTAACAACTACATCGACCAAGCCGATCGCGACGACTGGCGCTTTGCCCCCATGAATGCAAGCGATCACGCAGGCCTGGCTCCGGCTTGGATCGGCTTGGCTGAATGCGATCCGCTGGTGGACGAGGGTGTGCAGTACGCCGACACTCTGCGGATGGCGGGTGTGGCCGTGAATCTGGAGATTTACAAAGGCGTGGTGCATGGCTTCATCACCATGGGCCGCGCCATCCCTGATGCCTTGCAAGCGCATAACGATGCGGGCCGGGCTTTGAAAAATGCTTTTGAAAGTTGAACTCATGAAACGCCAAGATTTTCGTTTTTCTCACCGCATGCGCGTGCGCTGGGTCGAAGTGGACATGCAGAAAATCGTCTTCAACGGTCATTACCTGATGTACTTCGACACGGCCGTGACCGATTACTGGCGTCAGTTGGCCATGCCCTATGCGGAGACCATGCACCAGTGGGGCGGCGATTTGTTTGTCAAAAAGGCCAGCCTGGAGTATCACGCCAGCGCCGAGATGGACGATTTTCTGGACGTGTGCATGCGCTGTGACCGTGTGGGCAATTCGTCCATGACGTTTGCGGGCGCGATTTTCCGGGGCGATGAAATGCTGATCACCAGCGAGCTGATCTATGTGTATGCCGACCCGGTGGCCAAAAAGAGCCAACCCATTCCGGCGCCCTTGCGCGACATGCTCGAAGGCTTTGAGCGCGGCGAAGACATGGTGCAGGTGCATGTGGGTTCCTGGCACGACTTTCAAAAACAGGCCAGCCCGCTGCGCCACGAGGTGTTTGTGCACGAGCAAAAAGTGCCGGTTGAATTGGAGTTGGACCACGAAGACGAGACCGCCTTGCACGCCGTGGCCCTGAACCGCATGGGCTTTTGTTTGGCCACAGGCCGCTTGATTCAGCATGCGCCCGGTGTGTCCCGCATTGGCCGAATGGCCGTCAAAAAACAGATGCGCGGCAGCGACCTGGGCCGCCGCGTGCTGCACGCCCTGATGGATGCCGCAGCTCACCGTGGCGATAAAGAAGTGATCTTGCACGCCCAATTCAGCGCCGAGGGTTTTTACAAGCGCTCAGGCTTTACCCCGCATGGGGGGATTTTTGAGGATGCGGGGATTGCGCACATCGAGATGGTGCGCCAGCTTTGAGCCTGTTGAAGCGGCGCTTTCAGTCGCTCAGATGTCTGCCAGCAGCGGATAGGGCAGGGGCAAAAGAGCCAAGGCTTCGCCTTCTGAACTGCCCACGCGCCAGCCTGTTTGGAGGCTCTCGGTGGTGCCACTGACCAGTGCATCAAAACCCTGACCATCCGGACGCGCAGCACACAGCACCACGGTGGCGCAGGGCTGCTCGGGGTCGGTGGGCGTGAAGATGTCTTGCCCGGCGGCCAATGCCACAGGGCTATGCACAAGGGCTGTGCGGCGCTTGAGCGTGCCGCGAAATTGGCTGCGGGCGACCACTTCTTGGCCGGGGTAGCAGCCTTTTTTGAAGTTCACGCCACCCACCGATTCGTAATTGAGCATTTGGGGCACAAAAGCCTCGAACACAGCTTGGCTAACCAAGGTCACGCCGCTCATCACTTCGGCCCAGACCCACACATCTGTGGACACATCGGCGCCTGCAGGCAGCGCATGGCCTGCCGGGGCGATCCACAAAGCGCGGGGGATTTGGGACTCGCCCAACACGGCGGGATATAGCGCCACGGCGTGCGCCCCATCCTGAACCGTAGTTTGCCAAGGAACCGATGAGCCCACCAAAGCCCGGGCGGAGTCGCCCACAAAGCCGCGCAGCTGCCACTGGCTGGTGGCGTCGCTCATTTTGACTTTGGCCCGCAGCACAAACATGGACAGGCGCTTGAGGGTTTGGGCCAGCAAGTCCAGGCTCAAGACCAGCAAGACGGTGTCGGGTGCGGTTTTGACCAGGATGAAGCTGGCCTGCATGCGGCCCTTGGCCGAGCAAAAAGCCGCCAGTCGTGATCGGCCCACAGGCAAGAGCAGCACATCGTTGCTCAGTTGGTTGTGCAAGAAGTTGGCAGCGTCATCGCCTTGGGCCTGGATCACGCCCCAATCGGGCAGGGGGCAGCTGCCATTCAAATGGTTTAGAAGTTCAGGGCTGAAATCTGCAGGGCTGTCCATGTGGCGGCTCGGTCGTTTGTCTAGGCGTGAATTATCATCCCCCCACGTTTTAACACCCATACAAGGACATGGCCGTGCTCAAAGGCTTGATGAAGTGGTTGGCCAGCCTTGTGCTCGTGGCTTTGGGTCTTCTGGGGGGCGCTTACTGGTGGTTGCACCACCCCATTGACACACGCCAGGCCACGCTGGATCTGTCGATCGAGCCGGGCACCTCGGCCAAAGCCATTGCCCAAGCTGTGGCCGATGCGGGTGGTGATACTTCGCCATCGCTGCTGTATGCCTGGTTCCGCCTATCGGGTCAGTCCCGCCAGATGCGGGCGGGCAGTTATGAAATCCCGCCGGGCACCAGCCCTCAGCGCTTGCTGCGCATGCTGGTGCGGGGCGAGGAAAGCCTGAGAACCGTGACGGTGGTGGAGGGCTGGAACTGGCGACAAGTGCGTCAGGCCTTGGCCAAAGCCGAAAACCTGAAACCCGACAGCCGCGCTTTGACGGATGAGGCCTTGATGGCGAAACTGGGCCGCCCCGGTGTGGCCCCGGAAGGGCGTTTTTACCCAGACACCTACTCCTATGCCAAAGGCACCAGCGATCTGGCGGTGTTGCTGCGGGCCATGAAAGCGATGGACAAACACCTGCAGCTGGCATGGGAAGCTCGGCAACCGGACACTGCTTTGCAGTCCCCAGAGCAGGCGCTGATTTTGGCGAGCATTGTCGAAAAGGAAACCGGCAAGGCGCAAGACCGAGCACAGATTTCGGGGGTGTTCAACAACCGCTTGCGCATCGGCATGCGCCTGCAAACCGACCCGACGGTGATTTATGGTCTGGGCGAGGCTTTTGACGGCAATTTGCGGCGAGTGCACCTCACCACCGACAACCCCTGGAACACCTACACCCGGGCCGGTCTGCCGCCCACGCCCATCGCCATGCCGGGCAAAGCATCTTTGCTGGCTGCGGTGCAACCTGCCAAAACACCCGCGATTTATTTTGTGGCCAAGGGCGATGGCAGCAGCCACTTCAGTGCCACGCTGGACGAGCACAACCGGGCCGTGAACCGTTACCAAAGAGGCCAAAAGTAGGTCTTGGTTTGCCAATCGCAGCGTGGTTTGAGACCACGCCTGTGAGGAGGCGACTCCTGCGACAATGGGCTTTTTCATCATCACCCAAAATGACACGCGGTTTGTTCATCAGTTTTGAAGGCATCGACGGTGCGGGTAAGTCCACGCACATCGCCCGTGTGGCCGAATTGTTTCGCCAAGCGGGCAAGGCGGTGGTGCTGACCCGCGAGCCTGGCGGCACGCCCGTTTCTGAAAAGCTG
This sequence comes from Limnohabitans sp. Rim8, assembly GCA_945897465.1. Taxonomy (GTDB): domain Bacteria; phylum Pseudomonadota; class Gammaproteobacteria; order Burkholderiales; family Burkholderiaceae_C; genus Limnohabitans_A. The sequence goes on along the minus strand of CAMDFK010000002.1, from coordinate 49,250 downwards.
CGCGAATTGGTGCTGCACGAGCCCATGGACCCACTGACCGAGGCGCTGTTGATGTTCGCGGCCCGCCGCGAGCACTTGGTTCAGGTGATCGAACCCGCGCTGGCCAGGGGCGAAGTGGTTTTGTGCGACCGGTTCACCGACGCCACCTTCGCCTACCAAGGCGGTGGCCGTGGCTTTGATTGGCAGGTCTTGGGTGAGCTTGAGCGCATGGTGCAGGCTTTGCCTGACGGCTCTTTGCGCCAACCCGACCACACCGTTTGGTTCGACCTGGATCCGCTGATCGCGGCTGAGCGGCTGGCTTCGGCCCGGTTGCCGGACAAGTTCGAGTCCCAACCGGCGGACTTTTTTGCCGCTGTGCGTGCCGGTTATGCCCGCCGCCAAGTCGACAAGCCCAGCCGTTTTGCCCGCATTGACGCTTCCCAAACCATGGAAGCAGTCGGCGCTGATGTTTCTCGAATCGTGCGCTCTTGGCTTGAAGGGAGTGCCGAATGAGTGCCGTCTTGACAGCCCCTTGGATTGCCCGGCAGGCCACCGATTTGCTGGCACAGCGTGGTCACGCATGGTTGCTGCAAGGCCCATCGGGCCTCGGCCAGTACGAGTTGGCTTTGGCTTTGGTGTTGGCCTGGCTGTGCGAAAAACCCACCACGCAAGGCTCCTGCGGCGACTGCCCGAGCTGCCACGCGATGGCCGTGCACACCCACGCCGATCTGGCCGTATTGATGCCCGAAACGGTGATGATCGAGCTGGGCTGGCCTTTGTCTGAAAAAGCCCAGGACGAAATCGACAAAAAAACCCGAAAACCCAGCAAAGAGATTCGGGTGGACGCGATGCGCGATGCGGTGGAGTTTTCGCAGCGCACCAACGCCCGCGGGCGGGGCAAGGCGGTGTTGGTCTTTCCGGCTGAACGCATGAACACCATCACGGCCAACGCGCTGCTCAAAACACTGGAAGAGCCGCCCGGCGATGTGCGTTTTGTGTTGGCCACCGAGGCGAGCCACATGCTGTTGCCCACCATCCGCAGCCGCTGCTTGGCCCACACCATGAAGTGGCCCGAGGCTGATGAGGCGCTGCCATGGCTCACAGGGCAGGGCGTGCCGACCGCTGTGGCGCAAGATTGGCTGCGCAGTGCGGGCGGCCGTCCTGCCGATGTGCTGCGCCAGGCCGAATCCGGTTTGTCACCCGATTGGTGGGCGCATTTGCCCAAAGCCATGCGCCAAGGCGATGCCCGGCACTTGGCCGATTTGAGCCCGGCCCAGGCCATCGACGCTTTGCAAAAGCTTTGCCACGACTTGGTGCTTCGCCAAACAGGCGCTGTACCGAGGTTTTTTGAGGCATCGCATTTGCCTGCTTCTGCCGCTTCAGTGGGCGAGCTGACAGACTGGCACAAACGCCTGATGCAGTCGGCCCGCACGGCCGAACACCCTTTTAACGCCGGTCTGATGCTGGAAGCCCTGACCGCTGATGCCCACCAAACCCTGATGTCCAAGCGCTGAGCCATGTACACCGATTCCCATTGCCACCTGAATTTCCCCGAGCTGATGAGTGAGCTCGACAACATCCAGCAGGCCATGGTGGCCGCCCAAGTGACCCGCGCCTTGGTCATTTGCACCACCCTGGAGAAATTCGACGAAGTGCATGGCCTGGCCATGGCCCATGACAACATGTGGGCCACGGTGGGTGTTCATCCTGACAATGAAGGCGTGCGCGAGCCCAGCCTGCAGGACTTGCTGGACGGCGCTGCCCGCCCCAAAGTGGTGGCGATTGGCGAGACCGGCTTGGATTACTACCAAATGGACGAGCGCAAAGGCGGGCGCACCGTGGCCGACATGGAATGGCAGCGCGAGCGTTTTCGCACCCACATCCGGGCAGGCAGGCAAACCCAACTCCCGCTGGTGATCCACACCCGCCAAGCATCAGACGACACCATCGCCATCTTGAAAGAAGAGGGCGAAACCGGGGCGGCAGGGTGTGCGGGCGGGGTTTTTCATTGCTTCACCGAAAGCCAACAAGTAGCCCGAGCCGCATTGGACTTGGGTTTTTACATCTCCTTTTCCGGCATCCTGACCTTCAAAACGGCGGCCGACTTGCGTGAAGTGGCCAAATTTGTGCCCGATGACCGGCTGCTCATTGAAACCGACAGCCCCTATTTGGCACCTGTCCCTTACCGCGGCAAGATCAATAACCCTTCGTATGTGCCATATGTGGCCAAGTTGTTGGGCGAGTTGCGCGGGTCTACATCGGAGGCCGTGGGAGAGTTGACAAGCCATAATTTCAAGCAGTTGTTCTCCAAAATTGGCTTCTAATGATCCCATTCAAACTTTATGAAAAACTTTAATTTTCCAAAAAAGATTGTTGTTTTTATTGCATTTATTTTTTCAACTTCGCTGGGGACGGCGGGTTCCTACGATGACTTTTTCAAAGCTGTAAAGTTCGACGATCTTCGCGTTGTTCAGCGTTTGCTTCAGCGGGGATTTGACCCCAACACCGTCAACCCTGATGGGGTGCCAGCCCTCATGCTGGCTGTGCGTGAGTCCTCCTTGAAGGTGGCAGAATTGCTGGCAGCACACCCTCAGACCATGGCCGAGGTTCGCAATGACAAGGACGAAAGTGCTCTCATGCTTGCGGCACTCAAAGGGCATTTGAATCTGGTGCAAAAACTCGTTGAAAACGATGCCGATGTGAACAAAACTGGGTGGACCCCATTGCATTACGCCGCTTCAGGTGGTCATGTTCCGGTGATCGATTATCTGCTGGAGAACAGTGCTTACATTGACGCCGAATCGCCCAACGGCACAACGCCATTGATGATGGCAGCCATGTATGGCAGTCCTGAGTCTGTAAAAACACTCATTCAAGCGGGTGCTGACCCCACATTGAAAAACCAATTGGGTTTGAGTGCTTTGGATTTCGCGGTTCGCGGTCAACGACCCAATGCCATTGAATTGATGCACGCCGGCTTGGCCCGATGGGCTGCTCGGACAAAATAATGTCATCCATTCAGACCATAGGCTTTCTGGGTTTTCTGCTGATGCTTCAAGGAAGTGATGGGTTTGATGGCAACTGTGGCTTCATACGATGTGTATTATGTAAAGTCAAGAAGATGGATTGTTGACCTTAAAAAAGGCCTTGAGATTAAATGTGCCCCCAAACCATCAAGGCATCACGGTTTTCAGTGGCAAGATCAATTTTGGCCCCAATGGGCAAAAGCACCTTGGTCTGCACATGGCCAAAAGGCAAGCCCGTCAAAACAGGTACCTTGATCTGACTGCGCAACCATCCAAGCACCGTTGATAACTTGAAACCCAGATCGTGACCTGGAACAAGTTTGAAGTTCGTGAACTGCCCGAGCAAGATCGCCTTCTGCTGACCCAAAACACCCGCATGCAAAAGCTGTGTGAGCATGCGCTCCACGCGGTAAGGGTGCTCGCCCACGTCTTCAAGAAACAGCACACCACCTTTGATTTGCGGAAAATACGGCGTGCCGAGCAAAGAGGTCAACACCGTCAAATTGCCGCCCCAGAGCGGTGCATTTTTCACCAACACGCGGCGATCGGCTTCCGGCTTGGGCAGTTGCCAACCTGTACCCTCGCCCTGCTCTTGCAGCAAGTCATCAAAGCAGGCCTGCATGATGTCATCCGGTTCCTGCTCCGAACCAAAGTCTTCACCCAGCGCCGGGCCTTGCCAACTGATGCGACTGGTTTTGGCCAACACCGCCTGGTTGAAAGCCGTGAAATCGCTCAGACCCACAAACTGCATGCCGCCATCAATGGCTTTGGCAATCTGTTTGTAGGGCAAGGCGGGCAGTATGCGCGTGAGGCCATAGCCACCACGCGAAATGAGGGCCACATGGGCACCACTGGCCGCAGCTCGGGCAATGGACGCAATGCGTGTGGCGTCGTCGCCCGCAAAACGCATGTGGCTGGCCAGCGCCGCTTCGTCGACTTCCACATCATGACCTTGCGCTTTCAGGCGTTTAAGGCCCCGGCGGAAAGCCGCTTTGTCGCGCACGGCGCTCGAGGGGGAAAAAATGTAAATGTGGGCCATGCGGGCGTACTTGATCAGGGTATGAAGTGTCGCACAGCCACTTCAGCAATCGCCCTGCCCTGCTCCTGCACAAAATGCCCCGCATCGGGCAGGAGCATCGGCTCGGGGCAACCCTTGATCTGGCTTTGCAACTGGCGCATCACCGGCTCGCCCAGCACCGGGTCTTGCTGGCCAATGGCCATGAAGCTCTGGCCTTGCCACTCGTTGCGCCAGAAATCGCGCGCTTGTCTGGAGATGGCTGCACCGGGTGAATCGGCAAACTCCGGCACCATGGGCGGAAAAGCCCGCAGCGCTGCGCGAAAACCATTGTCCGGGAATGGTGCGTTGTACGCTGCCGTCTCTTGCGGCGTCATATTGCGGTTGCCACGGGCAAACAGTTTGCCCACGTCGAACTGCGGCTGACTTTGGCACCAATCGCGCCAAGCCAAAAATCCATCGCTCAGATGCTGTTCGCCCGTGGCCAAGGTGGTGTTCATGACCAACAGGCCTTGGTAACGCTCGGGCGCGGCCATGGGCAAGGTCAGACCCAAAATGCCACCCCAGTCTTGCAGCACCAGCACCACGCGCTGCAAATCGAGCCGTTCAATCAACTCCAGCAAAGACTGTCGGTGGGTTTCGAATTGGTGAAAGCTGTCTTTTTTGGGCTTGTCGCTTTTGCCAAAGCCAATCAGGTCGGGCGCCACCACGCGGTGCCCCGCCGCCAACCAGACCGGGATCATCTTGCGGTACAGGTAACTCCAGGCCGGGTTGCCGTGCAGGCACAGCCAAGTCGTTGGCGCATCCTGCTCGCCCTCGTCCAGGTAGTGCATGCGCAGCCCCGCGATGTTGGGCAGGTCGCTCACGTAATGCGGCTGCCAGGGGTAATCCGGTAAATCGTTAAACGCGGCATCGGGTGTGCGCAGGGCGTCTTCTCTGAGTGGTTGTGGGTTCATTCTTTTGGGCCTGAAAAATTCTTTGAGCAACTGACCGCATTCATCGGCCAAAACACCGCCTCTTACCTTTGTCTGGTGGTTTAATTGTGTATGGTCAAACAGGTTCAGCACCGAACCTGCCACGCCTGTGCGTGGGTCGGGCGCACCAAACACCACCCGGTCCACCCTAGCGTGCAGCATGGCGCCGCTGCACATGGCGCAGGGTTCTAAGGTCACATACAGCGTGCAGCCATCCAAGCGGTAATTGCCCAAGATGCGAGCCGCTTCACGCAAGGCCACCACCTCGGCATGTGCCGTCGGGTCGTGGCTGGATATCGGGGTGTTGCGTCCTGTGGCAATGACTTGGCCGTTCTTAACGACCACTGCGCCCACTGGCACCTCACCCGCTGCAGCAGCCAGAGCGGCTTGCGCCAAAGCCAGGCTCATGCCTTGCTCATCGGTCCATGGCGGGTGTTCTGGATCCTGTGCAAGGTCACTTGTGTCCTGGCTCATGGCACCAAACCCAGGTCTTTCATCCACCGGGCAAGCGCCTGGGCGTGCTCCGGGCCTTGCGCATAGGCCAAATGCATGGCCAAATGGGTTTCGGGTCGGTGTTGGTTGAGCTTGACGGCGCATTGCAAATCGATGATTTGCATCTCAAAGGCCACAATCGCGTTGAGCATCGCCCCTGTGTACTGCTCTGGTAGTTCTCGCCACTGCTGCGCATAACGGGGTTCATGGTCGGCGATCAAGCACTTGAGCAAACGGTCGCGGTCTTCGTGCGGGTCGATGATGCGCGTGAGCACCTTGGCCTGCACTGCCAAGTAAGACCAAGTGGGCACGCGTTGCTTATCGGTGTAAACACCCGGGGACATGTAGGCATGGGGCCCCATGAAACTCACCAAAGCCTGGGGCTGCGAAGCCAACAACTGGGCCTGCGGGTTGGCACGGGCGCAGTGCCCCAGCAAAACACCATGTTCAGACTTCAGGCCATCTGCCCACAACGAATCCGCTTGCCAATGCATCGGAATGTGACTCAGGACCGGAAAACCGTCTGCCCCGGTCGTCACGATGGACGCCAAAGGGTGCTCGCGCATGATGCGTTGCGCGATGGCAGGATCTGTGTGGTGGAATTGTTTGGGCAGGTACATGGTGCCGTAAGATTACCAAAAATCAGGGCATCCATCGCGCAGCTCAAGGCCGAACGGGCTCCAAGCGCATCAAGGCGCCGTCGGGGCCATCGCTCAACAGGTAAACCAAACCATCTGGCCCCATGCGCACATCGCGGATGCGACCTGCACGGCCTTGCAGCAAACGCTCTTCGCGCAGTACTTTTTCACCATCAAGCACCAGCCGAACCAAAATTTGTCCGCGCAAGGCCCCCATCAACAAATCGCCTTGCCATTGGGGAAACTGCGAGCCACTGACAAACGCCATGCCCGAAGGCGCAATCGAAGGCACCCACTTATATATGGGTTGCACCATGCCGGGCTTGGCCTGGCCTTCACCAATGCGGGTGCCCAAACCATAATTCACACCGTAGGTGATCACGGGCCAGCCGTAATTGAGGCCCGGGCGCATGACATTCACCTCGTCACCGCCTTGCGGCCCGTGCTCGTGCGTCCACAGTTCTCCGGTTTGGGGGTGCAGGGCCGCGCCTTGCATATTGCGGTTGCCGAAGGTCCATTTTTCAGGCAAGGCCCCGGCTCGGCTGACAAATGGGTTGTCAGCAGGCACGCGGCCATCGTCATGCAAGCGGATCACCGAACCGGCATGGTCATCCAGCTTTTGAGCGCGGTCTTTGTCACCTCGGTCCCCCAAGGTGAGGTAAAGCATCCCGGATTTGTCAAAAACGATGCGCCCACCAAAATGCTGACTTGAACGGGTTTTGGGCAACATGCTGAAAAGCACCTGAACCGACGTCATGCGCTGGCCTTGGAGCTTGCCCCGGGCCAAAGCCGTCCCCCAACCGCCTGGGCCGGGCGCGTTGTAAGCCCAATAAATCCAGCCGTTTTGAGCGTATTGGGGATGGAGCACCACATCCAACAAACCGCCCTGCCCACGCTCTAGGGATTCGGGCAAGCCTTCAATGGGTTTGGGATCCAATCGAAAATCTGAACCCACCAAACGCAAACGCCCTGCACGTTCGGTCACCAGCATCCGCCCATCAGGCAAAAAAGCCACAGACCAAGGGTTCTCCAGCCCGGTCACCAAAGTGGCCAGACGGAAAGTGTGCTTTTCGGAGGTAATGAGCGAGGACCTGTCTTGAGCCGACAAAGGCGTCATAGCCGCCATGCTCAAGAGCAGGAGGTTGAGGCCTCGAAAAACTTGAACTTTCACGGTCAACCTCCAGTCATGGATTCAGTAGCTTACTCCCACTCAATCGTCGCAGGCGGCTTGCTCGACACGTCGTATGTCACTCTGTTGATGCCGCGCACCTCGTTGATGATGCGTCCAGACACTTTTTTGAGCAGCGCATAGGGCAGCTCAGCCCAGTCTGCTGTCATGAAGTCGCTGGTTTGCACCGCACGCAGGGCCACCACGTAGTCGTAAGTGCGTCCGTCGCCCATCACGCCCACGCTTTTCACGGGCAGGAACACGGTGAAGGCCTGGCTGGTCAGGTCGTACCAGGTCTTGCCCGATTCATCCGTGAAGTTGCGCAACTCTTCGATGAAGATGGCATCCGCACGGCGCAGCAGGTCGGCATATTCTTTTTTGACTTCGCCCAAAATCCGCACGCCCAGGCCAGGGCCGGGGAAGGGGTGGCGGTAGACCATTTCACGCGGCAAACCGAGCGCCACGCCCAGTTCGCGCACCTCGTCTTTGAAGAGTTCGCGCAGCGGCTCCAGCAGTTTTAGGCCCAGCTGCTCGGGCAAGCCGCCCACGTTGTGGTGGCTCTTGATGGTCACAGCCTTCTTGCTCTTGGCGCCGCCACTTTCAATCACATCGGGGTAAATCGTGCCTTGGGCCAGGAAGGTCGCGCCTTTGACGGCTGGTCGGCCGTCATTCCCATCTTTGCCGCCGTCGCCTGCCTTGAGTTTGGCGGCTTGTTCTTTGAACACATCCACAAACAAACCGCCAATAATTTTGCGTTTGGCTTCAGGCTCGCTCACACCTGCCAATTTGCCGAGGAACAAATCGCTGGCGTCCACGCGGATGACTTTCGCATGCAATTTGCCGACGAACATCTCCATGACCATATCGCCTTCATTCAGGCGCAGCAGGCCGTGGTCCACAAACACGCAGGTTAGCTTGTCGCCAATGGCGCGGTGGATCAAGGCCGCAGCCACCGACGAATCGACACCGCCAGACAAGCCCAAGATGACTTCTTCGTCACCGACTTGCTCACGGATCTTGGCCACCGCTTCTTCGATGTAGTCGCCCATGATCCAGTCTTGGCGGGCTTTGCAAATGTCCAGCACAAAGCGCTTGAGCAGCGCCTGGCCCTGCACGGTGTGCGTGACTTCGGGGTGAAACTGCACCGCATAAAAATGGCGAGATTCATCGGCCATGCCAGCAATCGGGCAAGCCGGGGTCGAGGCCATGACCTTGAAGCCTTCGGGCATTTGGGTGACCTTGTCGCCATGGCTCATCCAGACCTTGAGAATGCCGTGGCCTTCAGGCGTGGCGAAGTCTTCAATGCCTTTGAGCAGTTCAGTGTGGCCGTGGGCGCGGACTTCGGCATAGCCAAATTCGCGGGTCGTGCCCGCCTCCACTTTGCCGCCCAATTGTTCGGCCATGGTCTGCATGCCGTAACAAATGCCCAAAACCGGCAAACCCAGTTCGAACACGGCGTCGGGCGCACGGTCATCGACCTCGTACACGCTGGCGTGCGAACCCGACAAGATGATGCCTTTGAGGTGACCGTCCTTGGCGTACTCGCGCACCCAGTCGCTGCTCACATCACAAGGATGCACCTCGCAAAAAACATGCGCTTCGCGCACGCGGCGGGCAATCAGCTGGGTGACTTGCGAGCCGAAGTCGAGGATCAGGATCTTGGAATGGGACATCGAAAAAGCGCTTTAAGTGTCAGAAGAGTCGTCGGCTGCAAGCATGTCATGCACACAGACAATCAGCGGAGGCAGATGGCAGTCAATCACGGACTGAACGGTCAGTGCGTCGATGTCACCCAAGTAGTTGTGAACCAGAATGTTGCGAAAACCACTGATTTCACGCCAAGGAATGGTTGGAAACTTCAGTTTGAGATTATTCGGCGGCAATTGTGTCGCCTCGGATAGCGTCTGCAAATTCCGAAGTGCTGCGTCATAAAGAACTTCGTCTTGCGTCAAATCTCCACGAGCCTGAATGCGGTCTATTTTGGCAGCCACATCCAGAATATGGTGTGCATACGCATGCCACGACTTGCTCATAGCGCAACCGCTTCAGCAAGGACTTGCGCTTTGATGTGAGGGTTCAACTCATGCTCTGGGACCAGATCCACCTTGCGATGCAACAAATCACCCAGCCCTTGAGCCAAAGGAATGCGCTGGGTGAACAAATCGTATCCACGGGGAAAGTCAACCAGAAAATCTATATCGCTTTCAGGAGTCTCTTCACCACGAGCCACAGAACCGAACACGCGCAGACGAGAAGCGCCAAACTGCGCAGCAATGCTGTTCAGGCTGGTGTTCATCTGGCGAAGTTGGTCGAGCAACATGACAAGTTTCCTTCAATGTTCATAATTTTGACGCAAAGCACGAAAATGCGGCAAACATCAGTCGGCCCGGTAGTTCGGCGCTTCTTTGGTGATCTGCACGTCGTGGACATGGCTCTCGCGGATGCCCGCTGCGGTGATTTCCACAAACTGGGATTCGTTGTGCATGGCCTCAATGGTGGCGCAGCCGCAGTAACCCATGCTGGCACGCAAACCACCCGCCATTTGGTAAATGATGGACACCACCGAGCCTTTGTAGGGCACGCGGCCTTCGATGCCTTCGGGCACCAGTTTGTCGGCATTGGGATTGCCTGTGCTGGACTCTTGGAAGTAACGGTCTGCGCTGCCTTGCTGCATGGCCCCAATCGAGCCCATGCCGCGGTAACTTTTGTAGCTGCGGCCTTGAAACAACACGATTTCGCCAGGGGCCTCTTCGGTGCCCGCGAACATGCCGCCCATCATCACCGTACCAGCGCCTGCGGCAATGGCCTTGGCAATGTCACCGCTGTATCGGATGCCGCCGTCGGCAATCAGCGGCACGCCCGTGCCTTGGAGGGCGGTGGCCACGGAGTCCACCGCCATGATTTGCGGCACGCCCACGCCCGCCACAATGCGGGTGGTGCAAATGGAGCCGGGTCCAATGCCCACCTTGACCGCGTCGGCACCGGCTTCAACCAGCGCCAAAGCGGCTGCCCCAGTCGCGATGTTGCCGCCAATGACTTCGATGTGCGGGTAGTTTTGCTTGACCCAGCGCACGCGATCGAGCACGCCCTTGCTGTGGCCGTGCGCGGTGTCCACCACGATGGCGTCGACACCCGCGCGGGCCAGCGCTTCGACGCGCTCTTCGGTGCCTTCGCCCACACCCACGGCCGCGCCCACGCGCAATTTGCCTGCGCCGTCGCGGGCCGCATTGGGAAAGTTGAGTTGTTTGGTGATGTCTTTGACCGTGATCAGACCCTTGAGTTCAAAGGCGTCGTTGATGACCAGCAGGCGCTCAAGCTTGTGTTTGTTGAGCAGGTGTTTGGCTTGCTCGGGGGTGGTGCCTTCAGGAACGGTGACCAGGCGCTCGCGCGGCGTCATGATCTCGCTGACCTTTTGGTCATAGCGGGTTTCAAAGCGCAAATCACGACCGGTGACGATGCCGACCACTTGGCGACCGTCACAAACCGGGAAACCGGACACACCCAACTCGTCACTCAAGGCCATGACCTGGCGCACAGTGGTGTCGGGGGTGATGACGACCGGGTCGCGCAGCACGCCTGACTCGTAGCGCTTGACCTTGGCCACTTGGGCGGCTTGCTCTTGCGCGGTGAGGTTTTTGTGGACGATGCCGATGCCGCCTTCTTGTGCGATGGCAATGGCCAGACGCGCTTCGGTCACGGTGTCCATGGCGGCAGACACCAGGGGCAGGTTCAGGCGGATGTTGCGGGTGAATTGCGTCGCAAGCGACGTGTCCTTGGGCAGGACTTGGGAGTAAGCGGGGACGAGGAGAACGTCGTCAAAAGTCAAGGCTTTACCGAGTAGGCGCATAAGCTAAGGCTCCAAAAAATGGATTGTACCCGTGCGGGCCAAGGGATTTCCCTGATCTGCCCTCCCAAGTCAAGGCTCAGAAGGCTCAGGCGTTTTGATAATGCAGCACCTTGAGCGACTTTTCAGAGTCGATGTCGGCAAAAGCCTCAGGGTTGGGTAAGCGCTTGACAAATCGCAGGCCGGGCGCGGCTTCGGCCACCTTGGCATGCAAAAAAGCCGTGTTCAACTCGGGCGCGTTCAGGCACAGCAACACATGGCCTTGAGGCTCCAACAAATCCGGCAAGCGGCGGATGAGTTTGATGTAGTCCTTAGAGGCGATGAAGCTGCCCTTTTGGTAGCTGGGCGGATCGATCACGATCACGCCATAAGGCCCCATTTTGTTGATCTTTCCCCAGGTCTTGAAGATGTCGTGCCCCAAAAAGCGGGCTTTGGCGGGCAATTCATTCAGGCGGTGGTTTTGCTGGCCCACCGCCAGAGCGCCCTGGCTCATGTCGAGGTTGACCACCTGCGCCGCCCCACCCTGCAAGGCCACCACCGAAAACGCGCAGGTGTAGGCGAACAGGTTGAGCACGTTTTCATGCAGGGCGTGCTGCTTGAGCCATGCTCGGCCGTTGGCCATGTCCAAAAACAAGCCGTGGTTTTGACCGCGCAGCACATGCACCAGGTACTTGGCACCCGGCTCGGTTACTACATGCGGTTCGGGCACCTTGCCCGCCATGAGGCGAGTTTGTGCTTCGCCCTGCGCTCTGCACTGGAACACCCAGTTCAGCGGCTCGCCGGGCGCAAGGGTTTCCCAACGCTGCGCCAAGGCCTGGTGGCACAAGGCCAGTTCCTCTTCACTCACAGCTTTGAAGCTGGTCAAGACCCACACAGGTGCAAACCAATCCAGAGTCCAATGCTCGCAGTCGGAATAAAGGCCGCTACGGCCGTGGAACACCCGGTGCGCGTCGGTGGTGTTGTCCATCTGGGCGATGGCGCTCAAAAGGGCTTGCATGGTGGCTTCAATACCCGGCAGCCGAGCCGCTCTTGCGATTGGCGAAGAGGCCCGTGCGCCCTTTGCCTTGGCGCTTGAAGCGCTGGCGGCGTGCGACTTTGGGGTCCACCTTGAGGGGGCGGTACAACTCGATGCGGTCACCCGCTTGCACCACCTGCGTCCAGGGCACTTTTTTGCCCCAGATGCCAGGTTGCTGACACTGCAAAGATGACAAAGAGGCGCTGTCGCTCGAACCCTTCGCGTGAAGGCACAAGGCCACGCCCTGCTCCAGCACATCTTGCAAAGTGCTTCCCTTGGTTACTTGCAGGCTCATCTCATGAACATGCCGTGGTTCAAGGCTCCAGCAGAGCGTGATGTGCAACCCGGTCTCAGCCATAAACCACTTCAGCCCGTTTCACAAAGGCATCGACCAAACTGGCGGCGATTTTGTCAAATACCGGGCCAACCAAGGCGGCGAGTGTTTTGCTCGCAAAACCGTATTGCAAGTCCAACTCAACTTTACAGGCGCGTTGCATGCCGTCACCCACAGGTGTGAAGCGCCAATGACCGCTGAGATTGGAAAACGGCCCCTTGACCAAGCTGATGCGCACAGCACGGCCCACCTCGTGTTCATTGCGGGTGGTGAAGGTTTGTTGGAGGCCGCCTAGGCTGATGCCAACCTCGGCCACCATGCCTTGGGCATCGGTTTCGAGCACGCTGGCGCGGTCACACCATGGCAAAAACTCGGGGTAATGCGCCACGTCGGTTACGAGGCGAAACATTTCCTCTGGCGAGTACCAGATGAGAACGGACTTGTGGATATTCTTCATACAATGCACCGATTGTAGTTTTTCGACATGCCTGCGGGCGCATCGCCCGGCTGCACACCCTTGTGAACGGCTGTGCCGTCCTTATTTGCTCTTCATGGCCACCACCAAAAAGACCTCTGCTGCTCCCGTTTTTGCCAAGATTGCCGAGAACAAAAAAGCGTCATTCGACTATTTTTTTGAGGAACGCTACGAGGCCGGCATGGTGCTGGAAGGCTGGGAAGTCAAGGCGATCCGCGAAGGCAAGGTGCAGCTGACCGATGGCTACGTGGTCATTCGCAATGGCGAGCTGTTCATCATCGGCTGCCTGATCAACCCACTCAAAACCGCGTCCACCCACATCAACCCCGAAGCCGCACGCACACGCAAGCTGCTGCTGAACAAGGAAGAGATCAAGCGGTTGATCGGCAAGATCGAGCAAAAGGGCTACACCCTGGTGCCGATCAATTTGCACTGGAAATCGGGCAAGGTCAAATGCGACATCGCCTTGGCCAAGGGCAAGGCCGAGCACGACAAACGCGACACCATCAAGGACCGTGAAGGCAAGCGCGAAGTGGAACGCGCCATGAAAAGCCGCCACCGCGACCGCTGAACGGCAAAGCGCCAATGCCAGGCGCTGGCGTTCAGCTCAAACCGCGCAGGGGGTGGTGGTCTGAGGGCCAGGGGCTGACAAAGAAACGCGCGGCCTCTGACAAATCTACCTCTTCCACCCGGGCCGGTTTCCACTGAGGGCTGTGGTCTTTGTCCACCGCCAAGGCGCGGATGCCTTCTACCGTTTCACTGTCGGCCACCGAGCGCAGGTGGAAGCAGTGGTGCACCATGTCGCGCTCCATGCGCAAGTCGTCTGCCAAGCTCATTTGGCGGGCACGGCGAATTTGCTCCAGCACCACATGCAGCATCAAGGGCGAGCGGTGTCGCAAAGCATGGGCGGTTTTTTGGCTCCATTCGTCGTTGGCTGACTCCAATCGGGTCAACATGTCAGCGACCGTGGGCAAGCCAAATACTTGGTCGATGAGCGGCTGCGGTGCGAGCTTTTCTGGCGGCAGGGCACCCGCCTGGGCCAACACCCAGCGTTCCACCGATTCGGCGTTCTCAAAGGGGCTGCTGATCAAGGTTTGCCAAATGGGCTCGAGCATGCCGCTGGGCAGGGCAATGTCGGCCAACTTAGCGGCCACGGCTTGTGGACCGCTGAGCATGTGGCCCGTGAGGCCCAAGTACTCACCCAGTCGCCCGGGGCATCTGCTGAGGAAGTAGCCTCCCCCCACATCTGGGAACAGGCCGATGTTGGTTTCGGGCATGGCCATCTTGGTGCGCTCGGTCACCACACGCACGCTGGCGCCTTGACTGATGCCCATGCCGCCGCCCATGACAATGCCGTCCATCAAAGCAATATAGGGTTTGCTGTAAGTGTGGATCAGGTGGTTGAGGCGGTACTCTTCGGTGAAAAAATCACCCAAAGAAGCATCACCTGCAGTGGCTGCCTGATGAAAAAATCGGATGTCGCCGCCTGCGCAGAAAGCGCCAAACGGGCCTTCTTTGCCCGTGCCGCGCACGGCCACGGCCAACACTTGCGGGTTGGCTTGCCAATCGAGCAAAGCCCGGGTCAATACCCGCACCATCTCCAGCGACAAAGCGTTCAGAGCTTTGGGGCGGTTGAGGGTGATGCAGCCAATGCGGCCTTCAATCTGCGCGATGACATCAGACATTGTTTTGCCTCCACCCTAACCATTGGTTCATGAGCAATGCCCCCAAGACCAGGGACCCGCCCAACAATACGCTCATTTGCGGGGCTTCGTTCGCCCCCCACCAAGCCAATGCGATGCCAAACACGATCTCAAGCAGACACAGCAAAGACACTTCAGGTGCTTTGAGCACACGCACACACACCACCGACAACACGCAGGGGATGGCCAACTGGAACAAACCCAAAATGGCGAGCAAGCCCACGTCATGGACCGAAGCCTGAAACGGCATGGCCAAGGGAAGGGTCAGCAAGGTGGAAAAAACGGCCCCTAGCAACACCGAGGGCACCAGGTCGAGGCTGTGGCCATCGCCTTGGCTTTTTTGTGCCACGGTCCATTGCACGGCCCCGGCAATGGGCACACACAAGGCCACCAAGGAGCCCACCAGAAAGTTCGGGTCGCCCAAGCTCAATTGCGTGCCATACATCCAGCCAATTCCGATACCAGCCAGCACAATGGCCACCCATGTGCGCACAGGCAATTCGTGGCGCAAAAACACACGCGTGAACAGGGCCGTGAACAATGGCCCCACGGCCATGGTGATCAGCACATTGGCCACGGCCGTGAGCGTCAGGGCCACCATGAAGGCGGTGAACATGACGCTCCAGCACAAGCCGGACAGCCAGAAATACCGATTGCGCCAGGGCATGCGAGACCACACGCCCCTGCCCTGCCACAAAGGCAGGATGATCAGCAAGGACACCACGGTGAAGAAGCTGCGCCAGAAGGTCACTTCGAAGCTTCGGGCTTCCTCCAGATGCCGTGTCACCACCCCGGCCATGGACCACAGGGCGGTACAGCCCACCATGGTCCAAACGGCCAAACCGTGTGTCATGCGCATGGACTGGGTCCGATCACTTGTTGCGCTTGCGTTCGCTTTCCTTCAGGAAACGCTTGCGCAGACGCACGCTCTTTGGCGTGATTTCGACCAGCTCGTCGTCCTCAATGAATTCGACGCCGTATTCAAGGGTCAGGTCGATCGGGGGCGTGATCTTGATCGCGTCTTCCTTGCCGGACACACGGAAGTTGGTCAGCTGCTTGGTGCGTGTGGCGTTGACCACCAGGTCGTTGTCACGGCTGTGGATGCCCACAATCATGCCCTCGTACACAGGGTCGTTGGCCTTGACGAACATGCGGCCACGGTCGTCCAACTTGCCCAGGGCGTAGGTGAAGATTTCACCGTCGTCCATGGAGATCAGCACGCCGTTTTTACGGCCGCCGATTTCGCCTTTGTGAGGCTCGTAGCCGTCAAAGATGTTGGAGATCAGGCCGGAACCACGGGTCAAGTTCAGGAATTCGTTGGTGAAACCGATCAGGCCACGGGCCGGGATGCGGTATTCCAAACGGACACGACCACGGCCATCGGGTTCCATGTTGACCAGCTCGCCCTTGCGCTCGCCCAGCGCCTGCATGACGCCGCCTTGGTGGTTTTCTTCGATGTCGGCGGTGACCAATTCGATGGGCTCATGGCGATCACCGTTGATGTCGCGGAACAGCACGCGAGGCTTGGAAACCGCCAACTCGTAGCCTTCACGGCGCATGTTTTCAAGCAAGATGGTCAGGTGCAATTCGCCGCGACCCGCCACTTCAAAGATACCGTCTTCGTCGGTTTCCTTCACGCGCAGGGCCACGTTGTGTTGCAGCTCTTTTTGCAGACGGTCCCAGATCTGGCGGCTGGTCACGTATTTGCCTTCACGACCGGCCAAAGGAGAGGTGTTCACGCAGAAGTTCATGGTCAGCGTGGGCTCGTCCACCTTGAGCATGGGCAATGGCGTGGGGGTGATCGGGTCGGTCACCGTCACGCCAATGTTCAGGTCGGCAATGCCGTTGATCAAGACGATGTCGCCAGGACCTGCTTCGGTCACTTGCACACGGTCCAAGCCTTGGAAGGTCAGCACCTGGTTGACGCGGCCTTTGATGGTCGAGCCATCTGGGCCTTCCATCACCACCACGTCCATGTTGGGCTTGATGGTGCCTTGGCTGATGCGGCCGACACCGATGCGGCCCACAAAAGTCGAAAAGTCGAGTGCGGAGATTTGCAATTGCAAAGGGGCTGCAGGGTCGCCCGAGTTGGGTTTGACGTGCTTGAGCACGGTGTTGAACAGGGCCGACATGTCGGGGCCCCACTGCTCACCGGGTGCGCCCTCATCCATCGAGGTCCAGCCGTTGATGCCTGACGCGTAGACCACGGGGAAGTCCAACTGCTCGTCGTTCGCACCGAGTTTGTCAAACAGGTCAAAAGCGGCGTTGACCACTTTGTCGGGGTTGGCACCGGGCTTGTCGACCTTGTTGACCACGACAATGGGCTTGAGGCCCAAAGCCAGGGCCTTTTTGGTCACAAAGCGGGTCTGTGGCATGGGGCCTTCTTGCGCGTCGATCAACAACACCACGCCGTCGACCATGGACAAAGCGCGTTCGACTTCACCGCCGAAGTCCGCGTGACCAGGGGTGTCCACGATGTTGATGTGGGTGCCTTCCCAGCTGACAGCGCAGTTCTTGGCCAGGATGGTGATGCCGCGCTCGCGTTCGATGGCGTTGTTGTCCATCACGGTGTCCACGATTTTTTCGTGTTCGGCAAACGTACCGGACTGACGCAGCAGCTGGTCCACCATGGTGGTTTTACCGTGGTCAACGTGCGCGATGATGGCGATGTTGCGAATTTGCTTGCTCATGCTTTCTCTTCCTTTAAACCTGCTCGGCCAGTAATGGCGCGTTGACAGGTGATTTTTCCAAAATCTGTTGAATTTCGATCGGGCTCAACAATCGACCCGGAATCAATTCGCCGCCGTGCACATGCGCTGTTCCCAGCAAGGCACGAGGATGATCTCCATACACCACGACTTGATCACAATCATTCCAAGGGCCGCGACGGCGCACCCCACTCAAAAATTTCCCTGCGTTCTCGCTGTCCAGACACACTTCGGTGTAGCCCGGCAGCAGAACATCGACCGGCTGCAGCGCCGCCAGCCGATCACTTTCGTCCATGTTCTCCAGTGCAGACAGCGTCACACACTGGGCTTCCTCAAAAGGCCCAGTGACCACACGGCGCAAAGCGCTCAAATGGCCGCCACAGCCCAACGCCTCAGCGATGTCCTCGCCCAGGGTGCGGATGTATGTGCCTTTGCTGCACCGAACACGCAAACGCAAAAAGGGCCCATCGCCTTGCAGTTGCATGTCCAGCAAATCCAGGTCGTGAATCACCACGTTGCGTGCTTCGCGCTCCACGGTTTCGCCCTCGCGGGCATATTCGTACAAGGCCTTGCCGTCCTTTTTCAAGGCACTGTGCATCGGCGGCACTTGGCTGATGGGCCCCATGAAACTGTCCAGAACTTCTACCACCATACCCGCTGAACATGACACTTCTCGGACAGAGATCAACTCGCCTTCGGCGTCAGCCGTGCTGGTTTTGATGCCGAGTCGAACCGTGGTCTCATAAGTCTTGTCCGCATCCAGATGCTGCTGGCTGAATTTGGTGGCCGCACCGAAACACAAGGGCAAAACCCCTGTTGCCAAAGGGTCCAGCGTGCCCGTGTGGCCTGCTTTTTCGGCCCGCAACAACCATTTGGCTTTTTGCAAAGCCTGGTTGCTGGACAGACCCAGCGGTTTGTCGAGCAGCAGCACCCCGTGCACAGGGCGCCGCTGCACCCTGGTGCGTGGCGCGTTCATGCTCAGTCCTCCTGGGCGCGAGACGACACGGCCTTGGCGATCAAAGCGTTCATGTCAGAGGCACGCTCGGTGGTGCGGTCAAACAAGAAATGCAGTGTCGGCACGGTGTGGATGTGCAAACGCTTGAACAAACCGTTGCGCAAGAAACCTGCGGCCGCATTCAAGCCTTCAGTCGCCTCATCGGGGTTGCCCGTCAAGACACTGAAGAACACCTTGGCGTGCGCGTAATCGGGCGTGACCTCAATGGCGTTAAGAGTGATCATGCCCACACGCGGATCTTTGAGCTCACGCGCAATCAACTCGGCCAGATCACGCTGGATCTGGTCGGCCACGCGGAAACCGCGGTTGGGTACAGAGGACTGCTTTCGACGCACCATTTACAGCGTTCTCGCAATTTCCTTGACGTCGAAAAATTCGAGTTGATCGCCTTCTTTGATGTCGTTGTAATTCTTGAGCTTGATACCGCACTCAAAGCCTTCTTTGACTTCGCGCACGTCGTCCTTGAGGCGTTTGAGCGAGTCGAGTTCACCCGTGTAGATGACCACGTTGTCGCGCAGCAAACGGAACTTGGCACTGCGGGTGACTTGACCCGAGGTGACCATACAACCAGCCACCGTACCGATTTTGGAGGCCACGAACACGGTCCGGATTTCGGCCATGCCCATGATTTCTTCGCGCTGCTCGGGGGCCAGCATGCCCGACATGGCGGCTTTGAGCTCATCGACCGCGTCGTAAATGATGTTGTAGTAGTGCAGGTCAACGCCATTGCCTTCGGCCAATTTGCGGGCGCCAGCATCGGCTCGCACGTTGAAACCGATCACGATGGCCTTGGAGGCGATCGCCAAGTTGATGTCCGACTCGCTGATGCCGCCCACGCCGGAATAAACCAGCTGGACTTTGACTTCTTCGTTGGACAGCTTGAGCAAGGATGCGCCCAAGGCTTCTTGCGAACCTTGCACGTCGGCCTTGATGATGATGGGCAACGTCTTGACTTCGCCCGCAGACATGTCGGTGAACATGTTTTCGAGCTTGGCGGCTTGTTGCTTGGCGAGCTTGGTATTGCGGAACTTGCCGGCGCGGTAAGTGGCGATTTCGCGCGCACGGCGCTCGTCGCCCATGACCATGAATTCGTCACCCGCTTGCGGCACTTCGGTCAAGCCTTGGATCTCGACCGGAATCGAGGGGCCAGCCGACTTGATGGTGGCGCCGTTTTCGTCCAGCATGGCACGCACGCGGCCAAAGGTCTGGCCTGCCAACACCACATCGCCCGTGTTCAAAGTACCCGATTGCACCAGGATGGTGGCCACAGGGCCGCGGCCCTTGTCCAAGCGTGCTTCGATGACCAGGCCCTTGGCAGCGGCTTGCACCGGGGCTTTGAGTTCCAGCACTTCGGCTTGCAAGAGCACTTGCTCCAGCAAGTCGTCAATGCCCATACCGGTTTTGGCGGACACAGACACAAAAGGAGATTCGCCGCCGAACTCTTCGGGCACAACTTCTTCAGAAATCAGCTCGGCACGCACGCGCTCGATGTTCGAATCGGGCTTGTCCATCTTGTTGATGGCCACCACGATGGGCACTCCGGCCGCTTTGGCGTGTTTGATGGCTTCTTTGGTCTGGGGCATGACGCCGTCGTCACCCGCCACCACCAAGATGACGATGTCGGTGGCTTGTGCGCCACGGGCACGCATGGCCGTGAAGGCCTCGTGACCGGGTGTGTCCAGGAAAGAGATCATGCCGCGAGGCGTTTCGACGTGGTAAGCGCCAATGTGCTGCGTGATGCCGCCCGCTTCACCCGAGGCCACCTTGGCCCGGCGAATGTAGTCCAGCAGCGAAGTTTTACCGTGGTCCACGTGACCCATGACGGTCACCACAGGCGCACGAGGCAGCAACTCGGCGTGTTGATCAGACACTTCGTCGTCGGTGAAGGCTTCTGGATCGTCCAGCGCCGCGACCACCGCTTTGTGACCCATCTCTTCCACCACGATCATGGCGGTGTCTTGGTCCAGGGGTTGGTTCATGGTGGCCATTTGGCCCAGCTTCATCAAGTGTTTGATGACTTCGGAAGCCTTGATCGCCATCTTGTGGGCCAACTCGGCCACGGTGATGGTCTCAGGGACATGCACCTCCAGCACGCGAACTTCGGCCTGAGACTGCTGGTTTTGCCCATCATCACGGCCTCGTTCATTACCACGACGACCGCGAGGGCCTGTGCGCCAATTGTTACGACCCACACCACCACTGGTGTCACCGCGGGTGGGAATGGCCTTTTTCTTGGCGGGATCGCCTGCCCAGCTGGACGACAGCTTGGCGGATTTGACTTCTTTGTTGGCAGCAGGTGCGGCAGTTGCGGCAGCCTGGGCAGCCGCGGCTCGTGCACCGGGAGCGGGTGTACCCGCAGGCTTATGCAAGGTGCCCTTGACCGTCGCCTTGGGCTCGGGCTTAGGCTCTTCCTTCTTGGCTACCAGCAGTTTTTTGGGGCCACTCATCATGGCACGGATGGCCTCGGCTTCCGCCAGGGCTTTGCGACGTCGTGCATCCAAATCCTTGGCGCGAGCCGTGTCTTCATCGGCTTTGGCCTTGGATTCGACTGCCGCTTTTTGCACCTGGGCTGCGCGCGCAAGCTTGTCGGCTTCAGACTTTGAGCTGGCAGCTTGTGCAGTCGTCACAGCTTTGGCATCGGCTGAGGATGGTACCGATTCAGAGGCAGCCGCAACAGGTTTGGCCTGCGAGGCCGCATTGATGCTGGCAGCTTCTGCCCGCGCCAATTGCTCGCGTTCTTCGCGGCTGAGTTGCGGTTTGATGGTCAAAGACGGCACGTCGTCTTGGTCAGTGGACGTGGACTGAGCTTGGGCCAAAGCTTGTGCTTCCTGAGCGGCCAATTCGGCGCGTTGTAGAGCTTCTTGTGCCTCGCGCAAACGGCGCTTTTCAGCCAAATCCTCTTCCTGACGACGGATCAACTCAGCTTGTCGACGCGCATCTTCTTCACGACGGGCCAACTCGGCATGGTCAAACTGTGGCTCTACCGCATCTTCTGCAGGCGCCACGGGTTCATCATCGCGTTTGATCAGCGTTCTTTTTTTGCGAACTTCCACCTGGATGGTGCGGGCTTTGCCAGAGGCGTCGGCTTGCTTGATCTCGCTGGTTGATTTTTTGACCAGCGTGATCTTTTTGCGATCAGCGGACACGGTACCGTGGCTCGCTTGCAAATAGCTGAGCAGTTTTTGCTTGTCGGCATCGGTCAATGCATCATCCTCAGAGGCTTTGCTCACCCCCGCAGACCGCAATTGGTCCAACAGGACATCGGCAGATTTTTTGAGTTCATTGGCGAACTCGGCAACAGTGGTACTGGACATAATTTGGTTCAAGCCTCCATCAGACTTCAGGCCTGGCCAGCGAACCAATGTTCGCGGGCTTTCATGATCAGGGTGGTCGCCTCTTCGGCTGTCTGCGCAGTGATGTCAGTCAGTTCGTCGGTGGCCAGGTCAGCCAAATCGTCACGGGTATGAATCCCCGCTTCGACCAGCTTGGAAATCAGCTCAGGCGTCAAGCCTGGCAAGTCGCGCAGGTCTTGAGACACGTCTTCGACGCTCTCTTCACGCGCAATTTCAAGGGTCAACAGCGCATCTTTGGCACGCGAGCGCAACTCGTTGATGGTGTCTTCGTCGAAGCTTTCAATTTCCAGCATTTCCTGGATGGGCACATAAGCCACTTCTTCGAGGCTGGTAAAACCTTCACCGATCAGGATGTCGGCAATCTCTTGGTCTACATCGAGCTTTTCCATGAACAACTGGCGAATGCCGGTCGTTTCTTCAGCCTGCTTTTGAGCAGACTCGGCAGCATCCATGATGTTGATTTTCCAGCCTGTCAAGTCAGAAGCCAAACGCACATTTTGGCCACCACGGCCGATGGCGATGGCCAGGTTTTCTTCGTCCACCACCACGTCCATGGCGTGTTTTTCTTCGTCGACCACAATCGACTGCACGTTGGCAGGGGCCAAAGCGCCGATCACGAACTGGGCGGGGTCTTCACTCCACAAGACGATATCGACACGCTCGCCTGCCAACTCGTTGGTCACGGCATTAACACGGGTGCCACGCACGCCAACACAGGTGCCAATGGGGTCCACTCGCTTGTCATGAGACAAGACCGCAATTTTGGCGCGGGAGCCAGGGTCGCGGGCGCAAGTCTTGATTTCCAACATGCCTTGCTCGATTTCAGGCACTTCCTGACGGAACAGCTCAATCATGAACTCGGGGGCCGAGCGCGACAACAAAATCGGAGCGCCACGCAGCGTCAAGTCCACCTCCATGATCATGGCGCGCACTCGGTCGCCGCTGCGCAGATTTTCCTTGGGAATCATCTCGCTGCGCTTCAAGCGGCCTTCAATGCGTCCGGACTCGCAGATGATGTCACCCTTGTCCATGCGTTTGACGGTGCCCACAAAAATCTTCTCGCCCCGCGACATGAAATCGTTGAGCAGCATCTCGCGCTCGGCATCGCGGATTTTTTGCAAAATGACCTGCTTGGCCGCCATGGCGCCAATTCGGCCAATCGGCACCGACTCGATGGCTTCTTCAATGTATTCGTCGACTTCAATGTCGGGGATTTGCTCTTTGGCCTCAAACAACAGAATTTCTTGCTCGGGCAATTGCAGACCGGCTTCATCGGGCACCACATGCCAGCGACGGAAACTCTCGTAATTGCCGTTGTCGCGGTCCACCACCACACGGATGTCCACTTCGCCTTCGTACAACTTTTTGGTAGCTTGCGCCAAAGCGGCTTCGACTGCACCAAACACCACGTCGCGCTCAACGTTCTTTTCACGTGAGATGGCTTCGACCAACATCAACATTTCGCGATTCATGAATTGACTCTCCTGTTCCACCGGGCTGCTAAATGCGACCCGAAAGTTTGCTCAAAAAAATGGGGGTTGCCTTCAGGCTTCCTGCTTGGGCTTGCGCCCTTTGAAATCCACCACAGGTGCGAGCCGCGCTTCGCGCAACTCGTCCAGCATGAAACCCAGCGCATGCAAAGGCGCGGGAATCCGCTTTTTACTGATCTTTTGTCCGGGCTTCAAGGCAGGTGCATCGCTCCAGACGATTTGCCAACCATGGCCGGACGCGTCACGCTCGAGCGTGCCACGGAATTTTTTTCGGGTCGGGTTGACCATGCCCGCTGCGCTCTCACCCATGGGGGCCTTGAGCGTGATGTCAATCAACTCGCCTGCAAAACGCTCGAAATCTTGTTCGTTGCGCAAAGGTCGATCGATGCCGGGGGAGGACACCTCTAATCGGTTGTAGGTCACGCCATCCACTTCCAGCGCAAATTGCAGTTGCCGATTGACTTTTTCGCAATCTTCTACATTGATGAAGAGCTCTGTACCCGGCTGCCAGGGCCAGTCGATGGTGATGCGCAACAAACCGCCCACTGTGCGGTCAATCTCAACCAGGTCATAGCCCAGGCCGGTGACGGTTTCTTGAACAATTTGCTGCAGGGCCACAGAGCTTCGAAATGTCAACGTTAAAAAAGTAACAACCAAAAAAAACGGGCGGTGAAAACCCGCCCGTTTGGTCGTGAAGCCAATATTCTAGCCTAGAAATCACGCTAAGTGTGTGATTTTTCAAGGAAAAAAGATGCTGGCGACAAATGCCATCGGGTCATATTGTCGAGGAAGATGCTTGGACCAAGCTGCGAGTGTAGGGGTGTTGTGGTTCGCCGAGTACCTGCTCGGCCATACCATGCTCCAGCACCTGTCCCGAGCGGAGCACCAAAACATGGTGGGCCATGGCCCGCAACACATCCACATCGTGGGTAATCAGCAAATACGCCATATTGCGTTCGATTTGCAATTTTTTAAGCAATTCAAGTATCTGCTTTTGCACCGTCACATCCAATGCACTGGTGGGCTCATCCAGCACCAACAGGTCTGGCTCCACAACCAAGGCCCTGGCCAGGGCGATGCGCTGGCGCTGCCCACCCGAAAAGGTGTGTGGGTAACGGTTGAGTACATCGCTAAAGCCGTCACCCACCAGGCCAACTTCGGCCAAAGTCGCACGAACTCGTGCCTCTGTTTGATCTGGCGTCCAGTGCGGATGGTGCAAGCGCAGGCCTTCAGAAACGATTTCACCCACCGTCATGCGCGGCGACAAGCTGCCATAGGGATCCTGAAACACCACCTGCACCTGCCTGCGCAAAGCTTTGTCACGCGCAGGGCTGCCCAGCCAAGTTTGACCATCCAATGACAAATCACCCTCAAAAGGAATCAAACCCAACACGGCCTGCGCCAGACTGGACTTGCCAGAACCCGACTCGCCCATCACCCCCAATGTGCTGCCCGATGCGATCGAAAAGTCGGCCCCATGCAAGGCCATGAAATGGTGTTTTTGAAACCAGGCCTTGAAGCCGGGCACAGCCTTAGGGTAGCGTACCTGCAGTTGCTTGACTTGCAAGAGGGGTGCTGTGTCAGGTGATGGTGCAGTGGCCAAGCCGGTTCGGCTGGGTTGACTGGACAACAAACGCAGGGTGTAAGTGTGCTGGGGGCGCTCGAACACGTCGCGCAAAGTACCCTGCTCGACCAAGTGACCTTTTTCCATGACCGCCACGCGGTCGGCAAAGTGACGCACCAGGCCCAGGTCGTGCGTGATCAGGAGCACGGCCATGCCGGTCTTGGTCTGCAAATCCGCCAAGAGCTGCATCATCTGCAGGCGCAAGCTGGCGTCGAGTGCCGTGGTGGGTTCATCGGCCAGCAGCAGTTTGGGCTCAGACGCCAGCGCCATGGCCATCATGGCGCGTTGCCGTTGGCCGCCCGACAACTGGTGCGGGTACGCCCCAAAACGACGAGCAGGATCATCGATGCCGGTTTCGGACAATAAATGGACGCCCCGTTCATCGGCATCTCGCCTTGGTAAGAGCTTTTTAACTTGCAGCACTTCTGAAATTTGCTGACCCACCGTCATCAAAGGGTTGAGCGCCGTCATCGGCTCCTGGAAAATCATGGCGATCTCGTCGCCACGAATGCGTTGCATTTCAGCGGGCGTTTGCCGCAACAAGTCCCGACCTTGCCAGAGCACTTGACCCGACAGTTCGGCAGACTCGAGCAAACGCAGCACCGACAGCGCTGTGACCGATTTGCCCGATCCCGACTCGCCCACCAAAGCCACCCGCTCGCCAGGCTGGATGCACAGATTCACGCCATGCACCACCGCCTGTCCACCAAAGGCGATGCGCAGGTCTTTCAACTCCAGCAAAGCTTGCGGCGTGCTCATGCGTCCACCTTTCGTGGGTCGAGCGCGTCGCGCAAAGCGTCGCCCATGAAGGTCAAGAGCAACAAGGTCACCACCAGCACCACAAAAGTGGACATCGATATCCACCAAGCGTCGATGTTGTTTTTGCCTTGGGCCAACAACTCTCCCAAGGAGGGGGTCCCGGGTGGCACGCCCAAACCCAAGAAGTCCAGCGAGGTCAGGGCCAAAATGGCCCCGCTCATGCGAAACGGCAAAAAGGTCACCACCGGGGTCATGCTGTTGGGCAAGACATGCCGCCACATGATCTGCCAATGCCCAAGGCCCAGCGCCCGTGCAGATTTGACGTAATCGAGCTGGCGGTTGCGCAAAAACTCGGCCCGCACATAGTCGGACAAACCCATCCAGCCAAAAAGGCCCAGCAGCAAGAGCAGCAAACCCACACTGGGCTCAAACACGGCTGAGAAGATGATCAGCAAATACAGCTCGGGCATGGCGCTCCACACTTCGATGAAGCGCTGAAACACCAGGTCGGTCTTGCCCACAAAAAAGCCCTGCACTGCGCCGGTCAACACGCCCAAAAACACCCCAAACAAAGTCAGGGCCAAAGCAAAGAGCACCGATACCCTGAAACCATAGATCAAACGGGCCAGCACATCGCGACCGCGGTCATCTGTCCCCAGCCAGTTGTGAGCAGTGGGTGGGGCTGGGTTAGGCAGCGGAGCAAAATAGTCCAGTGTGCTGTGGTGGTAAGGGTTGAAGGCTTGCAAAGCCCAGTTGTCGCCCTTTTGGAGCTGCTGCTGAATGAATGGGTCCAAGTAGTCTGCGGGTGTCTCAAAGTCACCCCCAAACACTTTTTCAGGCAAGGTCTGCACCACCGGGTAATACCACTGGCCTTCGAAACGAACCACCAAGGGTTTGTCGTTGGACAAGAACTCGGCCCCCAGACTCAAGATGAACAAAATCACAAAAATGACCAGGCTGCCAAAGCCCAAGCGGTTGCGCCGGAAACGCTGCCATGCCCGGGCCGAAGGCGACAACTGCTGCGGGAATGCGGTGGGGTTGGCGGCGGTCATTTGTCGAACTTCACGCGAGGGTCCACCCACAGGTAGCACAGGTCACTGATCAGCTTGGTGACCAGACCGATCAAGGTGAACAAATACAAAGTGCCCAGCACCACCGGGTAGTCGCGCCGGATCACCGCCTCGTAACTGAGCAGCCCCAGGCCGTCGAGCGAGAACAGGGTTTCGATGAGCAAGGAGCCCGTGAAAAACGCGCCGATGAACGCCGCTGGAAAACCCGTGACCAGCGGAATCAGCGCGTTGCGCATGACATGGCGGTACAGCACGCGGTTCTCACTCAGACCTTTGGCACGGGCCGTGAGCACATACTGCTTACGGATTTCTTCCAAAAACGCGTTCTTGGTCAGCATGGTGATGACGGCAAACGAGCCGAGCACACTGGCCGTGACCGGCAAAGCGATGTGCCACAAATAGTCCACCACCTTGGCGCCCCAGCTCAGCTGCTCCCAATTGGACGACGTCAAACCACGCAGCGGAAACCACTGCAGTTGGCCACCAAAGATCACCAGCAAGGCTACGCCGAGCACAAAGCCAGGGATGGCATAGCCCACCAGCACCAGCAAACTGGTGAGCGTGTCAAAGCGCGTGCCAGCACGCACCGCCTTGGCAATGCCCAAGGGCACCGACACCAAATAACTCAGGAAAAACGTCCACAAACCCAAACTGATGGACACCGGCAGCTTCTCTTTGATCAAGCTCCAGACGTCTTTGGGGTAGAAAAAGCTCTTGCCCAAGTCAAACTGCGCAAACTGCTTGAGCATCATCCAGAAACGCTCTACAGGTGGCTTGTCAAAGCCGTAAAGCGTTTTGATTTCTTCAATACGGGCGGCATCCACGCCCTGACGACCCCGATAGCCGCTGCCCGCAGCGGCAGCGCCCTCCCCGCCTGTGTCACGGCCTTGCAGCTGAGCCACCATTTGCTCGACTGGACCACCGGGTACAAACTGGATCACCACAAAGGTCATCAACAAAACCCCGAACAAAGTCGGGATCATCAGCAGCATGCGTTTGAAAATGTAGGCCAGCATGGGTCAGGGGGCCTTTGGGGCGGTTGGAGCCGCTGTTGAGCCTGGCGCATCAGGCG
The DNA here is from genome assembly GCA_945897465.1 of Limnohabitans sp. Rim8. Taxonomy (GTDB): domain Bacteria; phylum Pseudomonadota; class Gammaproteobacteria; order Burkholderiales; family Burkholderiaceae_C; genus Limnohabitans_A. Next base: position 21,496 of record CAMDFK010000002.1, on the reverse strand, counting down.
ACCACCACACGGTGGTGACCAGTCTCTCAGGCTGGTAAAAACGGGGCAAGTCGGCGGGCCGCGCAAACGCTTTGGCACGCCAGGACACCCGGTGCACCGCGCCATACCAGTGGGGCACCACGTAATGGCCGTGGCGCAGCACCCGGTCGAGCGCTCGCAGGCTGGTCACCAACTCTGGCCTTGATGTGGCGCTCACCACCTTGTCCAGCAGCGTGTCCACTGCCGGGTCTTTGAGGCCAATCACGTTGCCCGAGCCCTCTACATCGGCCGATCGGCTGCCATAACGCTCGAGCAACTCGGTGCCCGGCGCTTCGCTGCCCACGGTGCGGTTGCTGATGATGTCAAAGTCGAACACGTCCATGCGTTTTTGCAGCAGCGCAAAGTCGATCACCTTGTACCGCACCTGCATGCCCAGTTTTTCGAGGTTTTTGGCAAAGGGTGTGACCACACGCCCCATAGAGCCCGAACTGTCCAGAAACTCAATGGTGAAGGCTTGTCCCTTGGCATTACGCAAAGCACCCTCTTTGTAGGTCCATCCTGCGGCTTGGAGCAAATCACGCGCTTGGCGCAAATGGTCACGCAAGGTGCGGCCCGATGCGGGGTCGAGCGCAGTTTGGGGCGGTTGTGGCACATCCTGCTCGAACACAGCGGCAGGCAGCTTGGCCCGCAAAGGGGTGAGCAAGGCCAACTCGTCGGGACCGGGTTTTCCTTTGGCTTCGAAATCGCTGGCCACAAAATAGCCACGCACTCGGCTGTAGGCGTTGTAAAAAAGTTGGCGGTTCAGCCACTCAAAATCCATGGCCAGCGCAATGGCTTGGCGCACCCGTACATCCTGAAATTTGTCTCGGCGTGTGTTGAACAAAAAACCTTGAAGGTCGCCCGCGTTGCCATGCGGCAACTCGGACTTGATCAAATCACCGCGCTCAAAGGCTCGGCCAGTGAAGGCCCGGGCCCACTCCCGTGCGATGAAAGACTGCATGTAATCGAACTCGCCTGCCTTGAAGGCTTCGAGCTGGGCCGTGGGGTCTTTGTAGATTTTGTAAGTGACGCGGTCGAAATTGAATTGACCTTTGCGGACATTCAGGTCCCGGGCCCAATAGGCCGGGTCGCGCTCATAGGTGATGTCTTTGCCAAACTGCACACGGCCAATGCGGTAGGGGCCGGACGCGATCGGGATGTCCATCACCATTTGGTCCAGCGGTTGATGGGCGCCGCCTTCCAGCCCCCACTTTTGGCTGAACACGGGCAAGCTGCCCACGATCAGGGGTAGTTCGCTGTTGGGCCGCACAAAATCAAAGCGGATGCTGCGCTCAGCCAACACGGTTGCGCCTTTGACCTCGCCGAAATACGTGCGGTACTGGGGCGCGGCTTGCTTGCTGGTCAAGCGCTCAAAAGAGTGGCGAACATCGGCCGCCAGCACCGGGTCACCGTTGTGAAAACGGGCTTGCGGGTGGATCTGGAAGGTGACCGACAAGCGGTCGCTGGCCACCGCCACATCCGAAGCCAGTAAGCCATAGGCCGTGGTCGGCTCGTCCATGTTGCCCACCAACAAGGTGTCGAACATCATGCCCAGCATAGAAGGCGGTGCGCTGCCCTTCAAGGTGAAGGGGTTGTATTTGTCGAAGTTGGACTGCCGTGTAGGCGGCACCAGACTGATCTCGCCGCCTTTGGGTGCGGCAGGGTTCACATAAGCAAAGTGGGTAAAGCCGACCGGGTATCGAATGTCCCCAAATTGTGCGTAAGCGTGTGCGGCCCAGGCGTTGCCAGCCACCGCAAGCCCGAGGGCCAAGCAGCAGTGTGTCCATAAGCGGGCCATGGGGGTTCGCATGCGACAATTCTGCCCACATTTTCCAGGAGTTGAAGACATGACCACAAAAACAGGATTTCTGTCGGGCAAAAAGCTGCTGATCACCGGTGTGTTGTCGAACCGCTCGATCGCTTACGGCATTGCCAAGGCTTGCCACGCCCAAGGCGCCGAGCTGGCTTTCAGCTACGTGGGCGAGCGTTTCAAGGACCGCATCACCGAATTCGCGGCCGATTTCGATTCCAAATTGATTTTTGATTGCGACGTGGGCAGCGACGAACAGATTGAGAAGCTCTTCACCGACCTTTCAGCCACTTGGCCCAAGTTCGACGGTTTTGTCCACGCGATTGGCTACGCGCCTCGCGAAGCGATTGCTGGCGATTTTCTGGACGGTTTGTCGCGTGAAGGTTTCAAGATCGCCCACGACATCAGCGCCTACAGCTTCCCCGCCATGGTCAAAGCGGCCCTGCCTTACCTGAACGACAAGTCGGCAGTGCTGACCCTGACTTACCTGGGCGCAATCCGTACCGTGCCCAACTACAACACCATGGGTCTGGCCAAAGCCAGCCTGGAGGCATCGGTGCGTTACCTGGCCGAGTCGCTGGGCAGTCAGAACCGTGGCTTGCGGGCCAACGGCATTTCGGCCGGTCCCATCAAGACGCTGGCGGCCAGTGGCATCAAGGGTTTCGGCAAGATTTTGTCGGTGGTGGCCGAGGCTTCGCCCATTCGCCGCAACGTGACCATTGAGGATGTGGGCAATGTCGCGGCGTTCATGTTGAGCGATTTGGCCGCGGGCGTGACGGCCGAGATCATCTATGTCGATGGCGGTTTCAGCCAGGTGGTCGGTGGCATTGCGGAGCCAGCGGCTGCGGCTTGATGCGGTGTCCATGCTTCTGAAGCTTGCGAAGATGGGCTTCAGCTTTTGCAAAGACCGCCTGAGGTGAGGCGGGCGCTGCCCGGGCTCATAACTCGCTTCGCTCGCCAAATCGCCCGGTTCAGCGCCCACCTCACCTCAGGCTGAATTGAAGTTCGTGTGGTAATTGACCAAATGAACGTGGCGGAAATGATCGCGAGCGCAGACTGATTCAATCATGCACGGTTGGCGTCTTGCCTACAAAAAATGACACCAGAAAGAGATTTTGGAATTGAAAAAAGCGGCGAAAGCCGCTTTTTTCAATTCTCCCCCGCAGGTGAGTCGGGGCCCTGTGCGGGGGCGATGTGGCAAAGCGAAGCGCCTCTGAGCCCCCGCGCAGGGCCCCAACTCACCTGCCCTCCCCTTGAAACCGAAATTTCAAGGCAACACCCCCGTTACATATCAAACTTTCACGCAATCCGCAAAGTAACGCTTCTTGCCGACATCGTCTTTGATCTCGACCAGACCATGGATGTCGGTTTCGAAGCCCGGGCACTTCTCGTTGAACTCACGCGCGAACTTGAGGTAATCAACAATCTTTCTGTTGAAGACCTCGCCTGGAATCAACAGCGGAATGCCCGGTGGATAGGGTGTGACCAAACCCACAGTGATGCGGCCTTCCAAATGGTCAATTTCTACCCGCTCGGTCTTGCGGTGCGCAATGTGGGCATACGCATCAGAGGGGCGCATGGCTGGGGCCAAGTCCGACAAATACATGTCGGTGGTCAGGCGTGCGATGTCGTATTTGGCGTACATCTCGTGCACGTGCTGGCACAGATCACGCAAACCCATGCGCTCGTAGCGCGGGAATTTCTGGCAGAACTCCGGCATGATTTTCCACATCGGTTGGTTCTTGGCGTACTCATCCTTGAACTGCTGCAAGGCCGTGAGCAAACTGTTCCATCGGCCCTTGGTGATGCCTATGGTGAACATGATGAAGAAGCTGTAAAGGCCAGTCTTCTCCACCACCACCCCATGCTCCGTCAGAAATTTGCTGACGATGGAGGCAGGAATGCCGGTCTTGTCGAACTTGCCGTCCAGGTTCAAGCCTGGCGTCACGATGGTCGACTTGATGGGGTCGAGCATGTTGAAGCCATCGGCCAGTTGCTGACCGAATCCGTGCCACTTGCTGGCCTTTTTGCGCGGGTCATTGCGCAAAATCCAATCGTCGGCGCGGCCAATGCCTTCGTCTGCAAACTTCTCTGGCCCCCAGACCTTGAACCACCAGTCCTTGCCGTAATCCTCATCCACCTTGCGCATGGCGCGGCGGAAGTCCAGGGCTTCGGCAATGCTTTCTTCGACCAAAGCGGTGCCGCTGGGCGGCTCCATCATGGCGGCGGCCACGTCGCAGCTGGCAATGATGCTGTACTGCGGGCTGGTCGAGGTGTGCATCAGGTAGGCCTCGTTGAACAGTGGCCTGTCGAGTTTGACGCTTTGCGCGTCTTGCACCAAAACATGGCTGGCTTGGCTGATACCAGCCAAAAGCTTGTGAATCGATTGCGTGGCATAGACCATGGACTCTTTGGGGCGAGCCCGCTTTTTGCCCATGGCGTGGTAAGGGCCATAGAACGGGTGGAAAGCCGCATGAGGCAACCAAGCCTCGTCAAAGTGCAGGTTGTCCACGTAACCGTCGAGCATGCCCTTGATGGTTTCGGTGTTGTACAGCACACCGTCGTAAGTGGACTGGGTCAAGGTCATCACACGGGGCTTGACCTTTTTGGGGTCCACGCCTTTGAGCAAAGGGTTGGCCTTGATCTTGGCCATGATGGCGGCTGGCTCGAACTCACTTTTGGGAATAGGGCCGATGATGCCAAAGTGGTTGCGTGTGGGCTTCATGAACACGGGCACTGCGCCGGTCATGATGATCGCGTGCAAGATCGACTTGTGGCAGTTGCGGTCCACCACCACCACGTCACCTGGGGCCACAGTATGGTGCCAAACGATTTTGTTGGAGGTGCTGGTGCCGTTGGTGACAAAGAAGCAGTGGTCGGCGTTGAATATGCGGGCGGCGTTGCGTTCGCTCTCGCCAATGGCGCCGTTGTGGTCTAGCAACTGGCCCAGCTCTTCCACCGCGTTGCACACATCGGCACGCAGCATGTTCTCACCGTAAAACTGGTGGTACATCTGGCCCACAGGGCTCTTCAAAAAAGCCACGCCACCGGAGTGGCCGGGGCAATGCCAAGAATAAGAGCCGTCTTCAGCGTAATCGAGCAGTGCCTTGAAAAACGGCGGCTGCACGCCCTCCAGATAACTCTTGGCCTCGCGGATGATGTGACGCGCCACAAACTCGGGCGTGTCTTCAAACATGTGGATGAAGCCGTGCAACTCGCGCAGGATGTCGTTAGGCAAATGACGAGAGGTTTTGGTCTCGCCATAGATGTAAATCGGCACATCGGCGTTTTTGCGGCGCACTTCGTCAATGAAGGCACGCAAGTTGATCACCGCAGGGTCCAGATCAGGCCCTGGAGAAAATTCCTCGTCGTCAATCGACAAAATGAAAGCACTGGCACGGCTTTGCTGCTGGGCAAACTGAGAAAGATCACCGTAACTGGTCACCCCCAGGACCTCAAAACCCTCTGCAACGATGGCCTCCGCCAATGCGCGAATACCCAAGCCAGAAGTATTTTCGGAGCGATAGTCTTCGTCAATGATGACGATGGGAAAACGGAATTTCATAGGCTGATGGGCTGTGCGCCAAGTAAAGGTCAAAAGGGTTTTCAAACAAGCACAAAGTTTAAGGACAAAAAGTCCAGTCTGAGTGACACAAACCAGAAATTCAGAAAGATCAGACGAGTTGAGCGTGCGTCCTCTGATAAGAATTGCGCTTGAGAGGGGAAAACACGTTACTCCACTGCTACAATCACCTCCTCTGGAGCGGTGGATGAGTGGTTTAAGTCGCACGCCTGGAAAGCGTGTGTGGGTTAATAGCCCACCGCGGGTTCGAATCCCGCCTGCTCCGCCAGATGAAAAAAGCCTGCACATTGTGCAGGCTTTTTTGTTGGATGTTTTCAACAGCAATAACTCGCTGTTGAAGTGACTCGCCCCTCCTTGACAGGAGGGGCCAATGATCAGCGAACCACAGCGATTTGTGAACGCTCGCCACCTTTGTAGGTGAACAAAGTCAAAGCGCCGTTTTTGATGTCGCCTTTTTCGTCAAAAGCGATGTCCCCGGTCACGCCTTTGTAAGTGATGCTCTTCAAAGCAGGCAAGTACTTGGCGGGGTCGGAGGAACCGGCATTGACCATGGCAGTGGCCATGACTTTGACGGCGTCGTAAACGTAAGGCGCATAAACTTGCACATCGGCGTTGTACTTGGCCTTGAAGTCTGCACGGAACTTGTCCATGCCCACTTTTTGATCACCTTCCACACCACCGGCTTCAGCGCAGATCACGCCTTCGTCCTTGAGTGCATCGCCAGCGAGTTTTGCCAACTCGGTGGTGCAAATGCCGTCGCCACCCATGAACTTGGCATCGATACCGAGTGATTTCATCTGGCGCAGCATGGGGCCAGCAACAGCGTCCATGCCACCGAAGAACACGACATCGGGTTTCTTGGCCTTCAAGGTGGTCAAAATGGCGTTGAAATCAGAGGCTTTGTCGGTGGTGAACTCGTGGCCCACAACGGTCCCCCCTGCAGTGGCGACGGCCTTTTTGAACTCCTCGGCAACACCTTGGCCGTAAGCAGTACGGTCGTCAATCACGGCAATGCTCTTGCCTTTGAGCGTCTCGACAGCGTATTTGCCGAGCGTGCCACCCAAGTGCACGTCGTCAGCCACCACGCGGAAAGCACCTGCATAGCCTTGACGGGTGTACTTGGGGTTGGTGGCAGATGGCGAGATCTGGGGAATGCCAGCGCCGTTGTACAGCTGCGAAGCGGGGATGGTGGTGCCCGAGTTCAGGTGACCGATCACACCGTTGACTTTGGCGTCGACCAGTTTTTGCGCAGCAGCGGTGCCCTGCTTGGGGTCGGCCGCGTCGTCTTCAGCCAACAACTCGAACTTGGCCGTCTTGTCGCCAATCTTCAGGCCAGCTGCATTGAGCTCTTCGATGGCCATGCGGGCACCGTTTTCATTGTCCTTGCCCAAGTGGGCAATGGCACCACTGACAGGACCCACGTGACCAATTTTGACGACCAACTCGGTCGATGCGACTTCTTTTTTGCCACATGCGGCCAACACGACTGCGGCAACGGCTACGGAAACCACGGTCAAGGAACGTGAACCAGAAAATTTCATAGAAACTCCGAAGAATAAATTTGCTTCAATCAAGCAAGCCATAAAGATACTGCAAAAACAAGCTCTTGGGGCTCAGGGAAAACCAAAATTCACATAAAAAGGGGGATCAAAGCTCAAACATCCATGTCGTTTTTGGCGCGTTGATTCCAAACGCTTTGCAGGGTCCTGTGAACCAAATCGGTCGTCAAACGCTCGATTTCCGGGCGCAGGTTCTGCACCAATTCATCAGACAAGCCCATCAAGGCCTGTTTTTCTGCGACGCGCAAATCCATCGCCAAAGACACAGCCTCAGGCACATGGTCCACCACCATGTCCTGGGTCAGTGTTGGGATGGGGCCGGGAGCGGCGGGCTGACCCGCATGGGTGGGAGAATCTTGAGTCATGTTTCGGGCACCTTGGACAAATCGTGTTGAAGAATTTCAAAGCCGAGGCTTTTGTAATGCTTCCAACGCACCCGTGCCTGAAAACGGCCGTGGTCATCGCTGGAGACGATTTCGATCAGACGGGCAAAACGCTCAAAGTCATCCGGCACCTCATCACCCAGGTTCAACAGCACTTCGTTGATGCCCCGGGCGTGAGGATCAGGCCCGAGGGCTACAGGGGATGCGCGTTGTATTTCAGGCGGATCTTGCGCAGTGCAATGCGCTAAAAAGGACACATCCTGAAAGCGCCACAACTCGGCATCGAGTTGTTTGAGCGTAGCGGGGGCACCCACCACGGCAATGCGCAAATTTTGTGCTCGCGCCTTGCGCACCAAGCGACAGGTGTGCAGCAGCCGCTCGCTGGTGTTGAAATGGAATTCGATGCGGGTCATGGATGCAAAAGCTTCAAGCAGGCGCGCAACTCAAGCCTTGCCCTTCGCGCGTGACTTGGATTTGACCTCGGTTCGCAATGCATCCAGGGCTTTGGGCTTGGTGTTGATTTTTGCAGCTCCATTTGCCTGTGCAAAATTGAGCAGATACTGCAGCAGCAATCCCACGGGACGACCTGTGGCCCCCTTGGCCGCGCCACTGCGCCAGGCTGTGCCTGCAATGTCCAAATGCGCCCAAGCAAAGCTTTTGGTGAAACGCTGCAAAAACTTGGCTGCGGTGACGGAACCCGCGGCCCGCCCGGCCACGTTGGCCACATCGGCAAATCGAGATTTCAGTCCGTCGGCGTAATCGTCGTCCAAGGGCATGCGCCAGCAAGGGTCACCAGAGGTCTCACCTGCTTGGTGCAATTGCGCAGCCAATGTGTCATCGCTCGAGAAAAGCCCTGAGCGGACGGCGCCAAGCGCAATGACGCAGGCCCCCGTTAAAGTGGCAATGTCGATCACGGCGCTCGGCTGAAAGCGCTCAGCATAGGTGAGTGCATCGCACAGCACCAAACGTCCCTCGGCATCTGTGTTCAAAATTTCAATGGTTTGACCGCTCATGCTGGTGACCACATCGCCCGGCTTCACAGCCAGGCCATCGGGCATGTTTTCGGTGGCCGGAATCAGTCCGACCACATTGATGGCGAGCTTGAGTTCACCCAGCGCCTTGAACACACCCAAGACACTGGCAGCACCGCCCATGTCGTATTTCATTTCGTCCATTTCGCCAGCAGGCTTGATCGAGATACCCCCCGTGTCAAAGGTGATGCCTTTGCCGACCAGCACCACCGGGGCTTGTGAGGGCGCTGCACCGTTGTAGCGCATGACAATGAAACGCAAAGGCTCTGCCGCCCCCTGGGCCACCGCCATGAAAGCACCCATGCCCAACTTGGCCACCTCCTTGGGGCCCAACACCTCGCATTTGAAGTGGCGGCCAGCAGCGATGCTTTTGGCGGCATGGGCCAAATGCGTGGGCGTGGCATGGTTGGCGGGTCGGTTGGCCCATTCCTTGGCCAACTCGACCCCAGCCACCAAGGCTTGGGTATGCGTCACCGACTGCCGCAACTCAGGGCTTTCATGGGTGGCACTGACCCGCACGTTTTTAAGCGAACGGGCCTTGGGTTTGCTCAAGGTGGTGGTGTAGCTGTAGCTGGCATCAGCCAAGGTGCAAAGCGCCATTTGCAGGTCTTGGGCTGCGGCTTCACCAACAAAATGCACGCCCAAACGCTTGATTTTGCTGGCTTTGAGTGCGGCCCAGGCCGCCAGCATCGCGCTGCGAATTTGCCCGGGCTGGTTGTCTGCGCTACATGACACCACCACATGCCGTGTCGCCATGCCGGGCTGGCTGTACAAAGATAAAACTGACCCAGCCTTGAGTTCAAAATCACCGTGGGCGATGGCTTGGGCGAGCAGGCGTGAGACCGGCTCGACCGCTTTGGCATCGGGCAGCACTTGGCTGGGCCAAAGCACCACCAGAGCATCCACCGAAGCGGTCATGGCGTGGGAGAGCGAAAGCTTTTGATATTCGAAGTTCATAATTAGGGTTTTCCTGTTTGCCCAATGTTATTCCATTCCTCATTACGCAAAGATTTGGCCCGAAATTTCGGCGCCACGTTGGTGATTTTGGTGACCATCGTGATGACCATCACTCTGATTCGCACCTTGGGTCAGGCCAGTCGAGGCAGTGTGAACCCGTCCGAAGTGATGTTGGTCATGGGTTTCAGCGTGCTGGGGCAGATGACCACCATCATCACTTTGAGCCTGTTCATTGCCTGCGTGGCCACTTTATCGCGCATGTATGGAGAAAGTGAAATGGTGATCTGGTTTTCCAGCGGACAGGGGCTTGGGCAGTTCATCCAGCCGCTGTTTCGATTTGCTTGGCCCATCTTGCTGGTGATTGCAATGTTGTCTTTGTTAGTTTCGCCATGGAGCCAACAACAACTCCAAGACCTTCGCCAACGCTTTGAAAAACGCAACGATGTCGAGCGCATCGCGCCGGGTCAGTTTCAGGAATCGTCAGGGGGCAATCGGGTGTTTTTCATTGACAAGGACAGCCCGGGTGAGCGCACCGGCAACAACGTGTTCGTCTCCAGCCGTGATGGCCAGCTCGAAAGCGTGACCACCGCGTCTCGCGGACGGGTTGAATTTGTAGGCAACGATCGGTTTTTGTTTTTGGAAAATGGTCAGCAATGGCTCACAGACCTTGCCACAGGCGAATCCCGGCTGACCCAATTTGACCGTTATCAGCTCTTGATCGATGCCAATTATGTGCCGCCCAACTCGGTGCGCAACAGCCGCCAAAGCACAACCTGGCTTTTGATCGATCAACGTTCACCCGCCAATAATGCGGAACTGGCTTGGCGCTTCGGCTTGCTTTTCACCGCCATCAACATGGTCTTGTTGGCCTTGGCGCTGTCCGCGGTCAACCCACGGGTGGGACGCAGTTACCACCTGGGCTTGGCTTTGTTTGTATTCGTGGCGTACTACAACCTGCTCACGGTGGGTCAAAGCTGGATCGGCGCAGGCCGCATCGGCGCCTTGCCTTACATGCTGATGCTGCACGGCGGTGTGTTGTCCCTGGCCTTGGCTTGGCTGGGGCTGCGTCACATGAACTGGAGCTGGCGGCACCTGATCTTGGTCACGCGCTCTCCAAGGGAGCTTGCCCCATGAAAACCGTGCGCCATCTGCTGTACAGCGAAATCATCCGCGCTGTGGTTTTCGTAGCCCTGGTATTTTTGGCATTGTTTTTATTTTTTGACCTTGTGGACGAGCTGCAGTCCTTGTCGCGACATGCTGCACTGGGTTATCAATTGCAGCACGCCTTGTTGTTCATTGCGCTCAAAACGCCCGATCATTTTTACGAACTACTCCCCATCTCGGTGCTCATTGGCAGTATTTTTGTGATGGCGCGGCTGGCTCAGAGCTCAGAATTCACCATCTTGCGCACTGGGGGGCTTGAGCCATGGATGGCGCTGTCGTCTTTGCTCAAATTGGGTTTGGTGTTTGTGGGCATCACTTTCTTTTTAGGTGACTATGCCGCCCCCTGGGCCGAACGCCAAGCCCAGCAACTCAAAGCCCCCTTTTTGGGTCAATTGACGATCGGTCAAACAGGCGCTTGGTTACGCGAAAAACAAGGTAACCAGCAATACGCGGTGAACGTTCGACGATTTGACGGCATTCGTCAGATGGAAGAAGTGCGAATTCATGCATTCAACGACAAAGGTCAACTCCTGACCATCACCACAGCCCGGCAGGCTCTGATTGAGCCCGGTCACTGGCAGCTGAGCGATGTGGAAGAGAAAGGCCTCTCCATCTCCAACACCACCAACACGACGCAGTTCGCTGCTGTCAAACTCGTCCGCAAAACTTGGCCTACGGGCATCAGCGCCGACATGGTGGCTGCGGCCTTACTCAGCCCCGACCGCATGAGCACTTGGGAGTTGTTCGCGTACATGACCCACCTGTCTGCGAACAACCAAAATGCCCAGCGCTATGAAATCGAGTTCTGGCGCAAGGTGTTCTACCCCTTGAGCTGCCTGGTCATGCTGGTGTTGGCTCTGCCCTTTGCTTATTTGCACTTCCGCTCGGGCCAGATCGCCGGGCACGTATTCGCGGGTGTGCTCGCAGGCATCAGCTTTTCCTTACTCAACAATGTGTTCAGCTTCATTGGCAACCTGCAAAACTGGCAGCCTCTGTTGACCTCGGCTGCTCCTGCGCTCATTTACAGCGCGGTCTCTTTGGCCGCCTTTTGGTGGATGGTTTTAAGACGATGACACAGCCCATGACTGCAGCCAGCGGCGTGATTTTGTTCGCCCACGGCTCGCGCGACCCCCTTTGGCGTTTGCCCATCGACGCGGTGGCTGAGCGCATTCGGACAAAACAAGCGGGTCTGCCCGTTGCAGTGGCTTTTTTGGAGCTGACCGAGCCTGACCTGCCCAGCACTGTGGAGGTGCTGATGAAACACGACGTGACCCATGTGCGCATCGTGCCCATGTTTTTGGGCGTGGGCCGCCACGCCCGCGAGGACCTGCCCGAACTGGTGCACCGCCTGACGCAAGCCTACCCACAAATGTCTTTCGAGCTTTTGCCCGCCATTGGAGAGCATCCCGCGATGACCGCACTCATGGCCGATATCGCGGCTGGAACGGCTTAATAAGATCCAAAGCATAATGCGCTATATCCATATAACGATAAGCGTATGAACCTGCACCAATTCCGCTTCGTTCAGGAAGCCGCCCGCCGCAATCTCAACCTGACCGAAACCGCCAAGGCCCTGCACACTTCGCAGCCCGGCGTGTCCAAGGCCATCATCGAGTTGGAAGAAGAACTGGGCATCGAAATTTTCGCCCGCCACGGCAAGCGCCTCAAGCGCATCACCGAGCCCGGTCAGCATGTGCTGCACAGCATCGAGCAAATCCTGCGCGAAGTGGGTAACCTGAAAAAAATTGGCGAGCAATACAGCGCCCAGGACAGCGGCACCTTGTCGATCGCCACCACCCACACCCAGGCCCGCTATGTGCTGCCCGTGCCCGTGGCCAAACTGCGCGACAAATACCCCAAGGTCAACATCAGTCTGCACCAAGGTGCACCCGATCAGGTCGCCAAAATGCTGCTCGACGACACGGCCGAAATCGGCATCGCCACCGAATCCCTGTCGGCCTTCGAAGACTTGGTGACCCTGCCTTGCTATGAATGGCAACACGTGCTGGTGCTGCCGCTGGACCATCCACTTGCTGCAAAAACTACTCTGTCTTTGGATGACATTGCCAGCGAACCGCTCATCACCTACCACCCCTCTTTCACGGGGCGCAGCCGAATTGACCAGGCCTTTGCCGCCAAAAAAATCACCCCCCGGATTGCTTTGGAAGCCATCGACTCGGATGTGATCAAAACCTATGTGCGCTTGGGTCTGGGCATTGGCATCGTGGCTGAGATGGCTGTCCAAGACGACCCGGTCAAAGACTTGGCCGTGCGCCCTTTGGGCCAGCTGCTGGGCATGAACTTGGCCCGCGTCGCCTTCAAACGCGGGGCCTACTTGCGCCAGTTTGTCTACCACTTTGCCGAATTGCTGAGCGATCGCCTCACGGCCCCTTTGATCGCCCACGCCATGACTGGCCATGTCACCGATTACGAACTCTGAACCCAGCCTCTCTTCCTGAATTCATGAACACCAGCGGCCCCACCATCATCTCCAAGGCGCCCCAGATGGGCACCACCATCTTCACCGTCATGTCGGCACTGGCCGCAGAGAAAAAAGCCGTCAACCTAGGACAGGGTTTTCCGGACTTTCCTTGCGACCCGCACCTGAGCGACCTGGTGAGCGCCGCCATGCGCGAGGGCCACAACCAGTACCCACCCATGCCCGGCGTCGCCCCACTGCGCGAAGCCGTGGCCGTCAAAATCAAAGCCCTGTACGGCCGACGCTACAACCCAGCGACAGAAATCACCGTCACCGCTGGGGCGACGCAGGCCATTTTGGCCATCATCTTGGCCATCGTGCACCCGGGCGATGAAGTCATCGTGCTCGAACCCTGCTATGACAGCTACGTGCCCAACATCGAATTGGCCGGTGGCCGCGTGGTGCGTGTGCCCCTGACCCCCGGCCGCTTTCGCCCCGACTTTGATCGCATCCGCGCGGCCATCAACCCGCGCACCCGCGCCATCCTGATCAACACCCCGCACAACCCGAGCGGCATGGTTTGGACGCGCGAGGAAATGCTCACCCTGCAAGAGATTTTGGCCCCCACCAACGTGGTGCTGATAAGCGACGAGGTCTACGAGCACATGGTCTATGCACCGCTGCAGCACTGGAGCGCTGCACATTTTGACGGCTTGGCCGCACGGGCCTTCATCGTCTCCAGCTTTGGCAAAACCTACCATGTGACCGGCTGGAAAATCGGCACCGTGGCTGCCCCCGCCGACTACACGGCTGAACTTCGCAAGGTACACCAGTTCATGGTGTTCACCGTGAACACCCCCATGCAACACGCCTTGGCCCGCTACATGGCCGACCCTGCACCCTACCTGGAATTGCCTGCGTTTTACCAGCGCAAGCGCGACCTGTTTCGCGATGGCCTGGCACAAACCCACTTCAAGCTGTTGCCCGGCGAAGGCACCTATTTTCAGTGTGCGGACATCTCGGGCTTGCAGGTGCCCGAGAAAAACCTGAGCGAAGCCGAGTTCTGCCAATGGCTCACGTCGGAAATTGGCGTGGCTGCCATTCCCCTGTCTGCTTTTTATGGTGAGGGTTTTGACCAAAAAGTCATCCGCTTTTGCTTTGCCAAAAAAGACGACACCCTGCACGCAGCGCTGGACAAACTCAAAGACCTTTGAAAACGTGAAGGCCAGGGCCGCTGACACCACCCGAACACCCAAGCCCGCCAAATCTGCCCATGACCACCGTCCGCCCTCGCTTGCTTCATGCTCAACACCTCATATGCGCATGGAGCCTGATGCTGCTGACAGGCTGCAGCGCACCCACACCGCCCAAGCATCCCCCCACGGCCGCTGACAAAATTGCCCACGCCAAAGTGATCCCGCCCGCCCCCATGCACTTCGACATGCCCGGTGGCGACAGACTGGCTGCGCGCGTTTGGTCTTCCACGACTTCACCCCGGCACATTGTGCTGGGCGTCCACGGCTTCAACGACTACAGCAAGGCTTTTGAGCCCATGGCACAACATCTGATGGCTGAAATCGGTGCCACGGTGTATGCCTACGACCAGCGCGGCTTTGGCGCCAACCCACAGCCTGGTATTTGGGGTGGAGAAAACACGCTCTTGGCCGACTTGCGCCACATCGCCTCTCAATTGCGCCAAAGGCACCCCGGCGTGCCGCTCACCGTGGTGGGCGAGAGCATGGGCGGCGCTCTGGTGTGGGTGGCAGCGGCCGAATCGCCCGGTTTGTTGGCGGACCAGATTGTGCTCAAAGCCCCCGCCGTCTGGGGTTCAAACAGCATGCCCTGGTACCAGCGGTTCAGCCTGCAACTCATGAACACCGTCGCCCCAGACATGGTTTTCACGGGGCGAGGGGTGCAATCGCTGGGCATCACCCCCACCAACGACCCCGATGTCTCGCGCGATCTCGGACTTGACCCGCTGTTCATCAAAGCCACACGTGTCAGCAGCTTGGCCGGGGTGACTTCTTTGATGGGCCGCGCTCAAAACCTGAACACCCTGCCGCCACAGCGCAGCCTGGTGCTGTATGGCCTGCGCGACCGCATCATTCCACCCTCACCCGTTTGCGACTGGTTGACCCACCTGAGCGCTGCTCGCCCTGCTGGGACAACGCTCGATTGGGTGGTCTACCCCGAAGGCTGGCACCTTTTGACACGCCAACTGCAAACGCGCGAAGTGCTGCAAGACCTGCATCACTGGCTGCAGCAAAAGCCATTGAGTCGGCGGCAAAGCCCTCAGCAAGCGCAAGAAGCGGTCTGCGCCAAACGCCTTTGATCCTCGAATCCACAGGCTGGGCAGATCGGAACAAAGTTTGTGGGCTTTCAAGCGAGACCGCCGCCCTGCAGATTTTTAATTGACGGTCGGTGATTCAGTCGGTGAACCCACCCAGGCTCTTGAGCACGCCCAGCCACAAGGCGTCGCGCATTTGGTAAGGCCGTGGGTCTTGCCGGCCGCTGGGCTGCTCATTGACCGAGGTCTGCACCATCACGATGCCCGATTTGGGTTGCACCATGATGTGTTGGCCATGGATGCCTTGTAAAGCAAAGGTACGTTCTTTGAAAGGGGCGATCCATGTCTGGTAACCGTAGCCCATCCCGGGTGTTGCGCTGCGCGGCCGAAATGCCCCCGGCTGGCGTGCCGCATCGGTCGCATCCAGCAAGTAATCGCGGGGGATGATCTGTACATCACCTCTGCGGCCATCGTTGGCCAGCAGCACGCCAAAACGGGCATAGTCTCGCAGCGTGGCGTTGAAGCTTCCACCTGTGCCTTCGCCTTGGTCAGTACCTGCCAGCAACCATCGCGCCTCGGCTTCTGCGCCCATGGGTGTCCACAGCCATTCCTGGGTCATTTGGGTGATGCTCATGCCAGCGGCACGGCTCAAGACCCGGCCCAATATTTCTGTCTCGATGGTGGCGTATTTGAAGCGCAAGCCTTGCTCCGCTTCGCGCGTGGTTTTGGTGTTCAGGTATTCCACAATTTTTTCTGGCCGCATGCGGTTTTCTGGCGAATACAAAACCCGGCCCCAAAGCCAGATGTCGTCGTCCGGCGTCCAGGTGTACAGCTCCCGAAAAGGCACGCCAGACGACATCCGCAGCAGGTTGCGGATGGTGGTTTGGCCGTAGGCAGAGGGCGCGATTTCGGGCCAGTAGTCGGCCGCTTTGTCGTCCAGTGAGCGAATCAAGCCTTTGCCATGGGCCATGCCCACCAGCATGGCTGTGAAGGTTTTGGCCATGGAAAAGGAGCGAAACCGCATCTCGGGTTGTCGCCCGTACTGGTAGCGCTCCGCGACCACGCGGCCATCCTTGATCACCATCAGACCCATGGTTTGGGTGTCGGCCATGAAATCGTCCAGGGTCTTGCTGAACAAACCCCAGCGGTACCTGATGTCTGGTGCGTCTTGCCAACTCGGCAGTGGCAGAGGCTCGGCAGATGGACGCACGACAGAGCTGGTGGCAACTTGATCGTTGGCTGACCAAGTGCCTACCCGGCACTCCGGTCGGGTCAAGGCTTGGGGGCAGACCGGATAACCTTTTTGCATGCCCAATCGATCGGCATTCAGGCCATCGGGCCGCGTTTGGGGAACGTCGGCCCAGACTGTGGCGTGCAGACCAAATAAAGCGATGCAGACCAAGGCCTTAGCCCATTTTGGATATGTCAAAGCCATTCATTCTCCTGTGATGCTTGATTGTCAGATTGAACCCGTCTCAAGACAATACAACAGCTTATCGGAACAAGAGATTGATCAATATGTCCAAACAATCACCGTATTGAGCCCCCTGTGCAGGCGCTAAACTGCCCGGAATCCCCATACCAGACGAGGAGCCTATGAGCGAACTAGAACAATTTTTGGCCAGCCGCGATGCGCTGCTGACCCACCGTACCGACTATGAAGCCGCCGTGGCGACGTTTCGCTGGCCTGAGTTGACGCATTTCAACTGGGGGCTGGACTACTTTGACAGCATCGCACGGAACAACCCAGCACCGGCTTTGCACATCGTGGAGGCCTCGGGCGAGCAGTTTCGACTGAGCTATGCCGAACTGTCGCAGCGCTCCAACCAGGTGGCCAATTGGCTGGTGGATTTGGGTGTATGCAAGGGCGACCGGATTTTGCTGATGATGGGCAACGAGGTGCCGCTTTGGGAGACCATGCTGGCGGCCATCAAACTCGGCGTCGTTCTGATCCCTGCCACCACAATGCTGTCGGGTGACGATTTGCAAGACCGTCTAGAACGTGGACGGGTCAAGTGCATCATCACCAACGCTGTGGGTCTGGCCAAGGTGATGGATTTACCCAGTGCTGTGACCCACGGGCTGACACTGGTCAGCGTGTCGGGCGCTGCCTCGGGTTGGCCTGAAGGATGGCGCAATTTCGCGCAGTCGCACCAGACCAGCACCACATTCACCCCGCCCGAGCCGACCCGCGTGACCGATCCCTTGCTGGAGTATTTCACCTCGGGCACCACAGCCAAACCCAAGTTGGTGCAACACACCCAGCAAAGCTACCCGGTGGGCCATTTGTCGACCTTGTATTGGTTGGGTTTGCAAAAAGGCGATGTGCACTGGACCATCAGCTCGCCGGGCTGGGCCAAGCACGCATGGAGTTGTTTTTTTGCGCCGCTCAACGCGCAAGCCTGTGTGTTCATTTACAACTACACGCGCTTCAACGGACCGGACATTTTGGGCACCTTGGTGCAGCACCGGGTCAATACCCTGTGTGCTCCGCCCACGGTGTGGCGCATGTTGATTCAAGAAGACCTGAAGGCCTGGCCTGTGCAGTTGCGCGAGCTGATTTCGGCGGGCGAGCCGCTCAACCCCGAAGTCATTGATCAAGTTCGGGCTGCTTGGCAAATCACCATCCGCGACGGCTATGGCCAAACCGAGACCACCGCCCAAATTGGCAACCCACCGGGTGCGCCGCTCAAGGCAGGATCGATGGGGCGGCCTTTGCCGGGCTACCGGATGGTGCTGCTCAATGCCGATGGAGAGCCCGCCGACGAAGGCGAGATTTGCATCGACCTGGCGCACCGCCCCACCGCATTGATGAATGGCTATGCCGACGACGCCGACAAAACCGCCGAGGCCATGCGCGATGGCTACTACCACACGGGTGACGTGGGCCAGCGCGACGAGCAGGGTTACATCACGTATGTGGGCCGGGCCGATGATGTATTTAAGTCGTCCGGTTACCGGATCAGCCCCTTTGAGCTGGAGAGCGCACTGATCGAACACCCGGCCGTGGCCGAGGCGGCGGTGGTGCCCGCGCCCGATCCGGTGCGGGGCCTGGTGCCCAAGGCCTATGTGATTTTGGCCCCGGGCCACGCGCCCGATGCGGTCACGGCGGGGGCGATTTTCAAGTTCATGCGAGAGCGGGTCTCGGCCTACAAATTGGTGCGCAGCATCGAGTTCAGCGACCTGCCCAAAACCATCTCGGGCAAAATCCGCCGGGTGGATTTGCGCGCTCAGGAAAATGCGCGTGCAACCCAAGGCGGCCGCCACGCGGGCGAGTTCAGAGAAGAAAACCCATGAGGCGCGCATGAAAAAATGGATGCTTGCTTGTCTGATGGCCACCCTGTTAATGCCCATGGCCTTTGCCCAGAGGATGTATGACGGCAGCGGTCGGCAAATTGGACGGGTGGATGCCGAGCGGTTTTACAACGCTTCGGGTCAGCCAATCGGCCGCATCGATGGCGAGCGCGTATTCGACGCGTCAGGGCGACAGTTAGGGCGCATCGATGGCACCCGGGTGTACAGCGCCTCGGGCAGCCAGATGGGGCGCATCGATGGTGACCGCTTGTACAGCGCCTCCGGCTCGGCCATGGGCCGCATCGATGGCGACAGGCTCTACGACGGCTCTGGCCGTCAAATTGGCCGCGCCGATAGGCTGCGGCGCATGCAGATGATCGTGTTCTTTTATTTCTTCATGTGAAAGGGTCAGCATGACCGTTCGAGACATCCTCAAAATGGGCGACGCCCGACTGCTGCGCGTGGCCGAGCCCGTGACCGCTTTTGACACACCCGAGCTGCACGCCCTGATTGCGGACATGCACGACACCATGGCGGCCGTGAACGGTGCAGGCCTGGCTGCGCCCCAAATTGGCGTGAACCTGCAGCTGGTGATTTTTGGCAGCACGAGCGTCAACCCGCGCTACCCGGGGCGGCCTCTGGTGCCGCGCACCGTGCTGATCAACCCGGTCATCACCCCGCTGGGCGCGGCCGAAGAAGACGATTGGGAAGGCTGCCTGTCGGTGCCGGGCCTGCGCGGTGTGGTGCCACGCTGGTCACGAATTCGTTACACCGGCTTGGACGAAAAAGGCACAAGCATCGACCGCACGGTGGACGGTTTTCATGCCCGTGTGGTTCAACATGAGTGTGACCACCTGATCGGCAAGCTCTATCCCATGCGGGTGCGCGACTTCAGCCGCTTTGGGTTCACCGAGGTGCTGTTTCCTGAGATCAGCGCGGCCGAGGACGATTGAGCGAGCAACCACAAACCACGACAAAAATGCTCGTGAGGCGATGATGAAACTCACCGAGCCTGGCGCAAGGGTTTGAGCAAATCACTCAAGCCGTTGTGGTCAATCTCTTGCATCAGTTGCAAAAGCTGACCGATTTCACCTTTTGGGAACCCCTCATGCGCGAACCAGTTGAGGTAGTTGCCAGGCAAGTCTGCGATCAACAGGCCCTTGTGTTTGCCATAGGGCATGGGCGTGGTGACCAGTTTGACCAAGTCTTCTGGCTTCATGGCACAGCCCTCACGCATCACTCCACAGCCAGCTGCGCACCAGCGCATGAAAAGCTTCAGGGCGCGAGATCATGACCCAATGCCCACAGGGCAGGCCCTGCACCGCACTGCCGGACATGGCGGCGACTTTTTCCAGCCATTGTGCCGAATGGAATATAAAGGGTTTGCGCTCGCCATAAACAAACAAGAGGGGCATGGGCAACTGGATTTGCGCCGCGCTCTGGAACCCACCCGCCGTGCCGAACCACTGCATGGCGTAGGGGTAGTTCATCTTGTGGGTGATGCGCTCTGGCTCGGTCGGGCAGCGCAGCCAACGCGCCATGGCACGGGTCATGCGGGTGCCCAGACTGCCGCCGATTTTCCAGGCCAAGGCCAGCCAGACCTGATAGCCCATCACAGAAAGTTTTTCCTTGACGCCCCAACTGCGCAACAAGGCCCCCGAGTTGTGGTCGCCCACGTCCACCGCCACCACGCGGGCCACCCGCTCGGCGTGACGCATGGCGAATTGATAGCCAAAAATGCAGCCCCAGTCATGCAGCATCAGGGTCACGGGTTTGCCTGGGCTGATGCGGTCCACGATCTGGCGCAACAGCTGGCACATGTCGTCCAAGCTGGTGGCCGAGGGGCCGGATTCAAAGCCCGGCAGCGTCAAGCGTGCACAGGTGGCGCGGTCTTGCAGGGCAGCCACAGTGCCGTCCCACAGGGCACGGGTGTCCGGCCAACCGTGCAGCATGAGGATGAACTCGTCACCCTCCCCTTGCAGCCAGACTTCGGTGCCGTTGATGGTGGTGCAGCGTTCTTGGTTCATGTTGGCCTCAATTTAAAGCCATGGCTTGGGTGTTGTGGGAGGCTGCCCCTGCAGCCGAATGCTTTTAATGGCATGGCGAGCATTCGCGAGCGGGGGCTCGCTCCCACAGAGAACTCGCCCACACCGCGGCTCATGAAATCAGAGCGCCTTGGCCAGGCGAGAGACGCCTTCAAGAATTTTGTCTTCGCCCACCGTCGCGAAGCTCAGGCGGAAGGTGGCGTGGTCGGGGTTGGTGCAGAAGAACGGCGTGCCCGGTACAAAGGCGACACCGTTGTCGATGGCACGTTTGGCGAAAGCGTTGCCGTCGTTCACCTTGCCGCCAGCGCCCGTGAGACGCGCCCAGACAAACAGACCGCCTTGGGGCTGCACAAATTCCACCGCATCACCCAGCTCACGGCGCAAGGCGTCGCCCATGGTCTGAGCACGTTGGGCATACACAGCACGCACTTTGTCCAAGGTTGCAGGCATGCGACCCGCCAACAGGTATTGCGCGGCCGTGGCCTGGGCAAAGGTGCTGGTGTGCGCGTCGCTGAACTGCTTGCACATGGTGGCACGGGCCAGCAATTCGGCAGGCGCGATCATCCAGCCCACGCGCAGGCCGGGCGAAAGGACTTTGGACAGCGACCCGCAATGCACCAGCAGCTCACGGCTGCCGGGCACCAAGGGGCTCATGGCCAGCAGGCTGGGCGGTGGTGCTTCGCCAAAGTACAGATCGCCATAAGGGTCGTCTTCGACGATCAGGGTCTGGTGCTTGACGGCCATCTCCAGCACCTGCTTGCGGCGCTCGGCGCTGAGCAAGGCGCCGCTGGGGTTGCCAAAGGTGGGGATCAGGTAGACGAATTTCGGCTTGTGCTCGGCGATCAGTTTTTCCAGTTCGTCGGTTTTGACGCCATGGCCGTCCACCGGGGCGCTGATGAGTTCTGCGCCGTACAAACGGAAGCACTGGATGGTGGCCAAAAAGGTC
>CAMDFK010000001.1 GCA_945897465.1 Limnohabitans sp. Rim8 | reverse complement strand
AGCGCTTGGGAGGCGACAAGGCCAAGGCCCAAGGCGGCAGACAACAAAGAGGCGATGCGCAAACGTTTCATGGGTTCTCCAGTGGGTCAAACAATCATTCAATCATAAATGTCAGCAGGTGCGCACTCAGGCATTTCCCGTGGGCGTCGAGGGCCAAAGACCGTGTTACGCCGCCGCCCAGCGATTGGTGCATGACAAAGTTGAGTGCGCCCAGTTGGGGCAGGGCGTAGCGTTCCACCGGGCCATGCACCGTGCCTGCAAAGTGGGCCTGCACCCGTTCGGCGCTCAGGTGCTGTTCCAGCAGGGCATAGTCTTTTGGGTCGTAAGCGATGACCGACAAGGTGGACCGGTTGCCTTTGTCGCCAGTGCGGGTGTGGGCGATGTCGCGCAGCAGCATGTCAGTGTCCTTCGGCGTTGAGCAGCACGGTGGTGGTGTGCACGGCGCTGCGCGGCATGAGCACGGCGGCGGCTGCGATGACTTCGCGCACTGCGCGTGTGGCACCACCGCCACCGGCTGGGCCATTGGTGTAGAGCGCTTCGACTTCGTGCGCTACATGCTGAGCGTGTTGCAAAGTGGGCACGCGCAGGGCCACTCGGGCACGCACTTCGGCGGGTTCTGGCCGCGCTGGGCTGGATGGTCCAAAGATGGCGTTCACACCGATCAGTTCGTATCGTGCCTCGAACTCACCGTAACCGGCATCGGCCAGCCGTTGTCGCACCAGCTCCAGCGCCAGTTGGCCCCGCGCTTGTGCGCCCGGCCCGGCATAGCTGATTTGGCCTTCGCCGATGAAGCCGTCGCGGTAACCCAGCGTGACCTTGAGCGTTTCGGTGCGTGGGTGGCCACTGCCACCGGTGACCTGAACGCGGTCCAGTCCCAGTTGAGTCAATTGCACCTGAGAAAAATCCGCCACCACATCCGGCTGCAGGTAGCGAGCGGGGTTCTCGATTTCGTAAAGCAGCTGCTCGGTGCAGGTGGCGACCGTGACGCAGCCGCCCGAGCCCGCTACTTTGGTGATGACGGCATCGCCCGAGGCGCTGACTTCGGCCAGCGGAAAGCCCAGCCGGGCCATGTTGGGCACGTCTTTGAAGCCCGGGTCGGCAAAGTAGCCTCCGGTGATCTGCGCCGCGCACTCCAGCAAATGCCCGACCAGCACGCCTTTGCCCAAGCGCGTCCAGTCGTCAGCGGCCCAGCCAAAGTGGTGCATCAAGGGTGCCAAAAACAGCGCCGGGTCGGCCACGCGGCCTGTGATGATGACCTGCGCGTCGGTTTGCAAGGCGGGCAGCAAGGCTTCGGCGCCCAGGTAAGCGTTGGCTGAAATCAACTGGGCTTGCAAGTCGGCCAAAGTTTGCGTGCTTTCCAGCACGGGCAGCGCCCTGCCGGTTTGGGTCAGGGTGGCCAGCACATCGTCGCCCAGTACCACCGCCACTTTGACTTGGGGCAGACCCAGTTCACGGGCCACGGCCAGCACCGCGTGCCCGGCTTGGATCGGGTTGGCCGCGCCCATGTTGCTGATGATGCGGGTGCCATGGCGAATGCAGGCGGGCAACACGGCCCGCATGCGGGCGACCAACATCGGGTCAAATCCTGCAGCCGGGTCTTTGGAGCGTTCGAGTTGGGCCAAGGCTATCGTTCGCTCAGCCAGGCACTCGAATACCAGATAGTCGAGCTGGCCCTTTTCGGCCAGTTCGACGGCAGGTGGGATGCGGTCGCCCGAATATCCGGCGCCGGCGCCTATGCGAAGTGTTTTATTGAGCATGGCCCAAGCATAAAAGCATTGAGGCTACGATGCTGTCAAATGAAGCCTAATTAAGTCAGTAAATGACAGCCACAGGCGCCCTGTGCACTGTGGGTAGGCTTGCTTGCTTCCATGCGGCCATTCCCCCTCGGTACCAGATGACTTGGGTGTAGCCCAACTGGCGAGCGCGCATGGCGGCATTCACCGACAGCCAGCATTCTGAGCTGGCGCAATAAAACACCACAGGCTGTTCCAAATTGGGCGCCGCAGCCAGCAGCATATGGCTAAAGCGCTCGGCATAGGGTTGGTCCAATTTTCCATCCTCGAAAGCCAGGCCACCGTTAAGAAAATTCAGTGCGCCGGGAATCACAGGTCCAAAGTTGGCTACATCAATAACAACTGGACGCTCCTTTTGTTTCAGTGCTTGAACCAGAGTGCCGGTATCCCAGCGTTGAATGCCATAAAGTGCTTTGGGTGTCATGCCAGTGAACCCATATCCCAAGCGCAATTTGGATGGGGTGTTTGCACCCGGTTCTTCGAGTTCTGTTTGGATGAGCGCTGGTGCAGGGGTTTGCAGTTGCTTTAACAGTTCAGTAGCTTGGGCACTCGCCTCCTCGTAAAGCGCCAGTACCTCGTGTTCGTTGACTGAAACCAGGCGGCAGAGTTTAGGGTTGTTCTTGGCGTGGTTGCAGTTGTAAAGTGCTCTTAATATCGCCTGCCCAGGGTCATCTACGCCCCATCGCACCCCGTATCCCATCTTGCCCCAACCTACAGCGATGGCTTTGTTATGGTTCGCGCTGAGGTAATTGTTGATGGTGCGTTGGCCAATGTTTTTGCACAGCAACTGGCCTTTACAAAGCCCGTCCACCAAAGCCTCTGCGCGGTCTTGCATATCTGTGATCGGGTCGCCCAAGGACTTACCAAAAAAACCAAGTTGAACTCTCATGCTTTCAGGCAATTGAAGAGCCACTGTTTCTTTTTGTGTCACGACGCCCAGACTGAAGGCGTCTTTGCCGATGTGTTGCTGGCATTGTTCAAAAGGCGTTTGACCCGTGGGGCAGAACCAAGGCGTGCGGTCTTTTTCAAGTGTGCGCTGCACTTCCCGGATACGCAGAAAACCTGCTGCCTCCTTGATGTCGTAGAGCGCTTGATTGATCACTGTGGCATCAAATTTTTCACCCATTTGTTGTTTGTACAAGGCATACATCTGAGGCATGTGCGTGGTGTTGACCCGTTTCGAGTCCTTGTCATGTGCGCCGTGGATGCCGACCATGGTGGTTCTTGGCAAGCTACCCGTGCCAAATGCGCGTTCCTGACCCGCCATAAAAATCAAAGAACAAGCAGACATGCATAAACCGGACGCCACCGTTTTAATTTTGGCGTTTTGCACCATGCGCGCCACTTGCATGCCGGTCCAGAGGTCACCGCCCGGGCCGTTGACCAAAATCAAGCGCTCGATACCACCTTGGGCCAAAGCCTCCTTGAATTGTAAAAAGTCCTGATCAACAGTAGGTCCCGTGGCGAAAAGGTCGTTGCCTACGCGCTCTAGGGTCATGGCGTTCAGGTTAAGGGATAGCCAAAGCGACAGGGATAAAGTCAAGGCTTTGAATAAACGTTTCATCAGGACCTCGTGCAAATGTTCATTATTAAGTGTTTATTTTGCACATAAAAAGTTTAATTGGGGTCAGATCCCAATTAAACTGATCTCCTCTTCACAGGATTTCCATGGCCCGCCAACCCCGCCTCACCGTTGCCGCTTACCCGCACCATGTCATTCAGCGCGGCAATGACCGCCAAGCCATCGTGCGCGACGATGCGGACCGCGAGCGTTTGCTGGCGCTGTGGCAAGAGCATGCGCAGGCTTTCAAGGTGGCCATCCATGCCTATGTGATCATGGACAACCACTTCCATTTGCTGCTCACGCCCGAAACCGATGAGGGCTTGCCGCAGATGATGCAGGCGGTGGGGCGGGCTTATGTGCGCTATTTCAATTTGCGGCACCAGCGCACGGGCACGCTGTGGGAGGGGCGTTACCGCAGCAACCTGATTGAAAGCGAGCGCTATTTGTTGGCCTGCATGGTCTACATCGACCTGAACCCGGTGCGGGCTGGCATGGTGGCTCAAGCCGCCGACTTCAAATGGTCCAGCCACAGGCACTGTATTGGGCAGTTGAGCGACAAATGGGTGACCCCACATGCCCTGTTTTGGGGCTTGGGCAATACCCCGTTCGCTCGGGAGGCGGCGTATGCCGAGCTGGTGCATACGGGCCTCGCGCAACGCGAAAAGGAGCAACTCACACAAAGTGCCTTGTCGGGTTGGGCGTTAGGGTCGGCCGACTTTGTCGGGGGCTTGCAGCAAGCCACCCAGCGGCGCTTGGTGCCGGGCAAGGCGGGGCGACCTGCCAAAAAGACTCTTGAATGAATCTGTCCCCAATTAAATCAGGACCTGAACAAAAGCGAAATTAATTGGGATCTGACCCCAATTAAAAAGTTTGGCATGGATGGTGCAGTGCACTACACTCTTCGGTCTGCGTGAAAACCCTTAGGAGCGCCCATGACTTCGGCCAGTGCAAAAGAACATTTCCAATCGACCGGTCTGTATGACCCCGCCAACGAGCACGATGCTTGTGGTGTCGGCTTTGTGGCCCACATCAAAGGGCACAAGACCCACGCCATCGTGACCCAGGCGCTCAAGATCTTGGAAAACCTGGACCACCGGGGTGCTGTGGGTGCGGACGCGCTCATGGGCGACGGTGCCGGTATCCTGATTCAGTTGCCCGATGCGCTGTACCGCGACGAGATGGCCAAACAAGGCGTGGCTTTGCCACCCTTTGGTGAATACGGCGTCGGCATGGTGTTCTTGCCCAAAGAGCACGCCTCTCGCATGGCTTGCGAGCAAGAACTCGAGCGTGCGGTCAAGGCCGAAGGTCAGGTGGTTTTGGGTTGGCGCGATGTGCCGGTGAACCGTGACATGCCCATGTCGCCCACCGTGCGCGAAAAAGAGCCGGTCATGCGCCAGATCTTCATTGGCCGTGGTGCCGACGTGATCGTGCAAGACGCCCTCGAGCGCAAGCTCTACGTGATCCGCAAGACCGCCAGCGCCGCCATCCAGAACCTGCGCCTGACACACAGCAACGAGTACTACATTCCCAGCATGTCCAGCCGCACCGCGGTCTACAAGGGCTTGCTGCTGGCTGACCAAGTGGGCACCTACTACCTGGACCTGCAAGACGAGCGCTGTGTCTCGGCTTTGGGTCTGGTGCACCAGCGTTTCTCCACCAACACCTTCCCCGAGTGGCCATTGGCTCACCCCTACCGCTATGTGGCGCACAACGGCGAGATCAACACCGTCAAGGGCAACTACAACTGGATGAAGGCCCGCGAAGGCGTGATGTCTTCGCCCGTGCTGGCTGCCGACCTGCAAAAGCTCTACCCCATCAGCTTCGCCGGTCAGTCCGACACCGCCACATTCGACAACTGCCTGGAACTGCTGACCATGGCGGGCTACCCCATCAGCCAGGCCGTGATGATGATGATCCCTGAGCCATGGGAACAACACACCACCATGGACGAGCGCCGCAAGGCCTTTTATGAATACCACGCCGCCATGCTCGAGCCATGGGACGGCCCCGCCTCCATCGTGTTCACCGACGGACGCCAGATCGGCGCCACGCTGGACCGCAATGGCCTGCGCCCATCGCGTTACATCATCACCGACGACGACATGGTCATCATGGGCTCCGAGACCGGCGTGCTGCCGATTCCTGAGAGCAAGATCGTGCGCAAGTGGCGTCTGCAGCCCGGCAAGATGTTCCTGATCGACCTGGAACAGGGTCGCATGATCAACGACGAAGAGTTGAAAGCGGGCCTGGCCAGCGCCAAGCCTTACAAGCAGTGGATCGAGAACCTTCGCGTCAAGCTCGACGACGTGGCCGAAGCCCCTGTGCAAGTCGCCGCCTCCGAAGTGCCTTTGCTTGACTTGCAACAAGCCTTTGGCACCACCCAAGAAGACATCAAGTTCTTGTTGGCCCCCATGGCCTCTGCCGGTGAAGAAGCCATCGGCTCCATGGGCAACGACAGCCCGCTGGCTGTGCTGTCCGACAAAAACAAGCCGCTGTACAACTACTTCAAGCAGTTGTTCGCGCAGGTGACCAACCCCCCGATCGATCCGATCCGCGAAGCGATCGTGATGTCACTGGTGTCCTTCATCGGCCCCAAGCCGAACCTGCTGGACATCAACCAGGTCAACCCACCCATGCGCCTCGAAGTCAGCCAGCCGATCTTGGACTTCGCCGACATGGCCAAGCTGCGCAACATCGAGCAAGCCACCAAAGGCAAGTTCAAGAGCGCCACACTCGACATCACTTACCCCGCGCTGTGGGGCCGTGAAGGCGTGGAAGCCAAGCTGGCCTCGCTGTGCGCCGAAGCCGTGGACGCCATCAAAGGCGGCCACAACATCCTGATCATCAGCGACCGTGGTGTGAACGCCACCCAAGTGGCTGTGCCCGCACTGCTGGCGCTGTCGGCCATCCACCAGCACCTGGTCACCGCTGGCCTGCGCACCACAGCAGGCTTGGTGGTCGAGACCGGCACCGCCCGCGAAGTGCACCACTTTGCCGTGCTGGCGGGTTACGGCGCCGAAGCCGTGCACCCCTATTTGGCGATGGAAACCCTGGCCGAACTGCACAAAGAGCTGCCCGGTGACCTGTCTGCCGAGAAGGCCATCTACAACTACGTCAAGGCGATTGGCAAGGGCCTGTCCAAGATCATGTCCAAGATGGGCGTGTCGACCTACATGTCGTATTGCGGTGCGCAGTTGTTCGAGGCCATTGGCATCAACACCGAGACGATCAACAAGTACTTCACCGGCACTTCCAGTCGCGTGGGTGGTATCGGTGTGTTTGAGATCGCTGAAGAAGCCTTCCGCATGCACACCGCTGCCTTTGGTGACGACCCACTGTTGGCCACCATGCTCGACGCTGGCGGCGAATACGCCTGGCGTGCCCGTGGCGAAGAGCACATGTGGACGCCTGATGCGATTGCCAAGTTGCAGCACTCCACCCGTGCCAACAACTTCAGCACCTACAAGGAATACGCGCAGATCATCAACGACCAAAGCAAGCGCCACATGACGCTGCGCGGCCTGTTCGAGTTCAAGATCGATCCGTCCAAAGCCATTCCGTTGGAGCAGGTCGAGCCTGCGGCCGAAATCGTCAAGCGTTTCGCCACCGGCGCGATGTCGCTGGGCTCGATCTCCACCGAAGCACACGCGACCCTGGCCGTGGCCATGAACCGCATCGGCGGCAAGAGCAACACCGGTGAAGGCGGTGAAGACGCCAACCGTTACCGCAACGAACTCAAAGGCATCCCAATCAAGTTGGGCGATTCCCTGAAGAGCGTGATCGGTGAAGAAAACGTCGAAGTGGACATGCCTTTGGCTGCCGGTGACTCCTTGCGTTCTCGCATCAAGCAAGTGGCCTCTGGCCGTTTCGGTGTCACCGCCGAATACCTGCACAGCGCCGACCAAATCCAGATCAAGATGGCCCAAGGCGCCAAGCCCGGTGAAGGCGGTCAGTTGCCAGGCGGCAAGGTGTCCGACTACATCGGCAAGCTGCGCCACTCGGTGCCCGGTGTCGGTTTGATCTCGCCACCGCCCCACCACGACATCTACTCGATCGAGGACTTGGCCCAGCTGATCCACGACCTGAAGAACGTCGCCCCACACAGCGACATCAGCGTGAAGCTCGTGTCCGAAATTGGCGTCGGCACGATTGCTGCCGGTGTGGCCAAGTGCAAGGCCGACCATGTGGTGATCGCGGGTCACGACGGCGGCACGGGCGCATCGCCTTGGTCGTCGGTCAAGCACGCTGGCTCGCCATGGGAAATCGGTCTGGCCGAAACCCAGCAAACCCTGGTGCTCAATGGCTTGCGTGGTCGCATCCGTGTGCAGGCCGATGGCCAAATGAAGACCGGACGCGATGTCGCCATTGGCGCATTGCTCGGTGCGGACGAGTTCGGCTTCGCCACCGCACCGCTGGTGGTCGAGGGCTGCATCATGATGCGCAAGTGCCACCTCAACACCTGCCCGGTGGGCGTGGCCACCCAAGACCCCACACTGCGCAAGAAGTTCACCGGCAAGCCCGAGCATGTCGTGAACTACTTTTTCTTCATCGCCGAAGAAGTGCGTCAGATCATGGCCCAGTTGGGCATTGCCAAGTTCGACGACTTGGTGGGGCGTGCCGACCTGCTCGACATGAAGAGCGGTGTGGCGCACTGGAAGGCCAAAGGCTTGGACTTCGGTCGCCTGCTGGCCGTGCCGCAAGTGGCCTCCACCGTGGCCGTGCGCCATGTGGACACACAAGACCACGGCCTCGAAAAAGCCTTGGACAACGTGCTGATCGCCAAGAGCCGCGCCGCCATCGACAAGGGCGAAAAGGTCCAGTTCATGGAGGTCGCCCGCAACGTGAACCGCTCGGTCGGCGCCATGTTGTCCGGTGCGGTGACCAAGGTGCACCCCGAAGGCTTGCCTGACGACACCCTGCGCATCCAGCTCGAAGGCACGGGGGGGCAGTCGTTTGGCGCGTTCCTGGCCAAGGGCATCACGCTGTACCTGATCGGCGAAGCCAACGACTACACCGGCAAAGGCTTGTCGGGTGGACGCATCGTGGTTCGCCCCAGCCTCGAGTTCCGTGGCGTGGCCTCGCAAAACATCATCGTGGGCAACACCGTCATGTACGGCGCGACCACGGGTGAAGCTTTCTTTGCCGGTGTGGCCGGTGAGCGCTTTGCGGTGCGTTTATCGGGTGCCACAGCGGTGGTGGAAGGCACGGGCGACCACGGTTGCGAATACATGACGGGCGGCACCGTGGCGGTGCTGGGCAAGACGGGCCGCAACTTCGGTGCGGGCATGAGCGGTGGTATCGCTTATGTGTACGACGAAGACGGCGAGTTCGCATCCCGCTGCAACACCGCCATGGTCAGCATGGAAAAAGTGCTGACAGTGTCCGAGCAAGAAGCGCAAGTGGACCGCAAGGTCTGGCACCGCGACCAGGCCGATGAGGCGCAACTGAAGAAACTGCTGGAAGACCACCACAAGTGGACCGGCAGCCAGCGTGCCCGCGAGTTGTTGGACAACTGGGCCACGGCCCGTTCCAAGTTCGTGAAGGTCTTCCCGAACGAATACAAACGCGCCCTGGGCGAGATCAACGCACGCAAAGCGGCAAGCGCGGCCAAGGCTGCCAAGCCTGTTGCCGCCTGAGCCCCACGTCAAGAAGCTAAGGAAACATCATGGGAAAAATCACTGGTTTCATGGAATTTGAGCGCATCGAAGAGGGCTACAAACCCGTCACCGAGCGATTGAAGAACTACGGCGAGTTCGTGATCGGCTTGACGCCCGAGCAGTCCAAAACCCAAGCGGCGCGTTGCATGGATTGCGGCACACCGTTTTGCAACATCGGCTGCCCGGTCAACAACATCATCCCGGACTTCAACGACCTGGTGTACCAGGGCGACTGGAAGAACGCGATCGAGGTGCTGCACAGCACCAACAACTTCCCCGAGTTCACTGGCCGCATCTGCCCCGCGCCTTGCGAAGCCGCATGCGTGGTCAACTTCAACGACGACGCCGTGGGCATCAAGTCCATCGAGCACGCCATCATCGACCGCGCTTGGGCCGAAGGCTGGGTCACGCCCCGTCCTGCCAAGGTCAAGACTGGAAAAACCGTGGCCATCATTGGCGCAGGCCCTGCAGGCCTGGCCGCTGCCCAGCAGCTGGCACGCGCTGGCCACGACGTGACCTTGTTCGAGAAGAACGACCGCGTGGGCGGCTTGCTGCGTTACGGCATCCCCGACTTCAAGATGGAAAAGACGCACATCGACCGCCGCGTGCAGCAGCTCGAAGCCGAAGGCGTGAAGATCCGCACCAGCGTGCTGGTAGGCGAGTGGCCCAAGGATTCCAAGGTCACCAACTGGGCCAAGGAAACCATCTCGGCTGAACAGCTCAAGAAAGACTTTGACGCAGTTTTGTTGACTGGCGGTTCCGAGCAGTCGCGTGACTTGCCCGTGCCCGGTCGCGACCTGGACGGCATCCACTTCGCGATGGAATTCCTGCCTCAGCAAAACAAAGTCAATGCGGGCGACAAGCTCAAAGGCCAATTGCGTGCGGACGGCAAGCACGTCATCGTGATCGGCGGCGGCGACACCGGCAGCGACTGCGTGGGCACCAGCACACGCCATGGCGCCGTGAGCGTGACCCAGTTCGAGGTGATGCCTGAGCCGCCCGAGAAGGAAAACAAAGCGCTGGTTTGGCCTTACTGGCCCATGAAGCTGCGCACCAGCTCCAGCCACGACGAAAGCGCCGAAAAAGGCCTGCTGCAGCGCGAATTCGCCATCTCCACCAAGGCGTTCATGGGCGAAAAAGGCAAAGTCACCGGATTGACGACGGTGCATGTCGAATTCAAAGAAGGCAAGATGATTGAGGTGCCCGGCACCGAGAAGCAATACAAAGCCGACATGGTCTTGCTGGCCATGGGTTTCACCAACCCGGTCGCCACCGTGCTCGACGCCTTTGGCATCGACAAGGACGCCCGTGGCAACGCCAAGGCCAGCACCGACTTCACCGGCGGCTATGCCACCAATGTGAACAAAGTGTTTGCCGCTGGCGACATGCGCCGAGGTCAGTCCTTGGTCGTCTGGGCGATCCGCGAAGGCCGCCAAGCCGCACGCGCGGTCGACGAATTCCTGATGGGTAAAAGCGACCTGCCGCGCTGAGGCCATCGGGTTCTAGGTAAAATCCCTAGACTACCAAGGTTTACAAACCGTATACCTTGGTTCATTAACATTACAAGAGCCGGACCCCTCCGGCTTTTGTTTTTCATGAACACCCCATCCACACCACCGCCACTTGTTGAACTGCGCGACCTGACATTCGGGTACGGCGAACGTGTCATCTTGAAGAACCTGAGCTTCAATGTGCCGCGAGGACAAGTCACGGCCTTGATGGGGGTGTCTGGCGGTGGCAAGACCACGGTTTTGCGTCTGATCGGCGGGCAAATCCGTGCCAGCGCGGGTCAATTGCTGTTTGACGGCCAAGACATCGCCCCCATGCGCCAGCCCGAGCTGTACGCCGCCCGCCGCCGCATGGGCATGCTGTTCCAGTTTGGTGCACTGTTCACCGATATGAGCGTGTTCGACAACGTGGCCTTTCCACTGCGTGAACACACCCGTTTGTCCGAAGACCTGATCCGCGACATTGTGCTCATGAAGCTTGATGCGGTGGGCTTGCGAGGTGCGCGTGACTTGAAGCCCTCTGAGATATCGGGCGGCATGAGCCGCCGCGTGGCCTTGGCCCGGGCCATTGCGCTGGACCCAGACCTGATCATGTACGACGAGCCTTTTGCTGGCCTTGACCCGATTTCGCTGGGAACGGCGGCGCGTCTGATCCGGCGCCTGAACGACAGCTTGGGCATCACCAGCGTGGTGGTGTCGCACGACGTGAACGAAACCTTTGAAATCGCAGACCATGTGGTCATTTTGGCCAACGGTGGCGTGGCTGCTCAAGGCACACCCGCCGAATTGCGGGTCAGCACCGACCCGCTGATCCACCAGTTTGTCCATGCGTTGAGCGATGGTCCGGTGCCCTTCCATTACCCGGCATCCACGGCCGCGCAAGACTATGACCGGAGGTCGGCATGATCACCGCCTTTTTGGGCGCTTTGGGCGCATCCACAAGGCATTTGCTGGCCGACTGGGGCTTTGCCGCGCGTTTGTTTTTCAAGTTGCTGGGCATGTCGGGCGCCGCACTCAAGCGCTTTGGCCTGGTGCGCGACCAGATCCATTTTCTGGGCAACTACTCGCTGGCCATCATCACCGTGTCGGGCCTGTTTGTGGGCTTTGTGCTGGGTTTGCAGGGCTACTACACATTGCAGCGTTATGGCTCTGCCGAAGCGCTGGGCTTGCTGGTGGCGCTGAGCCTGGTGCGCGAGTTGGGTCCGGTGGTGGCCGCATTGTTGTTTGCCGGCCGCGCGGGTGCATCACTCACGGCTGAGATTGGTCTCATGCGTGCGGGCGAGCAGCTCACGGCGCTCGAGATGATGGCGGTGGACCCGGTGCAACGCATCTTGGCGCTGCGCTTTTGGGGTGGCATCATCGCTTTGCCCCTGCTGGCGGCGGTGTTCAGCGCGGTAGGCATTTTTGGCGGCTATGTGGTGGGTGTTTTGCTGATCGGGGTTGACTCCGGCGCCTTTTGGAGTCAAATGCAAAGCGGTGTGGACGTGTTCAAGGACGTGGGCAACGGCATCATCAAGAGTGTGGTGTTTGGGGTGGCTGTGACCTTCATCGCGCTGCTGCAAGGCTACGTGGCCAAGCCCACCCCAGAGGGTGTGGCCAGTGCCACCACGCGCAGTGTGGTGGTTTCTTCCCTGTCGGTTTTAGGTCTGGACTTCATCCTGACCGCAATGATGTTCAGCATTTGAGGAGGTCGTCATGCAACGTTCAAAAAATGATGTGTGGGTGGGTTTGTTTGTGCTGATCGGTGCCGTTGCCGTGCTCTTTTTGGCCCTCAAGGCCGCTAACTTGCTGACCTGGAGTTTCAGCCAGGACTACGAGGTCACCGCCAAGTTCGACAACATTGGCGGGCTCAAGCCCGGCGCTGCGGTCAAGAGTGCCGGTGTGGTGGTCGGTCGTGTCAAGAAAATCGAATTTGACGGCGAATCCTTCCAAGCCAAAGTCACCTTGGGGATGCAGACGCAGCACGCCTTTCCGCAGGACAGTTCCCTCAAAATTCTCACCAGTGGCTTGCTGGGTGAGCAATACCTGGATGTCACGCCCGGCGCTGACGAGAAAAACCTGGCCGCCGGAGACCGCATTGGCTCCACCCAGTCGGCCGTCATCCTGGAAAACCTGATCAGCCAGTTCTTGTTCAGCCAGGCCGAAAAATCCGCTCCTGAAAGTCAAAAACCATGATCACTTGGATCCAGCGCTGCACTTCACTCACACTTTTGGTCGGTCTGTTGGCCTTGCAGGGCTGCGCCACGGTGCAAACCGCCGATGCACGCGACCCTTGGGAGTCGATGAACCGCAGCGTTTTTCAATTCAATGAAGTTTTGGACAATGCCGCCATCAAACCCGCTGCTGAGCTTTATGTGAAAGTGACGCCCAGTTTTGTGCGCACGGGCGTGGGCAACTTTTTGGGCAACTTGGGTGATGTCTGGTCCATGGCCAACAGCGCCCTGCAACTCAAGGGGCAGGCCACGGTCGAGACCTTCATGCGCATCAATGTCAATACTTTTTTGGGTTTGGGCGGTTTGCTGGATGTGGCGACCGCAATGCGCCTCGAAAAACGCAAGGAAGATTTTGGCCAGACCTTGGGCTACTGGGGCGTCAAGCCTGGCCCCTATGTGGTATTGCCAGTGTTGGGGCCATCCACTTTACGCGATACCTTGGCTTTGCCACTCGACATGCAGGGTGATGCGTCTCAGCGGTTCTCGGACGATGCCACCCGCAACGCCTTGACCGTGACGCGCGTTTTGGACATCCGTTCGGGGCTGCTGCAAACGGTGGACGTGGTCAAGGCGGCGTCGCTGGACCCTTATTCGTTTGTGCGTGATGGCTATTTGCAAAAGCGCCGCAACGACATTTACGACGGCAACCCGCCATCGAATTTCGACTACGGGGACGGAGAGTCCGAGCCAAAATAAGACCGTTACAGTTGTTAACACCTACCTTGGCTGCAGGCTCTATAGTTCGTTCATGACCAAAACCGATACCGCATTTTTCCTGAACCGTCGCCATGTGCTTGTGGCCGTCTGCGCCGCCAGCTTGTTGGGGTCTTCTGGCCTGGCCATGGCCGCCGATGAGGCCCCCGAAGCCTTCATTCAGCGCATCACCAACGACACGCTCAACACCATCAAGGCCGACAAGGCCCTGCGCAACGGTGACATCAACAAGATCATGCAGTTGGTTGACACGCAGCTCATGCCGCATGTGAACTTCCTGCGCATGACCGCCCTGGCCACGGGCCCGGCCTGGCGCAAGGCCACGCCTGAGCAGAAAAAGCGCTTGCAAGAGGAGTTCAAGGTCTTGTTGGTGCGCACCTATTCGGGCGCCCTTGGCCAGATCAACGACCAAGTCGTGGTGGTCAAGCCCTTGCGGGCTGGCCAAGAGGATAAAAATCTGGTGGTCAACACCGAAGTGCGTGGCAAAGGGTCACCGATTCAGCTGGACTATCGGCTCGAAAAAACACCGGGTCAAGGCTCGGGCTGGATGATTTTTGATCTCAACGTCTTGGGTGTGTGGCTGGTCGAAAACTACCGCAACCAGTTCACTAAAGAAATCAATGCCGGTGGCCTCGATGCGCTGATCGCCAGCTTGGCCGCACGCAATAAATCCAACGCCAAAGCGTCTTGATCCCTTGTTTGGCATGAGTCCCCTGAAGCTGCCCGCCACCTTGCTGCACGATCAGGCCGACGCCTGTCTGGCGCAGTGGGTCACGCAATTGCCGCCTGTTTTGCCGCCTGCGGTGAGCCTGGACGCCTCAGAACTGTCTGAATTTGACTCTTCGGCACTCGCCGTGTTGCTGGGCTTGCGCCGGGTGCTGATCCACAAAGGCACTGCCTTGCGGGTCGAGGGAATGCCCCAACGCTTGCGCGAGTTGGCCAGCCTTTACGGGGTGATGGACTTGTTGCAGCCTGCCTGAGTGTTCGTTTTTGGGTCTTTTGGGGGCGATCTGCAGTCGGTCTTCATGGACCTGCGGGCCAGCACTTAAAATAGGCCTCTTCCATGCCAGCGCTCTCTTTCCAAACCGTCTCCAAGATTTACCCAGCCAAACAGGCGGGCGCAGCCGCGTTCAAAGCGCTCGACCAAGTCAGCTTTGATGTGGAGGAGGGCGAGTTCTTCGGCCTGCTCGGCCCCAACGGTGCGGGTAAAACCACCCTGATCAGCACCTTGGCGGGCCTCAGCCGCCCCTCCACCGGGCGTGTGTTGGTGCATGGTCACGATGTGCAAAGTGATTACGCCGCTGCACGCCGTCTGCTGGGCGTGGTGCCGCAAGAGCTGGTGTTTGACCCCTTTTTCACGGTGCGCGAATCGCTGCGCATCCAGTCGGGCTATTTCGGCGTCAAGCACAACGACGCTTGGATCGACGAGTTGCTGGAGAGCCTGGGTCTGGCCGACAAAGCGGGTTCCAACATGCGCCAACTCTCGGGCGGGATGAAGCGCCGTGTGCTGGTGGCGCAAGCCTTGGTACACAAACCGCGTGTCATCGTGCTCGACGAGCCCACCGCCGGGGTCGATGTGGAGCTGCGCCAAACCTTGTGGGCTTTCATCGCCAAACTCAACAAGCAAGGCCACACTGTCTTGCTCACCACCCACTACCTTGAAGAGGCGGAGGCCCTGTGCGGGCGCATCGCCATGCTCAAGCGCGGCCAGCTGCTGGCTTTGGAGCGCACATCTGATTTGCTGCGCTCGGCCACCAGCCAGGTGCTGCGTTTCAAACTCGACGGTGACTTGCCGCCTGCTGTGGCAGCGATGGCCCGCGTCACGGGTCGCATCGTGCAGTTGCCGGTGCACAACGCGGTCGAGATCGAAAACCATCTCGCCACCATCCGCACCGCGGGCTTGGTTGCTGAGGACGTGGAAATTCGCCAAGCTGATCTGGAAGACGTGTTCCTGGAAGTCATGAACCGCAAACAAACCGCTTCGGGAGCCTTGGCATGACCGGCTGGCAAACCCTGCTCTACAAAGAAGTGTTGCGGTTCTGGAAAGTCGCTTTCCAGACGGTGGGCGCACCCGTGCTGACTTCGGTGTTGTACATGCTGATTTTTGGCCATGTGCTCGAAGACCACGTCAAGGTCTACGACAGTGTGGCCTACACCGCGTTTTTATTGCCAGGCCTGATGATGATGGGCGTGCTGCAAAATGCTTTCGCCAACAGCTCGTCGAGCCTGGTGCAAAGCAAGATCATGGGCAGCTTGGTGTTTTTGTTGCTCACCCCCCTGTCGCACCGCAGCTGGTTTGTGGCCTATGTGGGCTCTTCGGTCGTACGCGGGCTGGCTGTGGGTGTGGGCGTGTTCGTCATCACGGGCTGGATGGTCAACATCACCTTCGTCAACCCGTTTTGGATCTTGGCCTTTGCCGTCATGGGTGCGGCTTTGATGGGCGCTTTGGGGGTGATTGCCGGGCTGTGGGCTGAGAAGTTCGACCAAATGGCCGCTTTCCAAAACTTCATCATCATGCCCATGACGTTTTTGTCGGGCGTGTTTTATTCCATCCAGTCCTTGCCGCCGTTTTGGCAAAAGCTCAGCCACCTGAACCCGTTTTTCTACATGATCGATGGTTTCCGTTATGGCTTTTTTGGCAGGAGCGATGTTTCGCCTTGGCTCAGTCTGGCGGTGGTGGGCACCGCCTTGGCCGCCATCAGTGCCTTGACCCTTCACCTTTTGCGCATCGGCTACAAAATCCGAAGCTGAACCCCCATGAACGCTGAGCAACTCCAAGCCATCATCGCCGCAGGCCTTTCGTGCACCCACCTCGTGGTGGAGGGCGATGGACGCCACTGGAGTGCGGTGGTCGTGTCCGAGGTCTTTGCGGGGATGCGCCCCATTGCCCGGCACCAGCGGGTCTACGCCACGCTGGGCCAAAAAATGCACACCGACGAGGTCCACGCCTTGTCGATGAAAACCTACACACCCGCCGAATGGGCTGCGCAATCGAAATGAAACGAAGGCCTCCGGGCCGCAATGCACCGACCTGACTTATGGACAAACTGAAAATTCGCGGCGGCCAAAGGCTTCAAGGCTTGCTCGATGTGTCGGGCGCCAAAAACGCTGCCCTGCCCGAGTTGTGCGCCGCCTTGTTGAGCGCCGAGCCCGTCACGCTGACCAATGTGCCGCGCCTGCAAGACGTGACAACCATGCTCAAGCTGATCCGCAACATGGGCGTGACGGCCGAGCACCACGAAAACGGCCGCGTCACGCTGAGCGCAGGGGTTTTGAACAACCCCGAAGCCCCCTATGAGCTGGTGAAAACCATGCGGGCCTCGGTGCTGGCGCTGGGCCCCTTGTTGGCCCGTTTTGGCCAGGCCAAGGTGTCGTTGCCCGGCGGTTGCGCCATTGGCTCGCGTCCGGTTGACCAGCACATCAAAGGCCTGCAGGCCATGGGTGCGGTCATCAAGGTGGACCACGGCTACATGCTGGCCAGCTTGCCTGAGGGCCGAACGCGCCTCAAAGGTGCTCACATCACCACCGACATGGTCACCGTCACCGGCACCGAAAACTTCATGATGGCCGCGACCTTGGCCGAAGGCGAGACGGTGCTGGAAAACGCCGCCCAGGAGCCCGAGATTCCCGATTTGGCCGAGATGCTCATCAAAATGGGCGCGAAGATCGAAGGCCACGGCACGCGTCGCATCCGCATTCAGGGCGTGGACCGTTTGCACGGCTGCGAGCACCAAGTGGTGGCCGACCGCATTGAAACGGGCACCTTCCTTTGTGCTGTGGCCGCAACGGGCGGTGATGTGGTTTTGCGCCACGGCCGCGCCGACCACCTCGAAGTCGTGATCGAAAAGCTGCGTGACGCCGGGGCCACCATCGAGGCGGGCGAGGACTTCATCCGTATCCAAGCCGATGGCCGCTTGAAAGCCCAGAGCTTTCGCACCACCGAATACCCGGGCTTCCCCACCGACATGCAGGCGCAATTCATGGCGCTCAACTGCATCGCGCAGGGCGCAAGCAAGGTGACTGAGACCATTTTTGAAAACCGCTTCATGCACGTCAACGAGCTGGTGCGCCTGGGTGCGCACATCCAGATCGATGGCAAAGTGTCGGTGATCGAGGGCGTTGAAAAGCTTTCGGGCGCCACCGTGATGGCCACCGATTTGCGGGCCTCGGCCAGCTTGGTGATCGCCGGCTTGGTGGCCGAAGGCGAAACCATCGTTGACCGCATTTACCACCTGGACCGTGGCTACGACCGCATGGAATTGAAACTGCGTGGCCTGGGGGCCAACATTGAAAGAGTGAAATGATCACGCTGGCCCTGTCCAAAGGACGCATCTTTGACGAAACCCTGCCGCTGCTCCAAGCCGCAGGCATCGAGGTGCTCGAAGACCCCGAAAAATCCCGCAAGCTGATCTTGCCCACCAACCAGCCCAATGTGCGCGTGGTGCTGGTGCGGGCCAGCGATGTGCCCACCTATGTGGAATATGGCGGTGCTGACTTGGGCGTGACCGGTTTGGACACGCTGATTGAACACGGCGGCCAGGGCTTGTACCAGCCGCTGGACCTGAACATCGCCAAATGCCGCATGAGCGTGGCGGTGCGGGCCGATGACGACTACGCGGCGCTGGTGCGCACCGGTGCACGCTTGAAAGTGGCCACCAAATACACCGCCATCGCCCGCGACTTTTTTGCCACCAAAGGCGTGCACGTCGACCTGATCAAGCTGTATGGCAGCATGGAACTGGCCCCGCTCACGGGCTTGGCCGATGCCATCGTTGATCTGGTGTCCACCGGCAACACCCTCAAGGCCAACCACTTGATCGAGGTCGAACGCATCATGGACATCAGCTCGCGCTTGGTGGTTAACCAGGCCGCGCTCAAGCTCAAGCAAGCGCCGATCCGCGCCATCATCGATGCCTTCGCGGGCGCAGTGAAGAAGGACTGACCCTCATGGACTCGACGGCTCTGCACGCCAAACCTTTGCAACTGAGCACGTTTGAGCCCGGTTTTGAAGCGGCCTTTGCGGCCCGCCTGCATTGGTCTGCCGACACCGACGCCGCCATTGAGCAGCGCGTGGCCGAGATTCTGGCCGACGTGCAAAAGCGTGGCGATGCGGCCGTGCTCGATTACACCCAGCGCTTTGACGGCCTGCAAGGGACCGACGTGAAAGCTTTGGAGATCACCCAAGCTGAACTGAAAGCGGCACTCGACAGCCTGCCCGCCGCACAACGCGAAGCCCTGCAAGCAGCCGCTGCCCGGGTGCGCAAGTACCACGAAGCCCAAAAGAAAGCGTCTGGCGAGAGTTGGAGCTACCGCGACGAAGACGGCTCGCTGCTCGGCCAAAAAGTCACACCACTCGACCGCGTGGGCATTTACGTGCCCGGTGGCAAAGCCGCTTACCCCTCATCGGTGTTGATGAACGCCATTCCCGCCCATGTGGCGGGTGTGCAAGAGATCATCATGGTGGTGCCCACACCACAAGGCGTGCGCAATCCACTGGTGCTGGCCGCCGCCTGTGTGGCCGGTGTGAGCCGCGCCTTCACCGTGGGTGGTGCACAAGCCGTGGCGGCATTGGCTTACGGCACCGCCACCATCCCCAAGGTGGACAAGATCACCGGCCCGGGCAACGCCTATGTGGCCAGTGCCAAAAAGCGCGTGTTCGGCACCGTGGGCATCGACATGATCGCGGGCCCCTCAGAAATTTTGGTTTTGGCCGACGGCAGCACGCCCGCCGAATGGGTGGCGATGGATTTGTTCAGCCAGGCCGAGCACGACGAGCTGGCGCAAAGCATCTTGCTTTGCCCCGATGCGGCCTATATTGCCGAGGTCCAGGCCGCCATTGACCGCCTCTTGCCCTCTATGCCCCGCCGCGAGATCATCGCCAAGTCGCTCAACGACCGTGGTGCATTGATTTTGACGCGCAGCATGGAGGAAGCCTGCGCCATCAGCAACCGCATCGCGCCCGAGCACTTGGAGGTGTCGAGCAGCGAGCCGCACCGTTGGGAGCCTCTGCTGCGCCACGCGGGTGCGATCTTCATGGGCGCATTCACCAGCGAGTCGCTGGGCGACTACTGCGCAGGTCCCAACCACGTGCTGCCCACCAGCGGCACGGCGCGTTTTTCCTCGCCTTTGGGTGTGTACGACTTCCAAAAGCGCAGCAGCCTCATTGAGGTGAGCGAAGCTGGTGCGCAGCCCTTGGGACGCATCGCCGCCGAGCTGGCTTATGGCGAAGGCCTTCAAGCGCACGCCCGCGCCGCCGAATTGCGCCTGAATCCTGTTCCCCCCATGCGAGAGCCGACATGACCGTGAGCCCCCAACTGATGCAACGCATCCGCCAGGACGTGCAATCCATGCACGCCTACGCCATCCAGGACTCGGTCGGCATGGTCAAGCTTGACGCGATGGAAAACCCGCACAGACTGCCGACTGAGCTGCAAAAAGCTTTGGGCGAGCGATTGGGCGCATTGGCGCTCAACCGCTACCCCGATGGCCGAGTGAACGAGCTGCGCCATGCTTTGGCCCAACACGCTGGCATGCCCGAAGGCTTCGACATCATGCTGGGCAACGGCTCGGACGAGCTGATTTCTTTGCTGGCCATGGCCTGTGATGTGCCCGGCGCTTCCATCCTGTCACCTTTGCCCGGGTTCGTCATGTACGCCATGAGCGCACAGCTGCAAGGCTTGGCCTTTCACGGCGTGCCCCTCACTGCTGACTTTGAACTTGACGAAGCCGCCATGCTGGCCGCCGTTGATCAGCACAAGCCGTCCATCGTTTACCTGGCTTACCCGAACAACCCCACGGGCAACCTGTGGAACGACGAGACGATCGAGAAGATCGTCCTCGCCCAAGGCGCTCAAGGCGGCTTGGTGGTCATGGACGAGGCCTACCAGCCTTTTGCTAGCCGCAGCTACGCAGACCGCATCACGCGCCATTCGCACGTCTTGCTCATGCGCACCCTGTCCAAGTTTGGCCTGGCCGGTGTGCGTCTGGGCTACATGATCGGCCCCCAAGCGCTGATCGCTGAAATCGACAAAGTGCGCCCACCCTACAACATCAGTGTGCTCAATTGCGAGTGTGCGCTGTTTGCCCTGGAGCACACCGAGGTGTTTGCAGCGCAAGCCAAAGACCTGCGCGAGCAGCGCACCCGTTTGCTGAAAGAACTGGCCGCCATGCCCGGTGTCACCCCCTTCCCGAGCGAGGCCAACATGATCTTGGCCCGTGTGCCCGATGCGGCCAAAACCTTTGACGGCCTGAAGGCCCGCGGCGTGCTGATCAAGAACATTTCTAAAATGCACCCATTGCTCGCCAATTGCCTGCGCCTGACGGTGGGCACCGCCGCAGAAAACGACCAACTCCTTGCCGCTCTGAAAGCCGCCTTATGAACCGCAGCGCTGACCGCACCGCCCAAGTGACCCGCAAGACGGCCGAGACGAACATCCGTGTCGCCATCAACCTCGACGGCACGGGCCAAGCCAAACTGGCTTCGGGCATCGGTTTTCTGGACCACATGCTCGACCAGATCGCCCGCCACGGCTTGATCGACTTGGACATCGCTTGTGAAGGCGACCTGCACATCGACGGCCACCACACCGTGGAAGACATCGGCATCACCTTGGGCCAGGCCTTCGCCCAAGCGATGGGTGACAAAAAAGGCATCCGCCGTTATGGCCACGCCTATGTGCCGCTCGACGAGGCGTTGAGCCGCGTGGTGGTGGACTTTTCGGGCCGCCCCGGTTTGCACATGGACGTGAACTTCACCTCCGGCTCGCTGGGCACGCTCGACACGCAACTGGTTTATGAGTTCTTCCAAGGCTTTGTGAACCATGCGCTGTGCACGCTGCACATCGACAACCTCAAGGGTGTGAATGCGCACCACCAGTGCGAAACCATCTTCAAGGCCTTCGCCCGCGCCGTGCGTGCCGCGCTCGAACTCGATCCACGCTCCGCAGGTGTGATCCCCTCGACCAAGGGAAGTCTCTGAGCATGAGCGTCAACCGCGTCGCCGTCGTGGACTACGGCATGGGCAACCTGC
Source organism: Limnohabitans sp. Rim8 (assembly GCA_945897465.1). Lineage (GTDB taxonomy): Bacteria > Pseudomonadota > Gammaproteobacteria > Burkholderiales > Burkholderiaceae_C > Limnohabitans_A. The sequence continues at coordinate 206,514 of CAMDFK010000001.1, read as the reverse complement.
GCAGCGTGGCGCAAGCGGTCATGCATGCGGCCTCCAGCGTCGACCATGCCGAGGTCACCGTCACCAGTGATCCGCAAGTCGTGCGCAACGCGCACCGCGTGGTCTTGCCAGGGCAGGGCGCCATGCCCGACTGCATGCGCGAGCTGCGCGAGTCGGGCTTGCTGGACGCTGTGCTCGAAGCTGCTGCCAGCAAGCCTTTGTTTGGTGTGTGTGTGGGCATGCAAATGCTGCTGGACCACAGCGACGAGGGCGACACGCCGGGCTTGGGTCTGATCCCCGGGCGCGTGGTCAAGTTCGATTTGGCCGGACAAATGCAGCCCGACGGCACCCGCTACAAAGTGCCGCAAATGGGCTGGAACCAGGTCTGGCAAGACCTACCAGCGCATGCGCTGTGGCAGGGCGTCGAGGACGGCAGCTGGTATTATTTTGTGCACAGCTTCTATGCTCAGGTGGTCAACCCGGCGCACAGCGCGGCCCAGACCGATTACGGCGGCCGCTTTGCCAGTGCCATTGCCCGTGGCAACCTATTTGCCACCCAGTTTCACCCCGAAAAAAGCGCGGCCCAGGGTTTGGCCTTGTTCCGCAATTTCCTCCACTGGCAGCCTTGAGAAGTTTTCACTGCCGTTTTCCTGCCCATCAGTTTTTTAATTCGCCATGATTCTGATCCCCGCCATTGACCTCAAAGACGGCCACTGCGTTCGCCTCAAACAGGGCGATATGGACCAAGCCACGACCTTTGGCGAAGACCCCGCCGCCATGGCCCGCACTTGGCTCGAAAAAGGCGCACGCCGCTTGCACCTGGTGGATCTGAACGGGGCGTTTGCGGGCAAGCCGCAAAACTTCAGCGCCATCAAGTCCATCCTCAAGGCCGTGGGCGACGACATCCCGGTGCAGCTCGGTGGCGGCATCCGCGACTTGGACACGATTGAAAAATACATCGACAGCGGCTTGCGCTACGTCATCATCGGCACCGCCGCCGTTAAAAACCCTGGCTTTTTGAAAGACGCCTGCACCGCTTTTGGCGGCCACATCATTGTGGGCCTGGACGCCAAAGACGGCAAAGTGGCCACCGACGGCTGGAGCAAACTCACCGGCCACGAAGTGGTGGACCTGGCCAAGAAGTTCGAAGACTGGGGTGTCGAGTCCATCATTTACACCGACATTGGCCGCGACGGCATGCTCAGCGGCATCAACATCGACGCCACCGTCAAGCTGGCGCAAGCCCTCACCATCCCCGTCATCGCCTCGGGCGGTCTGTCCAACATGGCCGACATCGAGCAGCTGTGCGCGGTGGAAGACGAAGGCGTAGAGGGCGTGATCTGTGGCCGTGCGGTGTACTCGGGCGACCTCGACTTCGCGCTGGCGCAGCAACGCGCCGACGAGCTCAACGGCTGATCCTTTCCCTCGCGATTGCCCATGAGCGCTCAGGCCACTTGTCGCGACACCGCGTTCTCCGGCCTGCCAGCTTGCGAATTGACGCTGCCGCAAGGCGACCGCTTGCAGGTGGCGCTGCACGGTGCGCACGTGCTGTCTTGGGTGTCGGGCGGCCAAGAGCGCCTGTACCTCAGCCCCCAAAGCATTTTGGACGGCCAAGCCGCCATTCGCGGCGGTGTGCCCGTGTGCTTTCCTCAGTTCAACCAACGCGGCCCCATGGCCGAGCGCTTGCCCAAACACGGTTTTGCCCGCAATGTGCTCTGGTTGGCCGATGCGCCCGAACTGGGCGCCGAGCATGCCCGCCTCACACTGCGCCTGAGTGACAACGCCCAAACCCGCGTCTGGTGGCCCCAAGCCTTTGCCTTGGCGCTGCACATCGACCTGAGCCCGGGTGCCTTGCAACTGACACTGGCTGTGCACAACACAGGCACCCAAGCACTGGCGTTTTCAGGTGCACTGCACACCTATTTGGCCGTGCCCGACGTGACGCAGGCCACGCTGCAGGGCCTGGGTGGTCAGCCCGAGTGGGATTCACTCACCGACACCCATGCGCCAGCGGCCGACACGATCCGCTTTGCCGCCGAATTTGACCGCGTGTATGAAGCCGGGCCGCAGCCCATGACGCTGAACGAGACCCTGCATATCAGCCAAAGCCCCAGCTGGGCCAACACGGTGGTCTGGAATCCTGCGCAAGACCTGTGCAAGCGCCTGGCCGACATGCCCGACGACGGCTGGCGGCACATGCTGTGCGTCGAAGCCGCGCAGGTGTATGCGCCCATCGCCTTGCCTGCGGGCGGGCGCTGGGCGGGCTGGCAGCGCTTGAGCTTGTATGCATGACTCAATCCCAATCTGATCTTGAGGTTTTCATCATTGCTGGTCCGAACGGGGCGGGAAAGACAACCTTTGCGCGTGAATTTTTGCCGCAAGAGGCCCACTGCAAAGTGTTTGTGAATGCCGATTTGATTGCGGCTGGATTGGCTCCATTTGCGCCCGAAACCGCTGCATTTCAAGCCGGACGCCTCATGATTAAACAGCTAGAGCAAAGTTTTCAAAAACGACACACTTTCGCCCTGGAAACCACTTTGTCTGGACGTGCGTACCTGAATTCAATTGCGCGTTGGCAAGCTGCAGGCTACCGAGTAACCTTGATTTTCCTCAAGCTTTCCAGTGTTCAAGAGGCGGTGGCCCGGGTTCGTCAAAGGGTTTTGCAAGGTGGGCACAACATTCCTGAAGACGTCATTGAACGCCGCTTTGCATCAGGCTATCGGAATTTTGAGAAGATTTATAAGCCCATCGTTGATGCTTGGGCTGTGTACGACAATGGTGGGCCAGAGCCTGTTTTGTTGGATTGGGGAGAGGAATGAGTCAGATGATGTCAATTGAGCAAGCACGAAGCAGCAGCTTGAGAGGATCGGTGGCTGCCATGGCCAGGGCGGCCAATCAAGCCCGGCGAACGGCTGCGCAAACCCAAACCGCTGTGGTGGTTGAGCGCAATGGCGTTCTGGAGCATCTGTACATCTCGGCCACACAAACCGACATCAAGCCCATCACCGTCTCTATCGAACCGCAAGAGGGTCACTGAAACATGCTCGCCAAACGCATCATCCCTTGCCTCGACGTGACCGGCGGTCGCGTGGTCAAGGGCGTCAACTTCGTTGAGTTGCGCGACGCCGGTGACCCGGTCGAAATCGCGGCCCGCTACAACGAGCAAGGCGCCGACGAACTCACATTTTTGGACATCACAGCCACCAGCGATGGCCGCGACGTGATCCTGCACATCATCGAAGCCGTGGCCAGTCAGGTCTTCATCCCGCTCACCGTGGGCGGCGGTGTGCGCACGGTGGAAGACGTGCGCCGTTTGCTCAATGCCGGGGCCGACAAAACCAGCTTCAATTCGGCCGCCATTGCCAACCCGCAAGTCATCCGCGAAGCGTCTGCCAAATACGGCGCCCAGTGCATCGTCGTCGCCATCGACGCCAAGCGCCGCAGCGCCGAAGACGAGCAGCGCATCGGCACCAACGGCTTGGCCATAGGCCCCGGCTGGGACGTGTACAGCCACGGCGGCCGCAAAAACGTGGGCCTGGACGCAGTGGCCTGGGCCACCCAAATGGCCGAATACGGCGCGGGCGAAATCCTGCTCACCAGCATGGACCGCGACGGCACCAAAAGCGGCTTTGACCTGCAGCTGACCCGCGCCGTGAGCGATGCCGTCAGCGTGCCCGTGATCGCATCGGGCGGGGTGGGCAACCTCGACCACCTGGCCGACGGTGTGAGCAACGGCGGCGCGGATGCGGTATTGGCCGCAAGTATCTTTCACTACGGTGAATACACGGTCCATCAAGCCAAAGCGCGAATGCGCGAGCGCGGGATTGCAGTTCGAATTTGATAAAAAGAGCGTGGGGCTGAGCGGGTACTTGCTCGTCTTCAAAGTTGGGCCTCGGATCAACCCATGCACATCACCACAGAACCTGCAAACCAGCCCGAAGTCCTCGCGCTCATTGAGCAGCTGGACGCTCACCAAAAGCCCCTCTATCCGTCAGAGAGTCATCACGGAATTGACGTGGCTGCCCTGTCGCAGCCCAATGTCATCTTTGCGGTCGCTCGCGATTCATCGGGCCAGGCGGTGGCCTGTGGGGCCATCGTGATCGAGCCCGCTTATGGGGAGCTCAAGAGAATGTTCACGCTGCCCAGCCACCGGGGCAGAGGCATCGCCCGCTCGCTGGTGCAATGGCTCGAAGCGCAGTCGCAGGCCCGCGGCTGCCATCTTTTCATGCTCGAAACCGGATACCTTCAACCCGAAGCCATCGCTTTGTATGAACGGCTTGGCTACAGCCCTCGAGGTCCGTTCGGCCCGTACACGGAAGACCCCCACAGTGTGTTCATGCACAGGTCAATTGATGGCCCAATTCGCTGACTGCTCTGTGGGTGTACACGCCAAAGCTCAGTCACTGAACATTACCGCTTCAACCCCGTATAGAAATTTTCATGCGGACCGACCGCCAGCAGCATGGTTTCAATGGGGGCTGTTTTGTGCGGTTGCAGTTCATAGGCCAACAGGGTTTCTTGGCCGTTCAATTTGAACTTGTAGACAAAAACACCCGCGAGGTCGCCTTTCTTTTCTTCGCCCAGCTGCGGATTTTGAAGAATGGGTTTGATGGCTTCATCCAGTGTTTCTTTGTCGCGGGCGTGCAGTTTTTTGGCCACCCGGTTGAAAGATGGCGAGGCACTGACTTGCAGCATCAGCCAAACTCATAAGGCGTAGCCAGTCCGGCTTTGACTTCTTCTCGCGAAAGCATGGTGTCTTGGATCAGGTGCAGGGGCATGTCGGGGTTGTCGCTCACGGCTTTGCCGATGCGGGCCCAGTATTCGATTTGCTGTGGCACAGAGCGGTGCTCCGCTGCAGCATAGGGTTTGGCGGCTTCGACCAATTCGTCAGACAGTTTCATTGCAACAGCCATGGTGCTTTTCCTTGATGAGCTTGTATTTTGCAAGCTAAGAATGTTTATTGCAGCCTGAATTCAAGCTAAAACGCTTCTTCAGCTCCGCCCACAAGAAGGGCCATGAGCTGATATAGTTGTACCAATAAACGTACAGGAACGCCACCATGGATGCCATGACTTACAGCGCCGCTCGCGCCAATCTGGCGGGTGTGATGAACCGTGTGTGCGAGGACCACGAGCCCCTGATCATCACCCGGAATGGAGATCAATCGGTGGTGATGCTTTCGCTTGAAGATTACAAAGCGCTTGAAGAGACGGCCTACCTCTTGCGCACGCCTGCCAACGCACGGCGTTTGCTGGCGGCGGTAGGGCAACTCCAAGCGGGGCAGGGCGCTGAACGCGAGTTGCTCAAGTGAAACTCGTTTTTGCCGAGCTGGCTTGGGAGGATTACCTCTATTGGCAAAAGCAGGACCGCAAAATGGTGGACCGCATCAACAAGCTGATCGAGGCCACGGCGCGTGATCCTTATGCAGGCGTGGGCAAACCGGAGCCCTTAAAGCATGCCCTCTCTGGTTTTTGGTCGCGCCGCATCAACGAAGAGCACCGCATGGTTTATCGCGTTGAGGGTGATCAGCTGCAAATCGCCCAATTGAGGCTGCATTACTGAGTTTTGAAGGCGTTGGCCGATAGGCCAGAGCGTACGGATTAAGATCACCCCCTATGAACTGGCTCGATCAAATCAAATGGGACGACAAAGGCTTGGTGCCTGTGATCGCCCAAGAAAAAGACACTGGCGATGTGTTGATGTTCGCATGGATGAACCGCGAGGCCTTGCAAAAGACGGCCGAGCTGAAAAGGGCGGTGTATTTCAGCCGTTCGCGCAACAAGTTGTGGTTCAAGGGCGAGGAGTCCGGCCATGTGCAGACGGTGCACGACATCCGCATCGATTGCGACAACGATGTGGTGTTGCTCAAAGTCACGCAGCTGGGGCATGAGCCGGGCATTGCCTGCCACACGGGCCGCCACAGCTGCTTTTTCCAGAGCCTGCAAGCCGACGAGTGGCAGGCGGCCGACCCGGTCTTGAAAGACCCCGAAACCATTTACAAGTGAGTGCCCCAAGCGTATGAGCAACCAGGACATCCTTGATCGCCTCGCGGCCGTGGTCGAAAGCCGCAAACCCGCCAACGGTGGCGACCCCGAAAAGAGCTATGTGGCCCGCCTGCTGCATAAGGGTCCCGACGCCTTTTTGAAGAAAATCGGCGAAGAAGCCACCGAAACCGTGATGGCCGCCAAAGACGTGGACCATGGCGGGGACAAAGCCAAGCTGGTAGGCGAGGTGGCTGATTTGTGGTTTCACAGCCTAATCGCATTGGCGCACTATGGCCTGTCGCCCGCTGACGTGGTCAACGAGCTGGCCCGCCGCGAAGGCCTGAGCGGTTTGGAAGAAAAGGCATTGCGCAAAGTTCAGGAACGTGAACGGCTGGGGGAATGAGCCATGAATGAGCAGCCTCTCCAAGACAGCACCCACACCATCAGCTGGGTCAGCTACATCCTGCACCTGATCGTGGCGGTGAGCGCCGTGATTCCGGGTGCACAGATGGGCCCGGCTTTGCTGGTGGTGGCGCTGATCATCGATTGGGTCAAAAAGGGCGATGCCCTAGGCTGGGAGGCCACGCACTTCAGCTACCGCATCCGCACCGTGATCTGGGCGGCTTTGCTTTACCTGATCACGGCGCCTTTGTGGCTGTTGATGTTTTTCCCCGGCTGGCTGGCCTGGGTGGGCATTTCCATCTGGTTTTTGTACCGCATCGTGCTGGGCATGGTGCGACTGAACGGGCAGCGCCCGGTGACCGACTGATTTTTTTGACTTTGAGAGCGTTTGAGCCATGACCGACGACCACTGTATTTTTTGCAAAATCATTGCGGGCAAGATCCCGTCCCGCAAGGTCTATGAGGACGAGCATGTCTTGTCCTTCCACGACATCGCGCCTTGGGCGCCCATCCATTTTCTGATCATCCCCAAGCTGCACATCCCGTCGATGATGCAGCTGACCCCTGAACACGCGGGTTTGATGGGCCACATGATGACCCTGGCCCCCAAACTGGCCGCGCAAGAGGGTTGCAACCCATATCCAGATGGCGGTTTCCGCATCGTGGTCAACAATGGCACCGAGGGTGGGCAAGAAGTGCACCACCTGCACATGCACGTCATGGGCGGCCCGCGCCCCTGGCTGCGGGGTTGATCAAGCGCTTTGGTTCACCAAATCCTTCCTTCCTCAGGGCCGATCCGATTTCGGGTGTCGATCCCCTTAGAATCCTCAAATCTTTAGGAGATATTCATGGGTACTTTTTCCATTTGGCATTGGCTGATCGTGTTGTTGATCGTGGTCATGGTGTTTGGCACCAAAAAGCTCAGAAACATGGGCTCTGACCTGGGCGGCGCCGTCAAGGGTTTCAAAGACGGCATGAAAGAGGGCGGCAACAAGGACGAGGCAGCAGCCCCTGTGGCCGGTCAAGTCACCGCTTCGACCACGGCTCAGGCCGAAAAGACCACGATTGATGTCGAAGCCAAGACCAAGTCCTGATGTTTGAACGACTGAACGCCGCACTGTGCTGGATCTAAGCTTTTCGAAAATGGCCCTGATTGGGGTCGTGGCGTTGATCGTCATCGGCCCCGAAAAATTGCCCAAAGTGGCCCGCACGCTGGGCACTTTGCTCGGCAAGGCACAGCGCTACGTGTCTGACGTCAAGGCCGAGGTCAACCGGTCCATGGACTTGGAAGAGCTCAAGAAAATGAAAGAGACCATGGAGACGGCGGCCCGCGATGTCGAGCAGACCGTTCAGACCACGGCCTCTGATTTTGAACAGGACTGGGCAGAAACGACGGCTGGTTTGACCAGCGATTTGCCCACCATTGAGCCACCACCGCCTGAGTACAAGCGCCCAGAGAAAAACTGGCGCCTCAAACGCGGTGCGGTTCCGCAGTGGTACAAAGCCCGTTCCGGGGTGCGCACCAAAGCGCTTTCAGGCGCCGCACGTGTGGCCCGTTACCGACCCAAAAAGTCCATTCATTCTGTGTGACGACCGGGCGCTTTGAAGGCGCTCAACCCCCAACCTGGCCCGCCATGTCCGATACCCCATCCCAACCCGACGACGAACTCAAAGGTTCCGAGCAACCTTTTGTGGCTCACCTGATCGAGTTGCGCGACCGCCTGATCTGGGCCGTGGCGGCAGTGGCGCTGGCAGCGGCGGCCTTGGCCATCTTCCCGGGCCCAGGTGAGTTGTATGACATCTTGGCGGCTCCTTTGGTGGTGCATTTGCCCAAAGGCGCGACCCTGATCGCCACGTCGGTGATTTCGCCTTTCATGGTGCCGCTCAAAATTTTGCTGATGAGTGCCTTTTTGATCGCCTTGCCCATGGTGCTCTACCAAGTCTGGGCCTTTGTTGCGCCGGGACTCTACACGCACGAGAAAAAGCTGGTCATGCCTTTGGTGGTGTCGAGCACCCTGCTGTTTTTTGTGGGCGTGGCCTTTTGTTATTTCTTTGTGTTCGGTCAAGTGTTCAGCTTCATCCAGAGCTTTGCGCCCAAAAGCATCACGGCTGCGCCAGACATCGAGGCTTATCTGAGCTTTGTGTTGTCCATGTTCTTGGCCTTTGGTCTGGCATTCGAGGTGCCCGTGGCCGTGGTGGTGCTGGCGCGCATGGGCATTGTCAGTGTGCAAAAGCTCAAGGATTTTCGGGGTTACTTCGTGGTGCTGGCCTTTGTGATCGCCGCCGTGGTGACCCCGCCCGATGTGGTGTCCCAATTGGCGTTGGCCATTCCCATGTGCCTGCTGTATGAAATGGGCATTTGGGCCGCGCAAATTTTCATCAAACACACCCAAGCACCTGATGCGCCTGCAGATGCCGATTGAATGCGACAAGCACTTTGGGATCTTAATCTCACATGAAAAAAGGGCCACAAGGCCCTTTTTGATGTCAGTTCGCTAAATTCAAAGGCTCTCAAGGCGCTTGCCTTTTAGGAGATGGTCTCTCCGCTGGCGTCAGCCGTAAAGACACAGGGGTTTGTTGCCGCCAGATCAATACCTCTGCAGGCTCGCCTGGCTTGAGACTGGCGACCTGGTTGAGCAGGTCGGACACGCTGCCCACGGGCTGTTTGGCCACTTGCAGGATCACGTCGCCTGGCCGCACCCCGGCTTTGGCTGCTGGGCCGTTTTGCAGCACCCCTGTGATCACCACGCCCTGTCGGTTTTGATCGGCTTTCAAGGGGGGCAGTTGGAAGCTCTCCGCCAGCTCTGGAGACAGGTCTTGCGGCTCCACCCCGATCCAGCCCCGAACGACTTTGCCGTTTTGCAGCAAATCCTGCATGACCTGCTTGGCTGTGGAGATCGGGATGGCAAAACCAATGCCCAAGCTGCCGCCCGAGCGAGAATAGATGGCGGTGTTGATGCCCATGAGGTGGCCGTTCACGTCCACTAGGGCTCCGCCAGAATTGCCGGGGTTGATGGCGGCGTCGGTCTGCACGAAGTTCTCGAAGGTGTTGATGCCCAACTGGCTGCGGCCCAAAGCGCTGACGATGCCCGAGGTCACTGTTTGGCCTACGCCAAAGGGGTTGCCAATGGCCAGCACCACATCACCTACTTGCAGGTCTTGCAGTTGGCCCAAAACAATCACAGGCAATTTGTCGAGCGGGATTTGCAGCAAGGCCAGGTCGGTGTCCGGGTCGGTGCCGATCACCTTGGCCAGGGTTTTGCGGCCATCGCTCAGCACCACCTCGATGTTCTCGGCATCTTCGATGACGTGGTTGTTGGTCAGGATGTGGCCTTCGGGGCTGACGATCACGCCGCTGCCCAAGCCGCCCGGGTTTTGTTCTTCCTGTTCGCCATAAAAAAAGCGAAACCAAGGGTCCTGGGCATGCGGGTTTTGGTTTTTACCTTGGCGGGTGTTGATGCTCACCACGGCGGGAGAGGCTTTTTGTGCTGGCACACTCAGGCTGCCAACAGGTCGGTTGCCGTTGACGGTTGGGGGCGCTTGCAGCAAGGTCATGCCGTCTACCGAGCGTTGGGCTCCGCGCAGCCACTCGGGCTGGAGCGTGGCCACCACAAACCAGATCGCCAGCAAAACGGTCACCGATTGGGAAAATAAAAGCCAGAAACGTTTCATGGGCTCTGATTGTCCTTGATTCAGGCCAAGTGCACCTCGGATTGCGTGAATCAACCAAGACAGAAGCAAGGCTGTAACCGGGTTCCACCTGAGCCACAATGGGGCATTGACACCCCCGACTGACTTTGACCGATGACCGATGCCAAGACCTTGGGACAGGCTTTTGACGCCTTGCTCCAACCCGAAAAATTCCGCGACTATGGCCCCAATGGCTTGCAAGTCGAAGGCGATCGCCCGGTGCGGCTGCTGGTGAGCGGCGTGACGGCCAGTCGCGCTTTGATTGAGGCGGCGATTGAGGCCCAGGCCGACGCCATCGTGGTGCACCACGGCCTGTTCTGGCGTGGCCAAGACGGCCGCGTCACGGGCTGGATGCGCGAGCGGCTGCGCTTGTTGTTGGCGCATGGTATTCACCTGTTTGCCTACCACTTGCCGCTGGATGCCCACCCCGAACTGGGCAACAACGCCCAACTGGCCCGCGTGCTGGGCTTGCAGCCCGATGGCCGGTTTGGCGAACAAGATCTGGGCTTTGTCGGAACGGGCGCACAGGCATGGGACCGACCAGAATCTCTGGCCGAACATGTGGCCGCCGCGCTGGGACGACCAGTGACCTGTGTGGGCGGCAGTGATCGGCCGGTTCGTCGCGTGGCCTGGTGCACGGGCGGTGCCCAGGGCTACTTCGAGTCGGCCATTGCCCAAGGTGTGGATGCCTTCATCACGGGTGAAATCTCCGAACCACAAGCCCACTTGTCGCGTGAAACCGGTGTGGCTTTTCTGGCCTGTGGCCACCATGCCACCGAGCGCTATGGCGCACCCGCTTTGGGTGCGCATGTGGCGCAGGGGCTGGGCATTGCGCACCGTTTCATCGAGATCGACAACCCGGCTTGATGCCGAACTCCTGCCCACTACCTCGCCCCATGAACCTGCACGAACTGACCCGCCCCATCGCCATCACCCCGGGTGACCCCTGCGGCATTGGCCCCGAAATCATTGCCCGGGCCTGGAGCGCCACGCCTGAGCTGACCCGAGGCTGCTTTGTGGCGGGCGATGTGGCCCTGATGCGCCGTGCCATGGCTTTGGTGGAGCGGAGCGTACCCTACCCGGTGTGTGAAATCGAAACGGCTGCGCAAGCCTTGCAAGTGCCTGCAAGGTGCTTGCCTGTGCTGCAGGTGGTGCCGGTGGCCCCCGAGATCCCTTGGGGTCAGGTCGATGGCCGCGCTGGGCAATTGGCGGGCGAGGCCGTGCTGTGGGCCACGCGTGCCGCCTTGCGAGGCGAGGTGGCCGCACTGGTCACCGCCCCTTTGCACAAAGAGGCCTTGCACGCGGCAGGCGCACCTTATGACCAATACCCGGGCCACACCGAGTTGCTGCAGGCCGAAGCGGCCCGGCATGCGGGCGTGTCGCTCGCGCAAATGCCGGTGCGCATGATGCTCGCCAACGACGAGCTGCGCACGGTGCTGGTCAGCATCCATGTGTCCTTGCGCGAGGCACTCGAAGCCATCACGGTGGAACGCGTGCTGGAGACCTTGCGCATCTCCCACACGGCGTTGACGGCCTTGCTGGGCCGCAAGCCACGCATGGCGGTCGCGGGCGTCAACCCGCACGCGGGCGAGGGGGGCATTTTTGGACGCGAAGAAATCGAGGTGGTGCAGCCAGCCATGTTGCTGGCTTGTCAAGAAGGAATGGATGTACACGGCCCTTTTGCCCCCGACACGGTCTTCATGCGGGCCCGCCAAAAACCGGGCATTCAGCGCGAATTTGATGTGGTGGTGGCCATGTACCACGACCAGGGCTTGATTCCTGTCAAGTACTTGGGCGTGGAGCAGGGGGTCAATGTGACCCTGGGCCTGCCCCTGATCAGAACCAGCCCCGACCACGGAACGGCCATGGACCTGGCGGGCCAAGGTGTGGCTGACGCCAGCAGCATGGTCCAGGCCATTCGCATGGCGCGTCAGTTGGTGTCCGGCGCGAGCACAGGCTCGGTCTGAGCCCCGAGGGCTTGTCAGCCTTTGTTTTTCAGGCTGTCGCGGATTTCACGCAGCAGTAAAACGTCCTCGGGTGTGATCGGTGCAGGTTCTGGGGCAACCTGAGTTGGTTGGGAGGCTTTGAGGCGGTTGATTTGGCGAACCATCACAAATATCACCAAAGCCAAAATGAAAAAATTCAATGCGACGGTCACAAAGCTGCCGTAAGCAAAAACAGCCCCCAACTTTTTGGCTTCTGCCAACGGCAAGTTGGCAGCTTGTCCAGCCAGTGGCAAATAGTAGTTGGCAAAGTCGAGTCCGCCAATCACCAAGCTCACCAACGGCATGATCATGTCAGCGACCAGGGAGTCCACGATCTTGCCAAAGGCTGCCCCGATGATCACGCCCACAGCCAGATCCATGACATTGCCTTTCACGGCAAAAGACTTGAATTCTTGAACAAATGACATCTTAAATCTCCAAAAAGAACAAGGTGGTGGCTATTGTGCCCCAGCCAGCGGCAAGCCTATCCGTTTGCAAGTGGTTTGTTTGTTTCACTCCGCTACAATCCCGGGTTGACCCTGATAACGACCCGCTAGAGGATTTCCATGAGTGATACCCCAGTCGACAACAGCAAGCGGACATGGCTGATCGCCTCCACTTGCGCAGGTGCTGTAGGCGCTGGCTTTGTGGCCACCCCCTTCGTCAGCAGCTTTCAACCCTCCGAGCGGGCCAAAGCGGCCGGTGCTGCCGTTGAGGTGGACATTTCTGCCTTGAATCCTGGCGAAAAGCTCACGGTGGAGTGGCGCGGCAAGCCTGTTTGGATCATGAAACGCTCGCCTGAGCAACTCGAATCCCTCAAGAAAATCGAAGGTCAGCTGGCCGATCCTGCTTCGGACCGTACTGCTTACCCCACGCCTGAATACGCCAAGAACCCACACCGCTCGATCAAGCCCGAAATCATGGTGGCTGTCGGTATTTGCACCCATTTGGGTTGCTCGCCAGCCGACAAGTTCGCCGCAGGGCCCCAGCCTTCGCTGCCGGACGACTGGAATGGTGGTTTCTTGTGCGCTTGCCATGGCTCCACTTTCGATTTGGCTGGCCGTGTCTTCAAGAACAAGCCCGCACCCGACAACCTCGAAGTGCCACCTCACATGTACCTGTCTGACACCAAGCTGCTCATTGGTGAAGACAAAAAGGCCTGATGGAGAACAACATGGCTGAATTCAAAGAAATTTCTCCGAACGCCCCCGCTGGCGAGAAGCTGCTCAACTGGGTCGACAATCGCTTTCCAGCGTCCAAGTTGTACAAAGACCATTTGTCTGAGTATTACGCTTCCAAAAACCTCAACATTTGGTATGTTTTCGGTGCCTTGTCGCTGTTGGTCTTGGTGATTCAAATTGTCACCGGCATTTTCCTCACAATGCACTACAAGCCTGACGCTGCATTGGCATTCGCTTCTGTCGAATACATCATGCGTGATGTATCTTGGGGGTGGCTGATCCGTTACATGCACTCCACGGGTGCCTCGGCCTTCTTTGTGGTGGTTTACTTGCACATGTTCCGGGGTTTGATGTACGGTTCCTATCGCAAGCCACGCGAGCTGGTTTGGATTTTCGGTTGTGCCATTTTCCTAGTGCTCATGGCCGAAGCCTTTATGGGTTATTTGCTGCCTTGGGGCCAAATGTCTTATTGGGGCGCCCAAGTGATTGTGAACCTCTTCTCGGCCATCCCCGTGATTGGTCCAGACCTGGCATTGCTGATCCGCGGTGACTTTGTGGTCGGTGACGCTACATTGAATCGTTTCTTCAGCTTCCACGTGATTGCAATGCCCTTGGTCCTCTTGGGTTTGGTCGTAGCGCACATCATTGCTTTGCACGAAGTCGGCTCCAACAACCCTGATGGCATCGAAATCAAGGCGCCTGATGCGCCCAAAGACGCCAAAGGTAACCCTTTGGACGGCATCCCTTTCCATCCTTACTACACAGTTCACGATATTTTGTCGGTGAGTGTGTTTTTGATGGCCTTCACCGCAATTGTCTTCTTTGCGCCTGAAATGGGGGGCTATTTCCTTGAATACAACAACTTCATTCCAGCCGATCCTTTGACCACGCCGCTGCACATAGCACCTGTCTGGTACTTTACGCCCTACTATTCCATGCTCCGCGCCATCACCGACGAGATGATGTTTGTGTTGGTGGCTTGCGTGATCATCGGTGCAGTGCTGGCTGTCGCCAAAGGCAATTTGCCTTCATTTCTGAAAGCTGGCGTTGTTGGTGTTGCAGTGCTGATCTGCGCCCTCATGCTCTCCATTGACGCCAAGTTTTGGGGTGTGGTGGTCATGGGCGGTGCTGTGATCATCATGTTCTTTTTGCCATGGCTTGATTACAGTCCTGTCAGATCTATCCGCTATCGCCCGGACTGGCACAAGTACATTTACGCCGCATTTGTTTTCATGTTTGTGGTTCTCGGTTACTTGGGTGTTAAAGCGCCTGGTGTTTGGGGCATCATCGCTGGACAAGACATTGCAGAACGTGTGTCGCAGCTGTTTACCTTGGGTTATTTCGGCTTCTTCCTCTTAATGCCTTGGTGGAGCAAGCTGGGCACATTCAAACAAGTGCCTGACCGCGTGACCTTCACGCCTCACTGAGATCACGGAGATTCAAGAACATGAAAAACCTCAAGAAACTCGCATTGGGCTTTGTGATGGCATTGAGTCTGGTGGCCGGTGTCCACGCTGCTGGCGGTGGTATTGCCTGGGACAAAGCACCGAATAAAACCAACGATTTGGCGGCCTTGCAAAACGGTGCCAAGATTTTTGCCAACTACTGCCTCAATTGCCACTCGGCTGCCTTCATGCGCTACAACCGTTTGAAGGACATTGGTTTGACTGATCAGCAAATCAAAGACAATTTGATGTTTTCAACAGACCGTGTGGGTGACACCATGAAGGTCAACATGGACCCGGTCCAAGCCAAAGAGTGGTTCGGCAAAAACCCACCGGACTTGACCCTGATGGCAAGATCGCGTTCAGGCCCCAACGGTTCGGGTGCGGATTACCTCTACACTTACTTGCGCACTTATCACCGTGATGAGACCAAGCCAACGGGTTGGAACAATTTGGCCTACCCGAATGTTGGCATGCCCAATCCTTTGTGGGAACTGCAAGGAGAACGCGAACCCCTCTTCGAAGAAATTCAAGAGCGCGGTAAAACTGTACAAGTTTTCAAAGGTTGGAATGTGGTCAAACCTGGAACCATGACACCTCTCGAATATGACCAAACCATTGGTGATTTGGTGGCTTACATGCAGTGGATGGCTGAGCCTGGACAAAATGACCGTGTGAAAATCGGTGTTTGGGTTCTGATCTTTTTGACATTTTTCACCTTCATTGCTTGGCGTCTGAACGCGGCATACTGGAAAGACATCAAGTAATTGATCTTTCACCTGGCCTTGAAGCCAGGTCCTTTGGAGTGGCAGGCCCTTGCGGCCTCCCACTCTTTTTGATTTTTTGAGGAGCCTCCACCATGATGGTGCTTTATTCCGGAACGACCTGCCCTTTTTCACACCGCTGCCGCTTTGTGTTGTTCGAAAAAGGCATGGACTTTGAGATCCGTGACGTGGACTTGTACAACAAGCAAGAAGACATCAATGTGATGAACCCCTACGGCCAGGTGCCCATCCTGGTCGAGCGCGATCTGATCCTGTACGAGTCGAACATCATCAACGAGTACATTGATGAACGCTTCCCTCACCCGCAATTGATGCCCGGTGACCCCGTGGACCGTGCCCGCGTGCGATTGTTCTTGCTCAACTTCGAAAAGGAGCTGTTCACCCATGTCTTGACCTTGGAAAATCGTGCCCTCAAGGGCAACGACAAAGCACTCGAAAAGGCCCGCTCGCACATTCGTGACCGTTTGACCCAATTGGCCCCGGTGTTCCTGAAAAACAAGTTCATGCTGGGCGACAACTTCTCCATGCTGGACGTGGCCATCGCCCCATTGCTGTGGCGACTGGACTATTACGGGATTGAGCTGAGTAAAAATGCAGCCCCCTTGCTCAAGTATGCTGAGCGGATTTTTTCCCGTCCCGCTTACATCGAGGCGTTGACGCCCTCCGAAAAAGTCATGCGCAAATAAAATCGGGCGTTTTGGGGTGAATAATGGCGATGGAGGAGAACGCATGATCAGCAACACCGAATTGCCATCCACTAGGCCTTACCTGATTCGCGCTCTGTATGACTGGTGTTCCGAAAACGGTTTCACGCCCTATGTGGCGGTGAAGGTCGACAATTCGGTTCAGGTGCCGCGTGAGTATGTGCAAGGCGGTGAGATCGTGCTCAACGTCAGCATGGATGCGACCAGTTCCTTGAAGTTGGGCAACGACTTCATCGAATTCAAAGCCCGCTTTGGTGGCAAGCCGCGTGAAATCATGGTCCCCATACACCGAGTCATGGCGATTTACGCCCGTGAAAACGGTCAGGGCATGGCTTTTCCGGTGAACGACGATGAGTCGGCTGCTGATTTGATAGCTGTGGAGAGTCCCACACTGGAAAGCCTGGACCGTGAGGACAAGCCAGAAACGCCCAGCCCGAGCAGCCCCGGCCGCCCCGCTCTCAAGCGGATCAAATAAAAAATTCAGGGCCTGCCCTCAGTCAGCCCCTGAGCACGTTAAAATTCAACCCGTGCCGCTTTAGCTCAGTTGGTAGAGCACCCGCCTTGTAAGCGGTAGGTCGTCAGTTCGAATCCGACAAGCGGCACCAAATGATCAGCCTTGGCTCTCAAAAGTCAGGGTTTTTTTTCGCTGCAAAAAATAGCGCCAGTCTCAGCGGTTTTGCACCTTGATGCGGATTGAGGCCACGCCCAGACCTTTGGCGTTGAGGTGGGCTAGCAGGTTGGGCAACAATTGCCTGAGTTTGGCGGCCACGGCGTTGGAGTTCACCAGCAAACACCAAACGCCGTCTTCGATGGGGCCAGGCTGGATGCCCGCCCGCAAGGGGGCAGGCAGCAAGCTGACAATGGCTTGCAGTCGCTCGGACGACTCACGAACCCGTCCCATCAAGAGCGAGAAGGTGGGTGACTCCTGGGCGGCTTGTTGAAGCGGAATGGCTTGGTGGCGTCTTTGCATGGTGTGTCTTCGAACGCCATTATCTGGTAAGCGTGAATGCTCTAGGGAAGGCCTTGACGAGGCTTTCAAAATGGGCCGGTCAAGCGGCTAAAATCCTTTGATCATGCAGGTTGTCCTTGGGCGGCCTGTCGGGTGGGTGGGGCCGTGTGACTTGCGGGCCTGAACCTCATGAAACTTTTAACCAGACAGGACAGACGGTCTCTTTTTCAGCCCCGGTGCTGAAGGTGGATCTAATTGACATGGCCATCCCATTCCTCACCAAGATTTTCGGCAGTCGAAACGACCGCCTGCTCAAAACTTACCGCAAAACCGTCGAGCGCATCAACGCCCTCGAGGCCGGACTTGAAAGCTTGAGCGACGATGAGTTGAAGGCCAAAACACAAAACTTCCGCGACCGCGCCGCCGCAGGTGAGAGTCTGGACGCCTTGCTGCCTGAGGCTTTTGCCGTGGTGCGCGAGGGCTCCAAGCGGGTCATGAAGATGCGTCACTTTGATGTTCAGCTGGCTGGCGGCATTGCTTTGCACAACGGCAAGATCGCCGAGATGCGCACGGGTGAGGGCAAAACCCTGACGTCCACACTGCCCGCCTACCTGAACGCCATCGCAGGCAAGGGCGTGCATGTGGTGACGGTGAATGATTACCTGGCCAGCCGGGATGCCGCATGGATGGGCAAGCTCTACAACTTCCTGGGACTGACAGTCGGCATCAATTTGCCGCATCTGCCACGCGATGAAAAGCAAGCGGCCTACAACGCCGACATCACCTACGGTACGAACAACGAATACGGTTTTGACTACCTGCGAGACAACATGGTCTATGAGGCCCATGACCGCGTGCAACGTTCTCTCAACTACGCCATCGTCGACGAGGTGGACTCGATCCTGATCGACGAGGCCCGCACGCCGCTGATCATCAGTGGTCAGGCCGAAGACCACACTGCCACATACCTGGCGATGAACCAAGTGGTGCCACTGCTGACCCGCCAAGAAGGTGAGGCCGATCCACGCACCGGTGAGGGCATCATCACCCCCGGCGATTTCACGGTGGATGAAAAATCACATCAGGTCTTCTTGACCGAAGACGGTCATGAAAAAGCCGAAGCAGTGCTCTCGCAAATGGGTCTGATCCCTGAGGGCGCAAGCCTTTACGACCCGGCCAACATCACGCTGATGCACCACCTGAATGCCGCTTTGCGTGCGCGGCACCTTTACCACCGCGATCAACACTATGTGGTGCAGGACGGCGAGATCATCATCGTCGACGAGTTCACCGGCCGCCTGATGACTGGTCGCCGCTGGAGCGATGGTCTGCATCAAGCGGTGGAAGCCAAAGAAGGCGTGCAGATCCAGGCCGAAAACCAGACGCTGGCCTCCATCACCTTCCAAAACTACTTCCGCTTGTACAACAAGATCGGTGGCATGACCGGCACGGCCGACACCGAGGCTTATGAGTTCCAGGAAATCTATGGCCTGGAGACCGTGGTCATTCCACCGCACCGCAAGAGCCAACGCGACGACCAGTTGGACCGCGTCTACAAAACGTCGCAAGAGCGTTACAACGCAGCGATCGCCGACATCCGTGAGTGCCACGAGCGTGGCCAGCCCGTGTTGGTGGGCACCACCTCGATTGAAAACTCGGAGCTGATCGCCCAGTTGCTGACGCAGCAAAAGCTGCCGCACCAGGTGCTCAACGCCAAGCAGCATGCCCGCGAGGCGGACATCGTGGCCCAGGCGGGCCGCCCCGGCATGATCACCATCGCCACCAACATGGCCGGTCGCGGGACCGACATCGTGCTCGGCGGCAACATTGAAAAAGACGTGCAGGCCATCGAAGCCGATGAAAATCTGCCTGCAGCGGCCCGCCAGGAAAAAGTGGCCCAGTTGCGCGAGCAATGGCAAGTGGTGCACGAGCAGGTCAAGGCCTTGGGCGGCTTGCGCATCATCGCCACCGAGCGCCACGAGTCGCGCCGCATCGACAACCAGTTGCGTGGTCGTTCGGGCCGCCAGGGTGACCCCGGTTCTTCACGCTTTTACCTGAGCCTGGACGATCCGCTGATGCGCATTTTTGCGGGTGACCGTGTGCGCTCCATCATGGACCGTTTGAAGATGCCCGAGGGTGAGGCCATTGAAGCGGGCATCGTCACACGCAGCATCGAAAGCGCTCAGCGCAAGGTCGAGGCCCGCAACTTCGACATCCGCAAACAGCTGCTCGAATACGACGACGTGTCCAACGACCAGCGCAAGGTGATTTACCAGCAGCGCAACGACATTCTGGACGCGCAGGACATGCACGCCCAGATCACGGCGCTGCGCGAAGGCTGCTTCACCGATCTGGTGCGCCAGTTTGTACCGGTCGAATCGGTGGAAGAGCAGTGGGACTTGCCCGGCCTGGAAAAAGTGTTGGCCGAAGAGTGGGGCATGGGCCTGGACTTGCAAGGCAAGGTGCAAGCATCAAGCGCCATTGCGGACGAAGACTTGGTGGAGATGGTGGTCACAGCAGCCCATGCGCAATTCCAGACCAAGCTCGACCAAGTGGGCGCCGAGAATTTTGTGTCCTTTGAACGCATGATCTTGTTGCAGAGCATCGACACGCATTGGCGTGAACACCTCAGTGCCTTGGATTATTTGCGCCAAGGCATTCACCTGCGCGGCTATGCACAAAAGCAGCCCAAGCAAGAGTACAAGCGCGAAGCCTTTGAGTTGTTTGGCCAGTTGCTGGACGCCGTCAAAAACGAAGTCACCAAGACCTTGATGATGGTGCGCATCGATTCGGGTGACCAGATGCAGCAAGCTGCGCAAGCCATTGAAGAGCGGGCCGAGCAGATCAGCAATGTGACATACAGCGCCCCTGACGAAACCGGACAACCTCAGACCGTGGCCGCCGATTTGGCGGGTTTGCAGCAGGCTTTTGGTCCGGTGGGACGCAATGAGCCTTGCCCCTGCGGGAGTGGCAAGAAGTTCAAGCAATGCCACGGCAAACTCGCCTGAGTGCGACGAATGGACAAAACGGGCTTCGGCCCGTTTTGTCCTTGTGCCGTTTGAATATCGATTGATTTCTCTGAAGGATGTTTATGCCTGTGAATCTGCCCCCACTGGACGCCGCCCAACTTCAGCCCATTGCGGGTGTTCGCATCGGCATTGCCGAAGCGGGTGTGCGCAAAGCCAACCGCAAAGACCTCACGGTGTTTTTGTTGGACGAGGGTGCCAGCGTGGCCGGTGTGTTCACCCGCAACCGCTTTTGCGCCGCCCCTGTGCAGGTCTGCCGTGAGCACCTGGCCGCGGGCAGTTCTGTGCGGGCTTTGGTCATCAACACGGGCAACGCCAACGCGGGCACGGGGGCACCGGGCTTGGCCCATGCCCGTCAGACGTGCGAGGCCTTGGCCGGTTTACTGCATTGCACGCCGGCGCAAGTGCTGCCGTTTTCGACCGGCGTGATCATGGAGCCGCTGCCTGTGGATCGCATCGTGGCGGGCCTGCCAGCTGCTTTGGCCAACGCGCAAGCTGCCCATTGGGCCACGGCTGCCGAAGGCATCATGACCACCGACACCGTGCCCAAAGCGGCCAGCGTGCAGGTGCAAGTGGGTGGCCGTGCCGTGAGCATCACCGGCATCAGCAAGGGCGCGGGCATGATCCGCCCCAATATGGCCACCATGCTCGGCTTTGTGGCCACCGACGCGTGCATCGATCCAGCCTTGTTGCCTGCACTGGCCAAACAACTGGCCGAAGGTTCGTTCAACCGCATTACCATCGATGGCGACACTTCGACCAACGATTCTTTCATGCTGATCGCCACGAACAAGGCCGGTCATGCGCCCATCACTTCGCTGGACAGTGCCGAGGGCCAGGACCTGTTCAAGGGCTTGATGCAAGTGGCCCGCCAGTTGGCGCACGCCATCGTGCGCGACGGCGAGGGAGCCACCAAGTTCATCACGGTGCAGGTCGAAGGCGGTCGCACAGGCGAAGAGTGCCGCCAGGTGGCTTATGCGATCGCGCACTCGCCCTTGGTCAAAACCGCTTTTTTTGCCAGTGACCCGAACCTGGGCCGCATTTTGGCGGCCGTGGGTTACGCCGGGATCGACGACCTGGACCAGGGCCTGATCGAGTTGCACCTGGACGATGTGCATGTGGTCTCACAAGGCGGTCGTCGCGCCGAATACCGCGAGGAAGACGGTCAGCGTGTCATGAAGGGCAGCGAAATCACCGTGCGCGTGGGTCTGGGCCGGGGCACCGCCAGCGACACCGTGTGGACCTGCGACCTGAGCCACGATTACGTCACCATCAACGCGGATTACCGTTCATGAACCTCCCCGCATCTTCTGCCTTGGACGAACTGCTGGCCAAAGTCAGCCAGCTGGTGGACCGCATCGAGTCGGTCTTGCCCCAGCCCCTGTCTGCGCCCGACTGGACGCAGGCCATTGCCTGGCGCTACCGCAAGCGCTCGTCCGGCCATGGCGTGCTCGAGCCGGTGCGCCATGTGGCGGCCATGACGCTCGATGACCTTAAGGAAATCGACGACCAAAAGGAAAAGTTGCAGCGCAACACCGAGCAGTTTGTGCACGGCCGTCCGGCCAACAACGTGCTGCTCACAGGCGCACGCGGCACCGGCAAGTCCTCACTCATCAAGGCCTGCCTGAACACCTATGCGCCCCAAGGCCTGCGCTTGATTGAAGTTGACAAACAAGACCTGACCGACTTGCCCGACATCATCGAAGTGGTGGCGGGACGCGCTGAAAAGTTTGTGGTCTATTGCGACGACCTGAGCTTTGAAGACGGCGAGCCGGGCTACAAAGCGCTCAAATCGATTCTGGATGGCACGGTGGCGGCTTCGACCCCCAATGTGCTGGTTTACGCCACCAGCAACCGCCGCCATCTGCTGCCCGAGTACATGAGCGAGAACCTCACTTACAAACACACCGACGACGGCGAGGTGCACCCGGGTGAAGGCGTGGAAGAGAAAATTTCCCTGTCCGAGCGCTTTGGTCTGTGGATCAGTTTTTACCCCTTCTCGCAAGACGAGTACCTGACCATTGCCGGCCAGTGGCTCAGCGCTTTGGGCGCCACGCCCGCCCAAATCGACGCTGCCCGCCCCGACGCGTTGCTCTGGGCCTTGGAGCGCGGCTCGCGCAGCGGCCGTGTGGCCTACCAGTTTGCACGGGACATGGTGGGCCGCCAAGCCGATCCCGCATGAGCGCAGGCCTGTTGGTCGCCGACGGCGAACGCGAGCGCGAAGACCTGAGCGCAGGCCAGGCCGAGCGTGCCGTGGTCGATGTGGCGGTGGGCGTGTTGCTGCAAGGTGAAGAGTTTTTGCTGACCTCGCGCCCCGAAGGCAAGGTCTATGCAGGCTACTGGGAATTCCCGGGCGGCAAACTCGAGGCAGGTGAGTCGGTTGAGCAAGCGCTGCGCCGCGAATTGCAAGAAGAGCTGGGCATCACCCTCGGTGCTGTACAGCTCTGGAAAACCCAGATGGTCGATTACCCGCATGCCTTGGTGCGGCTGCATTTCTGCAAAGTGTGGGACTGGCAGGGCGAGTTGCAAATGCGCGAGGCGCAATCACACGCTTGGCAGTCACTGCCAGTGGCCGTGACGCCGGTGCTGCCCGGCACCATTCCCGTGCTGGCTTGGCTGGCCCAAGAGCGTCAGTTCACGGACGCCACACACGCTTGAAACCCCAAGGGTTCAGGGCTTCTCACTGCAAGCGTGGATCGCCAAAAGGCTCGTCGGGTGGGGTGTCGTCGGGCAGTTTGAACTCTTCGCTGGCCCAGGCCCCCAAGTCCACACCCTTGCAGCGGGCGCTGCAAAACGGTCGGTAGGGATTTTTAGGGCTATAAAGGCTGGTGCCCGCGCAGGCCGGGCAACGCACTTGGCGGGGCGCAAAACCAGGTTGGGGCTGGTTCGAGTCGCTCATGCGCACAAAGTCATCTCAAACGGCACATCTTCGGTGGTGGCCACCAATTTGCCGTCGCTGTGCTGGCGCATCATGCGGACCACCACCAGCAAACGATTGCAGCTGATCTCGGGGGTGATGCCCAAAGCCGGGTCGATTTTGAGGCGAAGCAACTGAAAAGTGCGCCCTTGGGGCAAGTTTTGCTGAAGCTGACCTGCTGCGGCCATGACCTTCTGGCTGGAGCCTGATTCGCGCAGTATTTGCAGCAACTGCCCAATGGCTTGTGCCCAAGGTGCCAAGGGCTGTGACCATTGGGCCAAATCACGGGCTCGAACGGCTGAATCATGGTGTTGCCAAGCGTGGTAGGCGGGCAAGTCAAATTCACAGGTGCCACCAGGAATGACCACGCGGCTCTTGAGTGCTGTCAGGAAGTCGTTCTCCGAAAGGCTTTGGCCCATTTTTCCAGGCACCTGATTGAGGGCTTCAAAATGATGGTCGAGTTGCGCAATGAGGCCATCCAGCGCTTTTTCCGAAATGGCCGGGTTGCCACGGTAAGCACTGTAGATTTGCTTTTGGCGCTCCAAGTCCTTGAGCACTTCAGACTTGAGTTCGGAGCGAGCCCCCACCTCCATGATTTCAAAGAGGGTGGTCAGGGCGAAATGGTGGTCCAAGGCCTGCTCGCGCCCGATCAGTTGACCCAGGCGAGAAAACAGTTGTTGCAGCCGCAAATAGGTGCGAATGCGTTCGTTAAATGGGTATTCGTACAGTATCACGCGGCTTTTCCAGTGCCCCGATCATAGCCCGAAGTCAGAGGCCACTTGAAGCACTTGCGCCTCTAATTCATCAAAACTGACACCCTGATTGACAAGAACAACATCTGCACAAGCCAAGCGCTGGGCACGGGAAGCTTGCAGCTGGATGATGCGTTCAATTTCGTCGGTGGCCAGGCCACTGCGGGACATGACCCTTTGTTGTTGGGTCGGAATATCGCAGTCGACCACGATCACCCGGTCGACTTGTTGGCGCCACCGCTGCCCCGACTCCACCAGCAAGGGCACATCGAACACCAGCACTCTGCGGCCCGCTTGCACGGCCGCTTGCGCCTGTTCTGCCGTGATTTGACTGACCAAGGGGTGGACGATGTGTTCGAGTTGGCGTTTGGCTTGCGGGTCACGGAAAATACGCTCTCGCATGGCTTGGCGGTTCATGGCGCCGTCCGGGCCGATCATCGCGGCACCAAAGGTGCGGGCAATGGACTCCATGGCCCGCCCGCCCGGGGCGGTGAGGCTGCGCGAAATGGCATCGGCGTCGATGATGGCGGCTCCGCGCTGCGCCAAAAACCCCGCTACGGTGCTTTTGCCGCTGCCGATGCCGCCGGTCAGGCCAATGCGCCAGGTGCGTTGTGTCATGGGCACTCAGATCAAAAACCAGGGCAAGGGGCCAAAGGCCATGACCCACAAACCGGCCAACACCAAAAAGGGCCCGAAGGCCATCTCACCATTGTCGGGCAATTGACCCCGCAGTTTGAGCCAGATCCCACCGATCGCGCCGGAAAAGGTGGAGATCAGCACCAGGGACAGCAGGGCAGGCCAGCCCA
The DNA here is from genome assembly GCA_945897465.1 of Limnohabitans sp. Rim8. Classification (GTDB taxonomy): domain Bacteria; phylum Pseudomonadota; class Gammaproteobacteria; order Burkholderiales; family Burkholderiaceae_C; genus Limnohabitans_A. The sequence goes on along the minus strand of CAMDFK010000001.1, from coordinate 181,909 downwards.
GCCAGGCCGCCAAAGCGGCCAGCAGTTTGAAGTCGCCCTGACCCATGCCTTCTTTGCCGGTCAAGGCTTTGAACAACCAGTAAACCGCCCATAAAAACAGATAGCCTGCAGCGGCACCCCAAAGCGCGTTGTTGAGGTCGATGCCCGTCAACCCCAGACTGGCGGCCAGCAAACCTGCCCACACCAAGGGTTGGGTGATGGCATCGGGCAGCAAGCGCGTGTCGGCATCGATGGCGGCCAGCGCGACCAAGGCCGATGCAAAACCGGCCCAAGCGAGGGCCTGAAAACCCAAACCGTATTGGGCTGCCGCCCACATGAACAGCCCCGCTGTGGCGAGCTCAATGGCCGGATAGCGCCAGCCAATCGGGGCTTGGCAATGGGCGCATCGTCCACGCAGTCGAAGAAAGCTCAGCAGCGGAATGTTTTCGTGCCAAGCCAAGACGTGTTGGCAGTGGGGGCAGTGCGAGCGGGGCACCGCCAGATTGAAGGGCGGCACACTGGGCAGTGCATCGCCCAGCGGTGCATCATCCAGCGTGGCGTCCCACTGCGCTTGCAACATGAGCGGCAGGCGGTGGATCACCACGTTCAGAAAACTGCCGATCATCAGGCCCAGCAAAGCCGCTAGGGCGAGTGCCATCACGCTGTCGTTCATGTCAGAAAACTTGCCCCAAACTGAAAATCGGTAAATACATGGCCACCAAAATGGCCCCAATGAAGCCGCCGAGCACCACGATGATCAGCGGCTCCAGCAAACTGCTCAGGCCATTGACCTGGTCGTCCAGTGCGCTTTCCATCAAGCTGCCTGCACGGCCGAGCAGGCTGTCCAGCGCCCCGGTTTCCTCGCCTGTGGCGCACAATTGCACCATCATCGCAGGGAAACGCCCGCTTTGGGTCAGGCAGTCACTCAAACTGTGGCCTTGCTCCACCTGCCTTTTCAATTGCAAGGTGGTGCGTTCAAAGACAGGATGATCGCACGCTTGGGCGGTGGGCCCCAAGGCCTCTGGCAAGGGCACGCCAGCGGCCAGCAAGGCCGACAGGGTTTGGGCCCAACGTGCGACCACCGCCGTGGTCAAAAGCGGTCCGAGCACCGGCCAGCGCAGCCACCACCGGGCCAGCCATTGCCGCAGACGGTTGGCTGCCGGGTGGTTGGGATGCTTGGCCCACATCAGCAAAAAGCCCAAGGGCAGGGCCGCAGGCCAAGCACGTACCAGCGCGTCGCTCAGGCCCACCACCATTTGAGTGGCCAAAGGCAATTCGGCCCCAAATGACTGGAATACGTCTTGAAAAACCGGCACCACCAGCACCAGGATCAGCACCAAAATGCCCAAGGCCACCACCATCACGGCGATGGGGTACATCAAGGCCGAACGAATTTTGGAGCGCATGGCCTCGTTCTTTTCCAGCGTCAAGGACAGGCGTTCCATCATCGTGTCGAGAATGCCTGCGGCCTCGCCCGCTTGCACCATGTGCACATACAGGCCGCTGAAAAGTTTGGGGTGTTTGGCCAAGGCGACGTGCAAGGCCACACCGGATTCCACATCGCTGCGCACCTGTTGCATCACGGCCACCAGGCCTTTGGCGCTCATGCTGCGGCACAGCATGCCCAAGGCCTGTACGACCGGTACGCCTGCGCGAAGCATGGCCGACCACTGACGCGTCATGACAGCCAGGTCCTTGGCTTTGACGGTGTCTGGCGGCGACCACCACAGGCGCTGAACCTGCACCTGTTGCAGCCCCTGTCTGCGCAGTTGCACCCGTGCCAGATCGGCGTTCAGGGCCTGAATTTGCCCGGTTTGGCGATGGCCTTGCTGGTCAAGGCCGTGCCAGCGAAACTGGGCAGTGGCTCGGTCAGGCTGGGCGCTCATGTGCTTTCCCGCGTGGCGGCGAGCACCTCGTCTAACGAAGTGATGCCTTGCAGCACTTTGCGCAAACCCGCCATGCGCAAACTGCTGACCCCTTCGCTTCGGGCTTGACGTGTCATCTCTTGAATCCCTGCTTCTTGCAAGACCAGTTGCTGCATTTTGGCGCTCACGGGCATGACCTCGAATATCCCGGTTCGCCCTGCAAAGCCTTTGTGGCATTGCGGGCAACCCATGGGTTCGAACACCGGCACGGGGTCTGCCAGGCTCAGCTGGCTGGGCCACCCGGCTTTGAGCCATATCGCAGCGGGCACGCTGGCCGCGCGCTTGCAGTGCGGGCACAGACAGCGCACCAGGCGTTGCGCCGTGATCAGGCTCACACTGGCGGCGATGTTGTAGGGGGCGGTGCCCATGTTGCGCAAGCGCACCAAGGTGGCCGGGGCATCGTTGGTGTGCAGGGTCGAGAGCACCAGATGCCCGGTTTGCGCGGCCTGGATGGCGATGTTGGCCGTCTCCAGATCGCGCACCTCGCCCACCATCAAAATGTCCGGGTCCTGGCGCAAAAAGGCCCGCAAGGCCACGGCAAAGCTCAGCCCAGGTTTGTCCTGCACATTGACCTGGTTGATGCCCGCCAGTTGGATTTCACACGGGTCTTCTACCGTGGCGATGTTCACCTCTGGGGTGTTCAGCAGGTTCAGGCAGGCGTACAAGGATTGCGTCTTGCCCGAGCCGGTGGGGCCGGTCACCAGCACCAAGCCGTGCGGTGCACGGATCGCTGCCAGCAAGCGCTCCAGGTCTTCGGGCTCGTAACCCAGATGGCCCAAGTCCAATTGGGCCTGCGCCGAGTCCAACACACGGATCACCAGTTTTTCTCCAAACAAGGTGGGCAGGGTACTCACGCGCAAGTCCAACTCCCGTCCTTGGGCCAATGGCAGTTTCATCCGCCCGTCTTGCGGCAGGCGCTTTTCGGCGATGTCCAGGCGTGACATCACCTTGATGCGCGATGCCAAGCGGTCCTTGAGGGCCATGTGCGGGGTGGCCACTTCGCGCAGCTCCCCATCGATGCGCATGCGCACCCGGTACTGGTGCTCGTAAGGCTCAAAGTGCAAATCAGAAGCTTTGAGTGTCACCGCCTGCTCCAGCAGTTGCTGCACATAGGCCACCACCGGGGCATCGTCGGTGCTTGGCGTGAGGCTTCTGGCTTGTCCGGTGGTTTGCATGCCAACCCCTATTTTGAGCTATTAGGTGTTCACATCATGACGTTTCGGCCAGGATTTGTAAATCATGCCCGCTGCAAAGTAGCAGGTAGGAGGGCAGGTCTGAAATTGACCCTGCGAATCAGGCGGCTGATGGCACTTGCAAGCAAGGGCAGCCGCAAGGGAGCCAACTTGGACCGACTCAGGTGCGCCTGTCCAGCAGTTGTGAAGCTAGCGCCACCATGGCCGTTCGGTAAGCGTTGTCGGGCAGTTGCATGGTGGCGTCAATGGCGCGTTGCGCTTCGGCCGCTGCAGCGCTGCGGGTGGCAGCCAAGGCCCCCGTGTCACGCACGATGGCCACGATGTCGCTCAGGCGGTCCACATTGCCGGTTTCAATGGCTTCGCGCACAGTGCGGCTTTGTTCAGGGGTGCCACGCTGCATGGCCAAAATCAAGGGCAAAGTGGCCTTGCCCTCGCGCAGGTCATCACCCAGGTTTTTACCCATCTCGATGCTGTTGCCGTCATAGTCCAGCACGTCGTCGATCACCTGGAACGCGGTGCCCAAGGCTTGGCCGTAATGGGCGCAAGCGGTCTCGATCTCTGGGGCGCTGCCCGCCAAAATCGGTCCGAGGCGGGCACTGGCTTCAAACAGCTTGGCGGTTTTGGAGCGAATCACGCGCAAATAGCCGTCTTCGTTCAACGAGGCATCGTGCATGTTCATCAATTGCAGCACTTCGCCCTCGGCAATCACGTTGGTGGCGTCGGCGAGGATTTGCATCACCCGCATGCTGTCTGCGCTCAACATCATCTGGAATGCCCGGGAATACAAAAAGTCACCCACCAGCACGCTTGCTGGGTTGCCAAAGCGCTCATTGGCCGTAGGACGGCCGCGCCTCAAGGTGGACTCGTCGACCACATCGTCGTGCAAGAGGGTGGCGGTGTGGATGAATTCGACAACGGCCGCCAAGTTGTATCGCTGGCTGCCCGTGTACCCTAGGGCGCCGCAAGTGAGCAACAGCAAAACTGGACGCAGCCTCTTGCCGCCAGCCGAGATGATGTAGCGGGCCACCTCTGCCACCAAGGGAACGCCGGAATCGAGACGCTGGGCAATCACATGGTCGACCTGGGCCATGTCCGGGGCCACCAGTTCAAGAACGGCGGCGGAGCTGTTTTCTGAGGCAGACAAATGGAGGATCCAGCTGAGGAGCTCGGTCGAGCCGAGCTCATTGAAACAATGTGTGTGCAAAGCTATTTGTCAATTATAGGGACCTGCCCTTTTCTGAGCCCTCCCGGTGGGTGTCCAGAGCGTGCGTCAGATTTGCAGCTTGCTGGACTGCCATGTTAGAATCGCAGGTTCCTTGGGGATCAGCCCTTGGAAACTTCCATTCAAAGAGGTCATTTATGTACGCGGTCATAAAAACCGGTGGCAAACAGTATCGTGTTGTCGCTGGCGAAAAAATTAAAGTAGAACAGATTGCTGCGGACGTTGGCCAGGAAATCGTGATTGATCAAGTTCTCGCAGTCGGCAACGGCGCAGACCTGCAGATCGGCACGCCCCTGGTGTCCGGCGCCACAGTCAAAGCCACCGTGGTGGCTCATGGCAAGCACGACAAAGTGCATATCTTCAAGATGCGCCGTCGCAAGCACTATCAGAAACGTCAGGGTCACCGCCAGCAGTTCACCGAACTGCAAATCGGTGCAATTGCTGCCTGAGGAGAATAGGTCATGGCACAGAAAAAAGGCGGCGGCTCTACGCGCAACGGTCGTGATTCCAAGCCAAAAATGCTCGGCGTCAAGGCTTTCGGTGGTGAACTGATCAGCGCGGGCTCGATCATCGTTCGTCAACGTGGCACCAAGTTCCATGCGGGCAACAATGTCGGCATCGGCAAAGACCACACTTTGTTTGCCTTGGTTGACGGCCACGTGTCGTTTTCGACCAAAGGTGAACTCAGCAAGCACATGGTGAACGTGACCCCGGCTGTTTAAGCCTGCTCACGTCCATGGCGAAGAGGAGCCCCGCAAGCCGGGGCTTTTCGCATTCTGGCCCGTGTGTCTCTTGACCATGGGCCCCAAGCTACACTGGAATTCTCATGAAGTTCGTTGACGAAGCCTACATTGACATCGCCGCAGGTGACGGCGGGAACGGCTGCGTCTCGTTCCGCCATGAAAAATACAAAGAGTTCGGTGGACCGAACGGCGGCGATGGTGGGCGCGGCGGCCATGTGTACGCTTACGCCGACATCAACCTCAACACCTTGGTCGATTACCGTTACTCGCGCCGCCATGAAGCCAAGCGCGGCCAGCACGGCATGGGCTCGGACATGTTCGGCGCAGCCGGTGACGACGTCACCCTCAAAATGCCGGTGGGCACCATCATCACCGACGCCGAAACCGGCGAAGTGCTGTATGAGTTGCTGGTGCCAGGCGAAACCATCATGATCGCCAAGGGCGGTGATGGTGGTTTTGGCAACATGCGCTTCAAAAGCGCGATCAACCGCGCCCCGCGCCAGAAAACACCCGGCTGGTTGGGTGAGAAAAAAGAGCTCAAGCTCGAATTGAAGGTGCTGGCCGACGTGGGGCTGCTGGGCATGCCCAATGCGGGCAAATCGACCTTCATCGCTGCAGTCTCCAATGCCCGCCCCAAAATCGCCGATTACCCTTTCACCACCTTGCACCCCAACTTGGGCGTGGTTCGTGTGGGTCCCGAGCAAAGCTTTGTGGTGGCCGATGTGCCGGGCTTGATTGAGGGCGCCTCTGAAGGCGCAGGTCTGGGCCATTTGTTTTTGCGCCACTTGCAGCGCACCCGTTTGCTGCTGCATGTGGTCGACTTTGCGCCGTTTGACGAGAACGTTGACCCGGTGCAGCAAGCCAAGGCCATCGTGGCCGAGCTCAAAAAATACGATGCGGGTCTGTACAACAAGCCACGCTGGCTGGTGCTCAACAAGTTGGACATGGTGCCCGCCGAAGAGTGCGAAGCCCGTGTCAAGGACTTCATCCAGCGCATGCGCTACAAAGGCCCCGTCTTCCAGATCTCGGCTCTGACCCGTGAGGGCTGTGAGCCCTTGATCAAAGAGATCTACAAACACATCCGCGCCCAGCAGATCATTGAGCAAGGCGTTGTGGACATCGACCCCCGCTTCAAAGAGCAGGACAAGCCGCAAGAGCCTGATGCCGATGACCCACGATTCAAGCCGCTGCACTCGGACGCCGACTGAGTGGTCCTTTTTGACTCGTTTGAAGCGCTGTTTCAACGCCAAGCCCACACCCCAGCATGACCACTGCCGCTGTTTCCAAACTCTTGCGCGATGCACGTCGCATCGTTGTCAAAGTGGGCTCCAGTTTGGTGACGAACGAAGGCCGAGGCTTGGACGAGGCGGCGATAGGCGAGTGGTGCCGTCAAATGGCGCTGCTCAGTGGCCAGGGCAAAGAGGTGGTCATGGTCTCCAGCGGCGCCATTGCCGAAGGCATGAAGCGCCTGGGTTGGACCACCCGCCCGAGCGAAGTGCCCGCCCTGCAGGCGGCCGCTGCGGTGGGTCAGATGGGCCTGGCTCAGATGTACGAAACCAAGCTGCGTGAGAACGGCATGGGCAGCGCCCAGGTGCTGCTCACCCACGCCGACTTGGCCGACCGCGAGCGTTACCTCAATGCCCGCTCCACCTTGCTCACCTTGCTCCAGCACCGTGTGTTGCCCGTGATCAACGAAAACGACACGGTGGTCAACGACGAGATCAAGTTCGGCGACAACGACACCTTGGGCGCTTTGGTGGCCAACCTGATCGAAGCCGATTTGCTGGTCATCCTGACCGATCAAAAAGGCCTGTTCACCGCTGACCCGCGCAAAGACCCGTCGGCTACCTTTGTCCACGAGGCCCATGCCGGTGATCCAGCCTTGGAAGCCATGGCCGGTGGTGCGGGCTCCAGCATTGGCCGGGGCGGCATGATCACCAAAATTCTGGCGGCCAAACGGGCGGCGGGCTCGGGCGCCTCCACCGTGATCGCTTGGGGGCGCGAGCCTGATGCGCTGCTGCGCTTGACCCAAGGCGACAACATGGGCACTTTGTTGGTGGCGCAAACCGCCAAACAACAAGCCCGCAAACAATGGATGGCCGACCACCTGCAACTGCGGGGTTCGGTGACGGTGGATGCGGGGGCGGCCCATAAAGTACAGACCGAGGGCAAAAGCCTGCTGCCCATTGGCATGACGGGCGTGGCCGGTGATTTTTCACGCGGCGATGTGATCGCCATTCGGGATGAGCAAGGCGCAGAAATTGCCCGGGGCCTGGCCAACTACGCCAGCGCAGAGGCCCGTTTGTTGTGCCGCAAGCCCTCGCACGAGTACCAGGCCTTGCTGGGCTACGCCGCAGAGCCCGAAATGGTGCACCGGGACAACTTGATCCTGAGCCACTGAAGTCAGGTGGGGCCAAGTCGGGCCAAACAGATGACCTCTGCGCGTCTTATCGGCCTTGCGGGTTGGGGTCGAAGCTGGCCCCGGGGGGCAATTCCATGTGCACAGGGGGCTGCATTTCACTGTGGCCGTGATCGTGGCCCATGCCTTGATCTCGCGGGCCGCGGCTGCCCCCGCGCAAAAAACGGTTTTGGCGGTCCTGACGCGGCAAATAACGCGCCAATTCAGTCAGTGCCATTTCATAAACGCCGCGCTTGAACTCCACCACCACATCCAGCGGTACCCAGTAATCGTTCCAACGCCAAGCGTCGAATTCGGGGTGGTCGGTGGCGCGCAGGTTCAAGTGGTGGTCGTGCGTGACCATCTGCAGCAGGAACCAGATTTGTTTCTGGCCCTTGTAAAAGCCGCGTGCATCCCGTCGGATGAAGCGGTCTGGCACCTCATAGCGCAACCAGTCACGGGTTCGGGCCACGATGCGCACATGCTCCGGTTGGAGCCCCACTTCTTCGTGCAGTTCGCGGAACATGGCCTGTTCAGGACTTTCGCCCCGGTCAATGCCACCCTGCGGAAACTGCCAGCTGTGGGTGCGGATGCGCTTGCCCCAGAAAACCTGGTTTTTCTGGTTGAGCAGAATGATGCCGACGTTCGGCCTAAAGCCTTCACGGTCAAGCATAATCAACCTCAAATTTTTAAATTGTGTCCATTATGCACGCCGCACCAGCGCTCGCTCTTGGATGTTTCCCTGATGCCCTTGTCTATTTAGTCTGCTGCGATGAAAGCCTCCCAGTTCCTCATTTCCACCCTCAAAGAAGCCCCAGCCGATGCCGAGGTGGTCAGCCACAAGCTGATGACCCGGGCGGGACTGATCAAGAAACTGGGCGCGGGCATCTACAACTACATGCCCATGGGCTTGCGTGTGATTCGCAAGGTCGAGGCCATCGTGCGCGAAGAAATGAACCGCGCAGGCGCCATTGAGATGACCATGCCCGTGGTGCAGCCGGCTGAACTCTGGCAGGAGACGGGGCGCTTTGACAAGATGGGCCCAGAGCTCTTGCGCATCAAGGACCGCCATGGCCGCGACTTTGTGATCCAGCCCACCAGCGAAGAGGTGGTGACCGACGTGGTGCGCCAGGAAGTGCGCAGCTACAAACAGCTGCCCAAAAACTTCTACCAAATCCAGACCAAATTCCGTGATGAGCGCCGCCCCCGCTTTGGCCTGATGCGCGGTCGCGAATTCACCATGAAGGACGCCTACAGCTTTGACCGTGACGTGGCCAGCGCCAAGGCCAGCTACCAGGTCATGGCCGGGGCTTACCGCAAGATCTTTGACCGCTTTGGCTTGAGCTACCGCGCCGTGGCCGCCGACAGCGGTGCCATCGGGGGCGACTTGAGCGAAGAGTTTCAGGTGATTGCCGCTACCGGTGAAGACGCCATCGTGTACTGCCCCACCAGCAGCTACGCCGCCAACATCGAAAAAGCCGAGGCCTTGGCCCCGAGCCAGCCACGCGGCGCAGCCTCGCAAGCCCTGACCAAGACCCCCACGCCCGGCAAGAGCACCTGCGAAGACGTCGCCGCCTTGCTGAATGTGCCGCTGTCCACCACCGTCAAGTCTCTGGTGCTGGCCACCGACACATTGAACGAGCAAGGCGAAATCGTCAAATCCCAAGTCTGGCTGCTGCTGCTGCGCGGCGACCACGACATGAACGAGGTCAAAGTGGGCAAGCTGCCCGGCATGGAAGGCGGCTTTCGCTTTGCCACACTGAGCGAAATCGATGAGCACTTTGGCTGCAAGCCGGGTTACCTCGGCCCGCTGAACCTGAAGAAGCCCGTGCACTTGGTGGCTGACCGCGATGTGGCCGTGATGGCCGACTGGATTTGCGGTGCCAACGAAGAAGACTTTCACATCACCGGCGTCAACTGGGGCCGCGACCTGCCCGAGCCCGCTTTGGTGGCCGACATCCGCAATGTGGTGGCGGGCGACAATTCACCCGACGGCCAAGGCGAGCTGGCCATTGAGCGCGGCATCGAAGTGGGCCATGTGTTTTATTTGGGCACCAAGTATTCCAAGGCCATGAACGCCACCTTCTTGGACGAAACCGGCAAGCCGCAGTTTTTGGAGATGGGCTGCTACGGCATCGGCATCACGCGCCTGCCCGCCGCCGCCATCGAGCAAAACCACGATGAGCGCGGCATCATCTGGCCTGACGCCATTGCCCCCTTCACCGTGGTGGTTTGCCCCATCGGCATGGACCGCAGCGAAGCTGTCAAGCTTGAAGCCGAGCGCATTTACACTGCTTTGCTGGCCGAGGGCGTGGACGTGATCCTGGACGACCGGGGCGAGCGCCCGGGCGCCATGTTCGCCGACTGGGAGCTGATTGGCGTGCCGCACCGCGTCACCATTGGCGACAAGGGACTGAAAGACGGCCTGGTGGAGTACCAGCACCGCCGCGATGCCGAGTCCAGCAAAGTGGCGGTGGCCGACATCCTGGCCCACATCCGGGCGCGATTGGCCCCCTGAACCATGGGGGCCTGATGGCCGAAAAGTCTGCCACCTCCAAGCTGGGCGGGTTGTCTGACCTGCCTGTTATGCCCTCAGGTCTTGACCTGGTCGACCGTCGTCAAGTGCTGCTGCGATGGGCTGCAGGGTGTGGCGCCAGTCTCTGGGGATTGGGCGTTTGGGCGGGCCCGCAGATCGAAGAACCTCTGTCGCATGCCGTGCGCACCGCGCTGAGCGCAGCCGTGGCCGCTGCAGCCCCGCCTGAGCCGCTGCTGCCCGACGCCCAAGCGCAAAAGACCTACGACGATTGGCTCCACCATGCCAGTCCGCGCCTGGCGCGCTACAAAAAACACGCCGCTGAACGGCAAGAATTCCTGCAAACCCTCTGGTACGAGGCCCGCCGGGCCGGTTTGCCGCTGTCGTTGGTGCTGGGCGTTGTGCAGGTCGAGAGCGGTTTTCGCAAATACGCCATCTCCAGTGCCGGGGCGCGTGGCTATATGCAGGTCATGCCGTTTTGGGCCCGCCTGATCGGGGACGGTGTCGAGGGCCGCCTGTTCCACATGCAGACCAACCTGCGCTTTGGCTGTGTCATTCTGCGCCACTACCTTGACCGCGAACGGGGTGACCTGTTTCTGGGCTTGGGCCGCTACAACGGCAGCCGGGGGCAGGCCGCCTACCCGCAGGCGGTGATGGCGGCGCAGCAGCAGTGGGTGCATGCGGCGGATTGAGACCACAAAAAAGCCACCCGAAGGTGGCTGTCTGCACGGTGAGAAAGTTGATCAGGCCTGGCCGTTGATCACTTGCTGCAATTCGCCCGACTCGTACATTTCCATCATGATGTCCGAGCCGCCGATGAATTCGCCCTTGACGTAGAGCTGGGGAATGGTGGGCCAATTGCTGTATTCCTTGATGCCCTGGCGGATTTCGGCATCGTCCAGCACGTTCACGGTTTTGACCGTCTTGGGGTCCACGCCCACGGCTTTGAGGATCTGGATGGCACGGCCGGAAAAACCGCACATGGGGAAGCTGGCGTTGCCCTTCATGAACAGGGTGATCTCGTTGTTTTTAACCAGTTCGTCGATGCGTTGTTGGGTGTCGCTCATGGTGTTGCTCCAAAAAGGGTCGGTATCGAGTGGGGTGAATTATGTCTCTGATTGAAAGTCTGCCATTTTCACAGGGGTGTTGCTGTCACTTCGGCATGGAAGCGGCTGTGCAGCGCTCGATGCCGCCCAGATCACGGCGCGACTGCACCTGAACCAACCCGGCCTCGCGCAGCAGGGCTTGCACCGCGTCAGCCTGGTCCCAGCCGTGTTCAAGCAGCAACCATCCGCCCGGGGCCAGGCAGGCAGGGGCTTGGGCGATGATTTGGCGGATGTCATCCAAGCCGTCGGGGCCGCTGCTCAGGGCCTGCAGGGGCTCGTGCTTCAGGGCGGCCAGGTGCGGGTCACCCTCGGCCACGTAGGGTGGGTTGGAGACGATGAGGTCAAAGCGGCCTGTGTGCTGGACATCCACCGCGTTCAGCCAATTGCTGGTGATGAATTGCACGCCCAGCTGCAAGCGGGCGGCGTTGGTGCGGGCCACGGCCAGGGCGTCTTCGCTCGCGTCCACGGCCCACACGGCGGTATCGGGCCGGGCGTGTTGCAGCGCCAAAGCCACTGCGCCGCTGCCCGTGCCCAGGTCCAGAATGCGGGGCGAGCGTGTTTCAGGTTCGGATTCAGGCAGGCACGCCAGAGCCCACTCCACCAACGTTTCGGTATCGGGGCGCGGGTCCAGCACACGCGCATCCACGGCCAGCGTCAGGCCAAAAAAATCCTTGCACCCCGTGATGTAGGCCACGGGCTCACCCTGCAAGCGACGCTTGAGCGCGTCTTGCCACGCGGCTGCTTGCTCAGGCGTCAGGGTGTCGCAGTCGTGGGCCAGCAGCCAGGCGCGGTCATGCAGCGGGCGTTGCAGGCTGTGCAGCAGCAAGATCTGCGCGTCCACCCGGGCCAAGCCACGGGCTTGGGCTTGGCGCAGACATTCGGCCAGGGTGGTTTGCATCAGGCGGTGGCCCCGATTTCCAGCGCGGCCAGCTGTTCGGCCGCTTCGTAGCTTTGCAGCGCATGCACCACGTCCTGCAAATCGCCCTCCATGATGCTCAGCAGCTTGTACAAAGTCAGGTTGATGCGGTGGTCGGTCAGGCGCCCTTGCGGGAAGTTGTAGGTGCGGATACGGTCCGAGCGGTCGCCGCTGCCGATCAGGCTTTTGCGCTCGGCCGCGTCTTTGGCGGCGCGTTCGGACCGGTCTTTTTCCTGGATGCGGGCGGTCAGCACCTTCAGGGCTTGGGCCTTGTTGCTGTGCTGGCTGCGGCCGTCCTGGCATTCGGCCACGATGCCGGTGGGCAGGTGGGTGATGCGCACGGCCGAGTCGGTTTTGTTGATGTGCTGCCCACCCGCACCGCTGGCGCGGTAGGTGTCGATGCGCAGGTCCGATGGGTTGATTTTGATGGCCTCGGCTTCGTCCGGCTCGGCCAGCACGGCCACGGTGCAGGCGCTGGTGTGGATGCGGCCTTGGGTCTCGGTTGCGGGCACGCGCTGCACCCGGTGGCCGCCGGATTCGAACTTGAGTGCGCCATACACCTGGTCACCCTCGATGCGCACCACGACTTCTTTGTAGCCACCCAGCTCGCTCATCGATTCGGAGACGATCTCGCACCGCCAGCCCTGGCTTTCAGCGTAGCGCGTGTACATCCGCAGCAAATCGGCGGCAAAAAGGGCCGACTCGTCGCCCCCGGTGCCGGCCCGGATTTCGACAAACGCCGGGCGGGCATCGTCCGGGTCTTTGGGCAACAGCATGCGCTGCAACTCTGCTTCCAAGCTTTGCAGCTCGGCGCTGGCGCTGACCGCTTCTTCTTCGGCCATCTCGCGCATGTCTTCCTCATCGAGCATTGCTTGTGCGGCGGCCAGGTCCGCGTTGCGCTGCTGAAAGCGGGCAAAACGCGAGGCCACAGCGCTGACCTCGGCATGTTCGCGTGAGAGCTTCAGGAACTGCGTCATGTCGGCCATGATGTCTTCGCGGGACAGCAAAAAGTCCAGCTCGGTCAAGCGCAGGGCGTAGCGTTCGAGTTGTTGGATGAGGAAGGGTTTCATGCGGGCGGGAACAGTTGGGGGCTTGGATCGCGGCGCTGGCCCTGAGGCGGGGCAGACGCTGCAGGCAGCCGGGACAGAGAGGTTGTCGGTGCGCAAGCCCCGACCTGCTCAGTCAGCCGCTAACGCTCTTTGCGCAAGAAAACGCGCTGCACCGTTTGCATGGTCTGCTCGCGTTGTTCAGGGTCTGCCCCGCGCAGCTCGGCCAGAGCGCCGTGCAGCATCTTCTGGGTCAGGCCCTTGGACAAAGCCTCCATCACGGCAATGGGGTCGTCGCCCCGGGCCAGCAACTTACGGGCGCGGGCCAGTTCGGCTTCGCGCCAAGCGTCGGCCTGGTTTTGCAACTGCTGGATCAGGGGCACGGCGCCGCGCTGGCCCATCCAGTGCATGAAGCTTTGCACACCGGCATCGATGATGACCTCGGCTTCGGCCACGGCCGCTTGTCGGTGGGCCTGGCCGGTTTGCACCACGCTGGCCAGGTCGTCCACGGTGTAGAGGTAGACGTCTGCGAGCGATTTGACTTCGGGTTCGATGTCACGCGGCACCGCCAAATCGACCATGAACATGGGGCGGTACTTGCGTTTTTTTAAGGCCCGCTCGACCGCGCCTAGGCCAATCAGCGGCAAGGTGCTGGCGGTGCAGCTGATGACGGCGTCGAATTCGTGCAGGCGCTCGGGCAAGTCGGCCAGGGGCATGACATCGGCCCCAAAGCGGTGGGCCAGCAATTCGGCGCGGTCCAGGCTGCGGTTGGCGATCACCATGCCTTTGGGCTGCTTGGCTGCAAAGTGTGTGGCCACCAACTCGTTCATTTCACCCGCGCCGACAAACAGAATGCGGATGTTTTGCAGGTTTTCGAACAGCTGGCTGGCCAGGCGCACCGAGGCGGCGGCCATGCTGATGGAGTGGGCCCCGATTTCGGTGGAGCTGCGCACTTCCTTCGCCACGGCAAAGCTGCGCTGGAACAGTTGGTTCAGGGTGCTGCCCAATGCACCAGCCTGCTCGGCGGCACGCACGGCATCTTTGAGTTGGCCCAGAATTTGGGCCTCGCCCAGCACCATGGAGTCGAGGCCACTGGCCACACGGAACGCATGGCGGGCGGCTTCGTTGCCTTCGAGCAAGTAGGTGTGGGCGTGCAGCTCCGACGCGCTCACGCCACCGGTTTGGGCCAACCAACGCAAGGTGTCATTGGTGGCCGCCTGCTCGGCGGCACAATAAATTTCGGTGCGGTTGCAGGTCGACAAAATAGCCGCTTCGGGCTCTTGCGAAATGCGCTGGGACAAGTCACGGCGCAGGCCCTGCAGGGTGGGGACCAGTTTGTCCACGGCGAACGCAAACCGACCGCGCAGATCCAGCGGTGCAGTGGTGTGGTTCAAACCCAGGGTCCATACAGGCATGAGGGGCATTATAGGCACGACCTGTCAACTTTGCTTGACACAATGGGCGCCAAAAAAGTAGACGAGGTTTTGCATGCACAATTTCAGGTCCGGAGCTCTTGGGCGCGTCCGGAACCTTCGGAGTGATGCTTCATGACGTTTTGGCAACTGGCTGTGCACCTCTTCAATTTTGCATTGCCTGCTTTGGCGATGGCCTTGTTCATGCCTTTGGCCGGGCGTTGGGTCATGGGACCAGGCCGCACGGGCCTGCGCCGCCGCATGGCAGTGCAGGCCCTGAGCGGGCTGGTGGTGCTGGCGGGTGGGCTGTGGTTGCACGGGCAGGACGGCAAGATGAGCACATACATTGCCCTGGTGCTGGTGGCCGCGACGACCGAGTGGCTGATGCAGCGGGGCTGGGCCACCCAATAAGAATTTCCTGAGACCACCCTCAAGATCGTCTTGTTTGGGCCCATGCCCCTTGGCTTCTGATTGTCCCTGGTTTTAACCCGGGCTGAACAGATCCACCCGGTCGGTGATGATGCCGTCGGTGCCCAGGGCCAGCAGGTGCTGGGCGGCCCAGTCGTCGTTGACGGTGTAGCTCAGGCACCGCATGCCTGCGCCGTGGACTTGATCCACGCTGGCCGCCTCCCACAGCGCGTAGTTGGCCACCACGGCCACGCATTCGAGCTCCTGGGCTTTTTCAAACCATCCGGACCACAGCGTGTCGACCAGCAGGCCGCGAGGCAGCTCGGGTGCCGCAGCTTTTGCCGCCGCTAATGCATCGGGTTTGAATGAAGTCAACAGGGGCGAAACGGCAGCACCCGCCCACAGGCGGGCGGCCAAGCGGGCCACGGCCTCGCCCGTGGCGGCTTCGGTGCCCGGCGTGGGTTTGATTTCGATGTTGAGCAAGTGGTCGTTGGAGAGGCAAAACCGGCCCAGTGCTTCAAGTGTGGGCAGGGCCTCCCCCGCAAAAGTGCGCGAATGCCAGCTGCCCGCATCCAGTTGTGACAGCGCATGCCAGGGCAGGTCACCGCCAATTCCTTGACCGTTGGTGGTGCGCTCCAGTGTGGTGTCGTGCATCAAGAACACCACGCCGTCGGCGCTGAGTTTGGCGTCGCACTCGAACATGCGGTAGCCGTGCGCGGCACCCAAGCGAAAGGCGGTCAGGGTGTTTTCGGGGGCGAGCTTACCCGCGCCCCGGTGCGCGATCCAAAGCGGGTAGGGCCAGTCGGGGAGGGTGGAGATGTCGGGTTTCATGCCGTGGTGATGCGTTGGCCCGTTTGGGCATCAAACCAGTGCAGTTTATCCGCACGAGGGGTGATGCAAAAGGACTCCCCAGCTGACGGGGCGGGCAAAGAGGCGTCCAGGCGCAGCGTCAGACTTTCCGCGCCCATGCGGGCGTGTACCAGCCGCTCGGCTCCGAGCAGCTCCACGGTTTCCACCTGCAAAGGCCAACCCGTTGGGGTGACGTCCACATGCTCGGGGCGAATGCCCAAGATACGGCCTGCCGGGGTCTGCGGGGCTTGTTGGAGCAAGTTCATCGGGGGCGAGCCAATGAAGCCGGCTACAAAGGTGCTGGCTGGGCGGTTGTAGACCTCTTCGGGCGTGCCGAACTGTTCCATGTGGCCGCCGTTCATGACGATCATGCGCTGGGCCAGGGTCATGGCTTCGACTTGGTCGTGCGTCACAAACAGGCTGGTGATGCCGAGTTCGCGGTGCAGCTTTTGAATCTCCAGCCGCGTCTGGGCACGCAGTTTGGCGTCCAGATTCGACAGCGGCTCGTCAAACAAGAACACCTGCGGCTGGCGCACGATGGCTCGGCCCATGGCCACGCGTTGGCGCTGACCGCCTGAAAGCTCGCGCGGCTTGCGCTGCAGCAGGTGAGAGAGTTCCAGAATGCCTGCAGCCTTGTCCACGCGAGCCTTGATCTCGTCCACAGGAACCTTGGCGATTTTCAAGCCATAGGCCATGTTGTCGAACACGCTCATGTGCGGGTAAAGCGCGTAGTTCTGAAACACCATCGCGATGTCGCGCTCGGCCGGTTCCAGGTCGTTGACGATACGTTCACCGATCGAAATCGTGCCGCCCGAGATGTCTTCCAAGCCCGCCACCATGCGCAGCAAAGTGGATTTGCCGCAGCCTGAAGGGCCCACGATGACCACGAATTCACCGTGAGTGATCTCTGCGCTCAGGTCGTGAATGACGGTGTTGGCCTTGGCACCTGTGCCATAGGTTTTGAGGAGGTGAGAAAGGGTGATGGCAGCCATATGTTTTTTGTTAATTTGACGAGGACAGAGCAACGCTTCGCATTGGTCTGTCCCCGGCGTATTTATTTTTCCGTATCAACCAGTCCTTTGACGAACCATTTTTGCATCAGGATTACGACGAGCGCTGGGGGCAGCATGGCCAAGATCGCGGTGGCCATGACCACGTTCCATTCGGTAGAGGCATCGCCTCCCGCCATCAAGCGCCGGATTCCCATGACGATGGGGTACATGTCTTCACGGGTGGTCACCAACAGCGGCCAGAGGTACTGGTTCCACCCGTAGATGAACTGGATCACAAACAAAGCCGCGATCGACGTGCGAGACAGCGGCAACAAAATATCCAGAAAAAACCGCATGGGTCCCGCGCCATCCATGCGTGCGGCCTCCACCAACTCGTCTGGTACGGTCAGAAAAAACTGACGAAACAAAAATGTGGCGGTGGCAGAGGCGATCAAGGGCAAGGTCAAGCCCGCATACGTATCCAGCATGCCCAGCGACGACACCACGGCATAAGTCGGCAAGATGCGCACCTCAACGGGCAGCATCAATGTGATGAAAATCATCCAGAAAATCAGATTCCGGAAGGGGAATCGGAAATAAACAATCGCAAAGGCTGACAGCAGTGAGATGACAATTTTCCCAACGGATATGACGATGGCACTGACCAAACTCACCCACAACATGGGGGCCACAGCAGGCAATGTATTGCCTTTGGCCGTTTGACCGCCAAACAAGGCCTGATGAAAGCTTGACCAAATATTGTCCCCAGGCACCATGGACATGGGGAAATTTTGGACGATTTGCTCGCTGGTTTGGGTGGTCGCAACCAGTGCCAGAACCACGGGAAAGGCCACGATCAAGACACCCACCATCACGATCAGATGGGATAAAAAAGTGGCCAGAGGACGACGTTCGATCATGGATGTGTACCAAGAGATGTCAGTAGTTCACGCGTTTTTCGATGTAGCGAAACTGCAAAATCGTGAGGGCAATCACAATGGCCATCAGGACCACTGATTGGGCTGCCGATCCGCCCAAATCCATGGCCTTGAAGCCGTCTTGGTACACCTTGTAAACCAAAATGGCCGTGTCCTTGCCAGGCCCGCCGCTGGTGGTGGCGTCGATGATGGCGAAGGTGTCAAAAAACGCATAAACGATATTGACCACCAACAAGAAAAAAGCCGTGGGCGTGATGAGTGGCAACTGGATGGTCCAAAAGCGGGTCCAGGGGCCAGCACCATCGATGGCGGCAGCTTCCAGCAGACTTTTGGGCACCGATTGCAAAGCAGCCAAAAAGAACAGGAAGTTGTAGGAAATCTGCTTCCAGACCGCTGCAGTCACAATCAAGGCCATGGCGTGTGTGCTGTTGAGCAGGTGATTCCAATCCAGACCCGCCAGCATGAGTGCGTGGCTGATCACCCCCATCGAGGGCGTGAACATGAAAACCCATAAAACGCCCACCACCGCAGGCGCGATGGCATAGGGAACGATCAAGGATGTTTTGTAAAACAGGCCGCCTTGAACAATACGGTCGGCCATGACCGCCAAAAGCAGTGAAATCGTAAGACCACTACCCGCTACCCATATAGAAAAAATAGCGGTGGTTGAAAAGGACTGAAGGTAGGTTTCGTCGGCAAAAAGGCGTTCAAAGTTGTCCAGTCCGATGAACGTGGAGCTCATGCCAAATGCGTCAGACTCAAACACGCTTTCCAGCAATGCTTGCCCTGCGGGCCAGAAAAAGAACAGCACCACCACCACCAATTGGGGTGCGACCAAAGCCCAAGGGAGCCAAGACGATCGGAACCGGACTCTTTTTTCAAATGTCATGGCGCTGAGCTGAAAATCCGAAAAGAAAAGACTCGACTTGCGCGTGGTCGCAAGTCGAGTTCGTGCCGAAAATCGGCTTAGACGTTAACGGTTGGCGTTTTCGAAACGGACCAACAATTCGTCACCGCGCTTTTTGATGGCTTCAAGACCATCTTTGGCGCTCTTTTTGCCTGCCCAAACTTGTTCCAATTCCTCGTCCATGATGGTGCGAATTTGAACGAAGTTACCCAAACGGATGCCCTGTGAGCGGTCCGTGGTTTTGCGAACCATCTGGGTCACTGAAATATCGGTGCCGGGGTTTTGTTTGTAAAAACCTGATTTTTCAGTGGCTTGGAATGCCGCTGTGGTGATGGGCAGGTAGCCAGTTTGCTGGTGGGCCTGAGCTTGTACATCGGTCTTAGACAGGTAGTCAAAAAATCCTGCAACACCTTTGTACTCATTGGATTTCTTGCCAGCCATCACCCACAGGCTGGCACCACCGATGATGGTGTTTTGGGGGGCACCTTTGACATCTGGGTAATAGGGCAATGTGCCGACACCGAATGCAAACTTGGCATTGCGCTTGATGCCCGCATAGGCTGCCGAAGAGTTGGTGTACATGGCGCACTCGCCCGATTCGAAGGTGGCACCCGCTGCACCTGCACGGCCTTTGTAAACAAACAAACCATTGGCCGACATGCTGGCCAGGTTTTCAATGTGGCGCACATGCAGTGGCGATGTGACATTCAGGCGGGCATTGAGGCCCTTGAATCCGTTGCGCTGGGTCGCAAACTCAACGTCATGCCAAGCAGAAAATGTCTCCAAGTGGACCCATGTTTGCCATGCTGTTGTGAAGGGGCACTTGTGACCACTGGCTTTGAGTTTGCTGGCGGCCAAAGTCAATTCGGCCCAAGTTTTGGGTGGCGACTCAGGATCAAGCCCGGCGGCTTTGAAAGCGTCTTTGTTGTACCAAAAAACGGGGGTGGAGCTGTTGAAAGGCAAACTTTGGATATCGCCATTGGGCGCTGTGTAGTAACCGGCCACAGCAGGAATGTAGACCGAGGGGTCAAACTTGTAACCCGCGTCCTTCATGACCTTGGCCACGGGCACGATGGCGCCTTTGCTGTACATCATGGTGGCGGTGCCGACTTCAAACACTTGCAAAACATGGGGTGCATTGCCGCCACGAAATGCCGCCATCGCGGCTGTCATGGATTCGTCGTAATTGCCTTTGAAAACAGGGATAACTTTGAATTCTTTTTGGGATTGGTTGTAGCCGTTGGCCAGGCCATTGACCCACTCACCCAATGCGCCACTCATGGAGTGCCACATTTGGATTTCTGTTTGTGCTTGTGCGCTCAAGGCGGACAAGGCCAAAGCCATGGATGTGAAGGCAAGTCTCAGTTTCATGGGAGCTCCAAAAAAAGTGCTGTTGTGAACAATTCGGGATGAATTGATTTCAGGGCTTATTCCAATGCTTTAATTTGACAAATGTGTGAACACCTGAAGAAGATTTGAATGTTTCAAAACCTCGCTTGGTTACCCGATGGATGGCTTTTGGGTGTCCCCACCCCAAGCGCGTGTTTGTTGCACTGCGGTAACATCTCCACAAAGCCGGTTAGACGCCTGCGTGCAAGTTTGGCTGAACGCGTTTTGCCTCGCATTTGACCGCGCAACCCTTTATGAATGCACCCACCACACTCCAACTTTTGATGCAAGCCGATGCCGATGCGCCGCGCTTGCGTGAGATTCCTTACAACTACACCAGCTTTTCAGATCGTGAAATCGTGTTGAGGCTGCTGGGCGAATCGGCATGGGAATTGCTTAACGATTTGCGCGGCGAGCGCCGCACGGGCCGCTCTGCCCGCATGCTTTACGAAGTCTTGGGCGATATTTGGGTGGTCGAGCGCAATCCGTATTTGCAAGACGACCTGCTGGACAATTCCCCACGCCGCAAACTGTTGGTTGAGGCCTTACAGCATCGCCTGGGCGAGGTGCAAAAGCGTCGCACCCCGGGTGTCGACGCCGCCCGCGATGTCTTGGTGGGGCAACTGCTCGCCATGGCCAGCCAAGCCGTGACCCAGTTCAGCGAGCGCTTCACCCGCATGGCCAAGCTGCGCAGCCAGGTGCAAAAAACCTTGGGGCGTCTGACCGCCAAGGACAACATCAAGTTCGATGGCCTCTCGCGCGTCAGCCATGTGACCGATGCCACCGACTGGCGCGTGGAATACCCCTTTGTGGTGTTGACCCCGGACACCGAAGCCGAGATGGCTGGGTTGGTCAAGGGCTGTATTGACTTGGGCCTGACGATTGTGCCGCGCGGCGGCGGCACCGGTTACACGGGTGGCGCCATCCCGCTGACCTGGAAGAGCGCGGTCATCAACACCGAAAAGCTCGAAGCCATGACCGAGGTAGAAATGGTCAGCTTGCCCGGCATGGCGCACCCGATTCCCACCATTTACTCTGAAGCCGGTGTGGTGACCCAGCGCGTGGCCGATGCGGCCGAGCGCGGTGGTTTTGTGTTCGCGGTCGACCCGACCTCTGCCGAAGCCAGCTGCATTGGCGGCAACATCGCGGTGAACGCGGGCGGCAAAAAAGCGGTGTTGTGGGGCACGGCGCTCGACAACCTGGCCAGCTGGCGCATGGTCACGCCCGACGCGGAATGGCTGGACGTGGTGCGCATGGACCACAACATGGGCAAGATCCACGATGCCGACAAGGCCACGTTTGAGCTGCGCTACTTCAAGGCCGACGGCAAAACCCCGCTCCGCACCGAAACCCTGGTGATACCGGGCAAAAGCTTCCGCAAAGAGGGCTTGGGCAAGGACGTGACCGACAAGTTCCTCTCGGGCTTGCCGGGCGTGCAAAAAGAAGGCTGCGACGGCCTGATCACCAGCGCCCGCTGGGTGTTGCACCGCATGCCCACGCATGTGCGCACCGTTTGCATGGAGTTTTTTGGCCACGCCCGCGAGGCGGTGCCCAGCATCGTCGAGATCAAAGACTTCATGTTTGCCGAGCAAAAGCGCACCGGCACCGTGATGGCCGGTCTGGAGCACTTGGACGACCGCTATTTGCGGGCCGTGGGTTATTCTACCAAGAGCAAGCGCGGTGGCTTTCCCAAGATGGTCTTGATTGGTGACATCGCCGGCGACAACGCCGACGATGTGGCCAAGGCGACCAGCGAGATCGTGCGCATTGCCAATTCGCGCAGCGGCGAGGGCTTCATCGCCATCAGCCCCGAGGCGCGCAAAAAGTTTTGGCACGACCGCAAAAAGACGGCGGCCATTTCGCGCCACACCAACGCCTTCAAGGTCAACGAAGACGTGGTGATCCCGCTGCCGCGCATGGCCGAATACACCGACGGCATCGAGCGCATCAACATCGAGCTGAGCCTGCGCAACAAACTCAAGCTGTGCGCTGAAATCGAAAGCTTTTTGCAGCGTGGCAACTTGCCGCTGGGCAAACAAGAAGACGCCAGTGACATCCCATCGGCCGAGTTGCTGGAAGACCGCGTGGCCCAAGCCTTGGCCGTGGTGCGCGAGGTGCGGGCGCAATGGCAAGGCTGGCTGAGTGATGTCGATGCGCTGTTCCCTCAGCTGCAAGAGCACAGCCTGAGGGCCAGCTGGAAGACACAAATCCGCCCGGCTTTCCAGAACATCTTCTCAGGCTCGGCGTTTCTGCCGATCCTGACCGAGGTCAACGCCATTCACCAACGCGTGCTCAAGGGCCGCGTGTGGGTGGCGCTGCACATGCACGCGGGTGACGGCAATGTGCACACCAACATCCCGGTCAACTCCGACAATTACGAGATGCTGCAAACCGCGCACGAGGCGGTGGCCCGCATCATGGTGCTGGCCCGCAGCTTAGACGGCGTGATCTCGGGCGAACACGGTATTGGCATCACCAAGCTGGAGTTTTTGACCGACGCCGAGCTGGCCAACTTCACAGCCTACAAAGCCAAAGTGGACCCCGAAGGCCGCTTCAACAAAGGCAAGCTGCTGCGGGGCGCGGCCCTGACGGGACTGGGCGACGATGTGCATGCGGCCGATTTGACGCACGCCTACACCCCCAGCTTTGGCCTGATGGGCCACGAGTCGCTGATCATGAAGCAGTCGGACATTGGCGAGATTGCGGCCAGCGTGAAAGACTGCCTGCGCTGCGGCAAGTGCAAACCCGTGTGCGCCACGCATGTGCCGCGTGCCAATTTGCTCTACAGCCCGCGCAACAAGATTTTGGCGACCTCCTTGTTGGCTGAGGCTTTCCTTTATGAGGAGCAGACGCGCAGGGGCATCTCGATCAAGCATTGGCAGGAATTTGAAGATGTGGCCGACCACTGCACCGTCTGCCACAAGTGCCTGTCGCCTTGCCCGGTCAACATCGACTTTGGTGAAGTGTCCATGAACATGCGCAACTTGCTGCGCAAGATGGGGCAAAAAAGCTTCCGTCCCGGCAACGCAGCCGCCATGTTCATGCTCAACGCCACCAACCCCGAGACGATCAAGTTGGCGCGTGCCGCCATGGTGGGCGTGGGCATGCGTGCGCAGCGCTTTGTGGCTGGTTTGTTCAAAGGCGTGGCCCGCAAACAAACCAGTGCACCGCCCGCCTCGGTGGGCCATGCGCCCATCAAAGAGCAGGTGATCC
Source organism: Limnohabitans sp. Rim8 (assembly GCA_945897465.1). Taxonomy (GTDB): domain Bacteria; phylum Pseudomonadota; class Gammaproteobacteria; order Burkholderiales; family Burkholderiaceae_C; genus Limnohabitans_A. Next base: position 158,740 of record CAMDFK010000001.1, on the reverse strand, counting down.
ACTTCATCAACAAAAAGATGCCGGGCAACCTGCCCAAGAAAACCGCGCGGGCTTTGCTGGACATCGAAGACAACGACTACGTGCCCATCATCCGCGACCCGAAGGCCACCACGTCTGAATCAGAAGCGGTGTTTTACTTCCCCGGTTGTGGCTCGGAGCGACTGTTCAGCCAAGTGGGTCTGGCGACGCAGGCCATGCTCTGGCATGTGGGCGTGCAGACCGTGTTGCCACCGGGCTACTTGTGCTGCGGTTACCCGCAAAAGGGATCGGGCCAGTTTGACAAGGCCGAGAAGATCATCACCGACAACCGCGTGCTGTTCCACCGCGTGGCCAACACGCTCAACTACCTGGACATCAAGACCGTGGTGGTGAGCTGCGGCACCTGTTATGACCAGCTGCAGGGCTACCAGTTCGACAAGATTTTCCCCGGCTGCCGCATCATCGACATCCACGAGTTTCTGCTCGAAAAAGGCATGAAGCTCGACGCAGGCGGGGCCTATCTTTACCACGACCCTTGCCACAGCCCCATGAAGCAGCAAGAGCCGATGAAGACCGTGAAGGCCTTGATGGGCGACAACGTACTGGAAAGCAAACGCTGCTGCGGCGAGTCGGGCACGTTGGGTGTGACGCGTCCGGACATCTCGACCCAGGTGCGCTTTCGCAAGGAAGAAGAGCTGCTCAAAGGCGAAGCCGCCTTGCGCAGCAGCGGTGCGCTGGCCCCGCAAGCCAACGTGAAAATCCTGACCAGCTGCCCCAGCTGCTTGCAGGGCTTGTCGCGCTTTGGCGACGACATGAAAAACGGCCTGCTCGAAGCCGACTACATCGTGGTCGAAATGGCCAAGCACATCTTGGGCGAAGAATGGATGCCCGAGTACGTGAATGCGGCCAACGCAGGCGGCATCGAGCGCGTGCTGGTGTGAGCCCAACGCGCAACCCGACAGCAAGATTTGGAAAGCAAAAGATGGCCGGATTGAAAAAAGACATGCCCCACCCCGAGTCGCTGACCCTGCACGGCCAGACCCGGGTGCTGGAGATCGGGTTTTCTGACGGTGCGCAATTTCGCATCCCGTTTGAGCTGATGCGCGTGTACTCCCCCTCGGCCGAGGTGCAAGGCCACGGCCCCGGCCAAGAAGTGTTGCAAACCGGCAAGCGCGAGGTTGGCATCGCCGAGATCGAGCCCGTGGGCAATTACGCCGTGAAACCCACCTTCACCGATGGACACGAGTCCGGTTTGTTCACCTGGGAATACCTGTACTTTCTGGGTGATCAGCAAGACGCTTTGTGGAAGCAGTACGAGGATCGCCTGCAAGCGGCTGGCATGAGCCGTGACGCGCCCATGATTGAAGCTTCAGCGGGTGGCAGCTGCGGTCACAAGCATTGAGGTTACGGGCATGAGCAGCACCCACTTCGGTTTCAAAACCGTCGACGAAACAGAAAAAGCCAAGCATGTGCGTGGCGTCTTCGACTCGGTTGCGTCCAAATACGACGTGATGAACGACCTGATGTCCATGGGTCTGCACCGGGTTTGGAAGGCCTACACCGTGCAGGTGGCCAACCTGAAGGAGGGCGATCAGGTGCTGGACATCGCAGGGGGCACGGGCGACTTGTCCATGGCCTTTGCCAAAAAAGTGGGGGCCACGGGCCGTGTGGTGCACACCGATATCAACGAAGCCATGTTGTCCACCGGGCGTGACCGCTTGGTCGACCACGGCTTGGCCTTGCCCACTTTGGTGTGTGATGCCGAGAAGCTGCCGTTTCCCGATAACCATTTCAACGTGGTCAGCGTCGCCTTTGGCCTGCGGAACATGACACACAAGGATGTGGCTTTGAAGGAGATGTGCCGGGTACTCAAACCGGGTGGGAAGTTGCTGGTTTTGGAGTTTTCCAAAGTGGCCAAACCCCTCGAAAAAGCCTACGACTGGTACAGCTTCAAAATCCTGCCGCAGCTGGGCAAACTGGTGGCGGGCGATGCCGACAGCTACCGTTATCTTGCTGAATCCATCCGCATGCACCCCGGACAAGAAGAGCTGAAAACCCTTATGAAAAATGCCGGATTTGGCCATGTGGACTTTCACAATTTATCCGCTGGAGTGGTAGCCTTGCACATGGGCGTCAAATCTTGAGGCCTGAAAACTGCATTTCCTGAGTTGGAGATACCATGAACAGCAAATTGATGACACTGATGCTCGCAGGCGTGATGGCCTTGGGCAGCTTGAATGCCGAGGCCGCTCGCCGCATGGGTGGTGGCAAGTCGTTTGGCCAACAGTCGAACCAGGTCACTAAGCGTGATGCTGCGCCACAAACCCCTGCCGCACCGGCTCAAAACGCTGCGCCTACCAACGCGGCCAAGCCCGCTGCAGCGCCTGCTGCTGCCGCTGCGCCCAAGAAGCCTTGGGGTGCGATGTTAGGCGGCTTGGCCGCTGGTCTGGGCTTGGCTTGGTTGGCCAGCTCCCTGGGTTTGGGTGAGGCCTTTGGCAACATCCTGATGGCTTTGTTGATCGGTGTTGCTGTGCTGGCGGTGATTGGCATGATCATGCGGGCACGTCGTGGCAATGCCGGTCAAACGGGTGGCTTGGCTTATCAAGGTGCAGGCGCTTCTACCGAAAACCCCGAGACGTTCAAACAGTACAGCCCGAACAACGTGGGTAACGACGCCTCGGCCCGCCCTTGGGAAGGTCAAAACACGCGCTTTGACAGCTCGTCTTCATCGGCCTCGACCGGCTCGATGATTGGTTCGGGCATTGGTTCAGGTCTGACAGGTTCGCAATCTTGGGGTATCCCTGCCGGTTTTGATGTGGATAACTTTGTCACCGCGGCCAAGCGCAATTTTGTCACCTTGCAAGACGCTTGGGACCGCTCGGACATCAGCGCATTGCGCTCCATGATGACCGACGCCATGGTGGTGGAAATCCGCAACCAGTTGGCTGAGCGCGAAGCGCAGTTCCCTGGTCAACCCAACAAGACCGAAGTCGTCATGCTCGACGCCCAGCTCTTGGGCATTGAAGAGCAAGCCGATGCTTACTTGGCCAGTGTGGAGTTCAACGGCATGATCCGCGAAGATGCGGCATCTGGCCCCAGCCCGTTCCGTGAAGTCTGGAACATGACCAAGTCCAAGCAAGGTGGCGGTTGGTTGGTGGCGGGCGTGCAAGCACTGCAATAAAGCCCGGGCTCCGGGTGGGGCCCAAACTTTCGGGAATAATTGGGGACTATGGCAACACAGTCCCCTTTTTCATGGGCCGCTCAGGCGTTTCCCGACATGGTCAACCAGATTGCGGCCAACTTCCAGCCTCCGGCTTGGGTGGTGGACGAGGGTGTTAACCGCCTTGTTTTGTTCCTCAACCATGTGCTGATGAGCGAGCCCGAGGCCATGGCCCGTTTGGCCCGTCAAAAAGGCCAGCGCATCGAGCTGGTCTGGGAGCGCCTGCAACTTCAACTGAGTCCTACCCCCGCAGGCTTGCTTGAGCGCGGCCATTTTGAAGGCTTTGATTTGCGCCTCACGGTGACTGAAGAATCGCCCGTTTCGCTGGCCTCGACGCTGGCGCGAGGCGACAAACCCAAGGTGCGCATCGAAGGCGATGTGCAGCTGGCCGCCGAGGTCAACTGGCTGATTGACCATGTGCGCTGGGATGCCGAAGAAGACTTGGCCCGCCTGATCGGCGACGCCCCCGCGCACACTCTGGCACAAGTTGCCCGTCAGGCCATGACGGTATTGCGCAGTTTTGTCGCCCAGCGACCCGGTACCGGGTTGCGCACGGGCAGCGCAGCATGATGCGCTGGGGCCGTTTCGGGCGCGGTGCCTTCATCGTCTTCATTGTCCTGCGTTACGGCCTGGACGAGTTGGTGCTCTCCAGCTTTCAGAAGCCCTGGATTCGGTTGTTGGCTCGCGTGCTTTCGGTGGGCCGGGACTTGCGCTCACCGCGGGCGGTGCGCCTGCGTGAGGCGCTGGAGCGATTGGGTCCAATCTTTGTGAAGTTTGGCCAGGTGTTGTCTACCCGGCGCGACTTGTTGGCACCCGATGTCGCCGAAGAACTGGCCAAGCTGCAAGACCGGGTGCCTCCGTTCAGTTCGGCCATTGCGGTGGCATCGATCGAGCGGGCTTTCAACCGCAAAGTCGACGACATCTTTGAAACGTTTGAGCGCGAGCCCGTGGCCAGTGCCTCGATTGCGCAGGTGCACTTCGCCACCTTGCGCGGTAAATCTGGCCATGTGCGCGAAGTGGCCGTCAAGGTCTTGCGCCCGGGCATGCTGCCCGTTATCGACAAAGACCTGAGCCTGATGCGCATGATGGCCAGTTGGGTGGAGAGCCTGAGCGCCGATGGCAAACGCTTGAAACCCCGCGAGGTGGTGGCCGAGTTTGACAAATACCTGCACGACGAGCTGGACTTGGTGCGCGAAGCGGCCAACGCCGCACAGCTGCGCCGCAACATGCAAGGTCTTGATCTGGTGTTGATCCCGGAAATGATCTGGGACTTTTGCCACCCCGAGGTCATCGTGATGGAGCGCATGCACGGTGTGCCCATCAGCCAGGTCGACCGTTTGCGTGAAGCCGGTGTAGACATTCCCAAGCTCGCCCGTGATGGCGTGACCCTGTTTTTTACGCAAGTGTTCCGCGACGGCTTTTTCCATGCCGACATGCACCCCGGCAACATCCAGGTGAGCCTCGCCCCAGAGACCTTTGGCCGCTACATCTCGCTGGACTTCGGCATTGTGGGCACGCTGACCGAGTACGACAAAGAGTATTTGGCGCAAAACTTCACGGCTTTTTTTCGCCGTGATTACAAGCGCGTGGCAGAACTCCACATCGAGTCCGGTTGGGTGCCCCCCGGGACGCGGGTCGATGAACTGGAGTCGGCCATTCGCGCGGTTTGTGAGCCCTACTTTGACCGTCCTCTCAAGGAAATTTCATTGGGTTTGGTGCTCATGCGCCTGTTCCAGACCTCACGCCGTTTTCAAGTAGAGATTCAGCCGCAACTGGTGCTGTTGCAAAAAACGCTGCTCAACATCGAAGGCCTGGGCCGTGACCTGGACCCCGAGCTGGACCTGTGGAGCACGGCCAAGCCTTTTCTGGAAAAGTGGATGTTGGAGCAAATCGGCCCCAAAAAGTTGTTGGAAGAGCTCAAAGCCCAGGCCCCGCATTACGCCAAACTGCTGCCCCAGTTGCCTCGCTTGCTGCATGGGTATTTGAAACAGCCGCGCCAAAGTGATGAACGCGAGCTGGCCGAGTTGTTGAAAGAGCAGCGCAGAACCAACAGATTGCTGCAAACCCTGATTTACGCCGGATTGGGCTTTGTGGTCACCTTGGTGTTGCTGCAGTTGTGGACCCATTTGTCTTGGCGGATTTAGGCCACTCAAAGCTGTTGCCAACGGGCAAATGCTGAAGAGGCGTCAGACCACCCGCCTTGTCGCTTGCTGTGAGGGTGTAAGTCAGTTGCGTGCTTTGCGGGCTTGCCGAGCGGTGTAAATTCCAAAAGCCACCACAGCCAATGTCACGACCAGCATCAGCAAGGTGGCCGCAGCGTAAATGGAGGGGTTCACGCCACGCCTGGCGTAGCTGAAAATGACCTGCGGCAAAGTGGTCACACCGGGACCAGACAAGAACTCGGACACCACCACATCGTCAAAAGAAAGTGTGAATGTCAGCAGCCAACCTGCCAGCAAGGCTTGTGAAATGTTGGGTAAAGTCACTAAAAAGAAAACTTGGCTGGGCCAACAACCCAGGTCCATGGCAGCCTCTTCCAATGAACGGTCCATGTCCTTGAGCCGAGATTGGATCACCACAGTGGCGTAGGCCATACCCAGCAGCACATGGCCGAGCACAATGGTGGTCATCCCGCGGTCTGGCCATCCTAGACTCCGCTGGGCACTGACCGACAGCAAAAGAAGCGACAAACCGATGATGACCTCAGGCATGATCAATGGTGCGTTGAGCATGGCCGTGAACACGTTGCGCCCCCGAAATCGGGTGTACCGCACCAGGGTATAGGCGGCCAGTGTGGCGAGCACAACAGACAGAGTGGCACTGATGAAAGCGACCTTCAGCGAAACAAGGAAACCTTCCAGTAGCCGTGAGTCATTGGCCAGTGCTTCGTACCAACGCAACGAAAAACCTGTGAACCGGCTGTCTTGACGGGTGCTGTTGAAGGAGAAAACCACCAAGAAGACCAGTGGAGCAAACAGGAATCCATAGACCAAGCCCATCCAAAGTTTACCGATGTGAGCATGCATCCAGCGGGTCATGAATGCTCCTTTTCAGTTTGACGGGCCACTTTGGCGTTGTACCAGGCCAAAGGTATCACCACCCCCAAAATCATGATCACAGCCAACGCGGAGGCGCGAGGCCAGTTGTTGCTGCTGAACATTTCGTCCCACACCACCCGGCCGATCATCACGTTTTCAGCACCGCCCAACAACGATGGGATCACAAACTCGCCCAAGCAAGGGATGAACACCAGCATGGAGCCGGCAACGATGCCCGAGCGACTCAGGGGCACCGTCACCAACCAGAAAGCTTTCCAAGGACTGGCGCCCAAGTCATGCGCGGCTTCGAGCAGGCGTGGGTCCAGTTTGACCAAGGTGGCATACAAAGGCAAAACCATGAAGGGCAGGTACACATAGGTCATGCCCACCAGCATCGATATGTCGGTGTAGAGCATCTGGACAGGCTCACGGATCAGGCCCAGTGCCAGCAAGACATTGTTCACGATGCCTTGGTCTGCCAAGATCCCTTTCCAGGCATAAACACGCAGCAAAAAAGATGTCCAGAAGGGGAGCATCACCATCATCAATAAGATCGGACGAATATGGGCGGATGCTCGGGCCAAAAAATAAGCGAACGGGTAACCGAAAAAGAGACAAAAAACAGTGGTCCAGAAGGCGTACTTAAGAGACAGCAGGTAAGCGTTGATGTAGAGGGTGTCACCCCACAGGCCGTCGCTGTCTACAAAAAGACTGACGTAATGACTGAGTTTGAGGTTCAGCTTCCAGCCACCTGATTCCGTGTGGCTGAGCAACGGTGCAAATGGGTTGAGTTGCTCGCCCATATCGGTGACGCTCAGGCGTAGCAAGATCAAAAAGGGTGCAGCAAAAAAAAGCCACAACCAAATCGTGGGGATGCCGATGACGGTACGTCGTCCCAGTCGTAAACGCTCCACCAAGCGAGACAAAAGCTGGATCATGTGGTCAAGAGAACACCCGCTTGGGTGTCCCAAAAGCAATAGACCGTATCACCCCAGACAATGTCATCCTCGTGGTTGCGACTGCGGTTGGTTTGGGTCACTTTGATCACGCTGTCATCGGGCAGCTTGACGATGTACGTGCTGTAACTGCCCATGTAGGCGATTTCGCTCACCACGCCTGAGACCATGTTGGCAGAGCCTGCTGAACCCGTATCGGGTGGACGTTTATCGATCCGAATTTTTTCAGGGCGTACCGCCAAAGCCATGGCCATACCCGGTGGGTGTGATGAACCATGACCCAAGGTGAAATGGCCTTGCGGTGTTTGGACTTCGGATTGGCTGGCGTTGGCCAGTGTCAGTTGACCGTCGAACAGGTTGATGTTGCCGATGAAATCAGCGACGAAGCGGCAATTGGGTGCTTCGTAAATCTCGGTCGGGCTGCCCAACTGCAAAATACGACCTTGGCTCATGACGGCAATGCGTGAGGCCATGGTCATGGCCTCTTCTTGGTCGTGTGTGACCATGACACAGGTCACACCGATGGACTCGATGATGTTGACCAATTCAAATTGTGTTTGTTCACGGAGCTTTTTGTCCAGCGCACCCAAGGGCTCGTCCAGCAGAAGCAGCTGGGGTTTGCGTGCCAAGCTGCGGGCCAAGGCCACGCGTTGTTGTTGGCCGCCCGACAATTGGTGGGGTTTGCGGGATGCGAACTTTTGCAGCTGTACCAAATCCAGCATGGCATCAACCCGTTCGGCCATCGCATCTTTGTCCATGCCCATGCGACGCAGTCCAAAAGCGATGTTTTCCCAAACTGATAAATGAGGAAACAAGGCATAAGACTGAAACATCATGTTGATGGGCCGCTCGTAGGCAGGCAGCAAACTGATGTCCTGATCACCCAAAAAGATCTGGCCTGATGATGGGGACTCAAAACCCGCCAACATCCTAAGCAATGTGGACTTGCCACAGCCTGAGCTACCCAGCAAGGCAAAAATTTCGCCCTTACCAATGTCCAGCGAGACATCATCCACGGCCAGGACGCTGTCAAAACGCTTACTCAGATTTTGAATGCGAAGAAAACCAGTCGGATCGGTTGGGGAGATGGTCATGAAAGTGTCTCTCTGGTCAAAACAAAAGGCTGTGTACGCACGCGTCACAGCCTTTTGTCAGGTGCCACCCAAACGGGCAGGCGTCACTTGCCTTGTTTGAAGGCTGTGTAGACCGATGTCAACGATTCGCGGGTCGCATTGGACAGACTAGAGGGCGATACCGCGAGTTTCAAGTTGTCCTCATCCAGAAACACGCTCTTGTTTTGACCCACTTCTGGCGTCACCTGGGCCACGCTGGCTTTGTTGGCGGTGGGGTAGCTCAGTTCATTGGTCAAAGAGGCAGACACTTCGGGCTTCAGGAAGTAGTTGATGAACGCCATGGCATTGTTGGGGTGCTTGGCATCTTTGGGGATGGCCAAGTTATCGAAAAACAACAGGCCGCCTGTTTTGGGCAACAAGGCCTCGATCTCTTGACCACTCTTGTTTTCGATGGCGCGGCCGCGGGCAATGTTGATATCGCCTGCCCAGCCCAATGCGACACAAGCTTTACCGCCGGCCAAGTCATCGATCATGGTGCTTGAAAAGAGTCGGATGTCCTTGCGAACTTTGGCCAGCATCTCGCCTGCGGCTTTGTGATCAGCTGTATCTGCCGAATAAGCGTCTTTGCCCAAATAGTGCAATGCAGGGGGCATGACCTCGGTAGGGGAGTCCAAGTAGGCGATACCGCAAGATTTGAGTTTGCTGGTGTAGGTGGGATTAAAAACCAAGTCCCAAGCGTTCTCAGGCATCGGTGTGCTGCCCAATGCCTTGGTCACTTTGCCCTTGTTGATACCAACCGTGGTGAAGCTCCAGGCCCAAGGCACCAAATGGGTGTTTCCAGGATCAACTTTTTCGAGCTTGGCCATGATGGCGCCGTCCAAATTGGCCAAATTGGGAATTTGGGCCTTGTCCAATGGGCGTAACAATCCGGCTTCGATTTGGGATTTGGCAAAGACGGCACCCGGCACAACGAGGTCATAGCCGGAGTTGCCAGCGATCAATTTGGCTTGTAAAGCTTCGTTGTTTTCAAAAGTCTGGTAGTTAACTTTGATGCCACTTTCTTTTTCAAAGTTGGCCACCATGTCTTCCGTGATGTAGTCTGGCCAGTTGTAGATGTTCAGGACCTTTTCCTCGGTATTCGCAGGAGCTGCTGCGACTTGAGGAGCCTGGGGGGCCTCTTCTTTTTTACCGCAGGCGGTCAAGGTCAGGGCGCACAAAGCGGTCAGTAAGAAACGTTTGTTCATCATCGTGAGGGCTCCAATAATGGCTGGGGGTGGCTTGAAGAGGGCAACGCAAAGGTCACCTTCGCGCGATTGTATAAGAAGCAATCGGTGCTGGTTCTATTGGGTTTCATAGGCGGGTTTGGCCAGGTTTTGTCCAGGATTTACCCAGGGCCCGTGGCGGGGGGGAAGTGTTTAAATCGAAGGCATAGGGAGGCGGGGCGTTCGAATTAGAATCACAGGTTGGTATTTTTTCCTTCAGGAACCTTTTCATGCCCATTTACGCCTACAAATGCGACGCCTGCGGCCATGCCAAGGATGTTCTGCAAAAAATGAGCGACGCGCCTCTGACCGATTGCCCTGCTTGCAGGTCCCCCAAATTCAACAAACAGCTGACTGCACCGGGTTTCCAACTCAAGGGCACAGGTTGGTATGCCACCGACTTCAAGGGTGGCGGAGCACCCGCAGTGCCTGCCGCAGCGGGCACCGCAGCCGATGCCGTGGCCTCACCCGCATCGGCCCCGGCCAGTGTTACCTCAGCCCCTGCTGCCACGGCGAGTGCCGGGGCCTGCGCGGCATCTTGTGCTTGCCACTGAGCTTTTTTGAGCCTTGACCCTCCCACACCGATTGCCCCACCCTATGAAAAAACGCAGCTTCAAACAGTACTTCATCACCGGCTTGCTGGTGTGGCTGCCCATGGGCGTCACGGTGTGGGTGATCCTGTGGCTGGTGGGCATGCTGGACGCCATCTTTTTGGCCGTTTTGCATGCGGCCGACACCTTGCTTCCTGGCATTCACGCCAGCGCCGAATATTTGCGAAGCGTTCCTGGCTTGGGCGTCGCCATTGTCGCCTTGTTCATTTTTGGAACGGGCGTGTTTGTGGCCAATATGTTTGGCCAATGGTGGCTGCGCAAATGGCATGGCCTGATGAACCGCATCCCCGTGGTGCGCAGCATCTACACCAGCGTCAAGCAAGTGGCCGACACCCTGTTTTCGGGCAGTGGCCATGCTTTCTCGAAGGCATTGCTCGTTCAATACCCCCGTCAAGGTTCCTGGACCGTTGCTTTTTTGACCGGCACACCAGGCGGTGAGGTGGCCAAGCATCTGGACCAGCCCATGGTCAGTGTTTACGTGCCCACCACCCCCAACCCCACCTCGGGCTTTTTTCTGATGATGCCCAAAGCCGATGTGGTGGAACTTGAGATGAGCGTGGATGACGCGCTCAAATACATCATCTCCATGGGTGTGATGGTGCCTGGTACGCCTGTCCCCAAGCCCTCGGCAGTCCAGCCTCAGCTGAGCTGACACTTTTTCAGAATCCTGTTCCTGCGAATCCAGAAAGTCCCACAAGATGTCCATGCGTTCCCACTATTGCGGTCTGGTGACCGAAACCCTGATCGGCCAGACCGTGAGCCTGTGTGGCTGGGTGAACCGTCGCCGTGACCATGGCGGCGTGATCTTCATTGACCTGCGCGACCGCGAAGGCTATGTGCAGGTGGTGTGCGACCCTGACCGCCCCGACATGTTCAAAGTGGCTGAAGACGTGCGCAACGAATACTGTGTGCAGATCAAAGGCATCGTGCGTGCGCGTCCTGATGGCACCAGCAATGAAGGCCTCAAAAGCGGCAAGATCGAGGTGCTGTGCCACGAGCTGATCGTTTTGAACGAATCGGTCACGCCACCCTTCCAGATCGACGAAGACAACCTGTCTGAGACCACGCGCCTGACCCACCGCGTGCTGGACTTGCGCCGTCCGTACATGCAAAACAACCTGATGCTGCGCTATAAGGTGGCCATGGAAGTGCGCAAGTACCTCGATGAAAATGGATTTGTGGACATCGAGACCCCCATGCTCACCAAGAGCACGCCCGAAGGCGCCCGCGACTACCTGGTACCCAGCCGCGTGCACGACGGCCAGTTCTTCGCGCTGCCCCAGTCGCCCCAGTTGTTCAAACAGCTCTTGATGGTGGCAGGCTACGACCGTTATTACCAGATCACCAAGTGCTTCCGCGACGAAGACTTGCGGGCCGACCGTCAGCCCGAATTTACCCAGATCGATATCGAAACCTCCTTCCTGACCGAAGAAGAAATCCGCGACATGTTCCAGGGCATGATCAAGCGCGTGTTCACCAAAACCATCGGTGTAGACCTTGGCGAGTTCCCGGTCATGACCTACCAGGACGCCATGCACACCTACGGCTCCGACAAGCCCGACCTGCGTGTGAAACTGCAGTTCACCGAAGTCACCGACGTCATGGGCGATGTGGACTTCAAAGTGTTCTCGGGTGCGGCCAACATGAAGGGCGGTCGCGTGGTGGCCCTGCGCGTGCCAGGTGGCTCGGTCGAAGGCGGTGGCATCAGCCGTGGCGAGATCGACGCGTACACCGAGTTCGTCAAGATCTACGGCGCCAAGGGCCTGGCCTACATCCGCGTCAACGACCTGTCCAAAGGCCGTGACGGTTTGCAGTCGCCCATTGTCAAGAACATCCACGACGTAGCATTGAATGCGGTTCTGGAGCGCTCGGGTGCCCAAAACGGCGATCTGATTTTCTTCGGTGCCGACAAGGCCAAGATTGTCAACGACGCCATCGGTGCTTTGCGCATCAAGATTGGCCACAGTGAGTTCGGCAAGAAGAACGGTTTGTTCGAAGACCGTTGGGCGCCGATGTGGGTGGTCGACTTCCCTATGTTCGAATACGACGACGAGAGCCAGCGCTACACCGCCGTGCACCACCCCTTCACCGCGCCCAAAGATGGCCACGAAGATTGGATGGTCACCGCTCCCGAGAAGTGCATCTCCAAAGGCTATGACATGGTGCTGAACGGTTGGGAAATGGGCGGCGGCTCGGTGCGTATCCACCGCGCCGACGTGCAGCAAAAAGTCTTTGACGCGCTCAAGATCACGCCTGAAGAAGCCCAGCTCAAGTTCGGCTTCTTGCTCGACGCCTTGCAATACGGTGCGCCTCCGCACGGCGGCTTGGCCTTCGGTTTGGACCGCATCGTCACCTTGATGACCGGCGCCGAATCCATCCGCGACGTGATCGCCTTCCCCAAGACCCAACGTGCTCAGTGTTTGCTGACGCAAGCCCCCAGCCCAGTGGACGAGAAGCAATTGCGCGAACTGCACATCCGCTTGCGCAATGTGGATGCGGTCAAATCGGCTTAAGTTTCACTGAGCGCTTCCCTGATAACGCCACCTTCGGGTGGCGTTGCTGTTGTTGAGACGCCCACAAAAAAGGCCTCAAAACCGAAGTCTTGAAGCCTTTGATGTCTGGCCTCGGCCGTGAGAGCCAAGAAATTTTGCAACGGCGTCAATGCCGTTGGTGGGGTTTGCAGGGCTTAGTAGCCGCCGCGGCCGCCGCCACCACCGCCGTAGCCGCCACCGCCGGAGCGATCGCCGCCACCGCCGTAGCCGCCGCCTCCGGAGCGACCGCCGCCACCGCCGTAGCCGCCACCGCCGGAGCGGTCACCGCCACCGCCGTAGCCACCACCACCGCCGAAGCCGCCAGTACGGGGAGGACGTGCCTCCATCGGACGGGCTTCGTTCACAGTGATGCTGCGACCACCCAAGGATTGGCCGTTCATGCCGTTGATCGCGGCTTGGGCTTCGGCATCGCTGCCCATTTCCACAAAACCGAAGCCTTTGGAACGACCTGTGTCGCGCTCCATCATGACTTTGGCGCTGGTGATGTTGCCGAATTCGCCGAATGCCTGTTGCAGGTCTTCGTCGCGAACGGTGTACGGCAAATTGCCGACATAAAGTTTATTGCCCATGGGGACTCCTGAAAAACACATGAAAACAAAAGCGATGGGGTCCCGAAAGCACAACAAACCTGAAAAGTGCCGCCGTAGCGCGCGAAACTGACCGATCACCTCAAATGCGACGTTCAATCACGTCCGCCAACAGATTATGGGGCATGGCAACAAATCGGCAGTAAATATCGTCAATGTTGAGAGATTGACCTTGTTTTTAAGAGCCCTATTGTGCAATTTACCAACACGAGGCCCAGAGTACAGAGCTCAGTCACGCGTGAAACAGCCCGAAAGCCCAGCTTCAGCGCCAAACGCCTGCACGCACCAACTCTTGTCGCAGCAAAACCTGATAGCGCTGGTTGTGGACGGGGGTGGTCGAGTGGTAGGCTGCCACGCCAAACCAAGTGTTGCCATGGCGCAGCATGACACGCTTGAGGTGCCATGCCGCCACATGCGTGGCCACGCAGGGGTCCAACAGCTTGGTGGGGGTGATGCCCCATTGCGCCAGTTCCACAAAGTGGATCGAATTGATTTGGGCCATGCCCACATCGATGGTGCCATTGCGGTTTCGATTGACCACATGGGGTCGCATGCCCGACTCAACTTGCAAAATGGCTCTCAGAATGTGCGGGTTCACGCCATGGCGCTGCGCCGCCAGCATGAGGCAGGGGTTTGTAGCCAAGCTGGTTGAGGGCTTGGCTGTCACCGCAGGCTGACCATGAGCTGCAGTGTGCGCCCACACCAGCAAGCACAGTCCAAGAGCTGCAAGGGGCTGTCGGTCAAAATGCAAGTTGCTCATGATCACAGGAGTTTCGAGGCGGCTGGGACGACGGCTCATCGCGGCCGCAGAAGCGTTCAGGCTGACAGCCAGGTTGTTGCTCACCCTCAAGTCGAACCCCACTTGCCAAGCACCAAGCGTCGCCAGACAGCAGAATCAGACCTTGCCGAAATGAATCATCGGTACGACGAAGGTTTTCTTGAACGCCATGCAAACAGGGTCCACTGGGTTGTCACCCGGCCTCATAGCTGGAGGATGGAGACGAGCGGCAGATACTCGGGCTTCTCATAGTCGGCGATCAGCCAAGCACACACGGTATTTTGTCCCTGCTGCGCCAAAAAAGCCTGAAGGCTGCGAACGCAAGCGTGGTCCAGCGAGACAAAAGGTTGGTCCAGCAAAATGACCTTGGCCCCGCTGGCCAGTGCTGCCACCAAGCCGACTTTGCGTCGGCTCCCCGTTGACAGCATGCTCAACCTTTTGTCCAGATGCGGGGTCAACTGCAAAGCATTGATCAGCCCATTTTGCGTTTCATCGGACCAAGCAGGTAAAGATGCGCGAAACCGCGCCCAACATTGCAAGGGTGTATCGTTGTCGTGCAGCGGTAAGCGCAGGTCGACCCAGAAAACCGCCCACGGCTGGGGCAAGCGCAAGGGCGAAGCTTCCAATGCCAAGCGCAGTTGACCAGCCGTAGCGATCAAATCACCGCTGAGCAAGCGCATCAAGCTGGTCTTGCCAACGCCCTCATCACCCAGCAAGGCGGAAACTCCTGCGGGCAACTGAAAAGCAAGATCACGGAAAAGCGGCAGATTGCCTGGACCACCGCTCAGACCGTTAACGTTCAGCACCGCGTGGGTGGTTTTTTGATGAGGGGCAAAGGTCTGTTTCAACATGGCCTGCATGCTATCAGCAGGCTCGAACGAGTCGAAAACCCCCGCATGAGTTCCGACGGGCTGGCCCATTGTGGCTGACGCTGGAGGACTTCATCCATCCCAAGGCTCTGGCCAGGGTGCTGACTACAATGAAATAAATCCGATTTTTAATTGAAAGTCCTCCTTGTTCATGACGCATCCGCTGACCGCATTGCCTGCGACTTTCAAAATTCCGGAGTCGGTGCTGGTGGTCATTCACACACCTGAGCAAGATGTCTTGCTGATCCGCCGTGCCGACTGGGGTACTTGGCAATCGGTCACGGGCAGCAAAGACCACCCCGCAGAAAGTTGGCTCGAGACGGCCATCCGCGAAGTACAGGAAGAAACCGGCATTGACGCTCTGCACCCGAGCTGCCGCTTGAAAGACTGGCAACTGGAAAACGTGTACGACATTTACCCCGCCTGGCGCTGGCGCTATGCGCCGGGTGTGAGCCGCAACACCGAGCGTGTTTTTGGACTGTGTGTGCCCCAACGCATGCCCGTGGTGCTCAGCCCACGCGAGCACACCGATGCGCAATGGTTGCCCTGGCAAGCGGCCGCTGACCAGTGCTTTTCCCCGTCCAACGCGGAAGCCATTTTGATGTTGCCGCGATTTGTAACGACCAACCCGCCATGAAGCCCGAGCGCCACGAACACCCGGTCATTCGGGTGGCCACGTACAACATCCACAAAGGTGTGCAGGGGCTGGGTCCGGCGCGGCGCCTAGAGATCCACAACCTGGGCCATGCGGTGGAGCAGCTGGATGCCGACATCGTCTGCTTGCAAGAGGTTCGGCGTGAGCACCGCCGGGAGGCGGCTTATTTCAGGCACTGGCCGAGCCAGCCACAAGCCGAGTATTTGGCGCCTGAGGGTTATGAGGCCATTTACCGCACCAACGCTGTCACGCGCCACGGTGAACACGGCAACGCCATGCTCTCGCGCTGGCCGGTGCTCTCGCACCAGCACCGTGACATCTCGGACCACCGCTTTGAGCAACGTGGTTTTTTGCACACCCGTGTTGAGGTCGTGGACCGTGTGGTGCATGTGCTGGTGGTGCATCTGGGGCTGGTGCCCGCCAGCCGCGTGCGCCAAGTTGCGTTGCTGCTGGCCCACATTGCGCAAGAGATTCCCTCCCAAGAGCCGGTGCTGGTCGCGGGTGACTTCAATGACTGGGGCACAGGCTTGGGCAGGCGCATGGCGCAGGCTGGATTTCGGGAGTGGCGTGAGCAGCCCACGCCCACCTACCCCTCGCGCTTGCCCTTGAACCAGCTCGACCATGTGTACGCCCGAGGCCTCACGCCCGTGCACGCCATGGTGCCCTCGGGCCGCATCTGGCAGCGCATGTCTGACCATTTGCCGCTGGTGGCCGAATTTGCTTGGGACGACTGAGCATGCGGCACAACCCGGCGCTGCGTGACGGCCATCAAATCCGCCTCATTGAGGGGGGGCAGCAATACTTTGAAACACTGGTGGCGGCACTGGACCAGGCCCACTCGCATGTGTTACTTGAGACCTATATTTTTGATGTGCATGGCGCTGCCGCCACGGTGGCCGCGGCGCTGGAGCGGGCGGCTTTGCGCGGGGTGCGTGTGTGGTTGGTGGTTGACGGCGTAGGCACCCCCCAGCTGCCGGAGGTCTGGCGCATGCGCTTTGCCCAAGCGGGGGTCGATTGGCGGGTGTATGCGCCATTGGGCACTCTGGGTTTGCTCATTCCCAGCCGTTGGCGGCGCTTGCACCGCAAACTGTGTGTGGTGGATGGACATACCGCCTTTTGTGGCGGCATCAACATTTTGGACGACTGGTACGATCCGCACCACGGCCACTTGGCCCAGCCCCGGTTGGACTTTGCCGTTGTTGCGCAAGGCGAGCTGGTGGGCCACATTCAAAACAGCATGACCCAGCTATGGTGGCGCTTGCAGGGCGCACAGCACGCGCGTGAACGCAAACTTGCGCAGTCGCTGCGGTCTTTCCAATCCGCGGGACTGCCCGTGGCTTGGAAGCAGTCACTGCCCTTGCCCAATGGCTCCGCACCGCCGAGTCGGGCCGCTTTGCTGCTGCGCGACAACGTGTTGCACCGCAGTCAAATCGAACGCGCTTACCTCAAGGCCATTGGACTGGCCCGGCATCAAGTGTTGATTGCCAACGCCTATTTTTTGCCAGGTCGCAGGCTGCGTCAGGCCTTGGTGCATGCTGCACGGCGGGGGGTGCGTGTGCGCTTGTTGTTGCAAGGGCGTTATGAATACTTCATGCAATACCATGCGGCTCGCCCGGTCTATGGCACCTTGATGGCCGCTGGGGTGGAAATTTACGAATACAACGCGAGTTTTTTGCACGCCAAAGTGGCCGTGGTGGACCCCGACCATGAGCGCCCCTGGGCCACAGTGGGCTCGTCCAACCTGGATCCGCTGAGTTTGTTGCTGGCCCGAGAGGCCAATGTGGTGGTGGCCGACCGCTTGTTTGCGCAGCAACTGCACCAGCGTTTGAACCAGGTGATCGATGCGCAAAGTACCCGAATTTCCGCCACGCTCAGCCAAAGGCATTGGCATCAGCGTTGGCGCGACCGGTTGGCATTTGGCCTGATGCGCTTGGCGCTTTTCCTGACGGGCCACCGGTACTGAAGGGCTGCATGGGGGCGTAAAAGGTGTCCGCAGGGCCAAACCCCTGATCGGTGTGCGCCGATCAATCGCTGGTACGATCGTTCCCATGTTAATGAAATTCCCAGACGCCATGATTGCTTCTGCTGCCCCAACCGAAGACGAAGGCGTTCCCGTTTCCGTCAAGATCCGCGAGCGCATCCAGGCGGCCCGCAAACGCTTCCACGCCAACGACAACATCGCCGAATTCATCCAGCCCGGCGAGTTGGAAAAGCTGCTCGACGAAGTCACCGACAAGATGGCGGGCGTGCTCGACAGCCTGGTCATCGACACCGTCAACGACCACAACACGGGTGATACCGCCCGCCGAGTGGCCAAGATGTACCTCAAGGAGGTGTTCAAGGGCCGCTATGCGGAAGGCCCCGAGATCACCGAGTTCCCCAATGCCGAGCACCTCAATGAGCTGATGATCGTCGGCCCCATCACCGTGCGCAGCGCCTGCAGCCACCACTTTTGCCCGGTGATCGGCAAAATCTGGATCGGTGTCTTGCCCAACGAACACACCAACGTGATTGGCCTGTCCAAGTACGCCCGACTGGCCGAATGGATCATGGGGCGTCCCCAGATCCAGGAAGAGGCCGTGGTGCAACTGGCCGATCTGATCCAACGCAAAACCCAGCCCGATGGCCTGGCCATCGTGATGGAAGCGAGCCACTACTGCATGGGCTGGCGTGGCGTGAAGGACATGGACAGCAAGATGATCAATTCGGTCATGCGCGGGGCATTTCTCAAAGACGTCAACCTGCGCCGTGAATTTTTGTCACTGATTCCCGGAAGGAACTGAGCCATGTTGGTCCGCCTGCTTTACGCCAGCCGCACGGTCGATCCGCGGCCCGAGACGATCGAATCCATCCTGGCCCAGTCGCGCCAGTACAACCCGACCAGCGGCATCACCGGGATTCTTTGCTACGGCGGCGGCATCTTTCTGCAAGCCATCGAAGGCGGTCGCATCGCGGTGAGCGAGTTGTACGGCCACATTCAGAAAGACGCTCGCCACAAGGATGTGGTGCTGCTGCATTATGAAGAGATATCCGAGCGCCGCTTTGGCGGTTGGACCATGGGCCAGGTCGATGCGTCACGCGTCAACACCAACATCTTGCTCAAGTACTCCGAGCGGGCCGAGTTGGACCCGTACAACGTGTCGGGCAAAGTCTCGTTGGCCTTGCTCGAAGAGCTGATGGCCACAGCCTCCATCATCGGCCGGGCCTAAATGGCCCACAACCCCAAGCCCCGCAAGGGGCTTTTTCATGCCCATGTCTCTTAGTGCACTTGCCCTGGTTGTTCTGGCCGGATTCATCCATGCCTGCTGGAACATCGCGGCCAAGAAGGCCGGGGGCGACGTGCGCTTTGTGGCTTTCACTTCGGTCGTCTTGATGCTGTTTTGGGCCCCTGTGGGTCTGTGGGTGGGCTGGCGGCAGGTGCCGCTATGGGGTGGTTTGGAATGGTTGCTGGTGCTGGCCAGTGCGCTCTTGCATGTGGGCTACTTCATTGTCTTGCTGCGCGGTTACCGACAAGCTGACCTGACAGTGGTGTATCCGTTGGCTCGGGGCTCGGGGCCGCTGTTGTCGTCCATGATGGCGATTTTTTTACTGGGTGAGCAAATTTCGGCGCTGGGCTTCATGGGCGTTTTGGGGGTGGTGGGCGGTGTCTTTTTGATCGCGGGTGGCCCGGGCCTTTGGCGGGCTGCGCAAGACCCGCAGCAGCAAGCGCGTGTGCGTACGGGCATTATTTATGGTGGCCTCACAGGTCTGTTCATCTCCAGCTACACCGTGGTCGATGGTTATGCCGTCAAGGTGGCGCTGATGTCGCCCATCTTGGTGGACTATTTTGGCAACTTACTGCGCCTGGTATTTTTGACGCCCAGCTTGCTGCGTGACCGCCCGGCTGTGCGGGCGCTTTGGCTGCAGCAGCGGCGCTATGCCTTGGTGGTGGGCATTTTCAGCCCGGTGTCGTATGTGTTGGTGCTGTACGCCTTGCAGGTGGCACCGCTGTCGCATGTGGCCCCGGCGCGTGAAGTGTCCATGCTGTTTGCCGCCTTGCTGGGTGGCCACCTGTTGGGCGAAAAAGACCGTGGGCTGCGCATCGCCGGGGCCGTGCTGATCGCCGCAGGCGTGATGGCTTTGGGGTGGTGAGATGAACTCAGTGACATTATTCGGTTGTGATTTCTCCAGCAGCCCCAGCAAACGCAAACCCATCGTGCTGGCGCTGGGCCAAGCCCGGCAGGGACGGGTGCAGCTGCAAGCCCTGCAGACGTTTGACACCCTGTCTGCGTTTGGCCACTGGCTCGCGCAGCCTGCTGATTGGGTGGGCGGCTTTGACCTGCCTTTTGGCCTGCCGCGCGAATTGGTTGAGACCTTGGGCTGGCCCACCGACTGGGCTGCTTGCATGGACCATTACTGCGCTTTGGAGCGCCCCCAAATTCGCGAGCAGTTTGCGGCGTTTTGCAACGCCCGACCGGTGGGTGGCAAGTTCGCACACCGCGCCGCCGACCGGCCCGCAGGTTCCAGCCCCTCTATGAAATGGGTCAACCCACCCGTGGCCTGCATGCTGCACGCAGGCGTGCCCCTGTTGCGGCAAGCGGGTGTGCACCTGCCCGGCTTGCAGGCGGGCAACGTGCGCCGTGTGGCGCTGGAAGCCTATCCCGGCTTGGTGGCGCGTGAAGTGCTGGGCA
This sequence comes from Limnohabitans sp. Rim8, assembly GCA_945897465.1. Taxonomy (GTDB): domain Bacteria; phylum Pseudomonadota; class Gammaproteobacteria; order Burkholderiales; family Burkholderiaceae_C; genus Limnohabitans_A. The sequence continues at coordinate 138,490 of CAMDFK010000001.1, read as the reverse complement.
ACACCAGCTACAAAAGCGACGACAAAGCCAAACAAACACCCGAGCGCCTGCTGGCCCGGCGCGAATTGTTGTGCGCGCTGGAGCGCGGCCAGACCCGGCTGGGCTTGCGCCTGGTGGCCAGCAATGCCCTGCTGGGCCGCTTGGCCGACGACGCCAGCGGAGACGCGCTGGATGCCACCCTGTGCCTGATGCAAGCGGCTTGGGCGCAGCAGCAGCACGAGTCTGGGCATCCGCAATACGGCCTGCCGCCGTTTGATCCGCTGGAGGGGTGGATCGTCACGGCTTGAGCTTGCTTGTAGGATGCAATTGACTTTGTCAGTTAATCAGACAACGTTTACGAGGAGATGCACATGACGACACAAGGTTTCGTGGTGACCCACGCCAAGGACGCGCAGTTTGAAAAAGGCCTGCGCTCTTTTTTTGAATACCGCGACCTGGGCATGAAGGTGGCAACGGGCGGGCGGGTCACGGCCAGTGTGATCCGAGCCGCCGAGGGCGGTGCTTTTTCGAGCCAGCCGCATTTTCACAAGACGCAGTTTCAGCTGGTTTATGTGCTCAAGGGTTGGATCGAATTTGAGTACGAAGGCCAGGGCGTGGTGCGGCTGGAGGCGGGTTCGTGTGTGCACCAGCCGCCCGAAATTCGACACCGCGAGATGGGGCACAGCCACGATGTGGAGCTGCTTGAAGTGGTGCTGCCCGCCGACTTTGACACTGTGACGGTGGACGACGTGAACCCGAAAGAGGCTTGAGCCGATGTTCCGCAGTTTCTTTCTTTCGCGCCGTTGGGCCCTGTGGGCATGGGGCGGCTTGCTGGTCTTGGTGGCTTTGGTGTTCATCACGGTGCAGCAGACGGTGAAGCTCAACGCTTGGTATGGCGAGTTTTATGACCTGCTGCAAAAGCCCGAGCAGGCGGGCGGCTTGGACAAGTTCTGGGACTTCATGCTGCAATTTGCGTGGATCGCTTTTCCCTTCATGTTGCTGCGCAGCCTCGAGACCTATCTGGCCTCGCACTACGCCTTCCGTTGGCGACAGGCCATGACGGAGCTGTATTTGCCGCGCTGGCAGCGCACCGATACGACGGTGGAGGGCGCTTCGCAACGCATTCAGGAAGACTGCATGCGTTTTGCCCGCCAGACCGAAAATTTGGGGCTGGGCATGGTTCGGGCTGTGCTCACGCTGGTGTCTTTCATCCCGATTTTGTGGTTATTGTCCAAAGGCATGGCGATTGCGTGGCTTCAGTTTGAGGGCTCGCTGTTCTGGGTGGCCTTGATCGCAGCGGTGGGGGGGACGGTGCTGTCGTGGTTTGTGGGCATTCGTCTGCCCGGGCTGGAGTACAACAACCAGCGCACCGAAGCCGCGTTGCGCAAGGATTTGGTGTACGCCGAAGACGAGCGCAGCCGCATGGATTTGCCCACGGTGCTGGAGCTGTTCATGGGGGTAAGGCTGAACAATTTTCGGCTGTTCAACCACTATGCTTACTTTCACCTGTGGAGCAATTTTTACAGCCAGATGATGGTGATTTTTCCCTTCTTGCTCATGGGGCCCTCTTTGTTCACGGGTTTGATCACCTTGGGGGTGATCCAGCAGGTGAGCAACGCCTTTGGCAAAGTCAATGATGCGTTTTCATACCTGATTGACCGATGGACCGACATCACCGAGCTGCGCTCCATCTACAAGCGTTTGTCAGAATTTGAAAAGGCGCTGACCTGAAACAAGGAGTTTGGGAGGGAACTGATCAGATGGTGGAAGCCGTAACCATCTGGGGCTGAGGCGACAGCCGCGCCAAGGCCTTCAGGGCATCGGCATCGGTGCGGTAGAGCTGGAGGTAGGGGCCTTCGGCCAGTTCCCCTGCGCGGCGCAAGGTGGTTTCCACCGGCAGTTTGATGCCGCTGATGTGCAGCGTGATGCCGCGGCTGGCCATTTGGCGGTGCAGTTGGCCAAAGGTTTCTGTGCCTGTCACGTCGATGCGGTTGATGGGTTGGGCGAACAGGCAAACGTGCAACACATCGGGATGTTGCGCCAGGTGGTCGGTGATGGCTCGGTCAAAGTCGCTGGCGGTGGCGAAGTCCAACTCTGCGTCCATGCGAAGGGCGTACAGCTGAGGGGCCATGGGCGGCAGTTTCCAAAGATGTCGGTCGCGCAGACTGCCATCGGGGTGCAGCCCCACTTCGATGATGCGGGGGTGCAGTCGGGTGTGCAAAAAATGGCTCAAGCCCACCAGCACCCCAGTCATCACGCCCCAATAAATACGCGGCGCTGTCATTAAAGTGGCCACAAAGGTGATCCCTGCGGTCAGGGCCTCGATGCGGTCAACGCGCCACAACGCCAGAAATTGGCGAGGCTGGAACAAATTGAGGACAGCCACAATCACCGCAGCTGACATGACCGAGCGGGGCACAAACTGCAGTGCGGGCATGAGGATGAGCAAAGCCAACAGCACAAAACCGACCGAGGCGATCACTGCCCAGCCCGATCGCGCCCCGGCATACAGCATGAGGGCCGAGCGTGAAAACGAGGTGCTGGTGGCAAAGCTGCCTGAAAACCCCGAGGCGATTTTGGCCAGGCCTTGGCTGAAAAGTTCGGTGCTGTCGTCCCAGCGCTTGGCTTCTCGGCGGCACTCGATGCGGGCGCTCGAAGCTGTCTCCAAAAAGCTGACCAGCGCGATCACCGTGGCAGGGACCCAAAGCTGCTTGATCACATCCAAGCCGGGCCATGTGGGCCAGAAAAAATCAGGCAAACCCGAGGGCAGCAGGCCGACCACGGTGCCGTGGTTCTCGTAGTCGGTGGCATAGGCGATGGCCGAGGCGAGTCCCATCACAATCATGATGCCGGGCCAGCGCGGTTTGTAATGGCGCAGCACCAAGAGCACGGCCAAACTGCCCAGGCCAAACAAGGCGGGCCAACTGCTCAGCCATGTGGGCCAGCTTGACACGTCCCAGCTCCAAGCCTTGATTCCCAACAAACCGGGCACTTGCGAGGCCATGATGAGCAAAGACGCGGCTTGGGTGAAGCCCGTCATCACCGGGGCGCTGACCAGGTTGATGAGCCAGCCATAATGTCCAAGACCCAAGAGCAGCTGAATGGCGCCCGACAACAGCGACAACCACACCGCCAGCGTCACCCATTCGGGTGAGCCCGGATCGGCCATGCCCGTGAGCGAGGCACTGATCAGCACACAAGTGAGCGCCGCAGGACCCACCGACAAGCGGTTGGCGCTGCCAAACAGCACTGCCAGCAAAGCGGGGATCAGGCAGGTGTACAGACCGGTGACCAAGGGCATGCCAGCCAGACCCGCATAGGCCACGGCCTGCGGGATCATGACCAGCGCCACCGTCAAGCCCGCCAGCACCTCGGTGCGGGCCAGAGGTGCCGTAAGGCGGGGCCACTGGCGGAAAGTCAAAAAGCGTTGCAAATCGAGCATGCCCGATCTTAGCCGCCTGAGCCTCAGCGCTGGGGCATGTCTTTGACCGAATAGCCCAGGCTGATGGTGGCGTCTTCGGGGATGGCAGGCACCGTGGCGTCCCACGCCTCCCAAGCGTGGCGCATGGCGTTAAGGCGGGCAGGTTCGCGCTGGGCCAAGTTGGCCCGCTCGCGTTCGTCAGCGGGGATGTTGAACAGGTAGTCGTGGCCGTCCACCCGCAGGTATTTGTAGTCGCCCAAACGCAGGGCGCGTTGGCCCCGGTGGTTCATGCGCCAGTACAAGGGTCGCTCAAACTGGTGCTTCGCATCGCGCAGCACAGGCAGCATGGACACGCCGTCAAAGGGCATGTCATCCCGGGCCTTGGCACCTGCCAGCTCGACCATGGTGGCCGACCAGTCCATGGTCATGCAATGTTGGGTAGATGTGCCGCCGGGCGCAATCACAGCGGGCCAGTGCGCGATCCACGGCACACGGATGCCGCCTTCGGTCAGGTCCATCTTGCCACCCACCAGGGGCCAGTTGTCGCTGAAACGTTCACCGCCGTTGTCGCTGGTGAAAACGATCAGGGTGTTGTCCAGCTGGCCCGTCTTTTTGAGCGCATCGACTATCCACCCAATGCCTTCGTCCATGTGGTGGATCATGCGGTGGTAGGTGTGGATGTTGCCGCCGTGCAGGTGGAACAGGTTGTCCTTGACTTCTTGCGCCAGCGCATGGTCTTCGCGGGTTTCCCAGGGCCAGTGCGGCGCGGTGTAGTGCAGGCTCAAAAAGAAGGGGGTGCCTTGCGCAGCGCCCGGGGCCATGCGGTTCACAAAGTCCACCCCACGCTGCGAGATCAAGTCGGTCAGGTAGCCGTCTTCGTGTTTTTCTTCTTCGTTGGTGTAGAGGTCGTGTGTGCCGTTGTTGCTGGCGTGGGTGAAGTAATCCACCCCGCCTGACTTGGGGCCAAAGAATTCTTCGTAGCCTGATTTGATCGGGCTGAAGTGGGGCGGATAACCCAGATGCCACTTGCCAATCAAGGCCGTGCGGTAGCCGCTGGCCTTGAGCAGCGAGGGCAGCGTGGGGTGCTCGGGCGGCAGGCCCAGCACAGCGCTGCCCTTGCTCTTGCTGTTGATGGGCTCGTCGGCACCGCCCCGCAGGCGGTACTGGTAGCGCCCAGTCATGAGTGCAAAGCGGGTGGGCGAGCACACGGGCGAGTTGGCATAACCCTGTGTGAATTTGAGACCACCTGCAGCCAACTGGTCGAGCACGGGCGAGACCTTGCCGAACTTCGCGTCGCGGCCGCCATAGCAGCCGAGGTCGGCAAAGCCGAGGTCATCGGCCACGATGAAGATGATGTTGGGGCGTTGCGTCATGGGGTACTGTGTGTCGATGTCAGTCCAGTTGCACGCCGGTGGCCTTGATGGGTTTTTCCCAGCGGTTCAGATCGGCTTTTTGCGCTACAGCCAATTCAGATGAGCTCGAGCCAATGGGTTCATAGCCCAGTTTGACCATTTTTTCTTTCATGGCCGGTTGGCGGGCCATCTTCATCATGGCTTTTTCCAAGCGGCTGAGCGCCTCGGCAGGCAGGCCCGCCGGGCCATACATGGCAAACCAAGCGGTGGCTTCCATGTTGATGCCCGACTCTTGGAGGGTGGGCACTTCTGGCACTTGTGCATCGCGTTTTGAGCCGGTGACGGCGATGATGCGCACCTTGCCCGAGCGATGCAGCTCGGCGGTTTCTGAGACCACGTCAAATTTGTAGCCAATGTGACCACCCAACAAGGCGTTGTTGGCGGGCGCACCGCCTTGAAATGGAATGTGGTTGAGCGGGATGCCCGCCGATTGTTCCAACAAGACCCCCATGAAATGCGGCAATGTGCCTGCGCCGGGTGTGCCGTAGCTGGCCGTCGCCGGGTCGGATTTGGCTTTGGTCGCCATCTCGGAGACGCTTTTCACGTTGCTGGCAGGACCAGAAACCACACCAAACTGAAACCGTGCGATTTGAGAAATCGGTGTGAAGTCTTTCACTGCGTCGTAGTCGAGTTTTTTGTAAACGTGGGGGAACAGCACCATGGGGCCACTGGGCAAAATGATCACGGTTTGGCCATCGGGTTTGGCCGACTTGGTCATGTTCAAGGCGATGCGCCCGCCTGCACCGGGTTTGTTGTCCACCACGATGGTGCCAAAGTCGTCGCGCAGTGCGTCGGCCACCATGCGGGCCAGCACATCGGCCGAGCCACCGGGTGGAAAGCCCACCAAGATTTTGAGTGGGGGTTTGTCTTGGGCCTGCAAGCCGGGCGTGAGCACGGCCAGTGAGAGAGCCGCCAAGCCCAGAGCCCTGCGGGTCAAATGTTGAATGTTGTGCATGAATGTCTCCTGGTGAGTGGTCGCAAAATAACCAATATTCCGGATCCACAAGGCCACAATGTAAAGTCTTCAGTGACAATTGTTCTAATCCATCATCCCCCCTGAAAACCCTGATGCCGCTGTCACCGTCCCTGCGCTTGGCCTCCATTGACGACCTGCTGCTCTACCGTTTGGGCCGCTTGTCGGCCACGGCAGGAGCCCTGGTGGTGCGGCTGTGTGAAGGGGGATACGGCATCACGCGCCGGGAGTGGGCGGTGGTGGCGCAGTTGTATGAAAACGGTGCATTACCCCCTTCGGCACTGGCCGAGCGCATGCACCGTGACCGCGCTCGAACCTCTCGCACCTTGACGTCTTTGGTCAAAAAACAACTCGTCACGCGCACGGTCACGCCCGCTGATCGGCGCAGAGCCCGGGTGGCACTGACACCTGTTGGGCGGCAACTGTACGACCAACTGATGCCAAGTATTCAGGCCATCAATGGCCAGATTTTGAGTGCCTTGCAGGCCAACGAGGTGGTCCTGTTTGACGATGCCCTCGCGCGTTTGCAGGCGCGTGCCCAAAGTTTGGTCGTTGAGCTCGATCCCCATTGGCCAAAAGCCAACCGCAGGCGTGGCTTGCTGGCGCGGAGCCCGGCATGAGGGCGTGGGGATTGGCCTGCGTCTTGTTCTTCGGGCTGGGGAGTGTTTGTGCACAACAGGCCCAGTTAAACAAGCAAGCCAAGTCCGAGGTCTGGACCGGATGGGTCAGCTGGGTGATGGACGGCGACACGGTTTTGGTGGTGCGCCCGGGTCAGCAAGAACCGGTCAAGTTGCGCCTCGATGCCGTGGATGCCCCTGAAGCATGCCAGCCTGGTGGTGCAGCAGCGCGTGACGCCATGATCGCGCTGGTGTTGCGCAAGCCTGTGCAGGTCCAGTTGCTGGGGCACGACAGTTATGGACGGGACATCGGCCGCCTGTCGGTGGACGGGGTGGATTTGGGCGCTGAAATGGTGCGATCGGGCATGGCTTGGGCTTACCAATTTCGAACAGGCCGGGGACCGTAAGCCGCTTTGCAGCGCCAAGCGAAAAAAGAAAAGCGAGGCTTGTTTGCTGGGCGCGAGGACCCCATGTCACCGGCTTTGTTCAGAAAATTCAACGGGCGCTGTTCCACCAACTGATCATGTTGGCTTTGGCGCGACTGCTCCGGCAGTTCAGTCCCGGTGGGCCGCGCAAACCGGGCAATCCGGGTTGCGCAGCATGCGGATGTCGGTCCAAGACAGCTCGCGCCCGTCGAGCATGAGCAAACGCCCAGCCATTTGGCTGCCCATGCCGCTCAGGATTTTGAGGGCTTCGGCCGCTTGCACCGTGCCGATGATGCCCACCAGCGGTGCGAACACGCCCATGGTGGCGCAACGGGTTTCCTCGGGCAGCTGCTCAGGCGGGAAGATGCAGGCGTAGCAAGGCGCATCGGCCTGCGTGCTGTCAAACACCGAAACCTGGCCGTCCATGCGGATGGCCGCGCCAGAGACCAAGGGCTTGCGGTGCACCACGCAGGCCAGGTTCACGGCTTGGCGTGTTTCAAAGTTGTCGCAGCAGTCGATCACCACATTGGCTTGGGCCACCAAGGTGTTCAGCAGGGTCGCATCCGCGCGTTGTGTGATGGACGTGACACGCACATCGGGGTTGATCTGGGCGATGGCGGTGCCCACCGACTCGGCTTTGGGCTGACCCACCCGGCCCAAGGTGTGGGCAATTTGGCGCTGCAAGTTGGTGGCGTCCACCTCGTCATGGTCGACCACGGTGATGTGGCCCACGCCTGCGCTGCCCAGGTACAAGCTGACCGGAGAGCCCAGACCGCCTGCACCGATGACGAGGGCATGCGAGGCCAAGAGTTTTTCCTGGCCGTCGATGCCCAGCTCGTTGAGCAGGATGTGCCGCGAATAACGCAGCAGCTGCGTGTCATCCATGGGCAGTCTTTGTCAGCCGTTTGCGCTCAGTCTTTCTTGTCGACTTTGCGCTCGGCCAAAGTGGTGCTGGCTTTGACGGGTTGGCCTTTGAGCTGCTTGATGGCTTGGGCCAGCTGGAAGTCCTTGTCGGAGCCAAATTCAGGCAGACGACGTTCGGAGAGTGGTTTTTTGGCGTCTTCTTCCAGCTTTTTCATGGCCTCTTCACGCGCTTTTTCGCGGGCCGGGTCTTTTTTCTCTTCGGCTTCTTTGCCGTTGGACAGGTGTTTGCCCAGGTCGGCTTCACGGGTGCGCAGCGCAGCAAAAACGTTGCCGTTTTCGGTCTCGTCCAGCATCACATCGGGCACGATGCCTTTGGCCTGGATGGCGCGGCCTGTTGGCGTGTAGTAACGGGCGGTGGTGATTTTCAGGGCGGTATCAGGGCCCAACTGGCGCACGGTCTGCACCGAGCCTTTGCCAAAGGTCTGGCTGCCCATGAGGGTGGCGCGTTTGTAGTCTTGCAAGGCACCGGCCACAATCTCACTGGCAGAAGCCGAGCCTTCGTTGACCAGTACCACCAAAGGCACTTTTTTCAAAGCACCGTCGGTGGCTTTCGTCATGCGGGTGATGGGGTCGTTGCTGCTGTTGCGCCGCCAGAACTGGGGCGAGGCCTTGTAAGTGAATTTGCTCTCGGCCAATTGGCCGTTGGTGGTGACCACCGTGACGTTTTCGGGCAAGAAGGCCGCCGACAGGGCCACAGCCGCGTCCAGCAAGCCGCCCGGGTCGTTGCGCAAGTCCAGCACCAAGCCCTTGAGCTGGGGGTCTTGCTTGTACATGTCTTCGATCTTGCGGGCAAAGTCTTCAACAGTGCGTTCTTGGAATTGAGAGACGCGGATCCAGCCGTAGCCGGGTTCGATCAGTTTGGATTTGACCGATTGGGTCTTGATTTCTTCGCGAATGATGGTGACCGGGAAGGTGCGGTTCTCATCCTTGCGGAAAACGGTGAGTACCACTTTGGTCTTGGGCTCGCCGCGCATGCGCTTGACGGCTTCGCTGAGCGACAGCCCTTTGAGGGGTGTGTCGTCGACTTTGGTGATCAGGTCATTGGTTTTGAGGCCGGCCCGGTCAGCCGGGGAGCCTTCGATGGGGGTGACGATTTTGACCAGGCCATCTTCTTGGCTGATTTCGATGCCCACACCAACAAAACGGCCCGACGTGCCCTCTGAGAATTCTTTGAAACTTTTCTTGTCGAAATACTGTGAATGCGGATCCAGGCTGGCCACCATGCCAGAGATGGCTTCGGTGATCAGTTTTTTCTCGTCCACCGGTTCGACGTAGTCGCTTTTGACCATGCCGAACACGGCCGCCAATTGCTGCAGCTCTTCCAGAGGCAGGGGGGCCATGTTGCCGCGAGCCACGGTTTGCAGCGACATGGTGGTGAGGGCACCGGCCAAAGCGCCAATGCTGAGCCATCCAACGATCTTGAGTTTATGTCCCATTTTGCGTGTGCATGTGCAGTGAAATTCAAATCAATATACACCCGCAAGCCCCGTGCCGTGGGGCTTGGCTTGTAATTTCCTGTAAAAGGCGTCGCGGGGTCAGGCTTTGCCTTGGCTGGCCACTGCGGCAGCGGCTTTGGCCGCCGCTTCGGCGTCACCCAGGTAATAGTGGCGAATGGGACGGAGGTCTTTGTCCAACTCGTACACCAAAGGAATGCCATTGGGGATGTTCAGGTGCACGATGTCGGTCTCAGAAATACCGTCCAAATATTTGATCAGGGCGCGGATGGAGTTGCCGTGTGCAGCGATCAAGACACGCTTGCCCGCCAGAATGCTGGGCGCAATGCTGTCGTTCCAAGCCGGCAGCACGCGGGCCACGGTGTCTTTCAGGCATTCGGTCAGAGGTACCACGGCCGGGTCGGGGTAGCGGCGGTCACTGCGCTCACAGCGGGGGTCGTTCGCTTCCAGTGCGGGGGGCGGGGTGTCGTAGCTGCGTCGCCAGACCAGCACCTGCTCGTCGCCAAACTTTTTGGCCATGTCGGCTTTGTTCAGCCCCTGCAGGGCGCCGTAGTGGCGTTCGTTGAGGCGGTGGTCCTTGACCACGGGCAGCCAGGTCCGGTCCATCTCGTCCAGGGTGTACCAAAGCGTGTGGATGGCCCGCTTGAGCACCGAGGTGTAGCACAGGTCAAAGTCCCAACCTTCGGCTTTGAGCAGTTGGCCCGCCGACATGGCTTGGCTCACACCTGTGGGGGTCAGGTCCACGTCGGTCCATCCAGTGAAGCGGTTTTCCAAGTTCCAGGTGGATTCGCCATGGCGAATGAGGACAAGTTTGTGCATGGGTAAATCAGGCCGAAAAGGGGGCGCAGAGGGTGGGTGGAACAAAGGTTGTGCGCATCATTTTAGAATCGACGTTGTCGGGCCTTAGATCGGGCCTTTGTTTTTTGCCTAAAAAGGTTTGATTCGTGAACTTTCTCATTGATAACTGGATGTTGCTGGCCATGGCGCTGGCTTCGGGTTTGGCTTTGCTTTTGCCAGTGTTGAACAAGGGCAGTGGCGTGGATCCCCAAGCCATGGTGCAACTGATGAACCGCGACAAAGCGGTGGTCCTTGACGTGTGTGAGCCCGATGAGTTTGCCCGTGGCCATGTGATTGGCGCTAAAAATTTGCCCTTGGGACAACTGGAAGACAAACTGCAACAGGTGGTCAAAAACAAGTCTGCCCATGTCATCATGGTGTGTCAGGTGGGCGCACGTTCGGCGCGGGCTGCAGCAACGGCCCGCAAACTCGGCTACGAGAACGTGCAGTCCCTCTCGGGCGGTTTACGCGCTTGGACCGCAGCCAGCATGCCCACAGAAAAATTCTGAACCGTTTTGACCCATTTCCCTCCGCTTCGCCATAAGGAACCCCATGCCCGCCGTCAAGATGTACACCACCGCTGTTTGCCCCTACTGCGTGAGAGCCAAGCAAATCCTCAAGTCCAAGGGGGTGGATCAGATCGAAGAGATTCGCATCGACACCGATTCTGCTCAGCGCGATCACATGATGCAAATCACCGGGCGCCGCACAGTCCCCCAAATTTTCATCGGCCAGACCCATGTGGGCGGATGTGATGACCTGATGGCGCTCGACGCCAAAGGCGCTTTGTTGCCCTTGCTCCAAGCGGATTGAAGCCGAGCCAGGCAGTCAGGGTTGACTCAAGCCAAGACGCCGCCGAGGTTCTGCTTTGATCGCCGATAATGATTCCTCTTTCTTTTTTCAGGCCCGTTTGATTTCGGCGCCACCCTTTCAGAGATTTACCCATGTCCGATACAGCCGTCACCCCAAGCCCAGAAGCCCAAGCCCCTGTTTTCCAGATTCAGCGTGTTTACCTGAAAGAGGCTTCGCTGGAGCAACCCAATTCACCCGCCATCTTGCTCGACCAGCAGCAACCCAGCGTGGACATCCAACTGGGCGTGGAAGCCACACCCGTCGCCGAGGGTGTTTTTGAGGTCTGCGTGACCGCGACCGTGCAGACCAAAATTGCCGATAAAACCGTCTTCTTGGTCGAGTGCAAACAAGGCGGTATTTTCGAAATCCGCAACCTGCCTGACGAGCAGATGGGGCCTGTGATGGGCATCGCTTGCCCGCAAATCGTTTACCCCTACCTGCGTGGCAATGTGGCCGACCTGATTACCCGTGCGGGCTTCCCGCCGGTGCACTTGGCCGAGATCAACTTCCAAGCCATGTACGAGCAGCAACAAGTTCAGCAAGCCGAGCAGGCCGCTGCGATCAAGCAGTAAGCAGAACCCGAGGTTCAGCCGGACCATGCACATCGCCCTCATTGGTGCTGGCGCTTGGGGCACGGCCATGGCATTGGCGGCGGCCTGTCACCCGTGCGGGCACACCGTCACTTTGCATGCCCGTGACGCTGCCCAGGCCGATGCCTTGCGAACGGACAAACAAAATGCCCGTTACCTGCCTGGCGTCGATTTGCCCGATGCGATTGAGATTTCATCGGCACCTTTGACGTCTTTGTTGTCAAGCTCACCAGAGTGCGACTTGTGGGTCATCGCCACGCCCATGGCGGGTTTGCGGGCCACCCTCACGGCCATGGCCGATGTGAAAGCACCTGTCGCTTGGCTGTGCAAGGGCCTGGAGTCCGGCACGGGGCTGATGCCGCACGAGGTGCAGGCCCAAGTGGCTCCGCACCTGAAAGCGGGCGCTTTGAGCGGCCCCAGTTTCGCCTTGGAAGTGGCGCGACAACAGCCGACCGCCCTTGTGGCTGCCAGTGCACATGCCCCTGTGCGTGACGCCTTGGTGCAGGCTTTCCATGGTCCGGCTTTGCGCGTGTATGCCAACAGCGACATCGTGGGCGTGGAAGTGGGTGGGGCCGTGAAGAATGTGTTGGCCATCGCCACGGGCTTGTGCGACGGCCTGCATCTCGGCCTCAACGCCCGAGCTGCGCTCATCACACGTGGCTTGGCCGAGATGACTCGCTTGGGGCTGGCGTTGGGTGCGCACAGCGACACGTTCATGGGTTTGTCCGGCTTGGGTGACCTGGTGTTGACGGCCACGGGCGAGCTCAGCCGCAACCGCAAAGTTGGTTTGTTGCTGGCCCAAGGCCAGTCGCTGGATCAGGCGGTGCGATCGCTGGGGCACGTGGCCGAGGGTGTGTACAGCGCCCGCACCGTCCTGCAACGTGCCCGTGCCCTGGGTGTCGACATGCCGATCACCGAGGCGGTGGTGGCCTTGCTGGATGCCAGCTGGAGTCCCCGTGAGGCAGTCGCAGCCCTGATGGGGCGTGACCCCAAAGGCGAATTTGCCTGATCCGACATGAACAAGACCGCCCGCCAAGCCCCTCTGAGATCGTCCTCTGTGATTCAAAAGCCCACCGTGATGCAACGCTTGTGGCGATTGCTGGAGGGCTTTGACGGGCCTTTGGCTTTTGCTGTCTTTTTGCTCGCCTGCTTGGGCATGCTGGTCATGTATTCCTCGGGTTACGACCACGGCACCCGCTTTGTGGACCATGGCCGCAACATGTTGATTGCGGGATTCATCATGTTTGTGGTGGCGCAGATTCCACCATCCAAGCTGATGGCCTGGGCAATTCCGATCTACACCGTCGGTGTGATTTTGTTGGTGGCCGTGGCCATTTTTGGCATCACCAAAAAAGGGGCCAGGCGTTGGATCAATCTGGGGGTTGTGATCCAGCCCAGCGAGATCCTGAAAATCGCATTGCCTTTGATGCTGGCCGCCTGGTTCCAAAAACGGGAGGGGCAATTGCGCCCCTTTGACTTTGCGGTGGCGTTGTTGATTTTGGGCGTCCCTGTGTTTTTGATCTTGAAGCAGCCTGATTTGGGGACTTCATTGCTGGTGTTGGCTGCTGGCCTGGCCGTGATTTTCTTTGCGGGTCTCAAGTGGCACTGGATTTTGCCGCCCGTGGGTTTGGCTGTGGTGGGCATTGTGGTGCTGGTGATCATGGAGCCCAGCCTGTGCCAGCCTGATGTGGACTGGCGAGTGCTGCGCGAGTACCAGCGCCAAAGGGTGTGCACCTTGCTGGATCCTGGCCGAGACCCGCTGGGCAAGGGCTTTCACATCATTCAGGGCATGATCGCCATTGGCTCGGGGGGCTTTTGGGGCAAGGGCTTTATGCAGGGCACTCAAACCCACCTGGAGTTCATCCCCGAGCGCACCACCGACTTCATTTTTGCGGCCTTGGGTGAAGAGTTCGGCTTGTTGGGTGGCGTGGTGTTGCTGGCTTGCTTTTTCTTCCTGATTTACCGGGCCCTGGTCATTGCCATGCAGGCACCCACCTTGTTCAGCCGTTTGTTGGCGGGCAGCATGGCCATGATTTTCTTCACCTATGCTTTTGTGAACATGGGCATGGTCAGTGGGATCTTGCCGGTCGTGGGCGTGCCTTTGCCTTTCATCAGTTATGGCGGCACGGCCATGGTCACTTTGGGGCTGGCGCTGGGCATTCTGATGTCGATTGCCAAGTCCAAACAACTGGTGCAAACATGATGCCTTCAAGCGCTGTGGCGGTGGTGGGTGCCGGCAATATGGGCGGCGCCATGTTGGCACGCTTGCGCGATTTGGGTTGGTCAGTGGCCGTGAATGACACCGATGCACGGGCGAATGCCCAAGCCGTGGCGCTGGGGGCAGTGCATTGCAGCTCGGCCGAGCATGCTGCAAAGGCCTTGGCACCCCAGGGGGTGTTGCTGGTCGCAGTGGTGGATGCGGCACAAACCGATTCGGTGCTCTGGGGCAAGGGGGGTGCAGGTGCGCACTTGCAGCCCGGCCAGTGCGTGATGCTGTGTCCGACGCTGGGGCCTGCTACGGTCGAGTTGCAAGCCCAGCGATTGGTGCTGCAGGGCGTCGATTGCATGGATGCGCCCATGTCTGGTGGCCCCTTGCGGGCCCGAGAGGGCCGCATGAGCCTGATGGTGGCCTGTTCGGATACCGTTTGGACGCGCCACCAGAGTTTGCTGAACGCTTTGAGCGACCAGGTCTTTCACGTGGGCACCCGTGTGGGTGATGGCGCACGCACCAAACTGGTCAACAACCTGCTGGCGGCTGTGAATTTGGCCGGCGCTGCCGTGGCCTTGGCCCTGGCCGAACGCTTGGGCCTGGCGCCCGCGGCCACGCTGTCCGTGATCGAGGCCTCCAGCGGGCAAAGCTGGATCGGCTCGGACCGCATGCACCGGGCATTGGCCGGTGACCTGGTGCCCCGTGCCCATGTCAGTTTGTTGGCCAAGGACACGGGCCTGGCCCTGCAGGCTGCCGAAGACGTGGCGTTTGACCCTCCTTTGGGCCGAATCGCACGCGAACTGTTTGCCCAAGCGCTGCAGCAAGGTTGGGCTGACCTCGACGACGCGGCTTTGCTGCAACTCATGCGCCAGCGCTGAGCGGCTGTTTTGCTTTGTGTGTGCAGACCTGTGTCTGAAGCTTGTCACTCCAGCCCCGGCAAGGGTCTTGTTCCGTGCCTACAATCACCCCATGATTTCACGCGAACCCACCATCGAACGCTTGGCCACGGCCCGATCCCTCTTGCTCGAGCCTTTTGGGCTGGATGAAACCCACCTGAGCCGGGCGTTGGCCGCCATCAAGGCCCACGCTGTCGACGACGCCGACCTGTATTTTCAGTACACCCGCTCCGAAGGCTGGAGCCTGGAAGAAGGCATCGTCAAGACCGGCAGCTTCAGCATCGACCAAGGTGTGGGTGTGCGTGCCGTGTCGGGCGAGAAAACCGCCTTCGCCTACTCGGACGATATCTCCGAAGCCTGCTTGATGGACGCGGCCATGACGGTGCGCACCATCGCGCAAGCCACGCAAAACAAACGCATCAAGGTGCCGGCCCGCAAGGTGTCGGCCAGCCGCTCGCTTTACCCGTCGCTCGATCCGATGTCCACGCTGGACAGCACGGCCAAGGTGAATTTGCTCGGTCGTGTCGAGAAAATCGCTCGAGCCAAAGATCCGCGTGTGGTGCAGGTCATGGCCGGTTTGGCCTCCGAATACGACGTGGTCATGGTGGCCCGCGCCGATGGCACTTTGGCGGCCGATGTGCGACCCTTGATCCGCCTGTCGGTGACGGTGATTGCCGAGCAAAACGGCCGCCGCGAAGTCGGCAGCGCTGGCGGCGGTGGCCGCTTTGGCTTGGCCTACTTTGACGACGGCATGGTCGAGACCTATGTGCAAGAAGCTGTGTCGGCCGCGCTGATCAACCTCGAAGCCCGCCCCGCCCCCGCAGGCGAGATGACGGTGGTGCTGGGCAATGGCTGGCCCGGTGTGCTGCTGCACGAAGCCGTTGGCCACGGCCTGGAAGGCGACTTCAACCGCAAAGGCTCCAGCGCTTTCAGTGGTCGCATTGGCCAGCGTGTGGCGGCCAAGGGCGTCACCGTTCTCGACGACGGCACCATCGCCGACCGCCGGGGCTCTCTGAACGTGGACGACGAAGGCCATGCCAGTCAAAAGAACGTGCTGATCGAAGACGGCATCCTGAGGGGTTACATCCAGGACGCGATGAACGCCCGATTGATGGGCGTCAAGCCCACGGGCAACGGCCGCCGCGAAAGCTACGCCCATGTGCCCATGCCGCGCATGACCAACACCTACATGCTGGGTGGCGACAAGAGCGCCGAAGAAATCGTGGCCAGCATCAAAAAGGGCTTGTACGCCACCAACTTCGCGGGCGGGCAGGTGGACATCACCAGCGGCAAGTTTGTGTTCTCGGCCAGCCAGGCGTATTGGGTGGAAAACGGCAAGATCCAATACCCCGTCAAGGGCGCGACCCTGATCGGCAGTGGCCCCGAGTCGCTCAAGAAGATCAGCATGATCGGCAACGACATGAAGCTCGACTCGGGCGTGGGCACCTGCGGCAAGGAAGGTCAGAGCGTGCCCGTGGGGGTGGGTCAACCGACGCTGCGCATCGACGGTCTCACCGTGGGTGGCACGGCCTGATGCGCCTTTTCGGGTTTGCTCTTGGGCGAGTCTGTCAGGAATTGTCATTGACCTGTGATACATTGCATCTCATGTCTCTGCGCAACGCTTTTTACTTTTTTTATTTTTGGTTCTCAGTCCCCGGCGGACGAGAGGCGAGCGCATAAGCACCCGAACATCTCGACACACACCGCCGGAGCCCCAAAGCCCGGCGGTTTTTTTTCACCTGTTTTTTAATCTGAGGAGTCCACGATGAACGCCAAAACCGCAGCCCCCGAGAGCTGGTATCCGAATGCCGCCGACCGCAAAGGCCAGACCGACGACGAACGCATCAAGGACATCACCGTGCTCCCACCGCCAGAACATTTGATCCGCTTTTTCCCGATTGCCGGCACGGCCACGGAAACACTGATCTCCCACACCCGCAAAGCCATTCAGAAGATCGTGCACAGCCAAGACGACCGTCTGCTGGTCATCATCGGCCCCTGCTCGATTCACGATCCGGCTGCAGCGCTGGATTACGCCCGACGCCTCAAGCCCCTGCGTGAGAAGTACGCCGACACGCTGGAAATCGTGATGCGCGTGTACTTTGAGAAGCCCCGCACCACCGTGGGCTGGAAGGGCCTGATCAACGACCCCTATTTGGATGAGAGCTACCGCATCGACGAAGGCCTGCGCATCGCGCGCCAGCTGCTGATCGAGATCAACCGCCAGGGCCTGCCCGCAGGCAGCGAGTTCCTGGACGTGATCTCGCCCCAGTACATCGGTGACCTGATCAGTTGGGGCGCCATCGGCGCACGCACCACCGAAAGTCAGGTGCACCGCGAACTGGCTTCGGGCCTGTCGGCCCCCATCGGCTTCAAGAACGGCACCGACGGCAACATCAAGATCGCGACCGACGCGATCCAGGCCGCTGCACGTGGTCACCACTTTTTGTCGGTGCACAAGAATGGCCAGGTCGCCATCGTGCAGACCCAAGGCAACCAGGACTGCCACGTGATTTTGCGCGGCGGCAAAGCCCCCAACTACGACGCCGAAAGCGTGGCTGCCGCTTGCAAGGAACTCGAAGCCGCCAAGCTGCCTGCCAGCTTGATGGTGGACTGCAGCCACGCCAACAGCAGCAAAAAGCACGAGCGCCAGATCGATGTGGCCAAGGACATCGCCGCACAAATCAGCGGCGGCTCACGCCAGGTGTTTGGGGTCATGGTTGAGAGCCACCTGAAAGATGGTGCCCAGAAGTTCACGCCCGGTCAGCACGAAGTGGCAAACCTGACCTACGGCCAGAGCATCACCGACGCTTGCATCGGCTGGGACGACAGCGAAGGCGTGTTGCAGGTGCTGTCGGATGCGGTGAAGGCGCGTCGTTCACTCAGCCGTTGAGGGCTGTCAGCAGCTTGGCGTGAATGCCGCCAAAGCCGCCGTTGCTCATGCACAGCAGGTGGTCGCCGGGCTGCACTTGTGCCAGCACTTGGGCGATGACTTCGTCTATGTTGGCGCCCACTTGCGCTTTTGCCCCCATGGGCAGTAGTGCTGCAGTGGCATCCCAGCCCAGTCCGCCCGAATGGCAAAAGGCCAAGTCTGCTTCTTCCAGGCTCCAAGGCAGCTGGGCTTTCATGGTGCCGAGCTTCATGGTGTTGCTGCGCGGCTCAAAAATCGCCAGGATGCGGGCTTGGCCCACTTGACGGCGCAGGCCGTTGACGGTGGTGCGGATGGCGGTGGGGTGGTGGGCAAAGTCATCGTAAACGGTGATGCCACCCCCTTCGCGTTGGACGGAGCCACGCACCTCCATGCGGCGTTTGACGTTTTCAAAGGCGGCCAAGGCTTGCGCCGCCACACTTGGTGCCACGCCCACATGCTCGGCGGCCGCAATGGATGCCAGCGCGTTGAGCTGGTTGTGCACGCCGCCAATCGCCCACTGCACTTCGGCCACCGCTTGCCCAGCCTGCAAAACTTGGAACTGCGAGGGCTCACCCTCGGCCACAAAGTCGCTCACAGCGGAGCCAAATGTGCGCACCTCGCTCCAGCATCCCTGACCCAGCACGCGCGTCAGGCTTTCCTCTAGGCCGTTGACCACCACCCGGCCCGAGCCGGGTACGGTGCGTACCAAGTGGTGGAACTGGCGTTCAATCGCAGAGAGGTCGTCAAAGATGTCGGCGTGGTCGAACTCGAGGTTGTTCAGGATGGCGGTACGCGGGCGGTAGTGCACAAACTTGCTGCGCTTGTCGAAAAAGGCGGTGTCGTACTCGTCCGCTTCGATCACGAAGTACTTGCCCCTGCCAAGCCGGGCCGAGACCCCAAAGTTGAGCGGCACACCACCCACCAAAAAACCCGGTTGCAGACCAGCTTGCTCCAGCACCCAGGCCAACATCGAGGTGGTGGTGGTTTTGCCGTGTGTGCCCGCCACCGCCAGCACATGGCGGCCTTGGAGCACATGCTCGGACAGCCACTGCGGGCCGCTGGTGTACGGTGCACCGGCCTCCAAAATGGCTTCCATGAGTGGGAATTTGGGGTTGCCGTCGGCCAATCGGGCGCGGCTGACCACGTTGCCCACCACGTACATGTCGGGTTGCAGGGCCATCTGGTCGGCGTCAAAACCCTCGATCAGCTCGATGCCCAAAGCCTGCAACTGGTCGCTCATCGGGGGGTAAACGCCCGCGTCACACCCGGTCACCCGATGCCCTGCCTCGCGGGCCAGCGCGGCCAAGCCCCCCATGAAGGTGCCACAAATGCCCAAGATATGTATATGCATGCTCGGATTTTAGGGGGCCATTGGGTGCAAGCCGGACCACGACCTGTTGGGCCCGGTCACAATCGGTGCCCATGAACGACCTTGCCCTCGAAATTGCTGCCACCGCTGCCCGTTTGGTGGTCGAAGAAGGCTTGGCCTTTGGCCCGGCCAAGCACCGCGCCCTCAAAGAACTGGGCCTGCCCACGCGCACCGCGTTGCCCACCAACGATGTGGTCGAAGCACAGGTGCGCGACTACATCGCCTTGTTTTGCGCCGATACGCAACCTGGCGAGTTGTTGGCCTTGCGCCAATTGGCACGGGTCTGGATGCAGCGCTTGGCCGAATTCCACCCGCACTTGGGCGGTGCGGTCTGGCAAGGTTGGGCCACGCGCCTGTGCGATGTGGACTTGGCCTTGTTTTGTGACGACCCCAAATCGGCTGAAATGGCCCTGATCAACCAGAACCAGCGCTACGAGACTCAAACCGTGCGTGGCCTGCATGGCGACGACGTGGAGGTGTTGAGTCTGCACAGTTTTTGTGAAGCCTTGAACGAAGATGTGGGTGTGCACCTGCGCATTTACGACCTGGACGATTTGCGGGGGGCTTTGTTGCCCGATGCGCAAGGCCGCTCACCGAGGGGGAATTTGGCGGCTTTGGAGTGCCTGCTGGCGGCATGAAAGACAATTCGGGTATGAATCCATCCAGTGAAAACCCCTCCAGACGCCACTTGATTTGGGGGGCAGGCGCTGCAGCTGCAGTGGCTGGTGTCGGCGTGGCCTTGTGGCGCTTTGAGCCTCGGGGCGTGGCGGACGCCAAGAACCACCCTTTTTGGGGTCAGCAATTCGAGACCCCTTCGGGCGAGGCCTTGGCCATGGCAGGCTTTCAGGGCAAACCTTTGTTGCTGAATTTTTGGGCCACTTGGTGTCCCCCTTGTATCGAAGAATTGCCGATGATTGACGCCTTCTGGCGGGAAAATCTGCCCAACGGGCACCAAGTGCTTGCTTTGGCGATTGATCAACCCAGCGCTGTGCGCAAGTTCCTGACCCGACAAGCCTTGGGTTTTCCTGTGGGATTGGCAGGCCTTGAGGGCACACAGTTGGCCAAATCTTTGGGTAACGCTGCGGGGGGCTTGCCATTTACTGTATTTTTTAAAGCAGATGGGAGCATTTGGCGACAGAAGATGGGACAACTCACGACGGATGATTTGGCGCAATGGCGCACGGCCACCCCTTGACGCGTCCCTGACCGATCCTGCAGCTTGCGTCTCCTTCCAAGGCATTCATGCGCTGCAGTGGTTCGGCCAAGAAAAGCTAATTTCAAGGATTTTGGCTGGAATTTAGTGTAAATTCGCTCCATTACATGTGCCCAAGCAATGGAGGATCTATGGATTTGCGCAAACTTAAAACACTCATTGATTTGGTGTCCGATTCCAATGTGTCGGAGTTGGAAATCACCGAAGCCGAAGGCAAAGTCCGCATCGTCAAGAGCATGGGGGTGCCCCAGCCGGTCGTGATGCAGCAAGTTGCACCCATCGCAGCGGCACCTGTTGTGGCTGCTCCCCTTGCCCCTGTCGAGGCCCCCGTCCCTGTTGCTGCGCCTGCGGGGCATGCGGTCAAGTCGCCCATGGTAGGGACCTTCTACCGCTCATCCAGCCCGGGCGCAGCGGCTTTCATCCAGATCGGCTCGGTGGTCAAAGAGGGCGACACTCTGTGCATCATCGAAGCGATGAAGATCCTCAACGAGATCGAATCTGACAAGTCAGGTACTGTCACTCAAATTCTGTGTGAAAACGGTCAGGCCGTGGAATACGGTCAGCCTCTTTTCATCGTCGAATAAAACCACGGGGATTTCATGTTCAAGAAAATCCTGGTCGCCAACCGAGGCGAGATCGCCTTGCGCATCCAACGCGCTTGCCGTGAATTGGGCGTCAAAGCGGTGATGGTCTATTCCGAAGCCGACAAAGAAGCCAAATACGTGAAGTTGGCTGAAGAAGCCGTTTGTATTGGTCCTGCAGCATCCCCGTTGAGCTACCTCAACATGCCCGCCATAATCTCGGCGGCTGAAGTCACGGATGCTGAGGCGATTCACCCCGGCTACGGCTTTTTGAGCGAAAACGCTGACTTTGCCGAGCGCGTTGAGAAAAGTGGTTTCCAGTTCATTGGCCCCACCCCCGAGTCGATTCGCATCATGGGCGACAAGGTCTCAGCCAAACAGGCCATGATCCGTGCCGGCGTGCCCTGCGTGCCTGGTTCTGAAGGTGAACTGCCCGATGACCCGGTGCAGATTCGCCGCATCGCCAAAGCGGTGGGTTACCCGGTCATCATCAAGGCCGCAGGTGGCGGTGGTGGTCGTGGCATGCGTGTGGTGCACACCGAGGCAGCGCTTGTCAACGCCGTTCAGATGACCAAGGCCGAAGCCGGTGCGGCGTTTGGCAATCCTGCGGTCTACATGGAGAAGTTTCTCCAGAACCCCAGGCACATCGAGATCCAGATCTTGGCCGACAAGTTCAAGAACGCGGTTTATTTGGGTGAACGCGATTGCTCGATGCAGCGGCGCCATCAAAAAGTGATCGAAGAGGCGCCTGCCCCCGGCATCCCCCGCAAACTGATCGACAAGATTGGTGAGCGTTGCGTCGCAGCTTGCAAGAAGATTGGCTACCGCGGTGCGGGTACGTTCGAGTTTTTATTCGAGAATGGTGAGTTTTATTTCATCGAAATGAACACCCGGGTGCAAGTCGAGCACCCGGTGACAGAGTGGGTCACGGGTGTGGACATTGTCAAAACCCAGATCATGGTGGCTGCAGGTATCAAATTGCCTTTCACCCAGCGGCAGATCGAAATCCGGGGACATGCCATTGAATGCCGTATCAACGCAGAAGATCCATTCAAGTTCACGCCTTCTCCTGGTCGCGTCACATCTTGGCACATGCCGGGTGGGCCCGGTGTTCGGGTGGATTCGCACGTGTACAACAACTACTTTGTGCCGCCGAACTACGACTCGATGATTGGCAAACTGATCGTGCACGGGGACACCCGCGAGCAGGCCTTGGCCCGCATGCAAACGGCTTTGAACGAGACCGTGATCGAAGGCATCAGCACCAACATTCCCTTGCACCGTGAGTTGATGGTGGACGCCAAGTTCATGCAAGGGGGCACCAACATCCATTATTTGGAATACTGGCTGAGCCAGCACAAGCGCTGATTTCGTATGCATGAACTGAGCCTGCTGTGCCCAGAAGACCGGGTGGACGTGCTGAGCGATGCCCTCGATGCCCTCGATGCCTTGAGCGTATCGGTGGAAGACGCGGACGCCCAGACGCCTGCTGAACAAGCGCTGTTTGGCGAGCCGGGTATGCCGCCACCTAAAGACGGATGGCAGCGTTCGCGCATGGTGGCCTTGTTTGCCCAGGAAGCCGCGGCCAAGGAAGCGGCGGTTTTGCTGGGTGCGCAAGACTTTTTTGAGGACTGCCAGTTGCTGGGCATCCAGACCGTGGAAGACCAAGATTGGGTGCGCTTGACCCAGTCGCAGTTCGCGCCGGTCGAGGTGACCCCTGAATTCTGGATCGTGCCCACCTGGCACGAACCGCCCGAGCAAGCCCGCCAAATCATCCGTCTCGACCCGGGTTTGGCTTTTGGCACTGGCACCCACCCCACCACCCGCATGTGCCTGCGCTGGATTGCGCAGCATGGCGTGCAGGGGCAGCGGGTGCTTGACTACGGTTGTGGCTCGGGCATCTTGGCCATCGGTGCGGCCAAATACGGCGCCACCAACATAGATGCCGTTGACATTGACGACGCTGCGGTGACCTCGACCGAGTTGAATGCGCAGGCCAATGGCGTGCAGTTGAAGGCGGGCCTGCCCGACAAAGCACAAGGCCATTACCAGACTGTGTTGGCCAATATTCTGGCCACACCTTTGAAAGTGCTGGCTCCCTTGTTGTGCTCTTACGTGGCCCCTGGTGGGCATTTGGTATTGGCCGGTATCCTGGAGCGGCAGGCCGAGCAGCTCCAAGCTGCTTATGCACCTTGGGTGGCCCTTGAGGTGACCGACACCCAAGAGGGCTGGATCCTGATGACGGCCAAGCTGTTGGCACGGCCCGCTGAATGCACCTTGTAGTTTGCACCGATCTGCGAGCACCGCCTGAGCTGGCTTGAGCCTGTCTACAATCGGACCATGAACAGGATCACCCGCTGTCCCTCGTGCACCACGGTTTATCGGTTGGGAGATGCCCATATGCAGGCGGCCAGTGGCTGGTTGCGTTGTGGAGCTTGTGCCCATGTGTTTGACAGCACAGGCTTGGTGCTGTACTGGAAGCCAGCGCCCGAAACGGCAGCTGTTTCGTCAACAGCACCGGCGCCTGCCTCGCCTGAAGATGCCCTATTGCGCACGGCGCAGCCGTTGCATCTGCCAGACTTGGTGGCCGACCCGGCAGACCGCATTGAAATTGACGGTTTGCTGAAAAGGAAAGACCACAGCGCCTCCGCTCACGATCGGTCAGCGCAAATCGAACTGGCCGCGTTCGAAACGGCTTTGTCCGCTTTCAAGCCTGAGCCTTTGGCAGTGCCAGATGAAGCGGCTTCTCTTGTGCCGACCCAGTCGTGGCTGTTCCCCTACGCAGTGGGGAGCTTGTTCTTGTTGTTGTTACTTCAGCTGGCCTATGTGCAAAGAGATGCCTTGGTGGCTTCGTGGCCTGCCAGTGAACCCTTGGCGCGCCATCTGTGTCAGTCCTTTGGGTGCCAAATCAATCCGCTTCGAGATGTCGAGGGCGTGGTCATTGAGAGCTCCAGTTTGGTGCAACGCAGCGATGACCATGTTTTGGCTTGGTCGGTGCGCAATACCACGCGACGCGTTTTGGGCACAACGGCCTTGGAGCTGAGCTTGACGGACCCACAAGGCAAAATGCTGCTGCGCACCGTGGTCTTGCCCGAGCAGTCTGGAATGCCGCCAACGCTTTCTCCGGGTCAGTCTTGGTCGGGCAGCTTGAGGGTGTTGATCTCAACCGAGCTGGACTTTAGCGGGTACCGTTTGCTCAGTTTCTACCCCTGACCCCGACCGACCTGCCCTTTTTCGCATGCAAAAAGCCCGGCACTGTTGCCAGTGACGGGCTTGGTGGCTAGGGCCTGAACGGTGAATCAGGGCTTGGCGGCCGAAGGAAACGGCCACGCAGCTTGAGGATTCAATGTCGTTTGAGCAGCCGGGGCAGCGGGTGCTTTGGATGCCTTCTTTGCTGCTGGTTTTTTGGCCGCTTTTTTCACTACCGCTTTTTTGGCTGCTGGCTTCTTGGCTGCAGTTTTCTTGACGGCGGCTTTTTTGGCCGGTGCTGCTTTTTTGGCCGGTGCTGCTTTTTTCGCTGCAGCTACTTTTTTGGCGGGAGCGGCTTTTTTGGCCGGTGCTGCTTTTTTAGCGGCTGGCTTTTTGGCTGCGACTGCTTTTTTGGCAGGAGCGGCTTTCTTAGCTGGCGCTGCTTTTTTAGCGGCGGGTTTCTTGGCTGCAGCTACTTTTTTAGCTGGAGCCGCTTTCTTGGCCGGTGCGGCCTTTTTCGCTGGAGCAGCTTTGGGTGCTGCTGCTTTTTTTGCAGTTGCCATGATTTTCTCCTTGATCAAGTTGAGAACTCAACGGAAAGGGAACACTTGGTGCTTGTTGGATTGCACAAAGCGATCCATGGTGCTGGGGAAGTCCCCAACACCATGAACACAGAAAAGCCACTGCGCCCAAAGTCCGATGACTTTGTGGCGAGTGGCTTGATGAGGGGGGACATGGAAAAGTCAGTCAGAAGATCAGTCCCAGGACAAAGCCCCGCCAGTTTGGTATTCAATGACCCGTGTTTCGAAGAAATTGCGTTCTTTCTTCAGATCGATCATCTCACTCATCCAGGGGAATGGATTTTCCTCGTTCGGGAACAAGGCTTCCAGACCGATCTGGGTCGCACGGCGGTTGGCGATGTAGCGCAAATAGCCTTTGAACATGGAGGCGTTCATGCCCAAAACGCCGCGGGGCATGGTGTCTTCCGCGTACTGGTATTCCAACTCCACCGCTTTGAGGAACAGGTCCTTGATTTCGGCTTTGAATTCGTTGGTCCACAACTGTGGGTTTTCGAATTTGATGGTGTTGATCATGTCAATGCCGAAGTTGCAGTGCATGGATTCGTCACGCAGGATGTACTGGTACTGCTCGGCCGCACCGGTCATCTTGTTTTGGCGACCCAGTGCCAAAATCTGTGTGAAGCCCACGTAGAAGAACAAGCCCTCCATCAGGCAAGCAAACACGATCAGGGACTTGAGCAGGGTCTGGTCTGTTTGCAAAGTGCCCGTCTTGAAGTTGGGGTCCATGATCACGTTGATGAACGGGATCAGGAACTCGTCTTTGTCACGGATCGATTTGACTTCGTTGTAGGCGTTGAAAATTTCGCTCTCGTCCAAACCCAGTGACTCGGTGATGTATTGGTAAGCGTGGGTGTGGATGGCTTCTTCAAACGCTTGGCGCAACAGGAATTGGCGGCATTCAGGTGCCGTGATGTGCCGGTAAGTGCCCAAGGTGATGTTGTTGGCCGCCAGCGAGTCGGCTGTGACAAAAAAGCCGAGATTGCGCTTGACCATGCGACGCTCGTCTTCGGTCAGGCCGTTGGGGTCCTTCCACAAAGCGATGTCACGGTTCATGTTGACTTCCTGCGGCATCCAGTGGTTCGCGCAGGTGGCCAGGTATTTCTCCCAAGCCCATTTGTATTTGAAGGGCACCAACTGGTTGACGTCGGTCTGGCCGTTGATGATGCGCTTGTCGGCAGCATTCATGCGGCGCGGTGCAGCGGAGACAGTTGGGTTTGAAGACAGCGCAGCGGTGGTGGCAGAGGAGCCTGCACCGGTGAAGGGGGGCATTGCAGCTTGCAATGCGGGTTTGACTTGTTCGTCCCAGGACAGCATATAAATTTCCAGTTCTTAAATTATGAAAGCATGGCCACAAATTGCAAAGCCGTTCATTCAATTAGCACACAGGCTGCGCATGAAGTGTTGTGCCATTGCATCGAACAGCGCACGCAGGTGCAAGGCAAGTTGCAACCACCCTCACTGACAAGCTTCGCAACCTGGATCATCGATGGCGCAGAACTTGATATCGGTGGCCGGCTCAGCAGACATTTGAGCTTGTGCAGCAGCGGCAGCGGCCTCCATAGCCCCCATGCTGGCACTCGGTGTGCCTGATGCCGACACCGCGTTGTGTGAGCCAGCACTCACGGTCGATTTTTCAACTTGGGTGGCGCTCGATGTGCGCAGGTAGTAGGTGGTTTTCAGGCCGCGCAACCAGGCGAGCTTGTAGGTGTCGTCGAGTTTTTTACCCGATGCACCGGCCATGTAAATGTTGAGCGACTGCGCTTGGTCAATCCACTTTTGTCGACGCGCTGCAGCCTCGACCAGCCAGGTGGTTTCGACTTCAAACGCAGTGGCGTACAAGGCCTTGATGTCCTGGGGGACACGGTCGATGGGGCGCAGTGAGCCGTCAAAGTGTTTCAGGTCCATGACCATCACGTCGTCCCACAAACCCAGACGCTTCAAGTCACGCACCAAATAGCTGTTGATGACGGTGAATTCGCCCGACAGGTTGGACTTCACCGACAGGTTGCCAAAGCAAGGCTCGATCGAGGCGTCCACGCCAATGATGTTGGAGATGGTGGCGGTGGGGGCAATCGCCACGCAGTTGGAGTTGCGCATGCCGTCCGTCTTGATTTTCTGGCGCAAGGCGTTCCAGTCCAGGGTGGCCGAACGGTCCACTTCCACATAGCCGCCGCGCTCGCGGGCCAGCAAATCGATGGTGTCCAGAGGCAAGATGCCCTGGTCCCACAAAGAGCCCTTGTAGCTGGAGTACTGACCGCGCTCTTTGGACAACTCGGTGGAGGCCCAATAGGCGTAGTAGCAGATCGCTTCCATCGACTGGTCGGCAAACTCGACAGCGGCTTGCGAGGCGTAAGAGATGCGCATCTCGTACAGCGAATCCTGGAAGGCCATCAGGCCCAGACCCACAGGGCGATGGCGGATATTGGAGTCGCGTGCTTTTTTGACCGCGTAGTAGTTGATGTCGATCACGTTGTCCAGCATGCGCATGGCCGTAGAGATGGTCTTTTTCAACTTGTCGTGGTCGAGGACCTTGCCGCTGCCGCTGTCCTTGAGGTGGCGTGCCAGGTTGACCGAGCCCAGGTTGCAAACAGCGGTTTCGGTGTCGCTGGTATTGAGCGTGATCTCGGTGCAAAGGTTGGAGGAATGCACCACACCTGCATGCTGCTGAGGTGAGCGCACGTTGCAGGCATCTTTGAAGGTGATCCAAGGATGGCCGGTCTCGAACAGCATCGACAGCATCTTGCGCCACAGATCGGTGGCGGGCAACTTCTTGCTGGGCTTGATCTCGCCACGTTCGGCTTTGGCTTCGTAGGCGGTGTAGGCTTTTTCGAAGTCGGCACCAAATTTGTCATGCAGGTCCGGGCAGTCAGCGGGCGAGAACAAGGTCCAGCTGCCTTTTTCCATGACGCGGCGCATGAACAGGTCGGGGATCCAGTTGGCCGTGTTCATGTCGTGGGTGCGGCGGCGGTCGTCGCCGGTGTTTTTGCGCAGTTCCAGGAATTCTTCGATGTCCAGATGCCAAGTTTCCAGGTAGGTGCAGACCGCACCCTTGCGCTTGCCGCCTTGGTTCACCGCCACAGCCGTGTCGTTGACCACCTTCAGGAAAGGCACCACACCTTGGGATTCGCCGTTGGTGCCCTTGATGTGGGAGCCCATGGCCCGCACGCGGGTCCAGTCGTTGCCCAGACCGCCGGCAAATTTGGACAACAAAGCGTTTTCCTTGATGGATTCGTAAATGCCGTCCAAGTCGTCGGGCACGGTGGTCAGGTAGCAGCTCGACAGCTGGGGGCGCAAAGTGCCGCTGTTGAACAGGGTGGGGGTGGAGGACATGAAGTCAAAAGAAGACAAGACTTCATAGAACTCGATGGCGCGGGCCTCGCGGTCAATCTCATTGACCGACAGACCCATGGCCACACGCATGAAGAAAGCCTGTGGCATTTCAATGCGTTGCTTGCGCACGTGCAGGAAATAACGGTCATACAGGGTCTGCAGGCCCAGGTAGTCGAACTGCAGGTCACGTTCAGGCTTGAGCGCTGTGGCCAGTTTTTTCAGGTCAAACTGGGCCAGTTTGGCGTCCAGCAGGTCGTTGTCGATGCCTTTTTTGATGAATTGAGGGAAATAGTCGATGTATTCCTCGGCCATCTGGTCTTGGGTGACTTCCTTGCCCAGGATTTCCTTGGCGATGGTGTGCATGAGCAAGCGGGCGGTGACGTAGGTGTAGTCGGGGTCTTTTTCGATCAGGGTGCGTGAGGCGAGGATGGAGGCTTTGTACACCTCTTCCATGGGCACGCCGTCGTACAGATTGCGCATGGTCTCGGCCAAGATGGGCTCAGGGCTGACGTCTTTGCCCAAGCCTGCGCAGGCGTTCACCATCAGGGTTTTGAGGTATTTCAGATCCAAGGCGACACGTTGGCCTTGGTCCATGACGTGCAGCGCAGGCTCTTGGGCCACGGGCGTGACGGACTGGGTTTGCTGCGAACGCTCTTGGGTGCGGCGCTCGCGGTAAAGCACGTAGGCACGAGCCACTTCGTGGTTGCTGCTGCGCATCAGGCCCAATTCGACCTGGTCTTGCACATCTTCAATGTGGAAAGTACCGCCACCGGGGCGTGAGCGCATCAGGGCGCGGACCACGTTTTGCGTCAGTTCTTCGACCACTTCGCGCACGCTGGCAGAGGCTGCACCTTGGGTGCCGTGCACCGCCAAAAAGGCTTTCATCATGGCCACGGCGATTTTGGTGGGCTCAAAAGGCACCACCGCACCGTTGCGGCGGATGATCTGGTAGTGAGTGAGGGGGTGCGCGTTGGCTGTACCCAACCTGTCTGCGGGCAGGTTCATCAGTCCTGAAGAAGTGGAGGGGATGGTCTGATCAGTTTGGAGGGTCATCATTGGGTTTGAGGTCTGGGTTGAATCGGTCAAAAAGCCATGAAATGCTGCGCAAGTCTGTTTGTGAGAATTTGTTACGCACACTATATCTGGTGTCTGAAGGCATGGCAAGCCACTACAGGTAGTGTACCGGCTCAAAGGCGGGCTGTGAATCGAAGGTGTAAGGCTTTGGGGTTGATCACGGCCTGCGAACGGACTTTTCAGAAGCTTAAAAGTACTTCAGAAAGCCAATGAAAGAGGGACTTTCACCAATGAAACTCAAGAGCCATGCGACTTCCAGGGTTTTTTTTGACGCGATCGCTGATTTCGTCGACCTGCCAATTGTTGGCTGTAGGTTTATCTGCTGATGGAATACTCAAATCAATGAAAAAAAGACAAAATAAAATTTTGCTTGTCTTGTCAAAAGCACACGGGAAAACACTGATTTGGCAGTTCGACTGATGCCTTCAGCCGCAACCAGTCAAAACCGGCCCCAGGATCGTGCTTGCGGCCGGGCGCGATGTGCTCATGGCCGGCGATGTGTGCAATCGGGTAGTGCCGGAGCAAATCCAGACTAAGCCGACGCAATTGCTCGTATTGAGCGTCCTCAAAGACATCGCCCTCCAGGCCTTCGAGCTCGATGCCGATCGAGTCGTCATTGCATTGTGGGCGACCTCGGTACTCGGACTGGCCGGCGTGCCAGGCCCGGTCGTCGGTGCTGACAAACTGCCACAGGCTGCCGTCGCGCCGAATGTAGAAGTGTGAGGACACTTGCAAGCCCCGTATTTGGGAGAAATACGGGTGGGCGTCCCAGTCCAGTTGGTTGGTGAACAGCGCTTGTACCTCTTGGCCGCCGTATTGCCCGGGCGGCAGGCTGATGGAGTGGATCACCAGCAAATCGATGCAGGCGCCTGAGGGTCTGTGGCCGAAGTTGGGCGAATCCAGTCTTTGGGCGGGTGCATACCAGCCCTTGTCCCAAAGGCGTGCAGATCCGGCGGCTTGGTCAGGCATGGCGGGTGTGGGCTAAGGATGGTCGGGGCAGCCCCGGGTGTTCACACCGGGTTGCGGTCTTGTGCAGCTGCGCGGTGATCGGTGCTGCAGTACAACCCTTTTTCTCCCGTGACGGCCTCGTCTGGCGGCAGGTGGATGCCGCAATGCAGGCAGACCGCCATGTTGGCGGGGGTCGTTGGCGGCTGTTCTTTGGGAGCGTCTGTTTTGACGCGTCGGCTGCGCTTGAAAGCCCAGATGGCCAGCAAAATGACCAAAAACCAAATCAGGTATTTCATCCAGCCCGTCCAATCAAAACTTCCAGCACAAAGCGTGAACCTGCATAAGACAGCAGCAGCAAGCCCGCGCCGATGTAGAGCACCCGCACGGCGCGGCGGCCCCGCCAGCCCCATTGGCTGCGGCCCACCAGCAAGGTGGCAAAGGTGAGCCAGGACAGGATGGCAAAGACGCGTTTGTGGTCCCAGCGCCATTCGGTGTGGCCTTGGCCATACAAGGCCTCCCCGAACAAGGCGCCTGCCACCAAAGTGGCCGTTAACAGCGCAAAGCCTGCCCACACGAATCGAAAGGTCAGGCGCTCCAGCGTCAACAGCGGCAGGCCGCTGGAGCCTTCGTGGGCCTGGCGGATGTCATGCTCCGTGCGGGTCATCATCCAAGCATGGACCACGGCTGCGGCAAACATGCCGTA
The DNA here is from genome assembly GCA_945897465.1 of Limnohabitans sp. Rim8. Lineage (GTDB taxonomy): Bacteria > Pseudomonadota > Gammaproteobacteria > Burkholderiales > Burkholderiaceae_C > Limnohabitans_A. The sequence goes on along the minus strand of CAMDFK010000001.1, from coordinate 108,002 downwards.
GGCCGACAAACCCAGTGCAAAATGAAGGGGCAGCCAGGCTGAAGCTTGGCTGGTGAGCACCGTGCCCGGAAATACCCAGGCCAAGGCCACGGTGGTAGCCCCCAGGCCGCCGACGGCCCAGCGGGCCCTGAGTTTGGGAAAAAACTGGGTCTCGATCATGTAAGCCGTGACCACCAGCCAAGCGGTGACGGACAACGCCGGTGCGAAGCCAAAACGAACCTGCCCCATCAGCAGCACCAGCAAACTGAAGGCATGCAAAGCCCAGGCCAGCCAAAGCAGGCGGCGAGCATGTGCATCGCTCAGGCGGCTGGGCACCAAAGCGGGCAAGGCATAGATCAGGGCTGCCAATGCCGAGAAGGGCAGCGTCCACAAAGGCGCACTCGCTAAAATCATGGGTCCGAGTTTAGCCTTTCAGGCGCTGCCGCTGGGGCTTCGCCAACACGCTTGACCGGTTTTTTCTGGATTCCCCCATGGCCTCCGCCCTGACCGACAAACTCTCACGCCTCGTTAAGACCCTCAGCGGGCAGGCCCGCATCACCGAATCGAACGTGGCCGACATGCTGCGTGAGGTGCGCATGGCCTTGCTCGAAGCCGATGTGGCCTTGCCGGTGGTGCGTGATTTCATCGCCCGGGTGAAGGAAAAAGCCCTGGGCCAAGAGGTCATGGGCTCACTCAAGCCTGGCCAGGCCTTGGTGGGCGTGGTCAACCGCGAGTTGGCCGCCACCATGGGTGAGGGCGTGTCCGACATCAACCTGGCCGCGCAGCCGCCCGCCGTGATCCTGATGGCCGGTTTGCAAGGTGCCGGTAAAACCACCACCACCGCCAAGCTGGCCAAGCACTTGATCGAGAAGCGCAAAAAGAAAGTGCTCACCGTCTCTGGCGACGTGTATCGCCCCGCCGCCATCGAGCAGCTCAAGACGGTAACGGCGCAAGCCGGTGCCGAGTGGTTCCCCAGTTCGCCCGACCAAAAGCCGATCGACATCGCCCGCGCAGCCATCGATTACGCCCGCAAACACTTTTTTGATGTGCTCTTGGTCGACACCGCCGGTCGCCTGGCGATTGACGAAGCCCTGATGGCCGAGATCAAGGCCTTGCACGCCGAGCTCAAACCCGTCGAAACCCTGTTCGTGGTCGACGCCATGCAGGGCCAGGACGCGGCCAACACTGCCAAGGCTTTCAGCGATGCCTTGCCGCTCACCGGCATTGTGCTGACCAAACTCGATGGCGATTCACGCGGTGGTGCGGCCCTGTCGGTGCGTCAGATCACGGGTGTGCCCATCAAGTTTGCAGGTACCAGCGAGAAGATCGACGGCCTGGAAGTGTTCGACGCTGAGCGCCACGCAGGCCGGGTGCTGGGCATGGGCGACATCGTGGCCTTGGTCGAGCAGGTCACCGCCGGTGTGGACATGGAGGCCGCGCAAAAACTGGCGTCCAAGGTCAAGAGCGGTGGCAGTTTTGATCTGAACGACTTTTTGGCCCAGATCCAGCAGATGAAGCAAATGGGCGGACTCTCCAGTCTGATGGACAAACTGCCCAGCCAGCTGACGGCCAAGGCCGGCTCCATGGACATGGACAAGGTCGAGAAAGACATTGGCCGCAAGCAAGGCATCATCCACAGCATGACGCCGCAAGAGCGGAAAAAACCCGAGCTGATCAAAGCCACCCGCAAGCGCCGCATTGCTGCAGGCGCGGGTGTTCAGGTGCAGGACGTGAACCGCATGCTCAAAGAGTTTGAGCAGATGCAGGACATGATGAAAAAAATGTCCGGCGGCGGCATGATGAAAATGATGAAACGCATGGGTGCCATGAAAGGCATGATGGGCGGCGGCGGGGGCTTTCCCGGCATGCCGCGCTGATTCAGTACTGGCTGGCGGGCAGCGTGACCTGCAGGCCGTCCAGTTCGGGCGTGAGTTCAAGCTGGCATGACAGACGGCTGCCCGTTTCTCGCGTTTGGGCGGTGAAGGCCAACATGCCGTGTTCGTCGCTGCCCATGGGCGGCAACTTGTCCTGCCAGTCGCTGTGCACCACCACATGGCAGGTGGCGCAAGTCAGCAGGCCACCACAATCGGCTTGAATACCGGGCAAATTCGCATCAACAGCCGCTTGCATCAGGCTTTGGCCGGGCTGGGCTTGCAGGGTGTACACGGCTTGTGTGGGGTCGTGGGGTTGCAGGTGGATCGTGATCATGTTCTGTGTTTCGCCGTCGGGCGGGGTGATTCAAAAGTGGGTCAAATGCGCCCGAAGTATTCGCGGCGGTGGAATTCCTGAGCGTCCTCGGCCTGCAACAGTCGCTGGTGCTCGGCCTTTTTGATCGTGCTGTAGTAGTCCACAAAGGGCTGGCCCAGCGCTAGGCACATCGCGGCATCACTTTGCAGTGCCTGTACCGCATCGGCCAGATTGGTCGGAATGGTGGCCGCACCCGCTGAGTAGGGCGTTTCGGTGGCGGGCGGCGCTTGCAGTTGGGCGTCCACGCCATCGAGTCCCGCATGGATTTGTGAGGCCATGTAAAGGTAAGGGTTGGCCGCGGGTTCGCCCAGGCGGTTTTCGATGCGGGTGGCGCTGTCGCCGGGTGCGCCAATGACACGCAGCATCGCGCCCCGGTTGTCACGGCCCCACAAAATCGACTGCGGCGCCATGGCGTTGGGCCTGAAACGGCCATAGCCATTGCTGGTGGAGGTGCACAGGGCCGTCAATGCCGGGGCATGTGACAGCAGCCCCGCCAACCAGGATGCACCCACATCGCTCAGCACCTGCCGCGCATCGCGTGCGTCACATTCCGGCGCTGCAGCATCTCGCATGAACACATTGCGGCCGGTGCTTATTTCGCAGAGGGACTGGTGCAGGTGCCAGCCGCTCGACATGATGTGCTCAAACGGCGGGCGGCACATGAAGGTGGCGTGGTAGCCAGCGCGGCGCAGGGACTGGCGTGTGGCATTGCGAAACAGCACCATGTGGTCAGCTGCGGTCAGTGTATCGCTCACGTCGAACACCGCCTCCACCTGGCTGGGGCCGAGTTCGATTTCGAGCGAGATCAGTGGCAGGCCCAGCGCCTGCGCGGTGCGCTGCACGATGCGCAGCGGCTCTTCGGCCCGGTCAAACCAGCCCTCGGTCAGCAGGTTGTAGCCCGGGTGGATCAGGCTGACTTCGGGCGCAGGGCCGGGCCATGCGGCATGGCTGGGGTCCAGGTCTTGCCCGTGCAGCGGGTCTTTGAAGCGGTAGATGTGGAATTCCACTTCCAGCCCGCAGCGCATCTGCCATCCGCGCTCGGCCAGGCGCTGTACGGCTTGCTGCAGCACATGGCGCGAATCCAGCGGCACGATGCGCCCATCTGCGAAATAGGGCTGGCACTGCAGCCAGCCGGTTTTTTCGGTCCAGGGCAGCACCTGCCAGCTGGCCGGTTCGGGCATGAGCGTGAAATTGCTGGCCCCGGCAAAGCCGGGCAGGGTCTCTTCGATGCCTGGCTCAAACACCTTAAAGGCGGTGCGGTCCGAGCTGTCTTTGAGCAGCAAGGTGCTGACCATGCCGATGCCATTGGCCAACGCACTGCGCAGTTGCGAGGCCACGATGGTCTTGCCACGAACCACGCCATGCAGGTCGCACCAGCCCAGGCGGACCAGCTCGATGCCCGAGGCATCGACCTGCCGCAACAACTGCTCGCAAGCGGTTTCACGTTCGCGGCTGTTCAGGCCGCAGCGTTCAGCGAAGCTCATGCTGCGCTCGTGTCGGCTGGCGTAGCCACATCCACGGGAATTGAAGCTTCCCACGGTGCGCCTTTGCGCTTGGCGTCACAAGCCTCACGCCACCACTGCGGCCATTGCTCGCTGGGGGCGATGCCGTCCACCGTGTCGGGGCCCACGCGCTGGCTGGCCACAGCCGCTTGTGCAAAGCCGGGCGGCAGGCCACCGGCCTGCACCGTCTCGATGGCTTTGAGCAGCATGCGTCGGTTGGCCATGATCACTTTGTCGCTGGTGCCCAGGTGCTCACGGGTGCGGTCCTGGATGGCGCCCATGCTCTCGCAGGCCCACTGGTCGTGCACATTGATGTCGTCCTCGCCCATGCCCAGGTATGTGCGGTTCATCTGCTCTTCGGGGTTAAAGCCCCAATGGTTGTGTTTGCCCGCTTTGGGGATGTAGTCGGGCAGGGTGACCGAGGGCAGGCGTTGGTTTCGCATGGCTTCTTTGTCCACCGGGCCGTCAAAGCTGGTGAACACCGAATACCAATAAGTGTGTGTGTCGTCGACCGGCACATGCATTTGCGTGATGGTCATGGTCTCGGACAGTGGAATCACAAAGGTGTGCGGGAACAGCGCGTTGGTCACCCGCACAAGGGTCAATGCCTCGTTGATCGGGCGCAGGGCTGTCAGCCGCATGCCCGCTTCGGTGGGCTCGAATGAAATCTCGGGCTGGTCCAGCTCGCGCATCACCCGCGTCATGGGCCAGCGCTCGCCTTGCACATCGCCCGCAGTCGCGCACCGGAACTGGCGGCCATAACTGCCTTCGAGCGACTCGTCATTGAAGAAGCGGTGCAGGTACGAAGCGTGCGCCGGGTCAATGCCCACTTCAAAAGCCTGCAGCCAGTTGCAATGCCACAGGCCTTTGAAGGCAAAGGTGTGGGTGGCCGGGGCGCTAAAAGCGTCGATGCCCGGCAGCGGCGGCGGGGTCTGGCCTTCGGGGCCAAACCAGCCAAACAAAATGCCGCTGCGCTCGATGATCGGGTAGCTGCGCTGGCGCACCCGTTTACACAACGTGCTGCCCGTGGGCTCGGCGGGCGTTTCGATGCACTGGCCTGTCACGTCGAACTTCCAGCCGTGGAATGGGCAGCGCAGGCCATCGCCTTCGTTGCGGCCATAGGCCAAGTCCGCGCCCCGGTGCGGGCAGTCGCGGTCGAGCAAGCCGTAGTCGCCCAGCGCGTTGCGAAACAGCACCAAGTCCTGCCCCAACATACGCACCGCCTTCACGGGGCGAATCGCCATGCGCGGATCGAGCGCGGGGTTGAACTCGTCCACCAGCGCCACAGGCTGCCAGTAGTGGCGCATCACCGCGCCGCACGGCGTGCCTGGGCCGATGCGGGTGATGAGTTCGTTTTGTTCAGCTTTCATTTGCGTCTCTGGCTTGCGTCGTGAGTCTGCCTGGTGCGTGTGGGCCACGCCTGTCTTTGGTTAAACAGTTTAAACCTTGGCGCCATGTGGGAATCCCTTGTCATGGGCCATTGAACACGACAACGCCCGTCATCGCGATGAGTCGGTGACGCATTGCCATATTTGTCGCAAAATTCAATCCATGCAACATTTACTTTTCATCTACGGCACTTTGATGCCCGGTTTGCGACTCGAGGCCGAAATGCAGGGCGCCCGTTTTGTGGTTGCAGCCCAGGTGCCCGGCCGCTTGGTCGACGTGGGCCGTTACCCCGGTTTCATCCCAGGCGATGGCTTGGTCTCAGGCGAGGTCTATGAAGTCGACGATACGCGCCTGGCCCGGCTGGACGAGGTCGAAGCCATGGTGCCCGGCGACCGCGCCGCCTCGCAATACTGGCGCGAGGAGGCCACGGTGGTGAGCGGCCATCTGCAAGGTCAGTCCGTGCAGACCTATGTGTACAACCGCCCGACTGAAGGCTGCACAGCCATCCCGCACGGAGACTACCGCCGCTACATCCGTGAAGTCGGGCGCGAATCCTGAAAACCCAGTGGGTTAGTCCTTGATCACCAACTCACCGCGCAGCGAATGCGACAGGCCTTGGGTGATGCGCACATCGGCCATCTGACCGATCAGGCGGTCCATGTGGGGGCCGCCGGGGAAGTTGACCACTCGGTTGCACTCGGTGCGGCCAGCCAGTTCGGTGACGTCCTTGCGTGAAGGGCGCTCTACCAGAATGCGCTGCACCGTGCCCACGCGGCTGTCGCCAATGCGCTGCACGTTCTCTTCGATGGTCGCTTGAAGGTGGTGCAGGCGGCGCAATTTTTCGGCGTGCGGCGTGTCGTCGTGCAGGTTGGCCGCAGGCGTGCCGGGGCGGGGGCTGAAGATGAAGCTGAAACTCGTGTCAAAACCCACATCGGTGATCAGCTTCATCATCTTGTGGAAGTCGTCCTCGGTTTCGCCGGGGAAGCCCACGATGAAATCGCTGCTGAGCGACATGTCGGGGCGAATCGCCCGCAGCTTGCGGATCGTGCTCTTGTATTCCATGGCGGTGTAACCGCGCTTCATGGCCATCAAGATACGGTCTGAGCCGTGCTGCACCGGCAGGTGCAAGTGGCTCACCAGCTTGGGAATCTTCTCGTAAGCGTCAATCAAGCGCTGCGTGAACTCGTTCGGGTGACTCGTCAAGTAGCGGATGCGCTCGATGCCCGGCATGTCGGCCACGTATTCGAGCAGCAGCGCAAAGTCGGCGATGTCTGCCGTGTTGCCCATCTTGCCCCGGTAAGCGTTCACGTTCTGGCCCAGCAGGGTGATCTCTTTCACGCCCTGCGCGGCCAGCCCCGCCACCTCGACCAACACATCGTCAAACGGGCGAGACACTTCTTCGCCCCGGGTGTAGGGCACCACGCAATAGCTGCAATATTTGCTGCAGCCTTCCATGATCGACACAAAGGCCGTGGCGCCGTCCACCTTGGCGGGCGGCAGGTGGTCGAACTTTTCAATCTCGGGGAAACTGATGTCGACTTGCGGGCGCTGCTTGCGCTCGCGCTCGGCCAGCAGCTCGGGCAGGCGGTGCAGGGTCTGCGGGCCAAACACCACGTCCACATAAGGCGCACGTTTGATGATCTCGGCACCTTCCTGGCTGGCCACACAACCGCCCACACCAATCAGCACGCCTTTAGCTTTGAGGTGTTGCACCCGGCCCAGATCGCTGAACACTTTTTCTTGCGCCTTCTCGCGCACCGAGCAGGTGTTGAACAAAATCAGATCGGCCTCGTCCACATCTTGTGTGGGCTCATAGCCCTGGGCCGCGCCCAGCACATCGGCCATCTTGTCCGAGTCGTACTCGTTCATCTGGCAGCCAAAGGTTTTGATGAAGACCTTCTTGCTCATGCGGCCTCCACGGATTCAAAGGAGGTGATGAAGTCAAGGCAAAGCAAAGCACGCCCGGAGAGGGCCAGAGTGCAGCGGTTCATGGTGTAGATCCAGAGGCTGTGAAAAAGAAAAGCGCGAATGCGCTTTGGAAGCTGCAGATTATCGCAGGCCAGCCCCAGCTCAGTTTCCCACTTCCTCCGAGGCCTTCGGCTTGAAAAACATCGGATAAGCCCTTTGCACCGTCGGGCTGCCGTAGGCCCAGCTGTGGCATTGGCCCAGAAAATAGGGCGCTTGGGTCATTTCGGGGTGGGGCTGGCCGGTCAGTTCGCGGCGCTGCCATTGGCCTGCGGGCAGGGTCTGGTAGGCGGCGGTGGCCATGTTGAACAGCATTTCGCGCAGGTGGGTGCAACCCTCAGTGCCACCCACATGTTGGTTGATGACCTTGCGCCAGCCCGGGCCCATGGTGCAGCCGATGAGCTTGTGCATGTTGTGTGGTGCCCCAGAGCATTCGGCGTGCGGGATGTCGTCCATCGACGTGGCGATGTCCTGGATCACCATCTGGTTGTCGAGGGTGACGCGGATTTTCAGGCCGTGGATCGGTTTTTGGCTGGGAAAAAGCCGTTCATTGGGTACCTGAAAGCTGAAGGTCTTGACGTCGGTCAGTTCGGCTTCGATGTCCCACAGGCCATCCTCGCGGTCAAAGCCTTGGTAGACCACGGTGCGCGTATGTGACAGTTTTCGGGGGGAGGGTGGTGGAAGTGCCAATGGAATTCTCGCGGGTCTGGTGTTCAATGTTCCGATCATATCGATGCCGGAGCCTGCGCCATGTCCCACAACATCCATCCCGCTGTTCGCCGCCAGACCATTGCCGATGCCCTGCGCCGCACGGCGATCCGCCTGCCCACCAAAACCGGCATCGTGTGCGGCTCCACCACCTGGACCTATGCCGAGTTCGACGCGCTGGTGAGCCGCTTGGCCGCAGGCTTGGCCCACATCGGTGTGGCCGAGGGTGACAAGGTGGCGGTGCTGGCCCGCAATTCACACGGTTTTGCGGCGCTGCGTTTTGCACTGGCCAGAAGGGGTGCGGTCATGGTGCCGATCAACTTCATGCTCAAGGCCGAAGAGGTGGCCTACATCTTGCGCCATGCGGGAGCCCAAACCCTGGCCACCGACAGCGGCCTGGCCGAGCTGGCCCAGGCCGCCTCCCAACTCGACACACAAGTGCAGCAGTTCATCTGGTTGCCCTCCGAAGACCCGAGCCAGCCGGTGGCGGGCATGCACAGTTTTGATGTGCTGGCGGCTTGCACAGATGTTTTGCCCGAGTTGCAATTGGGCAGTTACGACGTGGCGCAAATCGTCTACACCAGCGGCACCGAGTCGAGCCCCAAAGGCGCACAGCTCACACACGACGCGGTCATGTGGCAATACGTCAGCTGCGTGATCGATGCTGAAATTGCCGAGGCTGATGTGGCCCTGCACGCGCTGCCGCTGTACCACTGCGCCCAGCTCGATGTGTTTTTTGGCCCAGCCATTTACATGGGCAGCACCAACGTGATCACGTCCAAACCCACGCCCGACAACCTGCTGCCCATGCTCGAAAAGTTCGGTATCACCAGCTTCTTTGCGCCGCCCACGGTGTGGATTGCGCTGCTGCGCTCGCCGCTGATGGATGCGGGCAAACTCGCCAAATTGGCCAAGGGCTATTACGGCGCGTCCATCATGCCGGTGGAGGTGCTCAAAGAGTTGGCCTCCCGCCTGCCCCAAGTGCGGCTGTGGAACTTGTACGGCCAAACCGAAATCGCGCCGCTGGCTACCCTGCTTTGCCCGGAGGATCAGCTGCGCAAACTGGGTTCATGCGGCAAGGCGGTGCGCAATGTCGAAACCCGCGTGGTGAACGACGCCATGCAGGACGTGGCCGTGGGCGAGGTGGGTGAGATCGTGCACCGCTCGCCGCATTTGATGTTGGGCTATTTTCATGACGACGAGCGCACCAAGGCCTCGTTCGAGGGCGACTGGTTTCACAGCGGGGATTTGGGGATCATCGACGAAGAGGGTTACATCAGCGTGGTGGACCGTAAGAAAGACATGATCAAGTCCGGCGGCGAAAACGTGGCCAGTCGCGAGGTGGAAGAGATGATTTACCGCTTGCCGCAAGTCAGCGAAGTGGCGGTGATTGGTTTGCCTGACCCCAAGTGGGTGGAGGCAGTGACGGCGGTGATCGTGGTCAAGGCCGGGCAAACGCTGGACGAGGCGGCGGTGGTGGCGCACTGCGCCCAACACATGGCCGGTTTCAAGTGTCCCAAGCGCGTGGTCTTCACCGACGCGCTGCCTAAGAACCCGAGCGGCAAACTGCTCAAGCGGGATTTGCGGGTGCGCTACGCTTGAGGCAGACATCCGTCAAGCTTGTTCCATCGGCTTTAACCCCGCTGACAATTGATGTTGTAAAAACTCGATGAGTTCTCGGATACGCGGCAGTTGTAAGCGTCGCTCCGGAACCAGCGCTTTGAGCCAAATTTGAGGGATGTGATAGTCGGGCAGTACCTGGATCAATTGGCCTTTTTGCAGATCGGGGTCGGATAAGTAAGCTGCAATAACGGCTATTCCCATGCCTTGGCGAGTGGCTTGCAGTAGCCCTGTGCCATCTGTAGTCCTCAATTTGGGTTTCAGGTCCAAGATGACGGTTCCTTGCGGCCCAAGAAGTTGCCAGCGGCTGCCTGTTGTAGCGTAAACCAGTGTGTCCAAGGTGTACAGATCAGATGGCTGAGCAGGTGTTCCGTGCAATTGCAAATACGAAGGTGATGCGCACAGATGTCGATCGAGTGCGCACAGCGGGATGTCTTGAACACCACCGTAGGACTCAGGCAGTGCGCCCAAAGCCAAGTCAAATCCTTCTTCTAATGGATTGACTGATCTGTCCTCTTGCAGGATTTCGAAATGCAAATGAGGGTGAATTTGCATGAATTTGTGCAGCAATCGGCTCAGATAGAGCTGCCCCAAAGTGCCGGGAATCTTGATTTTGATGTGCCCTTCGAGGTTCCCCCGGTTTTTCGACAAACCATTCAGAACATTTTCCGTGTCGATTAAGAGGCTTTTAACTTCAGTGAGGTAACGCTCTCCGACATCGGTCAGTTCCATGCTGCGCGTGGTGCGTAAAAAAAGGGGAGCTTGGATGCGCTTCTCCAGATCTTGAACCCTTTTGGCGATGACAGAGGGAACCACATCGAGTTTGCGAGCAGCTGCAGAAAAGCTATTGCTCTCAGCAGCGTTGACAAATGCTTTGAAGTTTTCGTAGAGGTCCATTTGATCGAAATTGGAATAAGTGAATTTCTTAAATGGTAGTTGTTTTTGCGAAATGGCTTTACTAAGATGATCTTAGATCTTTGGAACAACGAGAATGAACCACCACATGAATGTCCTGCCCCAGCGACCTTACCGTCGCATCGCCACCGAAGAGGCGTTTTCGCCTCCCGAGATGCTGGAGATCTACAAACGGATCTTGGCCAAAGACGATGTGGATGTAGGTTTCAAGCACTTGATGGGGTTTTACATGAGCAGCCCCAGTGAGCGTGCTCAACACATCATGCGCTGTTTGGTGGATCTAGATGAATTGCGACTGCAGCACATGGACGCCGCTGGCGTGGATGTTCAGGTGATTGGATTGACATCGCCAGGCGTGCAGATCATGGACAAGGAAACGGCAGTCGCTTTTGCGCCAGAGGCCAATGACGCTTTGGCAGCTGCCACGCGCCGTCACCCTGTTCGTTTGGTCGGCATGATTGCCGTGGCTCCGCAAGATCCGTTAGCTGCAGCCAAAGAAATCCAGCGCGGCGTGAACCAACTGGGCATGCACTCGGTGGTGATCAATTCCCACACCCAAGGTGAGTACCTGTCCGACACCAAATTTTGGCCGATTTTTGAAGCAGCCGAAGCGATGGACACGCCCATCTACCTGCACCCCAACGCCATGCCCGCGAGCATGATTCAGCACTTCATTGAGGCGGGCCTTGATGGTGCGATTTATGGGTTTGGCGTTGAGACCGGTTTACACGCGCTGCGACTCATCACCTCAGGGGTGTTTGACCGTTTTCCCAAATTGCAGATCATCTTGGGTCACATGGGTGAGGCCTTGCCGTTTTGGGCCTATCGGCTCGATTACATGCATGCAGCGACTGTGCGCTCCAAGCGCTATCCCAGTGTCCAACCCACACAGCGCAAACCGAGTGACTATCTGCGCGAGAACTTCCACATCACCAACAGTGGTGTGGCTTGGGGCGCTGCGCTCAAGTTCACACAAGATTTCATGGGACCTGACCGTGTGCTTTACGCCATGGACTATCCCTACCAATATGTGCCTGAAGAAGTGGCCATGCTCGAAAACTTGGACATGGCACCTCAGGTGCGCAAGGCCTTCTTCCAAGACAATGCGGAGCGATTATTCAAGATCGCTCCTCAACAATCCAGACCTGCAGATTGACTTTTAACCACCTCGAGGAGACCAAAATGAAAACCACTATGTATCGCCGACATTTCATTGTGCTCACTGCAGCACTGTTCGCCAGTTTCGGTCCAAACGCATTTGCCCAAGCCAGCTACCCGAGTCAGACACTCAAAATCATTGTGCCTTTTACACCAGGTACCGGCATGGATACCATTGCGCGTGTGGTGGCGCCGCGCCTGAGTGAGCGTCTGGGGCAACCGGTGGTGGTGCAAAACCAGCCCGGTGCCAGCGGCAATATTGGTGCCGAAGCTGTTGCCAAATCTGCACCCGATGGCTACACCGTATTGATGGGCGCCAACACCATGTTGATGGCATCTCAGATGTACAAAAACGTGGCTTTCGATCCAGTCAAGGATTTTGCCCCCGTGTCCATGGCCGCCTACGGCTCCTTGATGTTGGTGGCCAATCCGAAGACCGGCATCAAATCTTTGCCTGAACTGGTCAAGCAAGCCCAAGCCAAACCAGGCGCCATCAGCTTTGGCTCACCGGGTGTGGGCACGCCACACCACATGGCCATGGAACTGTTTAAGTTGGAGTCAAATACTTTCATGCTGCATGTGCCTTATCGCGGCTCAGCGGGTTACACACAGGACTTGCTGGCTGGCGAACTCAATGTGGGCTTTTTGCCGGTACACATTGCGCAGGGTTTTGTGAAAAATGGACGTTTGAATGCGTTGGCACTGGGCAGTGCCAAACGTCATCCGGTTGCGCCCGATGTACCAACTTTTGACGAAGTCGGGGTCAAAGGTGTTGACGTTGATCTTTGGTATGCATTCTTTGCACCCAGCAAAACGCCCGCATCTGTGGTCACACGCTTGAACACGGAGATGGCCGCCATCTTGCGTCAAAACGATGTCCAAGAAATTTTGGGTAAGGCTGGGATGATCGCTACGGCCACTACCCCCAACGAACTGAATGCCATTGTGGTCAAGGACTATCCACGTTGGGGACATGTGATTCGTACCAAACAAATTTCGGCCGATTGAAGACCAACTTGAGGGTTGCAGCATGAGTGATTCCTTCAGCCCCATCGCCATTGTGGGTGGTGGTGTCGGCGGCTTGGCTTTGGCCTTGCACCTTCACCAAAGAGGTGTGGCGTGTGATGTGTACGAGGCTGTTGCCGAAGTCCGCGAGTTGGGGGTCGGCATCACCTTGTTGCCGCATGCCATGCGTGAGTTGGCCTCACTTGGTCTGCAACCTGCCATTGAAGCAGCGGGTATTGAAAACTACGAGAGCGCTTTCTTCACCCGACATGGCCAGTTCATCTACAGTGAGTTGCGAGGCCGCCATGCGGGATATCCGGTACCTGAAATTGGTATTCACCGCGGAAAATTGCACAAAATTTTGTTCGATGCCGCTGTGCAGCGATTGGGGTCAGACCGGATACACACCGGGCATCGTTTTGTAGGCGTGATTCCTGGTGACGAGGATGTGACGATCCAATTCAATGGACCCGATGGCCAAGCCAGACCGGCAGTGAAGAGTCAGGTGTTGGTTGCAGCCGATGGGGTCAACTCTGCAGTACGGCGGTTGTTCTATCCCGATGAACAAGTGGTGTTCACGGGCATCAACACCTGGCGAGGTGTGACCTATTTTGATCCGATTTTGACGGGCAAAACCTACATGCGCATTGGCTCGATCGAAACGGGCAAGATGGTGATTTATCCCATTGTGGATCAGGTGGATGGGCAAGGGCGGCAGCTGGTGAACTGGATGGCCGAGATCCGGATGGAGGGCTTGGCACAAAACGACTGGAACCGCCAAGGCCGAGTTGAAGACGTTTTGCCTTTGTTCAAGGATTGGACCTTTGATTGGCTCGACGTGCCATCGCTCATCGCCAACGCCGAATCGATACTGGAGTACCCTATGGTCGACAAGGATCCAATTCCGCAATGGACCTTTGGTCGTGTGACTTTGCTGGGCGATGCCGCTCATCCAATGTACCCCAGAGGCTCTAACGGTTCAGCGCAGGCGCTGATGGACGCCCGAACGCTGGCCGATGAATTGGCTGGCTGCGCTGGAGCCGGTAGTGACCCGATTCATGCATTGGAACGCTATGAGGCGGTGCGTCGACCGATCACTTCTAAAGTGGTACTGACCAATCGCAGCACACCGCCAGACTTTATCAATATCAAGGTCGATGAGCTGACTCAAGGCAAACCGTTTCGTCACATTGACGATGTGATCAGCCAAGCCGAGTTGCGCCAGATTTCGGACGATTACAAAAAGATTGCTGGTTTTTCTTTGGATGCCCTGGTCAACAAAGGCTGAACAGTGAGCGGGTTGGGTTTTGGGGCTCGATCCCATTTGATGAGCCCATGTTACGGGTGGACTTGACTGTTTTCGGTTCAAATGATCCGCCCGTGACGCCACCAAGTCCAGACGCAGCCCCAAGACAACAGCAGCATGCCCAGCAAGGCACACAAAGCTGTGATTTCGGTACGCCGGTGTTTTTTGAGTACGATTTTGTTGCTCAGGGATTGGTAAATTTTCAGCAAGTCTTGGCGGTTGTCGGCGCTGAAATACTCAGCGAGGGTGATTTCGGCGATTTTTTTCAGGCTGGCTTCGTCCAGTTTGACACGCATTTGCATGCCTTGGGCCTTGAGTACCGTGCCTTGTACCGAGCCCACACCCACGGTGTAGACACGCACCCCCAAATCAGCGGCGACCTGGGCCATCTTGAGCGGGTCTGGCCCCGCGTTGCTTTGGCCATCGCTGAGCAACACAATGGCTGCAGCGCTGTTGGAGCCGGGGGGTACTTTGGGCGGGCTGATCGGCTGCCGTGGCACAGCGCCCGATGCTGGTGTCGTTGGCGCAGGAGTGGCGCCACCCAAAGGTGCCCCATTGGCCGCTTGCGGCCTAGCTTCGCCATCGATGAGGCCACGCACGTCCAGACCTGAGCCGGGCAGCATCGCATGCAGTGCAATCACCATGCCACTGCCCAGGGCCGAGCCTGGCTGCAGGCTGAGTTGGTCAATGGCCTGGATGACCAGATCACGCTGATCGGTGGGGGCTTGCACCAAAGCCGCTGCTCCGGCCACACTGACCACACCCAATTTGACCTGCGCAGGTTGTCCCAGCACAAAGCTTTTGGCTGCTGCCTGGGCGGCTTCGATGCGGCTGGGCTGGACATCGCCCGCCCGCATGCTGCCTGAGCTGTCGATGGCCAGCATCACCGTGTCGATGCGGCTGGGCAACAACAAGATGGCTTGTGGTCTGGCCATGGCCAGCAGCAAACCCGCCAAACCCAGCAGAACCAAAAGCGCAGGGGTGTGTCGAGTGAATCGCCCAAAGCGAATGTCAGAGGTCATGGGGGTTTGGCCAGCAGATGGCCAGGCCCGCTGCACGCCACGGGCTTGCCACGCGATGTACAGGCCCAGCCACAGCGGCAAGGTGGCCAGCAACCACAACAAGCGTGGCCAGACAAACTGAATCGAATGCCATTCAGGCATGTGCATCCCCTGATGCCATGGGCCGCTTGCTGGCCGCACTGAGCTGGCTGGCGCGTTTGCGCAGTTGTGCAAACCTCAGCAGGGCCTGGTCCAGCGCTTCGTCGGTGTTCAACTCCAAGCAGTCCACACCGGCTTGGGCCAGGCTGTCCAGCAAAGCCGCTTCGCGGTCTTGGGCATGTTGCGCAAAACGCTGGCGGAACGCCGCATCGTTGCCATCCACCAGCAGTTGTTCGCCCGACTCTGCATCTTGTACCAGCAGCATGCCGGTGGTGTCAGGCCAGGCCATCTCCAGTGGATCGCGCAGGCGCACAGCCACCACTTCATGGCGTCTGGCCAACTGGGCCAGCGGTTTTTCCCAGCCGGCAGGGCTGATGAAATCCGACACCACAAAAACGGCCGAGCGGCGCTTGAGCACCGACTGAGCCTGCATCAGCCATGGCCCCAAGGGGCTGGTCTGCACAGCTTGGGTGTGGGCTGGGTCGGCGCGCAGCATCTGGTGCGCGATGTGCAGCAAGTGGCGTCTTCCAGAGCGAGCGGGCACCACGCAGTGGGCGCTTGGTTGCCCAGTGAACAGCATTAATCCTACGCGGTTGCCGTGTTGCGACAGCAGTTTGGACAAGACCGTCACGATGCTGCAGGCCAGCTCGCGCTTGCTGGTGGAGCCCGAGCCGAAGGCCACGGAGGCAGACAGGTCCAGCACAAACCAAGCTGCGATTTCACGGTCCTCCTGGTGTTCACGCACATAGGGGGTTTGCATGCGTGCGGTCACGTTCCAGTCGATGTGGCGCACATCGTCATGCGCTTGGTATTCGCGCAGATCGGCCAGCACCAGACCCGTGCCGCGAAACAAGCTGCGGTAGTCGCCTTGCAGCTGACCATCGAGCCGTTTGAGCACGGTCCACTCCAGCCGTTGCAGCCACTGCTCGGCATGGGGCGCAGCTGTTTTGGCTCGCGGCAAGCCCGAGATCTGGGCCTGGCCAGAGCTGGCGGCGGACTCAGTTGGCTTTTTGCGCAGAAAGCTGAACATGGCGGTCCAGTGGTTTGTCGGGGGCGGGGACGGCCTGCAGAATTTTCAAGATCAAGGCATCGGCCGTCATGCCATCGGACAGGGCTTCGTAGGTCAGCACCAGTCGGTGGCGCAGCACATCGGGCACCAGGTCAATCAGGTCTTGCGGCAGGGCGTAGGGCCGCCCGCGCAAGAATGCCAAGGCTCGTGCGCCTTCGATCAGGGCAATGGTGGCGCGGGGGCTGGCACCAAAACTCAAATAAGGCGCCAATTCGGACAATCCACATCGCACCGGGTCGCGCGTGGCGGCCACCAGCTTGACCGCGTACTGCACCAGGGCCGGGTCCACATAGCCTTGCCTGCATTGGGCTTGCAACGCCATGAGTTGTGCCGTGTCGGCCACGGCCGCTGCCGTGACGGGCATCCCGGTCACACGCTGCACGATCACGAACTCTTCTTCCTCGGTGGGGTAGCCCACCAGCACCTTCATCATGAAACGGTCCACCTGCGCTTCGGGCAGGGGGTAAGTGCCTTCGGTCTCGATGGGGTTTTGCGTGGCCATCACCAAAAAAGGGCGGGGCACGGCATGGGTTTCACCTGCAATCGTCACTTGCCGCTCTTGCATCACTTCGAGCAAGGCGCTTTGCACCTTGGCAGGGGCGCGGTTGATTTCATCGGCCAGCAACAAGTTGGCAAACACCGGTCCCAGCACGGTACTGAACTCGCTGCTTTTTTGGTTGTAAATGCGGGTGCCCACCAGATCGGCAGGCAGCAAGTCAGGGGTGAATTGAATCCGCTTAAAGCTGCCGCGAACAGCCTGGGCCAAGGTGTTGACGGTGAGGGTTTTGGCCAACCCAGGGACGCCCTCGATCAACAAGTGGCCTTGCGCCAAGATGGCCACCAAGATGCGTTCAAGGAAAGCATCTTGGCCGACCACCACACGTTTGACTTCGTAGAGCACACGCTCCATCAGGGCGGCGTTGACGGGTGCACTTTGGGGTGTCTGGCCCTGGTTCCATGCCAATTCAGAGGGGTTCATGCACAAAGCCTTTCTCGGTCGGTGGTTTTGCAAAATCAGAATGGTGATACGCCCAGGCCGCCACCCGCACTTTCGATGGTGGCGGCAAACACGATGCCGATGAAGGTGCGGGCGGCGGTGGGGTTGAGGATGGCGGTGACGATGCCCACCACTTCGCCAGCCATGTTGATGAGTGGTCCACCCGAGTTGCCGGGGTTGGCCGCCGCATCGGCTTGGATCAGGCCGCGCATCATGGTTTTCCCCTCAGAGCCAAAAGACCGGTTCAGGCCAGAGACCACACCGGCCGAGACCGAGGGGCCGATGCCAAAGGGGAAGCCAACCGCCACCACTTCATCGCCAGGCTGCAGGTTTTGGCTGCTGCCCAAGATGGCCGGTTGGAGGTCGTCGGGCAAGCGCATGGCTTTGATCACAGCCAGGTCATTTTCAGGTTGTGCTGCGATCACGCGGGCTTCCGATTCGAGGCCATCGGCAAAAGTGACCAAGATGCGCTGGGCCCCTTGCACCACATGCAAGTTGGTGAGGATCACGCCTGCATCGGAGATGACCACACCCGAGCCCACACCGCTGTCGCGCAATGAACTCGGGCCACTTTGGGTTTGTTCGTCTTGTGTGCGCACACGCACGACCGATGGCGCAATGATTTGCGCTGCGCGGGCAGCGCGTGAGGGCAAGTCTTGGGTGCTCAGGGTATGCAACACGGCGGCATCGATATCGGCTTGCGTCAGGGATTTGGGCTCTTGGATGTGCCGCATCAGAGCCCAAGTGAGCGTGGCTGTCAGCATTGCGCAAAGCACGAGGGCGGCCCAAAGAGGCAGACCGACCCGGACATGCACTTGGTCCGGAAAGTGGGTTGGCGCCGACCGGTTGCCGACCGGCTCCACAGAGCGGGCCATATCGGGTTGGGCCGTCACCGCGGGCTTTTGAACGCCCTGTGGGTTGGGCGTTGGGCGACTGTAGAGTGCAGCGCGTTTCATCGTTTTAAGCCTTCGGTGATACAGTGACAAATCAACATACAACCTCTCCCATATCATGCACTTTATCTGGCCCGAGGTGCTTTGGCTATCCTTGCTGATACCCCTGTCTGTACTGGGTTACCTTTGGGCTTTGCGCAGAAAACGCACCGCGGCTGTGTACTACCCCAGTCTGGGCCTGATCCGGCCGGCCATGGGCCGCGGGCAGCGCTTGCGCAGACACTTGCCACCTGCTTTGTTGGGTCTTGCATTGGCATTGGTGTTGTTCGGTGCTGCGCGGCCCATGGCCCGCGTCACCTTGCCTGCCGACTACCTGACTTTGGTGCTGGCCATGGATGTGTCGCGCAGCATGCTGGCTGAAGACGTGCCGCCCAATCGCATTGTGGCGGCGCAACAGGCGGCCAAATCTTTTGTACAAGAATTACCCGACCATGTGCGCATGGCTGTCGTGTCGTTTGCGGGCAATGCGCAACTCGTACAAGGCGTGACCGATCAAAAGGACCTCCTGCTGGACGCCATCGACAGCTTTCAGTTGCAGAGAGCCACAGCCACTGGCAGTGGTTTGCTGGTGGCCTTGAACACATTGCTGCCCGAGTCGGCGGTTGACCTGGAGTCTTTGTTGTACGGCGCAGAGTTCAAGTCCGGCAGCTTGGTCCCCCAAGGCAACCCTTTTGCCGGCCGTTCGCTGGACCAACGCCCCGCGCCTTCGCCAGGGGACCAGAAGACTTTGCCAGTGGGTTCGTACACGGCGGGAGCCGTGATTTTGTTGTCGGATGGTCGGCGCACCACTGGACCTGATCCAGTCGAGGTGGCCAAATGGGCGGCATCTCAAGGTGTTCGTGTCTACACCGTGGCGTTTGGCACGCCCGATGGCTTCATTCCTGGTTTTGAGGGTTTTTCCTTTTACGCCAGGGTGGACGAAGCGGCTTTGCAAAAAGTGGCCGAGATCACTGGGGCAGAATTTTTCCGGGCCACCAACGCCAGCGATCTGGCTTCCATCTACCAGCACCTGTCTTCCAAGTTCACGCTGGAGCGGCGCGACACAGAGATCACCGCTTTGTTGGTCGCTGTGGCGGCCGCCTTGGCTTTGTTGGCGATGGGACTGTCCATGAGGTGGTACCGCCATTGAGCCTTTGGGCAAGCTGTTGGAACACCCATGGGTGTCCCGGCTTGTCAGCTTTTATTCAAGCGCTCGTTTTGCGGGAACATGAATTTCTTCGCATCTGCGTCCATTTCGGTCTTGAAGGTGTACTTCGCTTTGAAAGCTTCGGCGCTTTGGGCCGCTGGACGGGCGTTGACCAAATCGAGCACGCGCTTGATGCGGGGGTACTGTGTCCAAGTGGCCTCACCCGTGCCCAGCACATAAGGCAGCATGCGTGCCCAACCCCAAAGCGCCATGTCGACGATGCTGTAGTGCTCGCCCAGCATGTAAGTGTTGAGTGACAGGTGCTTTTCGAGCACGGTCCAGTGGCGGTGGGCTTCAAAATCGTAGCGGTTCAGGGCGTATTCTTTGGGCTCGGGTGCAGCATGGCGAAAGTGCACCGACTGGCCAGAAAACGGACCCACGCCGCTGGCGATGAACAGCAGCCATGACAAGGCCGCACCACGCTCTTTGGCTTGCGCCATGCTTGGCACAAACTTTTGTTCACGGTCAGCCAAGTACAGCAAGATGGCATTGCTGTCGAACACGGTCACATCACCATCGGTGATGGCGGGTACTTTGGCGTTGGGGTTCACGGCCAAAAAGGCAGGCGTAAATTGTTCCCCCTTGCGCGTGTCCACCGGCACGGCCTCAAAAGGCAGGCCCAGCTCTTCGAGCAGCAGGGCGATCTTCATGGGGTTGGGGGCGGCATTGAAGAAAAATTGAAGCATGGTTTGATTCCGTCCAGAGAGATTGAAAGTTGAGGGTGACTGGCCAAGCGCAAAAGGCAAAAAGTTCAAGCCGCTGCCAGTGTCACCCAGACCCGGTTCATCAAGCTTGCTGTACCAGTCATGTGGGTGACTCGCAGGGTGGTACTTTGTTGATACGTTGATGCTTTGCGCTGCTTGTGTTGTAGATTCTAGACGGAACCCTTTAGGCAGGAGTGCTCATGACTGAACGTTTGGCCCAGATCCATTACGACGACTTGCTCCCCGAGGTACGGCCTTTGGCCGATGACATCTTGAAGGTGTCGAGCGCTGCGCTGGGCGGCCCCTACAACGCCTTGCTGCGAAGCCCCGACATGGCCCGGCGCGCTTTTGACTTTCTGCACTACCTGCGCTTCAAGACCTCGGTCAACAAACGTTTGAACGAATTTGCGATTCTGATACAGGCGCGGATCTCGAACGCGCAATACGAGTGGTGGGCCCACGAGCGTATTGCTCGCAATGCGGGCCTGTCGGACGAGGTGATGCGTGACTTGCAGCAATGCAGACGGCCCAGCAGCATGCAAGAGGACGAACGCCTGGTGTTTGACTTTTGCATTCAGATCTCGCTCAACCACCGTGTGAGTGACGACTTGTGGCAAGAAGCGGTGACCCGGATGGGCGAGCAAGCGGTGGTGGACCTCACGGTCTTGTCGGGCACTTATGTGATGGTGTCCATGCTGCTGAACGCCACGCAAGTGGGCATACCCGGTGGCGCCGCCGAGCCGCTCCAGGTGCTGGACCCGCTGGAGATTCGCCAGCGATTGTTGGCTTGATTGGTTTTCAATTTTCATCACAGGAGACACCCATGAAACTTCGTTTTGTTCGCAGCGCCCTGGCCTTGCTTTTGGCTGCCACCGCTTTTCAGGTTTCGGCGCAAGACTTTCCCAACCGTGCCATCACCATGGTCATGCCCTATGCCGCAGGCGGCCCAGGTGACACCATCACGCGCTTGTTTGCCGGGGCCATGCAAAAGCACTTGGGCCAGCAGATCGTGGTGGACAACACCGCTGGCGCCTCGGGCTCGATCGGCACGGCCAAAGTGGCCCGCGCCAAAGCCGATGGCTATACCTTGCTGATGATCCACGTCAGCCACGCCACCAACTTGGCCATGTACAAAAGCCTGCCCTACCACCCGGTGGACGATTTTGAACCGATTGGTCGGGCCACCAGCGGGCCCATGGTGATCGTGGCGCGTAACGAATTCCCTGCCAAAAACCTCAATGAGTTTGTGGCCTATGTGAAAGCCAATGGCCCCAAGGTCAGCTTGGCCCATGCCGGCGTGGGCTCAGCATCGCACCTGTGTGGTCTGATGATGATGAATGCTTTGGGCATCAAGCTCAACGAGATTCCCTACAAAGGCACAGGCCCAGCCTTGACCGATCTGATGGGCGGTCAGGTGGACATTTTGTGTGACCAGACCTCGGGCACGGTACCCTCGGTCAAGGGCGGCAAGATCAAGGCCTATGCCTCTGCAGGCAAAGTCCGTTTGCCGCAACTGCCTGAGGTACCTGCCATCACCGACGCCGGTGTGGAGGGTTTTGACATCAACATTTCTTTTGGTCTGTATGCCCCCAAAGGCACACCCAAACCGGTGCTCGACCAGCTGAACTCGGCCCTTCAAAAGTCGGTGGCCGACCCGGAGGTGCGCCAACGTCTGGAGGTCATGGGCATATCGGCCGTGAGTTTGGATCAGGCGCGGCCAGAAGCGCTGCGTCAACACTTGAAAAATGAGATCGATACTTTAGGAAGCTTGTTGGTCAAGGCGGGCGTCAAAGCCAACTGATGTCCGGACTGATCGCTCGGGCCTTCAGGGGTCCTGCTCGTGTTCACGGTGGATGAACCGATGACAAAGTGGTTGCCCTTGCTGTTGACCTTGGTGATCCAGGCCATGGTGGCCTTGGCTTTGCTCAGCTTGCCGGTGGTGGCCCCTGTGGTGGCACAGACTTTACAGGTTTCACCCGCCTTGGTGGGCCTGTACGTGTCGGTGACCTATGCCGGGGCGATGGTGGCCACCTTGATGGGTGGCGCCACGGTGGCCCGCATGGGCGCTATCCGGGTGAGCCAGTGGGGACTGGTCTTGTGCGCCTTGGGCTTGATTTTGTGCGCAGTCCCGTGGCTGCCATCCATGGTGTTGGGCGCGGTGTTGATCGGGCTGGGTTACGGCCCGATCACCCCGGCCAGCTCGCACCTGCTGGCCCGCACCACGCCCAAGCACCAAATGTCCTTGGTGTTTTCCATCAAGCAAACCGGCGTGCCTTTGGGCAGCATGTTGGCGGGGGCGGTGGTGCCGCCTTTGGCGCTGCTGGGCAATTGGCAACTGAGCCTGGTGTTGGTGGCGGTGGTGTGCTTGCTGTGCGCTTGGGTCTCTCAAAGCCTACGGGCTGAACTCGACAGTGACCGCCAAAGTGACAGCGCCATCCGCTGGGGCAACCTGATTGAGCCTATTCGACTGGTGCTGGCGCACCGAGCGCTGCTGATCATGGCCTTCTGTTCATTCCTGTTTTCGATGGTGCAGCTGTCGCTCACCACGTATTTGGTGACCTTTTTGCATGACGACTTGACTTATGGTCTGGTGGCTGCTGGTCTGGCTTTGTCGGTCACCCAGTTGGGCGGCATGGGTGGACGTGTGGTGTGGGGCTTTGTAGCCGACCGTTGGCTAGGGGCGAGGCGCATGTTGGTGCTGTTGGCCAGCATGATGGCTTTGGGAGCCCTGGTCTCGGCTTTCTTGACCATCGACACGCCGCAGGCCGTGGTGATCGTGATTTTGGTGGGCTTCGGATCCTCTGCCATCGGGTGGAACGGTGTCTACCTGGCCGAAGTGGCCCGCCGCGCACCGCCCGGCATGGCCAGTATGGCCACGGGCGGCACGTTGGCTTTCACGTTCTTGGGTGTGGTCGTGGGCCCGCCTTTGTTTGGGGCTTTGTCGGGTTTGTTCGGTACTTACCGCGCTGGTTTTGTGGGCCTCATGGTGATGGCCAGCGTCAGCGGTACGGTGCTGTATTTCAGTCATCGACCCCGTTGAATCGGGCGTTCAGCCAACCAGCAAAATCTGGTCAATCCAGTCTTGAATCTCAGGCCCCGTCATGCCATGCGCCAGGCCCAGCAGCATGATGATGCGAACCTTGTGGGGCGGTAAGGGCCCCGCGGTCAAGATACCGTGCTCGGCATCGGCGTACACGCTGGCCCTTGTCACGCTGCCGGTGATGAACCGTGCGCAGCGGGCCACCAGCACGCCTTGGGCGGGCAGTGATTGAATGAAGGCGCGGTAGGCCGTGGGCGTGTTGGCGTTGCCCAAACCGGCATGGACGATGCCTTGCGCCCCGGCGGCCACAAACGCACGCATGGCGGTCTCGTCCACACCGGCATAAGCCACGGCAATGTCCACACGGGGCCACGCAGAGGGTGTTTTCCAAGTAATGGGCGTTTGCCAGGCCAGCGTGGGCGCACGCCCTGCGGCGCGGAACCACTGCACCGCTTGGTCAGCCACCTCGCCCACCGCACCGGCCAGTGGGCTGTCAAAGGCCTCCACACTACTCACATGGCGTTTGCCTACCCACAGGCCCGAATGGATGCGGCCGTTCATGACCACCAGCGTGCCGCGCCCTAGGGCTGAGGGATTGGCGGCCACACTGCAGGCGTCCAACAAGTTGGCGGGACCATCGGCCGAATAAGCAGTGGCCGGGCGCATGGCGCCCACCACCACAATGGGTTTATCGCTGTCCACGCTCAGGTGCAAAAACGTCGCGGTTTCTTCCAGTGTGTCGGTGCCGTGCGTGACCACGATGCCCACCACATCCGGGTTGTGCACCGCGTGCATCACGGCGGCATGCAGATCCAGCCAGTGGTCTGGGCGCACGTCATAGCTGGCCAGCTGCATGGGCTGCGACACGTCGATGTCGTAGCGCTGGCGCAGCTCGGGCACGGTGTCGACCACGGCGGCCAGGCTCAGACTGGCGGGTTTGTAGTCGGTGCTGTTCGATGCGGCGCTGGCCGCGCCAGCGATGGTGCCGCCCGTGCCAATCAGGGCCAAACGGGGTTTTGTCATGTTTCAAGTCTCCGAAAAAATCATGTGGACACGGCCCAGCGGGCCGTAATCGGCGCTGACGCTGTCGCCCGCTTGCAGCTCCAGCGGCACCATGCAGGTGCCGGTGGTCACCACATGTCCCTTTTGCAGGGTGATGCCCAAGGCAGACAGCTTGTTGGCCAGCCAGGTCAGAGCGATGCGCGGGTCGCCGAGCACGTTGCCGCCTGTGCCGTCACGGGTGTACTTCAGTTGGCTGCCCTGCTGGACCCGGGCGTGCACCGGGTAGGTGCTCAAGTCCAGATCGCGCCAGGCATCGGGCGCGGCCGGGCCCAGCACAAAGTGCCGCGCACAGGCGTTGTCCGCCAGCAGTTGCGCCTCGCCTGCAGCGGTGAATGGCTCCATGCGCGAGTCGGGCACTTCGAGGGCCGGGTGCAAACTGGCCACCGCGGCCATGACTTGTTGCTGGGTATAGGGCGCGGCTTGCGGCGGCAGGTCTTGCGCCATGGCAAAAGCAAATTCTGGCTCGGCCACGCGCATGCGGTTGCCGGCTGACGTCACGGTGGCACCGTTGTCCAACACCTGCCCTGATAACAAGCGACCGGCCAGCGGCCCGTTCACGTTGATGTGGGCTTGCCCGTTGGCGCTGGTGGCGGCAATTTTCCAGCCGACCACTTGGCGGTCGGACACCAGCGGCAATTGGGCTTGGGCAGCGTAGCCTTGCAAGGCGCTTGAGGGTCGGCAAGCATCAGGCAAGGCGGCCAGCACCTGGCCCGATTGCCAATGCGCCCAGACCACTTGGGCGGCTTGCTGGGCCTTGACGGTGTCGATGATGGGCTGGGGTAAGTTGGGTTCATTGCTGGGCTGTGTCATCCGCCCATTGTTACCCCAACTGAGTCAATTGCTGCGAAATAATGTGTATAATTTTCTGCTTGATGGCGACATCAAACTGTTTCAGGTGATATAGCTCAGTTGGTTAGAGCGCAGCATTCATAATGCTGATGTCGGTGGTTCAAATCCACCTATCACCACCAAAAAAAAATAAGCCCTCAGTTTCACGACTGAGGGCTTTTTGGTTTTTGGGGCTTGTTCCCGGAGTTTTACAAGCCCCCAGCCCTGCCAGACCTTCGCTCCTCGGTTATGGTCAGGGCATGAACAATCAGTCTTGGATGCATGGTTTGAAGCTGGGTGCGCGCCAATTGTGGCGTGACCTGCGCGCCGGTGAGTTGCGCTTGTTGATGGTGTCGGTGGCGCTGGCCGTGGCGGCCTTGACGGCGGTGGGTTTTCTGGCCGACCGCATGCAGTCGGGCCTGTGGCGCGATGCGCGCCAGATGCTGGGAGGCGACGCGGTGGTGGTGAGCGACCAAAGCACGCCAGCTGCTTTTGTGCAAAAGGCCCGAGAGGCCGGATTGCAGAGCAACACCAACGTGAGTTTCCCGACCATGGCGCGGGCCCTGAACGCAGCAGATGCCGCCACCCCATCTGACACGCCGCCCGCAACCCGTTTAGTCGCCCTCAAAGCCGTGGAGCCCGGTTATCCCTTGCGTGGTCGCCTGGAGATTTCAGGCCAAAGCGCGCCCAGCATTCCGCCTTTGGGTGAGGTCTGGGTCGATGCGGCTTTGCTCGAAGCGCTGAATCTTCAGCTGGGCCAGATGCTGGGCTTGGGCGAGCGCAGTTTGCGCATAGGCGCCACCATCACCCGCGAGCCCGATCGGGGTGCGGGCTTCATGGCATTTGCCCCGCGCGTGATGATGAACATGGCCGATTTGGCCTCGACGGGCCTGGTGCAGCCCGCCAGCCGCGTGAGCTGGCGCATGGCGGTGGCTGGCAGTGATACAGCTGTGGGCCAATTTCTGCCTTGGGCGCAGGCCGAGGCCGACAAGACCGAGGTGCGCGGTGTCAAGGTCGAGTCGCTGGACAGTGGTCGCCCCGAGATGCGGCAAACCCTGGACCGGGCTTCGCAGTTCTTGAACCTGGTGGCCTTGCTGGCGGCCTTGCTGTGCGCTGTGGCCGTGGCTTTGGCGGCCCGCAGTTTTGCAGAGCGGCAGTTGGATGCCTGCGCTTTGCTGCGTGTTTTGGGGCAAAGCCAGCGCACACTCACATTGAGTTATGGCTTGGAGTTTTTGGGTGCGGGTGTGGTGGCCAGTGTGTTGGGCGTGTTGGCCGGTTATGGCGTGCACCTGGGCTTTGTGCATTTGTTGGCGGGTTTGGTGGAGGCCAATTTACCCGGTGCCACCTTGCAACCCGCGCTGATGGGCATGGCCATGGGCCTGACCTTGTTGGTGGCTTTTGGCCTGCCGCCGGTGTTGCAGTTGGCCAAAGTGCCACCGCTGCGTGTGATCCGCCGCGACTTGGGCACTGTGCAGGTGCGCTCGGGTCTGGTGCTGGTCATGGGCTTGCTCGGCTTTGCCGTCACTTTGCTGATGGTCAGCCGCAACCTCACCCTGGGCCTGATCACGGTGGGTGGCTTTGCTGTGGCACTCTTGGTATTTGCGGGTCTGGCAGCGGCGGCTTTGTTGGTGCTGCGACGGGTGGTGCCTGATGAGTCCGCCCCGCGCTGGCTGCGCCTGGCCACGCGTCAGGTGGCGGCGCGACCCGTGTTTGCGGTGGTGCAGGTCAGTGCCTTGTCGGTCGGTTTGTTGGCGCTGGCATTGCTCGTGTTGTTGCGCACCGACCTGATCGCCAGCTGGCGACAGGCGACCCCGGTGAATGCGCCAGACCGTTTTGTCATCAACGTGCAGCCCGAGCAGGCCGAGGCCTTTTTGTCCCACCTGGAGCAAGCCGGCGTGCAGTCGCCTGATTGGTTCCCGATGATTCGGGGCCGTTTGGTGGCCATCAATGGCCGCGTTTTGGGTGCTGACGACATGGAAGCCGACCGGGGTAAGCGCTTTTTGGACCGCGAAATCAACCTTTCGCACAGCGCGGTCTTGCCGGGCCACAACCCCTTGGTGGCCGGGCGCTGGTTGGCCGAGGAAGCCGACGGCGTGAGCGTGGAAGTGGACATCGCCGAGGCGCTGGGACTGAAGCTGGGCGACCGGCTGGGTTTTGACATCGCAGGTCAGCCCCACGAGGCGCGGGTCACTTCCTTGCGCAAGGTGGATTGGGCGTCGATGCGGGCCAACTTCTTCATGCTGTTCCCGGTCTCGCAAATGCCTGAATTGCCCATGACTTACATGGCCGCTTTCCGATCGCCGCAAGATGCGCCGGGGTTTGAAAACGCCATGGTCAACGCCTTCCCCAACATCACCAGCGTGGACATGCGCAGCACGCTGGCGCAGGTGCAGCGGGTCATGGACCAGGTGATTCGGGCAGTGGAGTTTTTGTTTGCATTCACTTTGGCCGCAGGCCTGATGGTGTTGCTGGCCGCCGTGGGTGCGAGCCGTCAGGCGCGTGAGCGCGAATACGCCATCATGCGGGCACTGGGCGCAGGGCGCGACCTGCTGGCGCAGGTGCAACGCACCGAGTTGTTGGGCATTGGCTGGCTGGCCGGTTTCATGTCGAGCGCCATGGCGCTGGTGGTGGGTTGGGCTTTGGCCCGTTATGCGTTTGAGTTCGCTTGGCAACCGCCTTTGTGGGCCCCCTTGGCGGGGGGTGGTGCCGGGGCCTTGCTGGCCTGGGGTGCGGGCAACCTGAGCTTGGCCGGGGTGTTGCGCCAGCCGGTGGTGCAGACCTTGCGCCAAGCGGCGCAGTGATCTTGCCGAGCCATGGCCCTGTTCAACACGGCACTTGCAACACGTCACAATGGATTGCTATGACCATCGAAGAAAAGCCCCCGTTTGACACGCCCTTTGCCTGGATCGGCGGCGAAGCGGTGGTGCGTGCCTTGGCCGACCATTTTTATGACCTGATGGACATGGAGCCCGGCTACAAGGCTTTGCGAGACGCTCATGGCAGCAGCCTGGACGGTGCGCGTGACAAGCTGTTTTGGTTTATGTGCGGTTGGTTGGGTGGACCCGAGCATTACACCGAGCGTTTTGGCCACCCGCGTTTGCGCATGCGCCACATGCCGTTTTCGATCGGGGTGCTGGAGCGAGACCAATGGCTGGCCTGTATGAACCAGGCCATGACCGAATTGGGTGTGGACCCGGTGCTGCGCGAGCGCCTGAACGCCAGTTTCTTCAAGACCGCCGACTGGATGCGCAACCGGGGCGCGTGACGCGCCTGCGATCTTTCTTGTGCGCTGACCACGCCCCCATGCCCAGCCCGGAGCCCTTCCTGTGAAAATCAATGAGCTGCAAGATCTGAAGAAAGTGCGCCAGAAGCTGGCCGAGGCCCACGCGCTGGCCCAAGCGCAGGCGGCTGCCCAGGCGCTGGCCGCGCGTCAGCGCGAGGCCGAAAGCAACTTGTTTGTTCGTGCCGTGGGGGCCGTGCAGCGCTTGCCTGTGCACGACCAGGTCAAGCTGGATGGACCCAGCCCCGCCCCGATTGCGCACCAACGCCAAAAGGACAACGAAGCCGTGCTGCGAGATTGCCTGAGTGACGAGTTCGACGCCAGCACTTTGCTCGACACCGACGACGCGCTGAGTTTTCGCCGCCCGGGCATTGGGCGCGATGTGATCCATAAATTACGCAAAGGCGATTGGTCGATCCAGCGCGAGATCGATTTGCATGGCCTGCGCAGCGACGAAGCCCGTGTGGCCTTGGCCGAGTTCATCCGCTTGGCGCACCGACAGGGTGTGCGTTGCTTGCGTGTGGTGCATGGCAAGGGTTTGGGCTCGCCGGGCAAAACCCCGGTACTCAAGTCCAAGGTGCACAGTTGGTTGATTCAAAAAGACCAGGTGTTGGCTTTTGTGCAGGCCAAGCCCGCGGAAGGTGGTGCCGGGGCCTTGTTGGTGTTGCTCAAGCCGGGCGGTTGAGCGCAAGCCTTCAGTCCGGCAGCTGCGCCTGAGCGCAGGGCACCTGAACCCGCGTGGGCTGCCCGGCTTCTCCCAGGCGCATGGCGCTCAGACAGCCGCCCCAGACACAACCTGTGTCCAAAGACCACACATCAGGGCGCCCCAGCCAGCCCAGCGTAGACCAATGGCCAAAGGCCACCGTGATGTCGGCCGTGCGCCGCCCCGGTACATCGAACCAAGGCATGAAGCCGTGTGGCGCTTGTGCGGCGCTGTCTTTGGTGGCGAATTCCATGGTGCCATCGACCGTGCAAAAGCGCAGACGCGTCAAAGCGTTGACCACCACCCGCCAACGGTTCAGCCCCGTCAAGTCATCGTGCCAGGCTGCAGGCTCGTTGCCATACATGTGGGCCAAAAAATGAGGCAAGTCCGGCCCGCGCAAAACGGCCTGCACCTCGTCCGCCAAGGACAAGGTCTGCGCCAGGGTCCAACTGGGCAAAACCCCCGCATGGACCGACAACACCCCGTGTGACCACAAGGCCAGATGCTGCTGCCGCAGCCAGTCGATCAGGGCTGCGCGGTCTGGCGCTTGAAGCAGGCCGTCCAGTGTGTCCAGTCGCTTGGTGCGGCTGAAGCCCATCGCCACCGCCAAAGCATGCAAATCGTGGTTGCCCAAGAGGCACTGCACACTGTCTTGCAGCGCCATCAAGCGGCGCAGCACGCCCGCCGAGTCTGGGCCACGGTTGACCAAGTCGCCCAAAACGATCAAGTGGTCGCGGCTGGGCGAAAACGCTATCTCTTCCAGCAAGCGAGCCAAAGGGGCGTCGCAGCCTTGTATGTCACCGACCCAATAAACCGCCATGATTGCCCTTCATTCAATCTGCATAAAACACAATTCCAACAGGGAATATGGTGATTCACATTCCAAGTCGATTATCGGGGTTATGGCGCACCTGATACACGTTGTGAGTAAAGATGGCCTTGAAGTACAAATTTCAATGGGTATTCTTTCAATCGAAGTCAAATAACTGTTATCGAAGTCGGTGCAATAAGTGGATTTGATAGTGGATTTGATGTATATTCGGGCGCTTTCATTATTTAAAGGAGTTGATTATGGCCATGTCTTACAAAGAGTTATTGCAAAAGCGCGAAGCCTTGGAGCAAGAAATTGCCCAAGCCCGTCAAAATGAGATTGCCAGTGCAGTGGCCAAGGTGCGCGAGTTGGTGGCCGAGTATGGCTTGACCGCTCAAGACGTTTTTCCCGGCCGTGGCACCAAATCATCTGCACCCAAGTCTGTCAGCAAAGTGGCCGCCAAATACCGTGATCCAGCCACGGGCCAAACATGGACAGGCCGCGGTAAAGCGCCAAAATGGATCGAAGGCCAGGACCGTACGCCCTTCACGATTGCCTGATTCACCTCATCCTGTATCATCACGCACCGAACCACATGAATTGAATTTGATTTTTATTTTTGATGTTTGCGGATCGTGAGAATAAACCCCGCCGAGGCGGGGTTTGCTGTTTCAGGCTTCAGTACAGGGCCAGTTCGGTCATGATTTTTATCAAGGTTTAACAAGGTTGAAGCGCGGGAAATGGGTATCCTTTTGAATTCTGAAGCGGTTGATATGGATGAGCAGGGCTTGAGCCGTTGGTATCTGGCTTATACCAAGCCTAAACAGGAATCTGTCGCACAGTTCAATTTAGAACAGCAGGGGTTCGAGGTCTATTTGCCTTTGTTTAAAAAATTCAAAAAAACCGAACAAGGCCCAGTCGCGCTGTTTGAGCCGATGTTTCCACGCTACATCCTGTTCAGGCCCAGTCGTCCAGAGCAAAGTATTTCAGCGGTTCGCAGCACCAAAGGCGTGACCACGCTGGTTCGATTTGGTTTTGAGCCAGCCTTGTTGCACGACGAGGTGGTGCAGCGCATTCGTCAGGTTGAGCAATTGCGTGATCAGGCCACGATTGAAGAACTCAATCAATTCAAGCTGGGGCAAAAGGTGCGTCTGAAGCACACCGCCTTGGGTGACATTGAAGGATTGGTCCAAAACGTGTCCAGCAAAAGGGTGGCTGTGCTGCTGGAGATTTTGGGGCGGCCCACCGTGGTGCAGGTAGATCACCATCAGGTCGAGGCCAGCATTTGATGCTGAGTCTCGGCTGCTTTACAAAGGCGCAGACGATCCGAAGCGCCGGTCGCGTGTGGCAAACCAGGCCAGTGCCTTTTTGAGTGTTTCGGGCGAAAAGTCCGGCCACAATTCGTCGCAGAAAAAAAGTTCTGCATAAGCCGCTTGCCACAACAAAAAGTTGCTCACCCGTGACTCTCCACCTGTGCGAATCAGCAAATCCACCTCGGGTGCGTCAGCCGTGCTGAGGTAGGGGGCCAGGGCTTCTTCGGTCAGGCTGTCCAGCGGCGTGTCGGGGTGTGCTTTTTGCCAGGCTTTGGTGGCCTGGAGCATGTCCCAGCGGCCACCGTAGTTGGCGCAAATGTTCAAAGTGATGACCGAGTTGTTCGCTGTTTGGGCCTGGGCATCGGCGATGAGCGCTTGCAGCGTTGGAGAAAATCGCCCCGTGTCACCGAGCACCTTCAAGCGCACCCCGTTGGTGTTCATGTTGCGAATTTCTTTTTTCAGGTAGGTCGTGAATAAGCCCATCAGGCTGCTGACCTCTTCTTCGGGGCGTTTCCAGTTCTCGGTGCTGAACGCAAACAGACTCAGTTGCGGAATGCCCAATTCACCGCAGGTTTTGACGATGTCGCGCACCCGCTGAGCGCCCGCTGCATGGCCCAAGGTGGCTGGCATGAAGCGTTTTTTGGCCCAGCGGCGATTGCCGTCCATGATGATGGCAATGTGATGAGGCGCGGAGGTGCCGACGGAGGGGTACAACAGTGGGTCTCTAATTAAAATGAAATTTTATTTTAGTGGCTCACAGTGGGTTGACTTCAGGCTTGGGCTTGGGGTGGTCTGTTCAGAGCCAAAACGTCCAAGCCGAGCCGTTTGCAAGGTTTCAACACCAGGGTCAAAAACAGTTGATGTTGGCAGGTGTTCACTGGGTCATCTTGTTCTTGTTGCGTCCATGACCGGCATTGCTTGGGGCGGCCTGAAAAACGACAGCGGTTGCGCTCGGATGCGCTTGCCTATGGCCTGGCGGATTCGGTATCGGTTGGTTCCGCTGACCCCTTGCGAGGCCAAGGCCACCCTAAAGGCGAGGTAAAAACTCACACCCAGGTTGAGCGGGCCAATGACGGCCAGACCGGCCATGGCCCAAGCAAAATCCGGTGTACTCATGGCTGACAGGCCGAGTGTGAAGGTCGCTGCAGCGATTTGGCCCGCTGCGAGAGTCACGTGTCGCACATCCAGACTCAGGCCGAAAAAAAAGGCGATCACCGGCACCAATCCCAGCATCAGGCCCAGCGAGATGTTGGCTGCCAAACCCGAGATGTTGTGCTGCAAATACACGCCCACCCGCTCGGCGCCGTGCACCCCAATCCAGCGGCGCAGCCGGGGGTGATAACGCAGGGCCGAATCGAGCTGGTGGAGCACAAACGCGTTTTCTGCCCATCCGGCGATGATGCTGGATGCAAAGAGCAAGACCCCCGTGAAAGCTGCGAACAAAGCAGTAGGGCCCAGCAAGGTGACCGAAGACAACACATATCGGGCTTCGGCCTCATTGGCCATGGGGTTCAGGCCCAGTTGGATCAAGCCCCAGCAAATGAGCAAGACCACAGGCACCACCGCCAGCAAGTTGCCCAAAATGGCGGCGATCTGTGAGCGAAACAGGTGAGCGACCTCGTCCACAAAGCCGTCCACCCCGTCGTCGTTGTCGATGTGTTTGAGCTTGGCTGCCATGGCTGGTGCGGTGACGGCCGGTTGCTTGGTGGCCACTGTCCAGTGCAGCAGCATCACGAGTACAAACGACAAGGCATAGTTGGTGCCTGCTGCCAGACCCGCCCAAAAGGGTGAAAGGGCCAAGGCTGTGATGGCGAATTTGGCCCAGGTCGTCAGGCCAATGACTGCACCGCCACCCAGTGCTTTGCCCAGCATGCGGCGGTACTCGGCACCGTTGCGGGTGATGTAGTGCTCACCGCTTTCGGCGCTGCGCTGGGCCACTTTTTCGGCCAGCATGTGGCTGTTGGCCGCCCACAGGCTGCCGATGCTGCGGCTGTCGTGGCTGACTTGGGCTAGGTGCGCGAGCAGGGCCAGCATGGCCGGCACAGGGGCATGCGTGAGCAGAGTCTCCAGCAAGTGTTTGCAGCGGATCACCAGGTGACGCAGTTGGCGCAGCCGAAATACGATGCCCACCGAGATGCCGTGTTCTTGCAGGTGCGAGTACACGGTGTAGGCCGCATGACGGCAATCGTCGAGCTGATCTTTGAGTCCTTGGGCCGCTGTTTGGCATGCCGGGCTGTGTGGGCCGCCCTGCTGCAGAGCCTGGCGAAATGTTTCAAGGGCCATGGGCAACTCGTGAAACGGCCGTGTGTTTTCGTCGCGGCTGGCCATGCGGGTGCGGATTTCGGCCGAATGCCCGGTGGCATTGACCTGGCCCACGCAATAGGTCAACGCATCCATCAAACTGGCCTGCAAAGCTGGCGGCGATTGTGTGGGGGCATGGGGCAAGACCAAGCGGGTCAGGCCGCTCAGGGTGTGTTCGTCCAGGGCCTGCAGCCACTGCACGTCAAAAGGATCAGGCTTCAAGAACAAAAACAAGGCACCCAGGTCGCGTGTGTCGGGGGTGGAGGGCAGCAGTTTCATGCGCAGGCGGTGGCCGAGGTCGCTGATGAAGGCTGCGCGTGAGGCAAAGCCCAAGTCGGCCAGCAATGGCGTGGCATCTGCGTCGGCCACAAATCCTTCCCACCAAGCTTGCCAGGCCTGTGTCATTTGCGGCCGGGCCAACAAAGCATCCACCAACAGGCCGAGCCGGGCAGCCGCCTGCTCGGGTGACTGTCGGTCGCCGCGCACCCATTGCAGGACATCGTTGAGCCACAAATGGCGATCCACACGGTGGTCAAGCCGCGGCAATTGTTCAGTCAAGTGCAACAGGGTGAGCGAAGAAGCCATGAATTCCAAAATTATGGGTAGAAACCCTGACCTTAACGCAAAACCGTGTCGCCGCATCGACAGACCAATTTGAGCAAGTTCCGTACATTGCGGCCATGAAAACATTTGCTAACTTGGCCGAATTGGCCGCCTGTGTCGGCCAAGATGTGGCCGCGACCGAATGGGTGACGATCACCCAGCAACAAGTCAATCAGTTCGCAGAGGCTACGGGTGATCACCAGTGGATCCACGTTGACGTCGAGCGAGCCACACAAGGCCCCTTTGGTGCACCCATCGCGCATGGCTTTTTGACTTTGTCCTTGCTGTCACAATTTTTTGACAAAACCATTCACGTCAGCGCCAAAAGCATGGGTGTCAACTACGGCTTGAACAAGGTCCGCTTCATGGCCCCGGTTCCGGTGGGCAGCCGTTTGCGGGCGCACCTGCATTTGAATTCCGCCACGCCGATTGAGGGCAACGGTCTGCAGCTGCAGTGGAACGTGACGGTGGAGCGAGAGGGCATCGACAAACCGGTGTGTGCCGCCGAGTCGCTGGTGCGTATTTACGCCTGAGGGGGCAGGCCTGGCGCCGGGCTGGCCCCGGTAAAGCCGTTTTGTCGCCAGGCCTCGAACACGGTGACCGCCACCGCATTCGACAGGTTCAGGCTGCGCTGGCCTTCGCACATGGGCAGCTTGATGCGCTGGGCAGGGGCGAACTGTTCGCGCAGCTCGGGCGACAAGCCCCTCGTTTCTGAGCCAAACACCAACCAGTCGCCTGGGGCAAAAGCCACGCCGTGGGCGGCGCGGCTGCCGCGTGTGGTCAGGGCAAACATGCGCTCGGGCTTGGGTTTTTCCTGGGCTAAAAAAGTGGCCCAGTCCGCATGGCGGCGCAAATCGGCGTACTCGTGGTAATCCAAGCCCGCGCGTCGCATGTGTTTGTCGTCCATTGAAAAACCCAAGGGCTCGATCAGGTGCAGCGTGCAGCCTGTGTTGGCCGCCAAGCGGATGACGTTGCCGGTGTTCGGCGGGATTTCGGGCTCAACCAAGACGACATGGAACATGTCCGGTATTGTGCCTTGGCCTTCAGGCCTCGCCCCCTGCCTCGGTGCGGGCCAGCACCAGGGCACTGACCTGCGCTGTGCCCGCCTCGCGCAACACCCGGGCTGCTGTGTGCAAAGAGGCGCCACTGGTCATCACGTCGTCGATCAGCACCACCTTTTTGCCGCGCAGCTCCCCTGCACGCAGTGGCTCGACTGCAAAAGCCCCCACCAGGTTGGCCAGCCGCTCGGCTCGGGGCAGGGTGCGTTGCGAAGGCGTGTCGCGGGTGCGCAACAGTAAACGGGCGTCGGCTTTTTGGGGGCTGAGTTGGCGTGCCAGCAGCCAGGACTGGTTGTAGCCGCGCTCGGCCAGTCGCTGTGCCGACAGCGGAATCGGCAGCACCCAGTCGGCTGCATCCAGCGTGTCTTCGGCCAAGGGGGTGCTTTGCATCAGGGTGGCCAATGCGCCAGCCCAGCCAGCTTGCTGCTGAAACTTGTAGCGGGCGATCAGGTCCACCCAAGGCCAAGCGTAGGTGGTGGCTGTCAGGCACAGGTCGAGCGGGGGCGGTGATTTCAGGCAAGCCCCGCATCGCCGTGCCGGGTGAGGCAAGGGCAGGGCGCAAGTGGGGCAGCGGTTTTGGGGCTGGGCAAAGCGGCCGATGCAGACCTCGCACAATGGCGACTGAGGCCAACTCTGGCAAATGGCGCAGCGGCTGGGCAGCCAGCGCCAAAATCCACCAGCCAGCGGGCCGGACGATGTGTTCAACAAGCCTTCCAGCCAAGCGGGTCTCATGCAGTCAATATACTCAGACAGGGCTGATGGAACAACTGCCACCTTGGATGTGTTTTTGCGGGCCCGGCTTCATTTTTGACCTTGCCCATGCCCCAAGCCCTTCGCCCCCCATCTTTGGACCCCGTGGCCGCTGCCCGCTGGCAATCCCTGCCCATGCGCGTGGCCCAGTCCCCTTGGCTGCACGAAGAGGTTGCCATGCGGATGCAGGAGCGGCTGGACTTCATCAAATTGCAGCCCCAACAGTGGGTGCATTGGGGGCCGCTGCGTGGTGGCTTGGCGGCGCAACGCGCGCTGGAGCAGCGTTACCCCAAGGCGCAGGTTTGGCTGGCTGGAGAGCCCCCTGCACACGCCCAGGCCACCCGCCTGGCACTACACAGTGCATGGTGGCAAGCCCAGCACTGGCGCAGTCCCAAGCGGCACGAGGGTCTGCCGCCCGATCACACCGTGCAAATGGTGTGGGCCAACATGCATCTGCATGCCAGCGCCGAGCCTCAAGCTTTGCTCCGAACCTGGCACCGGGCCTTGGCGGCCGATGGTTTTTTGATGTTTTCTTGCTTGGGGCCCGATACGCTGCGCGATTTGAGGCAGGTCTATGCCCGGGCCGGTTGGCCCGAGCCCGCACATGCGTTCACCGACATGCACGACTGGGGTGACATGCTGGTGGAGGCGGGTTTTGCCGAGCCGGTCATGGACATGGAACGCATCACCTTGACGTATGCCAGCCCTGACACTTTGCTGGCTGAGTTGCGTGGACTGGGTCGCAATATGCATGTGCAGCGTTTCCAAGGCTTGCGTGCGCGTTTTTGGCGTGAGCGTTTGTCTGAGGCCTTGCTGGCGCTGGCCCGTCCCGAGGACGGGGGGCGCCTGTGCTTGGGCTTTGAGATTGTTTATGGGCATGCCTTAAAGCCTCAGCCGCGCATGAAATTGGCCGCAAAAACCGAAATTGGACTGGAACAGATGCGGCATATGCTGCATTCGGGTGGGGGTATACGCGGCAAAGTTTGAGAAACGTTAAAAGGTGATTTGATCTCGGGTAAAATTTCACCGTTTTGCCATAGAACATGCATGACAGTTTGTTAGTTTATTGAAAGTTAACGGATGTCCAATCAGGCTTATCAATTCGCGCAAGTGTCGGGCCCGGCAGTTCATTGGCGGCTCAAACGCAATTGCGCGATCACGCCAGCCCAGCTCGGTTGGATGTTCCTGTCCTTGTGTACGGTATCTTTGGCTATCGGTGTTTTCTTTTGGTTGCAAGGCGCCACTTTGGTGTTGGCCTTTGCTGGCTTGGAGTTGACGGTGGTCGGGCTGGCATTTCTGGTTTATGCCCGCCATGCCGCTGACGGTGAGTTGATTTCGCTGCAAGGCAGCAATTTGGTGGTCGAGCTGGAGACGGCAGGCCGCTTGGAGCGGGCTGAATTTGAGCGCCAATGGGTGCGGGTTGAGCCCAAGTCTGGAGACCAAAGCCTGATCGAGTTGTCGGGTCAAGGTCGAACGATTGAGGTGGGGCGCTTTGTCAGGCCCGAGCTCCGGCAAGTGCTGGCGCGAGAAATCAGGAGGGCATTGCGCACAGCGTGATGTCCTTTGGCTGGCTGGATTAGTCCGAGTTGGCCGAAGGTTTGAATTCAACAGAGTCTTGGAAGTTAGTGAGAAACATGAAGAATATTTCCAACCAATTGGCATCGCTGCTATCCCGCGCGGGCATTTTTGCAGGCGCTTGGGTGGCTACAGTTGCCCATGCTGTCAACGATTTGCCGGGTGGCCCTGCGGTCAATCAGCTCAATTTGCATCCTCCAGTCACCAAAATTGCCGAAGAGCAGCAATGGCTGCACTGGTTCATGTTGATCATCTGCACGGTGATCTTCATCGGGGTGTTTGCGGTGATGTTTTATTCCATCTGGAAGCACCGCAAATCGGTGGGTCATAAGCCTGCGACTTTCACCGATTCCATCACCGTTGAAGTCCTTTGGACAGCCGTGCCTTTCCTGATTGTGATTTTGATGGCCTTGCCCGCCACCAAAGTTCTGGTGGCCCAAAAAGACACCACCAACGCCGATTTAACGGTCAAAGTGACTGGTTATCAGTGGAAATGGGGCTACGACTACATCAACGGCGAAGGCGAAGGCTTGAGCTACATTTCTACTTTGGATTCCTCGCAGCGGGCCATGTCCGATGCGGGCAAGCCAGAAGGCGACAACTACTTGCTCAAAGTGGACAATCCTTTGGTGGTGCCTGTGGGTCAAAAAGTTCGGGTGATCACCACTGCCAACGACGTGATTCACGCTTTTGCGGTGCCAGCTTTCGGCATCAAACAGGATGCAATCCCAGGCTTCGTGCGCGACACCTGGTTCCGTGCTGAAAAAACCGGCGACTTTTATGGTCAGTGCCAAGAGCTATGTGGTAAAGAACACGCTTACATGCCGATCCACGTGAAGGTTTTGTCGGCTACCGATTACGCAGCTTGGGTCGACACCGAAAAGAAAAAGCAAGCGGCTAAGGCCGACGATCCAGCCAAAGTCTGGGCGTTGGACGATTTGTCCAAGCGTGGCGAGAAAGTTTACGCGGCCAACTGCGCCGCTTGCCACCAAGCTACAGGTCAAGCAGCAGGAGCCATCAAAGCGCTGGATGGCTCAGCGTTGGTTTTGAATGCTGACAAATCCAAACAAATTGCAGTGTTGTTGAACGGTCAAAACAACGGCGCTATGCCCGCATGGAAGCAGCTGTCTGATACCGAAATCGCTGCTGTGATCACTTACACCAAAAACAACTGGTCCAACAAGACCGGGCAAATCGTGCAACCGGCTGAAGTTCTGGCCGCTCGCAAATAAGCCGTACCGTTTATAAATCAAAGGAAATCAAGATGAGTGCCGTTCTCGACCATCACGATCATGCCCATGACGACCACGGTCACGCACCTGCGGGCTGGCGTCGTTGGGTGTATGCCACCAACCACAAAGACATTGGTACCTTGTACCTGCTCTTCAGTTTCGCCATGCTCATGATCGGTGGCGTTCTGGCGCTGGGTATTCGTGCCGAGCTGTTCCAGCCAGGCTTGCAAATTGTGAACCCTGAGCTGTTCAACCAGTTCACCACCATGCACGGCATCATCATGGTGTTCGGTGCGATCATGCCCGCCTTTGTGGGCTTTGCGAACTGGATGCTGCCCTTGCAAATCGGCGCGTCTGACATGGCCTTTGCCCGCATGAACAACTTCAGCTTCTGGTTGATGATTCCTGCCTCTTTGATGTTGGTGGGCTCTTTCTTCATGCCTGGCGGTGCGCCTGCTGCCGGTTGGACTTTGTATGCACCGTTGACCCTGCAAATGGGTCCTTCCATGGACGCCGGTATTTTTGCCATGCACATCCTGGGTGCTTCGTCCATCATGGGTTCGATCAACATCATCGTGACCATCTTGAACATGCGTGCGCCTGGCATGACCTTGATGAAGATGCCCATGTTCGCTTGGACATGGTTGATCACTGCCTATCTGTTGATTGCTGTGATGCCTGTGTTGGCTGGCGCGATCACCATGACCTTGACAGACCGCCATTTTGGCACCAGCTTCTTCAACCCCGCTGGTGGTGGTGACCCGGTCATGTACCAGCACATCTTCTGGTTCTTCGGTCACCCCGAGGTGTACATCATGATCTTGCCGGCCTTCGGCATCATCAGCCAGATCGTGCCTGCATTTGCACGCAAGAAGTTGTTCGGTTACGCCTCCATGGTGTACGCCACATCGTCGATCGCGATCTTGTCCTTCATCGTGTGGGCGCACCACATGTTTACCACCGGCATGCCGGTTACTGGACAACTGTTCTTCATGTACGCGACCATGTTGATCGCCGTGCCGACCGCTGTGAAGATCTTCAACTGGATTGCCACCATGTGGCGCGGCTCCATGACTTTTGAAACCCCCATGCTGTTTGCGGTGGGCTTCATCTTTGTGTTCACCATGGGTGGTTTCACCGGCCTGATTCTGGCCATGGCCCCGATCGACATCCAGTTGCAAGACACGTATTACGTGGTGGCCCATTTCCATTACGTGTTGGTGGCAGGCTCCTTGTTTGCACTGTTCGCAGGCGTTTACTACTGGATCCCCAAGTGGACTGGTGTGATGTACAACGAAACACGTGGCAAGATCCATTTCTGGTGGTCGCTGATCTCCTTCAACGTCACGTTCTTCCCGATGCACTTCTTGGGTCTGGCTGGCATGCCTCGTCGTTATGCCGACTACCCCATGCAGTTCACAGACTTCAACATGATCGCTTCGGTCGGCTCCTTCTTCTTTGGCTTTGCCCAGTTGTATTTCTTCCTGTTCATCGTTTTGCCTGCCATGATGGGCAAGGGCGAGAAGGCGCCACAAAAGCCTTGGGATGCTGCAGAAGGTCTGGAGTGGGAAGTGCCATCACCCGCACCGTTTCATACTTTTGAAAACCCACCCAAGCTGGATGCCACCGCAACCCGTGTGATCGGTTGATACAACCATGGCCATGACACCTGAACAAAGAAAAAGCAATGTGCGCCTGGGCCTGATCTTGGCCTCGGTGGCGCTGGCTGTGTTGGCTGGTTTTGTGGCCAAGTTGTTGATCCTCAATCCTTGAAAAAGCATGATGAACCTGCGCATTGAGAATCTGAGGATGGTGGGCAAGTTGGCGATCATCACCGCCGGCATGTTCGGCTTCGGTTATGCGTTGGTGCCTCTTTACAGGGCCATTTGTGAGATCACGGGCATCAACGTTTTGTCGATCTCCGAAACCCAGGTGCCTGGGAATGCCAAGGCAGGTAAAGCCGCCGAGGTCTTGCGAAACAGCCAAGTGGATAAGACTCGCACGATCACGGTCGAATTCGATGCCAACGTGCGAGGCCCTTGGGATTTCAAGCCTGAAAAGCGCAGCATGCAGGTTCATCCGGGTGAGCTCACCACAGTGATTTACGAATTCCAAAACGTGCAGAACCGGGCCATGGCTGCTCAAGCGATTCCCAGTTACGCCCCTAAGCAAGCAGCCAGCCATTTCAACAAATTGGAATGCTTCTGCTTTAACGAGTACAAGCTGCAACCTGGCGAGAAAAAATCCTGGCCGGTCGCCTTTGTGATCGATCCGAAGTTGTCCAAAGATGTGACGACCATCACTTTGTCTTACACCTTCTTTGAGGTCGGCGGTAAAACACCGGCTGCACCGACAGCGCCTTTGGCTGCTGCCTTTCAGCCTTTGCCAGCCAAGACAGGTTTGGGGTCATGAGCTTGCCCAAGCCGTCCGTGTCCAAAACCGCCTGGTTGCGCACCATCCAGGCTGTGCTTTGGTCCTTTGTGGGTCTTCGTCAAAATTCCGAGAGCCAACAAGACATTGAAAAACTCAACCCATTCCACATCATCGGTGTGGCCATCGGCGCGGCATTGTTGTTTGTTCTGGGGCTCATTGCCCTGGTCAATTGGGTCGTGGTTCAACCCTCCGGCCTTTAAGCGCCAGATTTAAGATTTCGATAGAAGAGAGAGCAGGAGTTCCCATGAGTTCAGCAGCACACGGCAGCACGCCTTACTACTACGTTCCGCACGAATCACGACATCCGGTCATGTCGGCCATCGGCATGTTTTTTATCATCCTGGGCGCAGGACAGTGGATCAATGGCGCGGAATGGGGCATGTATTGCCTGTTCTTTGGCTTGGCATGGTGGTTGGTTGTTTTGTATCAGTGGTTCTCTGAAGCCATACACGAAAGTGAAAGCGGCATGTATGGTCGCAAGATTGATCTGTCCTATCGCTGGAGCATGACCTGGTTCATCTTCTCGGAGGTGATGTTCTTTGGCGCCTTCTTTACCGCATTGTGGTGGGCCCGTTCGCACTCCATTCCGGCTTTGGGCAGTCTGGAAAACGCTTTGCTTTGGCCGGACTTCAAAGCCGCTTGGCCAAGTATGGTGGCCGGTGCAACGACTTCACCTGCTGGCATTGTGGAACCCTTCCAAACCATGGGACCCTTCTGGTTGCCCACCATCAACACCGCTTTGCTGTTGACCTCTGGTGTGACCTTGACCATTGCGCACCATGCTTTGCAAGAGGGCAATCGCAGCAAAACCATCAAGTTCATGTGGATGACCGTGATTTTGGGCTTGGTTTTCCTGTTTGTTCAGGGTTACGAATACGCCCACGCTTGGGGTGACTTGAACCTGAAATTGTCTTCGGGTATCTACGGCTCCACCTTCTACATGCTGACCGGTTTCCACGGCTTCCATGTCTTTGTGGGCATGTTGATGCTCCTGTTCATC
This sequence comes from Limnohabitans sp. Rim8, assembly GCA_945897465.1. Classification (GTDB taxonomy): domain Bacteria; phylum Pseudomonadota; class Gammaproteobacteria; order Burkholderiales; family Burkholderiaceae_C; genus Limnohabitans_A. Next base: position 66,150 of record CAMDFK010000001.1, on the reverse strand, counting down.
ACCTTGCGTTTGCAAAAAGGCCACTTCACCCAAGACCGTCACTTCGGCTTCGAGGGTGCTGCTTGGTATTGGCACTTTGTGGACGTGGTGTGGTTGGGTCTGTACATCCTGGTTTACTGGATGTAAACCTGTCGTCGGTAGAACAAAAAAGCGCCCTTGGGCGCTTTTTTGTTGGGGTAGGACTTGTTAGGGATGACGGCTTGCCCCAAAAACAAAGCAAGAAATGGTGCTGCGAGAAATGACTCAAGCGCCGGGCGGTATGCCAGTGGGTTGAATCCAGCCCATTTTCCAAGCCAAGAGGACACAGATGAAGAGGACGATGGACAGACCCACACGGAAAGCGAGGGCGGTGGCCATATTGCCTTTTTTGGGTGTTTGGCCTTCGACAGGCGGCGCATTGCCTCGCATCATGTACATCAGGGCTGAGCCCAAACTGACCAAAATGGCAATAAACGCAATTGCAACAAGAATTTTCATAAGGACATTATCCAATGTCTGAAAAGTCCCTCCACTGGAGAAGATGGCTGCTGTTGGCAACGGCTGTTGTGGGGGTGACCATCACCTTTTCCTTGGGTCAATGGCAGTTGGGTCGTGCCAGTGAAAAAAATACGTTGCAGGACGCCCGAACTCAGCAAGCTGAGAAAGAAGCGTTGGATGGTCGAACCCTTCGATACGGTGAAACGTCCTCTGCGCAAAACAGCGACCTGATTCATCGCCGCATGGTTGTGTCGGGCCGCTGGCTGCCCATGCACACGGTGCACTTGGACAATCGCCAAATGAACGCTAAACCAGGGTTTTTTGTGCTCACGCCCTTGCAGATTGAAGAAACTGGTGAGATCTTGGTGGTTCAACGGGGCTGGGCGCAACGCTCTTTCACAGATCGGGCCGCATTGCCCCCCGTTCAGACACCATCAGAACTCGTCCAAGTTCAAGGTCATTTGGCCCCATGGCCTTCAAGGCTCTACGACTTCGGAGGCGCTGAGACAGGGCCGATACGGCAAAATCTGGAGTTGACCGCTTACCGAAATGAAACAGGTTTGAAGGTGCTCGAGGTCACCTTGCTGCAGTCGGGTGGCCCCTCTGAGGGCCTGCTGCGCGAATGGCCCGTGGTGGCCAGTGGTGTCGATAAGCACTACGGTTACGCTTTTCAATGGTTTGGCCTGAGTGGCCTGATCGCTTTACTTTATGTCTGGTTCCAAATTGTCCAACCCCGCCGCCAAAAACGACCTGCCTGACAGCCCCCTGGCCATGACGGTGCACGACATGCCCAGCCCAGCGACCGTGGTGCAGGCCGATGCGCAGCGCACCCGCATGGGCCGCTGGAAGATGATCGCCATGCTGTTGGTCTGTGCTTCGCCGGTCATTGCCTCTTACTTCACCTACTACGTGATCCGGCCGGAAGGCCGTCGTGTCTATGGTGAGCTGATCCAGCCACAAAAAGACATGCCCCAAGTCAGCGCCAAAAACCTGCAGGGCGAACCGGTCACACTGGCCAGCCTCAAAGGCCAATGGTTGTTGGTGACGGTGGCTTCGGGGGCTTGTGATGAGCGCTGCCAGCAAAACCTGTATTTTCAGCGTCAGCTGCGCGAAATTTTGGGTCGCGAAAAGGACCGCCTCGACCGCGTCTGGTTGGTCAATGATGAAGCTCCTGTAGATTCCGGACTCTTGCCTGCTTTGCACATGGCGCATGTGCTGCGCTTGGACGCGGCCACAGTACAAAGTTGGATCAGCCCTGCACCAGGTCAGCAGTTGCAAGACCACTTGTATGTGGTCGACCCCATGGGCAACTTCATGATGCGTTTCCCGGCCAACATGGACGTGCCTGGCGCCTCCAAGGCCAAACGCGACTTGGAACGCTTGCTCAAAGCCTCATCGTCTTGGGACCAGGCGGGACGCTGAGCCATGACCGAAGTGGACCTGTACAACCTCGAGCCCATCCTTGAGCTGATGGCCGTGGGCCTGGCCGTGGCGGCCTTGCCTTTGGGCTGGTGGCTTTGGCAGCAACGCAGGGCATCGCCCTCTGGCCGGCTCAAGGCCTTGACCTTGATCACCTTATTTTTGACCTTCGACTTGGTGCTTTTTGGGGCCTTCACGCGGCTGACCGATTCCGGCTTGGGATGTCCGGATTGGCCAGGTTGCTACGGCAGCGCCACGCCGATAGGCGCCAAAGCCGAAATCAAGGCGGCCGAGACGGCCATGCCCACTGGGCCTGTGACCAAGAGCAAAGCCTGGATCGAAATGATTCACCGTTACCTGGCCACTGGGGTGGGGGTGTTGATTTTGACCTTGGCAGCCATGACCTGGTGGCTGCGCCGACAGAGCCGGGAGGTGAGCCCCTGGTTGCCCACCTTGACCTTGGTGTGGGTCTGTATGCAAGGGGCTTTTGGGGCCCTCACGGTGACCATGAAACTGTTTCCGGCCATCGTCACCTTGCACCTGATGGGCGGCATTGGTTTGTTGGTTTTGTTGATGGCACAAGCCGTGCGCTATGACGGCGCGGGTTCGCGGCCCTTGCCTTCGGTGTTGCGCCTTGGTTTATGGGCGGGCTTTGTGTTGCTGTGTGTGCAAATTGCCTTGGGGGGCTGGGTCAGCACCAATTACGCGGTGTTGGCTTGCCCCGACTTTCCTACTTGCCACGGCCAGTGGGTGCCCGAGATGAATTGGCAAGGCTTCAGCGTCTGGCGTGAACTGGGTTACACCCCGACAGGCGAACTGTTGCCTTTTGCATCGCTGGTGTCCATCCACTATGTTCACCGTTCGGCGGCTTGGCTGGTTTTGGCGGTACTGCTGTGGCTGGGCTGGCGTTTGCGCCATCAGCCCGGCTTGGCCGTGGCGGGCCATTGCTTGCTGGGCCTGAGCGCTTTGCAGTTTGTCACCGGTCTGAGCAATGTGGTGCTGGGCTGGCCTTTGTTGGCGGCTGTGATGCACACGGGTGGTGCCGCTGCCATGGCCTTGACCTTGACCTGGGCCTTGAGTGTCAGCCGGGCTGATAATTCAGGGCCTACTCCCCTATCCGAAAAGCTTGCCGCATGACCGTCGTCACCGCCCGTTTGCCCCTGAATGCCTGGCAACAGTACTACGCACTGACCAAACCGCGCGTGGTTCAACTCATTGTTTTTTGTGCCCTGATCGGCATGGTGCTGGCCGTGCCTGGCGTGCCTAGCCTGGCTGAGCTGAAGCTGGGCCTGTGGGCTTGCATTGGCATTTGGCTGGTGGCGGGCGCGGCGGCGGCCTTCAATTGCCTGGTCGAAAAAACCATCGACGCCAAAATGAAGCGCACCGCTTGGCGGCCCACCGCCAAAGGGGAGCTCAGTGACCAACAGGCCTTGCTGTTTTCAGCCGTGCTCTGCGCCTTGGGTTCGGCCGTGCTCTATGTGCTGGTCAACCCGCTGACCATGTGGCTCACCTTTGCCACCTTTGTGGGCTACGCCATCATCTACACCGTGATCTTGAAGCCACTCACGCCCCAGAACATCGTGATCGGCGGGGCCAGTGGAGCCATGCCGCCCGTGCTGGGCTGGGCCGCCATGACCGGTCAGGTCGGGCCGGAAGCCTTGATCTTGTTCCTGATCATTTTCCTGTGGACACCACCGCACTTCTGGGCGCTGGCGCTCTACCGGGTTGAGGACTACCGCAAGTCGGGCCTGCCCATGTTGCCCGTGACACACGGCAATGAATTCACGCGCTTGCAAATTCTGCTCTACACCTTGGTGCTGATGGCTTCGTGCCTGATGCCCTTTGTCTATGGCATGAGTTCTTGGCTCTATTTGGCTGCTGCGGTGGTGCTCAGCATCGGCTTCATCGGCTACGCGGTGGCTTTGTACCGCGAATACTCGGACGAACTCGCCCGCAAGACTTTCCGTTTTTCCTTGATCCACCTGAGCGCCTTGTTCGCCGCTTTGCTGCTTGATCACTATATTTTTTGAGGCCCAAGGCATGTTGCAACACAGAGATTGGACGAGAGCAGCTTTGGCCTTGGGTTTGGCGGGTGCGGTGTGGGGCTTGAGTGCTTGTGGCCAAGACAAGCCGTCTTTTCGGGGTGTCGACATCACCGGCGCCGACTACGCCCAAGGCTGGGAGCTGAGTGACCAAGACGGTCAGGTGCGCACCCTCAAGGACTTTGCCGGCAAAGCCGTGGTGGTGTTTTTTGGTTTCACCCAATGCCCCGATGTCTGCCCCACCGCATTGCAGGAAATGGCGCAGGCCAAACAACTCTTGGGCGCCGATGGCGTCAAGCTGCAAGGTGTTTTCATCACGGTAGACCCCGAGCGCGACACCCCTGAATTGCTCAAGGCCTATATGGCCAATTTTGGGCCGGACTTCGTGGCCTTGCGCCCCACGGCCGAGCAACTGCCCAAGGTGACCAAGGACTTCAAGATCTATTACAAAAAGGTCGAGGGCAAAACCCCCACCAGCTACACCCTGGATCACTCGGCGGGCAGCTTCACCTTTGACCCGCAGGGACGCATCCGCCTGTACAACCGCCATGCCAGCGGTGCCGAGGCGCTGGCCGCCGACGTGAAGATTTTGCTCAGCGGCAAGTGAGTCCGGGCACGCAAGGCCCGGAGTTGTTCACGCCGCTTCAAGGCCCGATTCTGGCCTTTCAATTCACCCCGATTTTCTGGCTGCGGATGATGTTCCCCAGCGCTTGGGTGTCGGATTCAATCCGGTTGCGCAAGCCTTCAGGCGATGAGCCCACCACTTGCCAGCCTTGCTGGAACAAACGCGCACGCATCTCGGGCGCACGCACGATGTCGCTGACCATGGCCGACAACTTGCTGGCCACGGCCGCTGGCATCGAAGAGGGTGCAGCCACGGCGTTCCAGATTTCCAGCTGGTAATCCTTTACACCGATCTCGCTCAGGCTGGGTACTTCGGCGGTCACCGAGCTGCGACCAGAACTGGTCGAGCCAATCGCCCGCAATTTGCCCCCGCGCACTTGGGCGGCGGCCATGGCCGGTGGCAACAAAGCCAGTTGCACCTGACCACCGAGCATGGCGGTGATGATTTGAGGGTTGCCAGGGTAGGGCACATGCACGGGCGCAATACCGGCTTTGGTTTTGAGCAACTCCATGCCCAGATGCGCCACGGTGCCCACGCCAGGCGATGCGTAACTGAGCTTGTCACCTGCCTTTTGGGCCTGGCTCAGCCATTCGGCTGCGGTTTGGCCAGGTGCCACTCCGGGTGCTGACGCGGGAACCGTCAGCACCAAAGGCGCTTTGCCGATCAGGCTGATGGGCGCGAGGTCTTTGAGGGGGTCATAAGGCACCTTGGGGTTCAGGATGCGGGCAATCGTCATGTTGCCGTTGATCATCAGACCCAGGGTGTGGCCGTCGGTGGACTTGGCCACGAAGTCAGCAGCGATGTTGCCGCCTGCGCCCACCTTGTTTTCCACGATCACGTTGTGCCCCAGCGCTTTGGCCAACGGTTCGGCCAAGGCGCGGGCCGTCAGATCCGGGCTGGAGCCGGCGGGGAAACCGACCACCAGGCGAACGGTTTGGGTGGGCCATTTGTCTGCCAGGGTGCTGGCAGCAGGTGTTGCCCATGAAGGCGTGAGTCCTAAAGCCAAAGAAGCGCCTATCGCGCAGGCGAAAAGGCGACGATAAAAACCATCGGGAGTGTGAGCAGTCATGATGACCTCCATCAAAAAAACTGACTTTAGCGCACAGCGGCCGAAAAAATACCCGGTCAAAACCGGGTATTCGAATCAATGGCTGTTCCGAAGCTTCAAGCGAACTCAACCAGCGCCTTCTTCATTTTTTTCATGGCCGCCACCTCGATCTGGCGGATGCGCTCGGCGCTCACGCCGTATTCGTCGGCCAGGTCGTGCAGCGTCATGCCGCCCGAGCCGTTGTCCTTCACCTTGAGCCAGCGCTCTTCCACAATGCGGCGGCTGCGCTCGTCCAGCACACTCAAGGCACTGGCCAGCCCATCGCTGGCCATCACGTCGCGCTGGTGCGCTTCGATCATGGCGCTGGGCTCATGGTTCACATCGGCCAGGTAGGCAATGGGGCCCAAGGCTTGCTCACCGTCGTCCGAGGGGGCCGGGTCCAGCAGCACATCGCCGCCCGACATGCGCATTTCCATCTCACGCACTTCCTCGCGCTTGACGTTCAGGCTGTTCGCCATCGCGTCCACTTGGTCGGACGTCAGGGTGTCACGGTGCGTGCCTTCGTCTGCGTCGGACTTGTAGCCCTGCTTCATGGAGCGCAGGTTGAAAAACAGCTTGCGCTGGGCCTTGGTGGTGGCCACCTTGACCATGCGCCAGTTTTTCAGGATGTACTCATGAATTTCGGCCTTGATCCAGTGCAGCGCGTAGCTCACCAAACGCACGCCCTGCTCGGGGTCGAAGCGCTTGACCGCCTTCATCAGGCCCACATTGCCTTCCTGGATCAGGTCGCCGTGTGGCAGGCCGTAGCCCAGGTATTGGCGCGACACCGACACCACCAGACGCAGGTGCGAGAGCACCAGCTTGCGGGCGGCTTCCAAGTCGTCGTTGGCCTTGAGTTGTCGGGCGGCTTCCTGCTCCTCCTCAAGGGTGAGCATGGGCATGCGGTTGACCGCAGAGATATAGGCGTCCAAATGGCCGAGCGAGGGCACGACCGCCCAGGGATTGCTCAGCGCGAGGGCTGTGGCGGGGGAACCAGTTTGAATGTTCATACCAGAACTTCTTTCAGAATGATTGAATATTAGCACTCTCTGGGGAGGAGTGCTAAAGGGCGGCATCAAGGGGTAGTTGGCTTCAGGGTTTTCCCGAATTTTGCGGGCAGGGCGTTAGCAGGTCTGTGCGCTGGGAAACGGTGCAAGCGGGGGAGTTCAGTTCAAAAGGGCCTGTGAAAACTCGCGGGCATTGAAGGTTTCCAGGTCTTCCAGCTTCTCGCCCACGCCAATGAAATACACCGGAATCGGCTTTTCGCGGGCGATGGCGCACAGCACCCCACCCTTGGCGGTGCCATCCAGCTTGGTCACGATCAGGCCCGTCAGGCCCAGCGTGTCGTCAAACGCTTTGACCTGGGCCAAGGCGTTTTGTCCTGTGTTGCCGTCGATCACCAGGAGCACCTCGTGCGGGGCGGTGCCATCGGCCTTTTGCACCACGCGCTTGATCTTTTTCAGCTCTTCCATCAGGTGGGTTTGGGTGGGCAGACGGCCTGCCGTGTCCACCAGCACCACGTCCCGCCCGCGTGCACGGCCAGCGCTCACCGCGTCAAAGCTCACCGCGGCGGGGTCTCCGCCTTGCTGGCTGATGATCTCGACCGTGTTGCGGGTGGCCCAAACGGCGAGCTGCTCCTTGGCGGCGGCGCGGAAGGTATCGGCCGCAGCCAGCAGCACGCTCAGGCCTTCATCCGCCAGGTGCTTGGTCAGTTTGCCAATCGAGGTGGTTTTGCCCGCGCCGTTGACGCCCGCCACCATGATCACGGTGGGGTGGTGGTCGCCAATACTCAGCGGTTTTTGCAGGGGTTGCAGCAAGTCGGTGATGGCATCGGCCAGCATGGTTTTGACTTGCAAGGGGTCGGTGGCCTTGCTGTCTTTCACGCGGCGCTTGAGGTCTTGCAGCAAATGCTCGGTGGCTTTTACCCCGGTGTCGGCCACCAGGAGCGCGGTTTCCAGCTCTTCATAGAGCTTGTCATCGATGCGTGTGCCCGTGAAAACGGTGGTGATGCTCGAGCCGGTCTTGCGCAATCCGGCTTTGAGACGGTCGAGCCAACCTTGGCGGGCAGCGGGGGCGGCAGGCGTTGCCTCAGCCGCGATCGGTGCAGCCGCTGAGGGGGCGCTGGCAAGCGCGGTTGCCTGCGCAGCCATGGGTGCAGAAACAGCGGGGGCAGCAGGGGGTGAAGCAGCAGGTGAGGCTGCCGCTGGAGCCGATGGGACCTCAGCAGGTGGGGACTTTTTTTTGAAGAAACTGAACATGGCGTGGATTTCAAGGATCATGCATTCTATGAAACCGAACTTTCTCTTGGGACTCTCGCTGGCAACAGCCCTGTTGGCCAGCAGCTTCAGCGCCATGGCGCAGGCCCCACAAGGCCAGGCGGACCCCCAGACTTCAAGCCAGTCCTTAGCGGCCGGCGTGGCCCAGGTGCACACCTTCACCTTGGCCAATGGCATGGCCTTGTGGGTCAAACCCGACCGCCGCGCGCCCACCGCTGTGCACATGGTGTGGCTGCGTGTGGGCGCCATGGACGAGGTGGACGGCACCAGTGGCGTGGCCCATGTGCTCGAGCACATGCTCTTCAAGGGCACGCCCACGCTGGCACCGGGCGAGTTTTCGCGCCGTGTGGCCGCTTTGGGCGGGCGCGAAAACGCCTTCACCGCCAAGGACTACACCGGTTACTACCAGCAAATTCCGTCAAACCAACTTGAAGCCGTGATGCGCTTGGAGTCGGACCGCTTTGCCAACAACCAGTGGCCCGATTCCGAATTTGCCAAAGAGCTGGAGGTGGTGAAAGAAGAGCGCCGCCTGCGCACCGACGACAACCCCCGCGCCCAGTTGCACGAAATGCTCTCTGCCTCCGCCTTGACCGCATCCCCTTACCGCCGCCCCATCGTCGGCTGGATGAGCGACTTGGAGGCCATGACGGCGCAGGACGCCCGCGACTTCTACCGCAAGTGGTACAGCCCGGCCAATGCGGTGGTGGTGGTGGCCGGCGATGTCGATCCCTTGCAGGTCAAGGCACTGGCTGAAAAGTATTACGGCACCATCCCGACCCGTGCTGTCCCTGATCGCAAACCCCGCGAAGAGCCCGTGCAGCAAGGCCTGCGCCGCTTCGAGTTCAAAGCCCCGGCCGAGCAGTCGTATGTAGCGTTGGCCTTCAAGGTGCCGCGACTGGCGAGCCTCGCGACCTCGCCTGAGCACGACGATGCCCTGGCCCTGACGGTGCTGGCGGCTGTGCTTGACGGTTACAGCGGTGCCCGTCTGGACCGCGCCCTGACGCAGGGCGAAAACCGCCTCGCCGACAGCGCGGGTGCTTACAACGGCCTCATGGGCCGTGGGCCACAGTTCTTCTATTTGGATGGTGTGCCCGCCAAAGGCCAAAGCCCTGTAGCCCTCGAAGCTGCTTTGCGGGCCCAGGTGCAGCGCGTGGCCACCGAGGGTGTGAACGAGGCCGAATTGCAGCGCGTCAAAACCCAATGGGTGGCCAGCGAAATCTACAAACTCGACTCTGTCTTTAACCAAGCTCGTGAGCTGGGCGTGGCCTGGACGCTGGGCTTGCCGCCAGACTACGGGGCGCAGCTGATCGCCCGCTTGAGACAAGTCACGCCCGCCCAGGTGCAGGCCGTGGCGCAAAAGTATTTTGGCGATGACAACCTCACCGTGGCCACCTTGGTGCCACAGCCTTTGTCGGGCCAGCCCCGGGCGCGTCGCGCCTTGCCCGGTGCACGCCACTAAAGCGTTTCATGAAAGCTTCACACCCCATGTTCCTGCTCCTTTCCTTGAACGCTCTGGCTTGGCGGCGCACGGCCTTGGCACTAACCTGTTGGGCCGCAGCCAGCTGGGCGCAGGCTTCTTTGCCCATCCAGCACTGGACCCAGCCCAGCGGTGCGCGGGTGTATTTGGTCGAGAGCCACGCCATTCCCATGGTCGATGTGCAGATCGACATCGACGCGGGCAGCCGCCGTGACCCGGCGGCGCAGGCGGGCCTGGCCTCGGTCATGGCCGGTCAAATGGCCAACGGCACCCGTGCTGACCCCCAGGGCCAAGGCCCTTACCCTAAGGCCATGGACGAAAACCAGATCGGAGAAGCCTGGGCCGACCTGGGGGCCAGCTTTGGCGCCAGTGCCGGCGGTGACCGCATGAGCTTTGGCCTGCGCAGCCTGAGCTACCCCGATTTGCTGGCCAAAGCTGTGGCGCTGGCTGCGCGGCAAATGGCGCACCCGGCTTTCCCCGAAGCCCTGTGGTTGCGCGACCGCGAACGCATCAGTGCCTCCATCCGTGAATCACTCACCAAGCCTGGCACGCTGGTGCAACACCGCTTTGCCCAAGCCGTATATGGCTCGCACCCCTATGGTCAACGCGCCACGCCCGAGACCCTTGGACGCATCGGTGTGCAAGACCTGAAAAATCTGCACGCCCAGGCCCTGCGCGCTTGCCGCGCCACAGTCAGTGTGGTGGGCGCTTTGACCCGGGCTCAAGCCGATGACATGGTGCAGCGCCTGCTGGCCCAATGGCCCCGCGAGTCAGGCTGCCCGAGCTTGCCGCCCGTGCCCGAAGTGGCTCCACTGGCCGCCGCACAAAGCCTGAACCAGCCCTTTGACTCGGCCCAGGCCCATGTGCTGATCGGCCAGCCCGGCTACAAGCGCACCGACCCTGACTTCTTTGCCCTGCTGGTGGGCAACCACATTTTGGGCGGCGGCGGTTTTGTCTCGCGCCTGACGGAGCAGGTGCGCGAGAAACGCGGCCTCAGCTACAGCGTGTACAGCTATTTTTCGCCCGGCCTGCACGCCGGGGCCTTCACCGTGGGGCTGCAAACCCGACCTGACCAGGCCAAACAAGCCGTGGCCGTGGCCCAAGAGGTGGTGCAAGACTTTGTCCGCCAGGGCCCAACCGAATCCGAGTTGACCGGGGCCAAGTCCAACTTGGTGGGCGGCTTTGCGCTGCGCATCGACAGCAACCGCAAGCTGCTGGACAACGTGGCCAACATCGCCTGGAACCGGTTGCCGCTGGACTATTTGAGCGGTTGGACGCGGCAGATCGAGCGCGTCAGCGCGGCCGATGTGCAACGCGCCATGGCCCGGGTGCTGCAGCCTGAGCGCATGGTGACGGTGGTGGTGGGTGGCCAGTCCTGATCAACCGGGGCAGGATGGGTTGAAGGGCTTGACGACCCCAGGCCTTTACACTCACAAGCTATGTCCTCCGCCCCTTCCAAACACCCCCCGCTGACCGGCGCAGCCCGTCATGCCGCCGAGAAAAAACCCAAGAACCCGGCGCCCAAAGGTCTGTCTTCGCATGAGATCCGCATCATCGGCGGAAAGTGGCGGCGCACGCGCTTGAAGGTGCTGGACAAGCCGGGCCTGCGGCCCACACCCGACCGGGTGCGCGAAACCCTGTTCAACTGGCTGGGCCAAGACCTGAGCGGCTGGCGTTGTGTGGACGCATTTGCGGGCACGGGCGTGTTGGGCTTGGAGGCCGCATCGCGCGGTGCGGCCCATGTGCTGATGGTCGAGCAAGACGCGGTGCTCGTGCGTGATTTGCAAGACAAGGCCACCCGCCTCAAAGCCAGCATGGTGAGTGTGCAGCGCGGCGACGCAGTGAGCACTTTGGGCCGTTTGCCCGCGGGCAGCGTGGATCTGGTTTTCATCGACCCGCCCTTTGACGGCCCTTGGTTTGAACCGGCCCTGAAGGCGGCCACCCGGGCCGTGCCTGTAGGCGGCTGGATTTACCTGGAAGCGCCTGTGGCCTGGCCTGCCGAGGCCTTGGGTGCACTGGGTTTGAGCTGCGAGCGCCACCTGAAGGCGGGTGCGGCGCATGCGCATTTGTTGCAACGGGTCAGCCCTGAATTTGCCCCCATCTCTATTGCCATCCCTGATGAAGGAGACTCACCATGAGCCGATCTGCTGACACTCCTGTGATCGCTGTGTATTCCGGCACCTTTGACCCCTTGACCTTGGGGCACGAGGACGCGATCCGCCGCGCCGCGCAGATGTTTGACCAGGTCATCATCGCGGTGGCCGTGGCGCACCACAAAAAAACCTTGTTCAGTCTGGACGAGCGCGTGGCCTTGGCGCAAACCGCGCTGGCCGGTTGCCCGAACGTCAGGGCCTTGCCTTTTGACGGTTTAATCGTGGAATTTGTGCGGGCGCAAAACGCGCAGGTGATCGTGCGCGGCCTGCGCTCGGTGACCGATTACGACTACGAAACACAAATGTCGGGCATGAACCGCCACTTGGCGCCGGAAGTGGACACCGTGTTTTTGCACACCAGCGCCCATGTGCAGCACATCAGCAGCACCTTGGTGCGCGAAATCGCCAAGCTCGGCGGCGATGTGTCGGGCTTGGTGTCTGCGCCCGTGCTCAACGCCTTGCAGGGCAAGGTCGCGACCAAGCATTGAGTCAGCAGGGGCTCAAAGCTCCGCGCCTTCCACCAAAAAGCGCACCCGCTTTTGCCCCTGCCACTCGTCGGCGTCCAGCCTGTAGGCCAGCTTGACGCGTGCGGGCAAAGGTTCGGTGCGGCCAAACCAGATGCCGTCCACCGGCTGGCCTTGGTGCTTCATCTTGAGCGACAGGTGTTTCTCGCCCACCAGGCGTTGCGACACGATCTCGATCTCTTCGCAAAACACAGGCGGCGCAAAGCCTTGGCCCCAGACTTCGTGGTGCAGCATCTCCACCAAATCCACCCGGCGGTACTCGGCGGGCAGGGGTCCATCGGTCTCCAAGCGGCGCTGCAGCGTGGCCGCGTCCAGCCATTCCAGGGCCACCTGGTTCAGGGTTTCTTCAAACACATCCAAGTGCTCTTCCGCGATCGTGCAGCCCGCCGCCATGGCGTGGCCGCCAAAACGCAGCAGCACGCCCGGGGCGCGTTTGGCCACCAAGTCGAGTGCGTCGCGCAAATGAAAGCCCGCAATGGACCGGCCAGAGCCTTTGAGTTCATGCTCCTTGCCCGGGGCGCTGCTGGCCGCGAACACAAAGGTGGGGCGGTGCAGCTTGTCCTTGATGCGCGAGGCCACGATACCCACCACGCCTTCGTGAAAGTCCGGGTCAAACACACATATGGCGGGCGGGGGTTCGTCGCCCTCGTCAAACAGCGACTCGGCCATTTCCATCGCCATCTCGCGCATATCGCCCTCGATCACGCGGCGTTCGCGGTTGATCGCATCCAGCTGCCGGGCCAGTTCGTCGGCGCGGCCTGCGTCGTCGGTCAGCAAGCACTCGATGCCCAGTGTCATGTCCGCCAAGCGGCCTGCCGCGTTGATGCGCGGGCCCAGGGCAAAGCCAAAGTCAAAAGTGGTGGCCTTGGCAGTTTCGCGGCTGGCCGCACGCATCAGCGCTGCCATGCCGGGCGGCATGGCCCCGGCCCGCACGCGGCGCAGGCCTTGCGCCACCAAGCGGCGGTTGTTGGGGTCGAGCTTGACCACATCGGCCACCGTGCCCAAAGCGACCAGCGGCAGCAGCGCGTCTAGCCTTGGTTGGTTGCTCGCGTCAAACACGCCGCGCTGGCGCAACTCGGCCCGCAGGGCCAGCAGCACATAAAACATCACACCCACACCCGCGATGGATTTGCTGCTGAAGCTGCAGCCGGGCTGGTTGGGGTTGACGATGACTTCGGCCGTGGGCAACTCACTCCCTGGCAAATGGTGGTCGGTCACCAGCACTTGCAGGCCCAAGGCTTGCGCGGCTTGCACGCCCGCCACGCTGGCGATGCCGTTGTCCACGGTGATGAGCACATCTGCGCCTTGCGCGTGCACGCGCTCGGCAATGGGTGGGGTCAGGCCGTAACCATCGACCACGCGGTCGGGTACCAAGTAGCTCACGTTTTTTGCACCCAACATGCGCAAGCCACGCACACCCACGGCACAAGCGGTCGCGCCGTCGCAGTCGTAATCGGCCACGATGCACAGGCGCTTGTTTTGCGCCATGGCATCGGCCAGCAGCTTGGCCGCTTGTTGCGTGCCCAACATGCCCGCCGGGGGTAGCAACAGGTTCAGCGCGTCGTCGAGTTCGTCTTTGGACAACACGCCACGGGCCGCATACAGGCGGGCCAGCAGGGGGTGGACGCCCGCTTGTTCCAGCGCCCAGGCGCTGCGAGGGGGCACATCTCGGGTGAGCAAATTCATGGCGTGATTCAGGGATATCAGGAGGTGATGAGGGCTTGCAAGGCCGATGCTGGAGAAGGTTGTGTGAACAGCCGCCGGATGCGCTGGTGCCAGGCGGCAGGCGCTGCCGTGTAGGTGTGGGCGATGTGTTCGCTGCACAGGCTGAGTTGGCCTTGGCCGGTGGCTTTGACGTGTTGCAGCAAGTCGGCCACGGCCGTGGCATCGAGTCGCTGCCAAGCTTGCTGCCAAGCTTGTACATCCCCATGCAAAGCGCTGGACCGGAGGGCGTCCGGCACGGTCACCGCCCCGGTCATGGGTGAGGCAGCAGCTGGCAGCCTGCCCGCGCCGTGCAGCCAAAAGGCGTTGATGGTGTGCTGCCTGCGGGCTTCGCGGGCGTCGTTCACCGGGTGGTTGTAGAGCAGCATCTGCATCTCGCTTTGCAGGCGCTGCAATGGCCGAGCGGCAGGGTGCTGGGGCATCCAGTCTTTCACGTTCTGGCCAATCACCCGGTCGAGCGAGGCGGTGGGCAGGTCGGCCAGCAGCGGCCCTTGGGCGTGCCAAAGCAAAGCGCTGTGCCAAGTCACCTGCAAGCCGTCTTCTTGTAAAAACGGTTGCATGGCGTGCAGCAGTTGTTGCGATTCTTCGTCGCTCAAATGCAAATGCGCGGGGTCGGCCATCACCACCTGGTCCATGCCAACTTGCCAATGGCAGGGCGTCATCCAGGCCTGGGGTGCGATGCTGGCCTGGCCTTGTTCCGCTTGGTGCCACGCAGCCCAGGGCAAGGTGGGGTCGTCTACTGGCCAGCCCAGGGCCTTGGCTTGCAGGCGCTCGTGCGGCAGGTGCAGCGCTGCGGGGCCGAGGTCTTGCAGTATTTGCTGGCGCTGCAGCAGGCTCAGCAGGGCTTGCAGATGGGGCAGCTGCCAACCGGCCCAGACCTCGGGGCCGGTGAGGGCGTGGCTGGCCGCATAGGGAATGATCAGGTGCATGGGCGGTGATTGTGGCAGCAGCCGGGGTCGCACTGCACAATACGGGCCTATGTCTTTTTTCAAAAACTTCCCCTATGAGCTGGTGCTGGGCTGGCGCTACACGCGTGCAGGCCGCGCCACCCGGCGCAATGGCTTCATTTCCTTCATTTCGGGGGTGTCCATGATGGGCATTGGCCTAGGGGTGGCGGCGCTTATCATCGTGCTGAGCGTGATGAACGGCTTCCAAAAAGAGGTGCGCGACCGCATGCTGGGCGTGGTCTCGCACATCGAGGTCTATGCGGCCGACGGTGCGGCTGTGGCCGATTTGCCTGCATTACTGGCCCGCTTGAAGGCCAACCCACAGGTGTTGGGTGCAGCCCCCTTCATCACCGCGCAGGCCTTGCTGGCGCGGGGCGAGGACATGAAGGGGGTTTTGGTGCGTGGCATCGACCCGGCGCTGGAGCCCGAGGTCAGTGATTTGTCGACCGACACCCAAGCCGGGGTGCTGCAGCGACTGCAGCCGGACGAGTTCAGCTTGGTGCTGGGCCGCGATCTGGCCAACAACCTGTATCTGCAAAGCGGCGACCCAGTGACCTTGGTTTCGCCGTCTGGCCAGGTCACGCCCGCGGGGGTGGTGCCGCGCATGAAGCAAATGGGCGTGGTGGGCACCTTTTCGTCGGGCCACTACGATTACGACTCGGCGCTGGCACTGATGCATGTGGAGGACGCCGCCCGCATGTTCCGGCTAGAAGGCCCGAGCGGCGTGCGCCTGAAATTGCGCGACCTGCACCAAGCGCGTGAGGTGGCCAGAGACCTGCAGCTCGACTTGGGGCCGCAGTTTTTTGTGCGCGACTGGACGCAGCAGAACAAAACCTGGTTTGCTGCGGTGCAGGTCGAAAAAACCATGATGTTCATCATCCTCACGCTCATCGTGGCGGTGGCGGCTTTCAATCTGGTCAGCACCCTGGTGATGACCGTGACCGACAAACGCGCCGACATTGCGATCTTGCGCACCTTGGGTGCCAGCCCGCGCAGCATCATGGGCATTTTTGTGGTGCAGGGCGCCACGGTGGGGGTGATCGGCACGATGAGCGGCTTGGTGTTTGGGCTGCTGGTGGCCTTCAACATCGATGTGATCGTGCCCGCGCTGGAGTCCCTGTTCAACGCCAGCTTTTTGCCGCGTGACATTTACCTGATCAGCCGCATGCCCAGCGAGCCGTTGGCCAGTGACATCTTGCCCGTGGCCATCATTTCTTTGGTCTTGGCTTTTGTGGCCACGCTCTACCCCAGCTGGCGTGCCAGTCAGGTGAACCCGGCGGAGGCGCTGCGCTATGAATGACATGAAAACCCAGGTGGTGCTGCAGGCCCAAGGACTGACCAAGCGCTTCTTTGAAGGGCGTTTGGACGTGACGGTGCTGCAAGGCGTGGACCTGCAGGTGCAAGCAGGGGAGACTCTGGCCATCGTGGGCGCGTCGGGCTCGGGCAAGAGTACCTTGCTGCATTTGCTGGGCGGGCTGGACGCCCCCAGCCAAGGCTCGGTGCAATTGAAGGGCCAGTTGCTGTCGGCCCTGAGTGCGGCCGAGCAAGGCCAGTGGCGCAACCGTTATTTGGGCTTTGTCTACCAATTTCACCACCTGCTGCCCGAGTTCAGTGCCTTGGACAACGTGGCCATGCCGTTGTGGATTCGCCGCCAAGACCGCGCCGAAGCGGCTGCGGTGGCAACGGCTTGGTTGCAGCGTGTGGGCTTGGGCGAGCGCCTGCACCACCGCCCCTCGGAATTGTCGGGCGGCGAGCGCCAGCGTGTGGCCCTGGCCCGCGCCTTGGTGAATGACCCAGCCTGCGTGATGGCCGACGAGCCCACGGGCAACCTGGACCGCGAAACGGCGGACGGTGTGTTTGCGCTGATGCTGCGATTGGCCCGCGAGCGCGGCACCGCCTTTGTGGTGGTCACACACGATCAGGCCTTGGCCGTGCGTTGCGATCGGCAGTTGCATTTGGTCAAAGGCGTGCTGCAAGCGCCGGTTTGAATTCGTCCCATGTGGATCGACACGCACTGTCACCTGGACGCGGCCGAGTTCGACGCCGACCGCGACGCGGTGCGCGAGGTGGCCCGCGCCGCGGGTGTGACGCGCTGCGTGATCCCGGCGGTGCACGCCGCCCACTGGACCCAAGTCGCGCACTTGGCCGAACGGCATGGCGACGCATACGCCATGGGCATTCACCCTTTGTATGTGCCCCAAGCCCAAGAGGCGGACCTGCTGGCGCTGGACCTTGCACTGACCGCGCGTCGCGATGACCCGCGCCTCGTGGCCGTGGGTGAGATTGGGCTGGACTTTTTTGTGCCCGAGCTGTGCACGCCCGACATGCGTGAGCGGCAATGGTGGTTTTACACCGCGCAACTCAAACTCGCGCAAAAGCACGACCTGCCCGTGATCTTGCATGTGCGCCGCTCGGCCGACCTCCTGCTCAAAGGCTTGCGCCAGTGCTGCATCACCTCAGGCATTGCGCACGCCTTCAACGGCAGCAGCCAACAGGCGCTGGCCTTTGTGGACATGGGTTTTGCGCTGGGCTTTGGCGGTACCTTGACATATGAGCGCTCCCTGCAGCTGCGCCGTCTGGCCTGCGAGCTGCCCTTGAGCGCCTTGGTGCTGGAGACCGATGCGCCAGACATCCCGCCGCAATGGCTCTACCAAACCGCCGAGCAGCGGGCGCTGGGCGCCAAGCAGGGCCGCAACAGCCCCGCTGAGTTGCCGCGTATCGCGCAGATCTTGACCGAACTCAGAGGGGTGTCGCTCACCGAACTGGCAGCCGCCAGTACCGCCAACGCCTGCCGTGTGCTGCCCCGGATGGCCGCTCTGTACCATCACGCCCCATGACCCGAAAAAAATCCTCTTCCACCAGCATCGAACTGCCCGAAGTCAATTTTTCAGAAGACGGCAAGATCCGTTACCTGCACCTGGGCACCGAGTGGATTCAGGGCTCGATGTTTCTTGACCGACCTTTTGACATCGAGCTGGAATATGTGCAGCGCATGTTCGGATGGCTGCTGTTTTTCCCGCTCAGCGAAGTCAAGGGCGCTCACGCCATGCAATTGGGTCTGGGCGCGGGCACCATCACCAAGTTTTGCTACAAGAAACTCCAAATGACCTGCACAGCGGTGGAGCTGAACCCCGGTGTGCTGCACGCTTGCCGCGGCTGGTTTCGCCTGCCGCCTGACGACGAGCGCTTGCGTGTGGTGCTGGCCGATGCGTCGCTCGAAATCCAGAAAGACGAATGGCGCGGCACCGTGGATGCGCTGCAAGTGGACCTGTACGACGAAGAAGCTGCCGCCCCGGTGCTGGACACGCCCGACTTTTACCGCCATTGCCGCGAACTGCTCAGCCAACAAGGCTGCATGACGGTGAACCTGTTTGGCCGCTCATCGAGTTATGCCGAGAGTGTGGAAAAAATTTGCGCCGCCTTTGGCGAAGACGCGGTCTGGGCTTTCAAGCCCACACGCGAGGGCAACGCCATTGTGCTGGCGCAGCGCACGGCCATTCGGCCCTCACACGACGCTTTGTTGCGCACGGCCAATGCCATCGACGACACATGGGGCTTGCCTGCCACAAAATGGCTCAAAGTCTTCAAGCCCATTTGCGCATGAATGTTGCGCTTTTGACTCAACTTGCCCGGCAGGATATCAGGGTTAACCATGGCTTCGTCGCGGCAGGGACATAGGTGTAACCCACATCCTTGAAGTCGTCAGTTTCACGCAAAATGAGCCCAACTCAAATCAGAGGAGATATCGCGTGAAAATCAAGAGTCAAAAAGACTTTTTTGCAGGACTGCTTTACGCGTCCGTGGGTGGGGCCTTTGCCATTGGTGCCACCAACTACAGCCTTGGCACGGCTGCCCGCATGGGGCCAGGCTATTTCCCCCTGATGCTGGGCGTGCTGTTGTGTCTGATTGGGCTGTACATCATTTTCAAGGCTCTGGTGGTGGAAACCGCCGATGGCGACAAGATTGGCAAATGGGCTTGGAAGCCATTGTTCTACATCATCGCCGGCAACTTGTTGTTTGGCGTGCTGCTCAGCGGTTTGCCAAAGTTCGGCATCCCCGGCATGGGTTTGATTGTGGCCATTTACGGCGTCACTTTTGTGGTCAGCAAAGCAGGCAATGAATCCAGCATCAAGGAGTCCCTGATTTTGGCCACCATTTTGTCCGCCATCAGCTACCTTAGCTTCATCAAACTGCTGAACCTGCAGTTCCCGGTCTGGCCATCTTTCATCACAGGTTGAGGAGAAAACATCCATGGAACTTTTTGACAACCTGGCGCTTGGTTTTGGGGTGGCCTTCACCTTCCAGAACCTGATTTACGCGTTCATCGGCTGCCTTTTGGGCACGCTGATCGGGGTCTTGCCCGGTGTGGGCCCTGTGGCCACCATTGCCATGCTGTTGCCCGCCACTTACGCATTGCCGCCCATCGCGGCTTTGATCATGCTGGCCGGTATTTACTACGGTGCGCAATACGGTGGTTCGACCACTGCGATTTTGGTCAACTTGCCCGGTGAAGCCTCGTCGGTGGTGACCATGATTGACGGTTACCAGATGGCCCGCAAAGGCCGGGCTGGTCCCGCTTTGGCGGCGGCTGGTTTGGGCTCTTTCTTTGCCGGTTGCGTGGGCACCTTGGTTTTGGCGGGTTTTGCGGTGCCGCTGACCGAGGTGGCATTTAAGTTTGGTCCGGCTGAATATTTCTCGCTCATGGTCTTGGGCTTGATTGGTGCGGTGGTCCTGGCTTCGGGTTCGCTCATCAAGGCCGTGGGCATGATCATCTTGGGTCTGTTGTTGGGCCTGATTGGCACCGACGTGAACTCGGGTGTGGCGCGGTACAGCTTTGACATCCCAGAATTGACCGACGGTTTGGGATTCATTGTGATCGCCATGGGCGTGTTCGGTTATGGCGAGATCATCTCCAACTTGGGCAAACCCGACGAAGAGCGCGAAGTGTTCGCCAAAAAAGTCGATGGCTTGATGCCCTCCAAGGAAGACTTCAAAAACATGATCCCTGCCGTGTTGCGTGGCACGGCCTTGGGCGCTGCGCTGGGCATCTTGCCCGGTGGTGGTGCCACTTTGTCGGCATTTGCGGCCTACACCATCGAGAAGAAAACCAAGCTCAAGCCGGGTGAAGTGCCCTTCGGTCAAGGCAACATCCGTGGTGTGGCAGCGCCCGAGTCGGCCAACAACGCCGGATCACAAACCTCCTTCATTCCCTTGCTCACACTGGGCATTCCGCCCAACGCTGTGATGGCTTTGATGGTGGGTGCCATGACCATCCACAACATCCAGCCTGGCCCTCAGGTGATGACCAGCAATCCCGAGTTGTTCTGGGGCCTGATCGCCTCGATGTGGATCGGCAACGCCATGCTGATCATCTTGAACCTGCCCTTGATTGGCATTTGGATCAAGTTCCTCACTGTGCCTTACCGGTGGTTGTTCCCGGCCATTGTGTTGTTCTGCGCCATTGGTGTGTACTCGACCAACAACAACACTTGGGACATCTGGATGGTGGGCCTGTTTGGCATTGTGGGTTATTTGTTCATCAAACTGGGCATGGAGCCTGCGCCCTTGCTGCTGGGCTTGATTTTGGGCCCGATGATGGAAGAGAACCTGCGCCGTGCAATGCTGCTGTCGCGCGGCGACTGGAGCGTGTTCGTCACGCGCCCCCTGTCGGCCACTTTGCTGGCGTTGGCGGTGCTGCTTTTGATCATCGTGACCTTGCCATCCATCAAGTCCAAACGCGAAGAAGCCTTCGTCGAGGAGTGACGAGGCTTTGATGCCCCCCTGCAACGGCTTCTTTGGAGGCCGTTGTCGTTTGGGGTGCTTGCGCATGCGCAGGCCGCGGCCTTGTCACTTGGGTGCAGCAGCGGCCCATACCGTCTGAGACAATGGATTTTTTTATTTGACGCCTGATCTGGCTTAGGAAAATCATGATGAAAAAACGACACCTTCTGAGTGGCCTGTGCGCTGCCACTTTGGCTGTGGCCGGCTTGGGCCTGGCTCAGGCACAGGGCTACCCCAGCAAAGCCGTGCGCCTGATCGTGCCCTTTCCGGCAGGTGGCGCGACCGATTTGTTTGCCCGCACCTTGTCGCAAAAAATCAGCGAAAAACTGGGCCAGCCCCTGGTGGTCGAAAACCGCCCCGGCGCTGGCGGCACCTTGGGCTCGGACCTGGCCGCCAAGGCCCAGCCCGATGGCTACACCTTGCTGCTGTCCACCTCCAGCACGCACTCAATTGGTCCCAACCTGAACCCGCGCATGCCCTACGACGCGGTGCGCGACTTCACGCCCATTGCCCATTTGGGCAATGCGCCGAGCATCATGCTGGTGCCTAATAACTCGCCCGCCAAAACCGTCAAGGAATGGGTGGAGTACGCCAAGAAAAACCCAGGCCGCCTGAACTACGCATCGAGTGGCCCCGGCACCATCGTGCAGCTGTCGGCTGAGCTGTTCAAGGCGCAGGCCGATGTGTTTGTGGTGCACATCCCCTACAAGGGCACGGCGCTGGCCATCCCCGACCTGATTTCCGGCAAAGTGGATGTGCTGTTTGACAGCCTGCCTACGGGCATGCCGCATGTGCGCGACGGCCGTTTGCGTGCTTTGGGTGTGACCACCCTCAAGCCCACGGCGCTCGCCCCGGGCATTCCCGCCATTGCCGATGTTTTGCCTGGCTACGAGTCCAACACATGGTTTGGTTTTTTTGGCCCCAAAAACCTGCCCGCCGAGGTGGTCATGCGCATCAACACCGTCGCCAACCAAGTCCTCAAAGACCCTGAGGTGATGGACAAACTTTTGCGCTTTGGCATCGAGCCGGTGGGTGGCACACCCGCCCAGTTCACCACCACGCTGGCCAGTGAATCGGCCAAGTGGAAAAAGATCATCATCGAGCGCAAGATCACCCTGGAATGACATGAACTTCGACTACCAATTCCCCTACACCAGCACCCGCTTGCCGCTGTTTGCGCGCAATGTGGTCTCTACCTCGCACCCGCTGGCCGCGCAAGCGGGCTTGCGCATGATGCTCAAGGGCGGCAATGCGGTGGATGCTGCCATTGCCGCTGCCGCTGTGATCACCCTGACCGAGCCGGTGAGCTGCGGTTTGGGCTCGGACGCTTTCGCTATCCTTTGGGACGGCAAAGCGCTGCACGGCCTTAACTCATCCGGCCCCGCGCCCGCCACCTGGACGCCCGAGTACTTTCACCGCAAATACGGTGCAGAGGCCAAAACACCGCCCAAACGCGGTTTTGACTCGGTCACCGTGCCCGGTGCGGTGGCCGGATGGGTGGCCTTGAGCGAGCGCTTTGGCAAGCTGAATTTTGCCGACTTGCTGGAGCCCGCCATTGAGGTGGCCGAGCGCGGTTATTTGATTCCTGTGGTGGTGCAGCAAAAGTGGTCTGCGGCCACGCCTGAGCTGCAGTCGCAGCCCGGTTTTGCAGCAAGCTTTTTGCCCTGGGGCCGTGCGCCGCAGGTGGGCGAGTTGTTCCAGTTCAAAAATGCGGCGCGGGGCCTTCGGGCCATTGCCGCCACCAAAGGCCAGGCGCTGTATGGCGGCGAGATTGCCGAAGCCATTGAAAAGTTTGCCAAGGACCATGGTGGCAGCATCACCGCCAAAGACTTGGCCGATTTCAAGCCCGAGTGGGTCAAACCCATGGCGCAAGACTACCGGGGTTACACCCTGCACGAGATCCCGCCCAATGGCCAGGGCATCGCCGCGCTCATCGCATTGGGCATCTTGTCCAACTTCGACCTGGCCAGCCACAAGGTGGACAGCGCCGATTCGCAGCACCTGCAGATCGAGGCGATGAAACTCGCCTTTGCCGATACCTACCGCTACGTGGCCGATCCGCGCTTCATGGAGTTGCCGCCCGAGCAGATGCTGGACCCGGCCTATTTGGCCAGCCGCTCCAAGCTGATCGACATGAAAAAGGCCCAAGACTTCAAGGCGGGCAACCCGGTCAAGGGCGGCACGATTTACCTCACGGCTGCCGATGAAAACGGCATGATGATCAGCTTCATCCAGAGCAACTACATGGGCTTTGGCTCGGGCGTGGTCGAGCCGACTTATGGCATCAGCTTGCAAAACCGTGGCCATGGTTTCAGCACCGACCTGCAGGGCCAAAACCCCGCCAATTTGGTGTTGCCGGGCAAGCGCCCCTTCCAGACCATCATCCCGGCCTTTGTCACCCAAGACGGCCAACCGGTCATGAGCTACGGCGTGATGGGCGGCAACATGCAGCCCCAGGGCCACATGCAAACCTTGGTGCGCATGCTCGACTACGGCCAGAACCCACAAGCGGCGTGTGATGCCCCGCGCTGGCGCTTCAACACCGGCCTGAACATCAACGTTGAAGCCGCGATGAACGGCGACACGGTGCAAGAGCTGATCGCCCGTGGTCACCAGCTCGACATCATCAATGACTCCTACCAGGACTTTGGGGCCGGCCAATTCATTTGGCGCATGGGCGACCCGGCTGTGCAAGGCTACCAAGTGGCCAGTGACCCGCGCCGTGACGGCCAAGCCGTGGGCTTTTGATGGTGCCCAGCCCCACGCCGCACCTGACCATGGGTCTGTTGCTGGCGGCTGCTGGGTCCATGGCCTTCAGCGGCAAGGCCATCATTGTCAAGCTGGCGTATCGGCATGGTGTGGACGCGGTCACCCTGGTCATGTGGCGCATGCTGTTGGCGCTGCCTTTGTTTGTGCTCATGGCTTGGTGGGCCGGGCGGGGCAAAGCGCCGCTCACTCGGCAAGACATGTTGGGCGTGCTGGGTCTTGGTTTTTGTGGTTATTACCTCTCGAGCTTTCTGGATTTTTGGGGCCTGGAGTTCATCAGCGCCTCTTTGGAGCGATTGATCCTCTATCTAAACCCCACACTGGTCTTGCTGTTCGGTTGGGTCTTGTTTAAAAAGCGCATCACCCAGCGCCAGGGCGTGGCCATGGCCATCAGCTACGCGGGGGTGTTGCTGGTGTTTGGGCATGAGCTGGGCTTTGCTGGGCCGCACGCGGCTTGGGGCGCTTTGCTGGTGTTTTTGAGCGCGGCCACTTACGCCCTTTATTTGACCTACAGCGGACAGTTGGTCCAGCGCTTGGGCTCTTTGCGTTTGGCGGGCTTGGCCACTTCGGTGGCCTGTGGGTTTTGCTTGTTGCAGTTTGTGCTGCTCCGGCCCTTGGCCACGGCGGTGGTGCCCGAGCCCGTGATGTGGCTGTCGCTGCTCAATGCCACCGCCTGTACCGTGCTGCCCGTCCTTTTGGTCATGATGGCCATTGAGCGCATTGGGCCAGGCCTGACTGCTCAAACGGGCATGATCGGCCCCATGTTCACGCTGCTTATGGGCGTGTGGATTTTGGACGAACCGTTCAACATGTGGATCATCGCTGGGACCGTGTTGGTTTTGAGCGGTGTGTTTTGGGTCACGCGGCCGGTGGGCCGCACAACGTAACGCGGCCAGCAAGCCGCACAACATCAAATCAGGAGATTGACATGGACTTGGGCATTGCAGGCAAATGGGCTTTGGTGGGTGGCGCAAGCAAAGGCTTGGGCTGGGGATGCGCACGGGCCTTGGCCTTGGAAGGCGTGAACGTGGTCATGGTGGCACGCGGCGCCGAGGTGCTGAACAAAGCCGTGGACGACTTGCGCGTCGAAACAGGTGGCAAGGTGCAGCTGATTGGCGTTGCGGTGGACATCACCACCGAAGCCGGACGCGAAGCCATCTGGAACGTGGCAGGTGGCCCTGGCAAGGATTACGACATCGTGGTCACCAACGCAGGCGGCCCACCACCCGGCGACTTCCGAGACTGGGACCGTGAGGCGTGGATCAAGGCGATCGACGCCAACATGCTCACGCCCATCGAGCTGATCAAGACCACAGTGGATGGTATGGCCGCACGCGGCTTTGGCCGCATCGTGAACATCACCTCCAGCTCGGTGAAGTCGCCCATCGACGTGTTGGGATTGTCCAATGGCGCCCGCAGCGGCCTGACCGGTTTTGTGGCTGGTACATCGCGCAGCGCCATCGCGGCCAAAGGCGTGACCATCAACAACCTGCTGCCCGGCAAGTTCGACACTGACCGCATCCGCTCGACCTTGCCCGCCATGGCGCAAAAAGCCGGCAAGACGGTGGAAGAGCTGCGCGTGATCCAGCAAGCCCAAATCCCAGCTGGACGCTACGGCAACCCGCAAGAGTTTGGTGCGATCTGCGCCTTCTTGTGCAGCCAGCACGCGGCTTACATGACGGGCCAGAACGTGTTGGCCGATGGCGGGTCGTATGCAGGGACTTTTTAAAAGCCGGGTGCGTTCGTGGAGTGCACCCCACGCGCGGTGACTTGTTAGGTGATTATCTTTTTGGCCCTCACGCCAACAAATCCGCCTCGGTGCGCACCAGGTCGTTCCAGATGGTCTGGAAGTGCAGCCAGCCGATGTAGTCGCTGCCGACGTGTTCGCGGCTGTAGCGGGCGCGGTCTAAGGGCACCAGGCGCGGGGTTTGGCCTGTGGCCATCACGGCCAGTTGTTGCTGGCAGCAGCGCTCCAGTGCCATGAACCAGAAGGCGGCGGCCTCGATGCTGTGGCGGCTGGCGGTGAACAGGCCGTGGTTTTGGTGGATGGCTGCTTTCACGCCCTTGAACCAGTCGGCCACTTTCAGGCCGGCCTTGACCTCGACCGCCACTTGCCCTGCCTCATCGCCAATGACCACATGGTCTTCAAAAAAAGCCGCAGCGTCTTGCGAGATGGGCAGCAGTGGCTGGCCGAGCGAGGCGAAGGCTGTTCCGTACACCGTGTGGGCGTGGCACATGGCCAAGATGTCGGGGTGCGCCTCGTGCACGGCGGCGTGCAGCACAAACCCGGCGCGGTTGACCGCGTAATCGCCTTCGATCACCTGGCCCTGGTGGTCCACCAGGATCAGGTTGGACACCTTGACCTGCGCAAAATGCACCGCCATGGGGTTGGTCCAGTAAAGATGGGGGCGCTCGGGGTCGCGAATGGTCAGGTGACCGGCAAAGCCGTAGTCCAGCCCGGCGCGGGCAAAGGCCCGGCAGGCCCCGGCCAGACGCTCTTTGAGGTACTGGCGGTGCTGGGCATGGTTGTCAAAAGTGGGAATGCCCGGGAACAGCAAACCGGCTTGATCGGGTTGGTAAATCGACACCTTGGGCTCGGTCAGAGGGTCAAAGCGGTGTTCTGATGGCATGAATTGGTTGACGGTCATGAGTTGGTCCAAAAAGCCAAAGGGTTCAAAAACGGATGTTTGTTCGATGTTCGCCGAATGGCGGCTGCCTTGACAAACGGTGAATGCTCATGGAAACATGAACTCAATTCATCTGAATATCACTCGCATGAGATATCTTCCTCCTTTGGCCCGTTTGCGCACCTTCGAGGCGGCTGCCCGGCTGCAGAGTTTTGCCCTGGCCGCGCAAGAGCTGCACCTGACGCCTTCGGCCATCAGTCACCAGATTCGTGATCTGGAAAAGTATTTCGGGCGGGCACTTTTTGAGCGCAGCCACCGCCAGGTGCAAACCACGCGCGAGGGACAGCGTCTGTTTGAGAGCCTGGGCCGTTTGTTTGGCGCGCTTGAAGCCAGCTGCGCCGAGGTGCAGTTGCCCACCCAAGAGCAGGTGCTGGCGGTGCACTGCGCGCCCAGCCTGGCGCTCAAGTGGCTGGGCCCGCGCTTGCCCGGTTTTATGGCGCTGCACCCGACGGTCAACATCCGCCTGACCACGGGGGCTGAGCCTTTGGATTTGGGGGCGCAGCGCGAAATCGATGTCACGATCGGCTACGGCCCACCTCGACACAGCGCGGGGCTCGATGTCTGCGCCTTGGGCGACGAGCACATCGCCCCGCTGGTGGCCGCGCGCCTGCTGCAGCGCGACGAGCCGCCCGAGCAACTGCTGGCCCGCTGGCCCTTGATCGATTCGCAGCTGAGCCCCGTGGGCTGGCCGCAGTGGTTTGCCTTTCATGCGCTTCACATGCCCGCAGGGCCTCGGCCCTCTTTTGACCGTGCGGCCATGGCGATTGCGGCGGCAGTCGATGGCATGGGGGTGGCGCTGGAGAGCACGCGCCTGGCCGCCCGAGAGATTGAGCGCGGCGAGTTGGTGGTGTTGGGCGCAGAGTGCTGGCCCGCCTTGGTGCGCCCGGTGCATTTCATGAGTGTGCGACACACCGACCGCGCACGCGCTTCGACAGCGGCCTTTGTGCAGTGGGTGAATGACCAGGCGGGCCTGATCGATTCAGCGCCTTGACGACACCCAAATGCCGCCAATGATCAGCGCGAACGCCAGCGCGTGATAAAGCTGCGGCAACTCGCCCAAAAAGGCGGCTGAGAAGATGGCTGCAAACAGCGGTGTGAGGTTGGCAAAGAACCCGGCCACGGCTGGCCCCGCTTGCTGGATGCCCAGGCCCCAGCAGCGGTAGGCCAACACGGCCGGGCCTACCGCCACAAAGGCCAGTGCGCTGACCAAGGGCCAGCCCCAGTTGATGTGGGCATCGGTCAGGCCCCATTCCATGCCCGCAAACAGGCCGGACCAGACCAGGCCAAAAACCACTTGCGCGAGCAAAAATGCAGCCCAGTCATTGCGAATGGCCTCAGGTTCGTCTTTGCGGCTGAGCATCCAGCTGTACCAGGTCCAGCAGGCCGTGGCCAGCAAGATGAACAAATCGCCCACCACCAAGCGCACCGCCATCAGCTGCGCCCAATCACCCCGCGACAAGACCACCAGCACGCCCACAATCGAAAAGGCTGCTCCATACACCTGGGCGCGGCGCACCGGGGCCTGAAAAAACAGGGCCCCGATGGCCAGCATCCACACCGGGCCGCTGGCGGCAACCAAGGTGACGTTGAGCGGGGTGGAGGTTTGCAGGGCGAGGTATTGCAGCGCGTTGTAGCAACCTACGCCCAGCAAACTGAGGAGCGCAAAACGCCTCCAGTGCTGCCACAGGCCACTGTGGCGCTTCAAGACCCAGGGTGCCAAGGGCAGCAAGATGAACAAGGCCACCGCCCAGCGCAAAAAATTGAGGGTGATGGGCGGCACCAGGTCGCTGACCAAGCGGCCCACCACCGCGTTGCCCGCCCACAGCAAAGGCGGCACGGTCAGCAGCATGGCGGTCAGGGGCGTGAGTTTTTGAGACATGCGGCACTGTATCGGCATTCGGGTTTTCCCGCTGTCGCCAAACTGTCCCCCAACTGCCCTTGTTTTCGGCTGGGGATCGCGATTCGTGGCAAAGTGTTCGCTCTGTCACCCATTCCAGAAGGAGAACATCATGAGCCTTGCAGTCCAGATCGACCAGAACGGCGGTCCCGAAGTCATGAAACTGGTCGATGTCACCGTGGGGGAGCCTGGCCCCGGCGAGATCCGCATCCGCCACAAAGCCATCGGCCTGAACTTCATTGACGTGTACCAGCGCAGCGGTCTGTACCAGCTGCCCATGCCGCTCAAGCTCGGCATGGAAGCTGCTGGCGTGGTCGAGGCTGTGGGCGAAGGCGTGAACCACCTGAAAGTGGGCGACCGCGCGGCGTACGCCAGCCAGCCGCCCGGCAGCTACTGCGAAGTGCGTGTGATGCCCGCCAAGTGCGTGTGCAAGTTGCCCGATGCGATCTCGTTCGAGACAGGCGCGGCCATGATGCTCAAGGGCCTGACAGCGCAGTATTTGCTCAAGCGCACGCTGCCCCAAGGCGGCCTCAAAGCCGGTGACTTTGTTTTGTTCCATGCCGCAGCCGGTGGTGTGGGCCTGATCGCTTGCCAGTGGGCCAAGGCCCTGGGTTTGCGTTTGATTGGCACAGCGGGCAGCGACGCCAAGTGCGCCTTGGCGCTGGCCAACGGCGCCGAGTTTTGCATCAACTATTCGACCGAAGACTTCCAAGCCAAAGTCAAAGAGATCACGGGTGGCGCGGGCGTGAAGGTGGTTTACGACTCGGTGGGCAAAGACACCTGGGACAAGTCGCTTGACTGCCTGTCACCCTTTGGTTTGATGGCCAGTTTTGGTAACGCGTCGGGCGCAGTGCCTCCCTTTGCACCGGGCATTCTCGGAACCAAGGGCTCCATCTATGTGACGCGCCAGACTTTGTTCAGCCACATCACCAACCGTGAAAACACGCAGGCCATGGCCGATGATTTGTTTGAAGCGGTCACGAGCGGCCAGGTCAAGATCCACATCGAGCAGACCTTCCCCTTGGCACAAATTCAGGAAGCGCACATCGCCTTGGAAGCCCGCAAGACCACAGGTTGCACCATCATCACCTTGTGACCCTTACGAAAGTAGCATGCCGGGGCTAACGCCGTCGACCATGTCATTGCGAGCGAAGTGAAGCAATCCATGGATAGCTCGCACCTTGCGATGACCGCATTCACATAGCGGGTCGAAAATCGGAGCGTTTGCCCTGACCTGTATGAGTGACTGCGTCAGATGCAGATGTTGCGGGTTTCAAGCCGCCAGCTTGGCCTTGGGAGCAATCGTCTCGAGTGCGCCGCTCAGTTGCTGCAAAGTGCGGTCCACGTTGTGCCATTTGTCCAAGCCAAACAGGCCCATGCGGAAGGTGCGGAAGTCGGCCGGTTCGTCGCACTGCAAGGGCACACCCGCCGCCGTTTGCAGGCCCAGCGCCAAAAACTTCTTGCTGCTCTGGATTTCGGGGTCGGTGGTGTAACTGACCACCACGCCAGGCGCTTCAAAGCCGGGCGCTGCCACGCTGGGAAAGCCGTGCTCCAAAAGCAAGGCTCTCACACGGCTGCCCAGAGTGATTTGTTCTTCGCGCACCTTGGCAAAGCCATAAGCTTCGGTCTCCAGCATGGCTTCTTGCAGGCGCAGCAAGGCATCCGTCGGCAAAGTGGTGTGGTAGATGTGGGCCCCATTTTCGTAGGTCTCCATGACCTGCAGCCACTTCTTCAGGTCCATCGCGAAGGTGGTGCTGGTGGTGATGTCAATCGCTTGGCGGGCGCGTTCACTCAGCATGACCATGGCGCAAGCCGGTGAGCTGCTCCAGCCTTTTTGCGGAGCGCTGATCAGCACGTCCACGCCTGTGGCCTTCATGTCCACCCACATGGCCCCCGATGCAATGCAGTCCAGCACAAACAGGCCGCCCACGGCGTGCACCGCATCGGCCACGGCTTTGAGGTAGTCTTCGGGCAGGATCATGCCGGCCGAAGTTTCGACATGCGGCGCAAACACCAAGGCGGGTTTTTCGGCGGCAATCGCAGCGGTCACTTCGGCCATGGGGGCAGGCGTCCAGGCCGCTTGTGAGCTTTCAGAGACCCGGCGGGCTTTGATCACCGTGTGGCTCTTGGGGATCTGGCCCATGTCAAAAATTTGCGTCCAGCGGTAGCTGAACCAGCCGTTGCGGATCACCATGACATGCTGGTCGGTGGCGAATTGGCGAGCGACAGACTCCATGCCAAAGGTGCCGCTGCCGGGCACCAGTGCGACCGAGTGCGCGCCATACACGGTTTTCAGCATGCGCGAGATGTCGGTCATCACACCACCAAAGCGCTTGGACATGTGGTTGAGCGCACGGTCGGTGTAGACCACCGAAAATTCGAGCAAACCGTCAGGGTCAATGTGGGGCAGCAATCCGGGCATGGGGATCTCCGTGTTATTCGTTTGAGTTCATAAGCTTAACTGACTTCGCCCTGCAGGCTCGCGATGGGGCTTTGGCGGTGCGTATGGCCGATTTGCTGGCGCGAAGCGACTGATGAGGCCATCGGCACCGCCAAAGCCCCATCCTGTCAGCGAGGTTGGCTTAGCGTCCGCGCCGCACGCGCAGGATTTCGTCCAAAATCAACAGAGTCGCGCCCACGCTGATGCCCGCATCGGCCACGTTGAAGGCCGGGAAGTGCCAGGCACCCCAGTAAAAGTCCAGAAAGTCGACCACATAGCCGTGCAGCAGGCGGTCCACCACGTTGCCAATGGCACCACCCAAAATGAGGGAGATGGCCAGGCCGAAAAGTTTTTGGCCTGCGTGTGAGCGCAGCATCCAGACCATGAAGAGGGCCGCCGCCACGCCGATGCCTGTGAAAAACCAGCGCTGCCAGCCGCCGGCACCCGCCAAAAACGAAAAGGCTGCGCCGTGGTTGTGTACCCGCACCAGATTGAAAAACGAGGTGATTGGTGTGCTGTCACCGAGTTGGAAAGCGCCCAGCACCAGCACCTTGGTGAACTGGTCGAGCACCAGCACCAAGAGGGCAATGCCCAGCCAGAGTGCCATACCTGGACCTTTGCTGAATTTTTTAGAGCTGGCCATGGGCATGCCTTGTCTTTCGGGTGGCTGAGGTTCAGGCGATCAGGCGGGTTTCGCCTGCGCCGTGCAGGTTGCTCACGCAGCGGCCGCAAATCGTGGGGTGCGCTGGGTCGTGACCCACATCGTCGGCGTAGTGCCAGCAGCGCTCGCACTTGGTGGCCTGGCTGGCCGCGACCTGCACCACCAGTGCATCGCCCGCCAACAAAGTCACCTTGGAGGTGATGAACACGAACTTGATGTCTTCGCCCAGGCTGGCCAACAAGGCGTGGTCGGCGGCAGGGGCGGTGAGTGTGATTTCGGCTTGCAGGGATGCACCCACTTGGCCTGCGGTGCGCAGGTTCTCGATGTCTTTGTTCACCAGGTCGCGAATCTCACGGATGCGGGCCCATTTGGCGAGCAACGCCACATCGGCCGCACCGAAGTCGCTGAAGGTTTCCAAGAAGATGGATTCCGATGTGCCGAAGGTCTTCCAGGCTTCTTCGGCCGTGAAAGACAAGAACGGCGCCATCCAGCGCAGCATGCCGTGGGTGATGCGGTAAAGCGCCGTTTGCGCACTGCGGCGGGCCAGGCTATTGGGCGCCGAGGTGTAGAGGCGGTCTTTGAGCACGTCCAAATAAAACGCGCCCAGGTCTTCAGAGCAATAAATTTGCAGTTTGGAGACCACGGGGTGGAACTCGTATTTGTCGAAATGGGCGCGGATGTCGGCTTGCAACTCGGCGGCGCGGGCCAGTGCAAAGCGGTCGATCTCCAGCAGTTGGTCGTCGGGCACGGTGTCAGTTGCCTGGTCGAAGTCGCTCACGTTGGCCAGCAAGAAGCGCAGCGTGTTGCGGATGCGGCGGTAGGCATCGACCACGCGGGCCAAGATCTTGTCGTCGATGTTCAGGTCGCCCGAGTAATCGGTGCTGGCCACCCACAGGCGCACTATTTCGGCGCCCATTTTGGAGGTGATGGTTTGCGGGTCCACCGTGTTGCCCAATGACTTGCTCATCTTGCGGCCTTGGCCGTCAGTGGCAAAGCCGTGGGTCAACAGGCCCCTGTAAGGGGCGCGGTCATACAGGGCGCAGCCCAGCAGCAGCGAGCTGTGGAACCAACCGCGGTGCTGGTCGTGGCCTTCTAGGTACAGGTCGGCCTCAGGGCCTTGGTGGTGGAAGGGGGCCACGTCATAAGCGTCTTTGTGGCTGGTGCGCAGCACATGCTGGAAGGTGGAGCCGGAGTCAAACCAGACTTCCAAAATGTCGGTGCTCTTGGTGTAGTGCGGCGCGTCCTGTGCGCCCAGAATCTCTTCCGCCGTCACGCGGCTCCAGGCTTCGATACCGCCTTTTTCCACGATGTCAGCGGCCTGGTCCAAGATGGCCATGGTGTTGGGGTGCAGCTCGCCGCTGTCTTTGTGCAAGAAGAAGGGCACGGGAACACCCCATGAGCGTTGGCGCGAGATGCACCAGTCGGGGCGGTTGGCGATCATGTCGCGCAGGCGGGTTTTGCCGTTTTCCGGATAGAACTGGGTTTGCTCGATGGCGTCCAGCGCCAGCTGGCGCAGGGTCTTGGGTGCTTTGTCCTTTGTGAACACGCCCTCGCCCTCGTCCATGCGCACAAACCACTGGGCGGCGGCGCGGTAGATGACGGGAGTTTTATGCCGCCAGCAGTGCGGGTAGCTGTGGGTGATTTCCACCGTGGCCATCAGGCGGTCGCTTTGGTCCAGCACCTCGATCACGCGGGCGCAAGCTTTCCAGATGTGCTGGCCGCCAAAGAAGGGCAGCTCGGGCGCATACACGCCGTTGCCTTGCACCGGGTTCAAGATGTCGTCGTAGGCCAGGCCATTGGCCACGCAGGAGTTGAAGTCGTCCACACCGTAGGCAGGCGACGAGTGCACGATGCCCGTGCCGTCGGTGGCGGTCACGTACTCGGCCAGGTACAGGGGTGATTTGCGGCGGTAGCTGTAGGCCCCGCCTTCTTCGGCGGTCACGGCGTCGTGCAGCGGGTGGCGGAACACCAGGCCGCGCAGCTTCTCGCCCACCGCCGTGGCGATCACGGTGCCTGCGAGCTTGTAGCGCTCCAGGCATTTCTCGACCAAGCTGGCGGCCAGCAGCAGCACGCCGCGCGGGGTGTCGACCAGCGCGTATTCCAGCTCGCGGTGGGCGTTGAGGGCTTGGTTGGCCGGGATGGTCCAGGCGGTGGTGGTCCAGATGACGGCAAAGGCTTTTTTGCTGCCCTCGCCAGGCAGCTGGGCCAGGCCAAAGGCCGCAGCCAGCGCGGCCTTGTTGTCGGCTTCAAAAGCCACGTCGAGCGTGTCGCTCTTTTTGTCGGCGTATTCGATTTCGAACTCGGCCAAGGACGAGCCGCAGTCAAAGCACCAATAAACGGGTTTCAGGCCACGGTAGACAAAGCCCCGTTCGATCACGCGCTTGAAGGCGCGGATTTCACCGGCTTCGTTGGCGAAGTCCATGGTGCGGTAAGGGCGTTCCCAGTCGCCCAGCACGCCCAGGCGCTTGAAGTCTTCGCGCTGCTGACCAATTTGCTCGGTGGCAAAGGCGCGGCTCTTGGCCTGCATGTCGTCGCGGCTCAGGTTGCGGCCATGCAGTTTCTCAATCGCGTTTTCGATGGGCAAGCCGTGGCAGTCCCAGCCGGGGATGTACTGCGCGTCAAAGCCAGCGAGTTGCTTGGACTTGACGATCATGTCTTTGAGCACTTTGTTGAGCGCGTGGCCGATGTGCAGTTTGCCGTTGGCGTAGGGCGGGCCGTCGTGCAGCACAAACAGCGGGGCACCCTGGCGGGCGGCACGCAGTTTTTTGTACAAGCCTCCATCGTTCCACTCGCTCACCCAGCCCGGCTCGCGCTTGGGCAGGTCGCCGCGCATGGGAAACGGCGTGTCCATCATGTTGATGCGGGTGTCGGGGTTTTGGTCTTTTTCGGTCATGGTGCATCAAGTCGAGAGGGCTTCGACAAGCTCAGCCCGAGCGGCGGGCCGTTCGGAGAGATCAAGAGGGGGTGGGCCGTGTAGATCGTTTGCCCTGAGCCTGTCGAAGGCGGCAAACGCGGGCCAGAGCGTCAAATTCGGTCGCGGGTGGTTTGGCGGCTGGTTTCACCATGGCGCGAAGCAAACCACGCTTGTGCGTCGTCGCAGTCTTTGGCAATGCCCTTTGTCAAGGCGTCCAGACCGTTGTATTGGAGTTCGTCGTGTAATTTGTGCAGCAAGTCCACACGGATGATTTTACCGTAGCCCCCCTCAGCCCCCAGATAGGCGGGCCAGTCGAAGGCATGGGTCTCCAGCAGCACGCGCCCGCCGTTCACATCATTCGGGTCGAGCGAGGGGCGGATGCCCAGATTGGCCACGCCCCGCAATGCCTTCTCTGCCAGGCCATCCACTTCCACCACAAAAATGCCGCTGGCGGCAGGTTTCCAGTGCGAAAAACGCAAATTCAGCGTGCGAAAGCCGTCGCCCGCGCCTTTGGCCGTTGCGGCCAGCTCGCGGCCCAGTTTGCGCCCGTGCACCACATGGCCACTGATGCTGTAGGGGCGACCCAGCAGGGCCTGCGCCGCGGCCAGGTCGCCGTTGGCCAGTGCATCGCGCACGGCCGAGCTGGACACGCGCAGGCCGCGCACCTGGTAGCTGTTCATACGGGCCACGTCAAAGCCCAAGTTTTGCCCGGCTGCATCGAGCATGGCGTAGTCGCCCGCGCGTTGGGCACCAAAGCGGAAATCGTCGCCCACCAGCACATAGCGCACGCCCAAGCCCTGCACCAGCACCTGCTGGATGAAGTCTTGCGCCGACTGGCTGGCCAGCCGGGCGTCAAAGGGCAGCACCACCACTTGGTCCACGCCGCAGCGCTCGAGTTCTTGCAGTTTGTCGCGCAGCGTGGCGATGCGGGCCGGGGCCAAGTCGGGTTTGTTCAGGGTCTTGGCAAAGTAGTCGCGCGGGTGCGGCTCGAAGGTCATCACGCAACTGGGCACGCCGCGGTGCGCCGCTTCGCTGCGCAAAAGGGCCAGCATGGCCTGGTGGCCCCGGTGTACACCGTCAAAGTTGCCAATGGTCAGGGCGCAAGCGGGTGCCAAGTCGGGGTGGTGGAAGCCTCGGAAAACCTTCATGTCGCTGCTCACGTCCTGCCTGTGTGCTGGGCTAAGTGCCAGCTTTCACGATTGTGTCAATGGAAGAGGTTATATTGTGACTCAGCCCGATCACTTCATTCTTGCAACCCCAGGCATGAAGACCGATCGAGACGGAACTTTTCGTGTCAGTGGTTTTTTCAACTGGTGGATGGAGGCGTCTGTGAAGGTTTTGAAACTCTCGGCCCAAGGCTTGCCGCAATCGTGGATCTCGCTGGAGCAAGCCGTCACCCACTACGCGGCCGACGAGGTGCGTTGGGAAGCGGGTCAGCAAGTGGCCGTGTTCCATGGGGGGCACAACGCGCTCACCGGCCAGCAATCCATCATCACCGTCAACAGCATCATCGGCACCCACGGCGTGCCTCGCATCAACCCGTTTGACCTGGTTTCGGGCTTGACCAACCCCAAATTGTTTGTGCGTGACCGCAACGTCTGCGCGTATTGCGGCGGGCATTTTCACGAGTCGGTACTCACCCGGGAGCACATTGTTCCCGTGAGTCAAAAAGGCCCGGACCATTGGATGAACGTGGTCACGGCCTGCCGTTCCTGCAACCACCGAAAAAGCAGCCGCACGCCCGAGCAGGCCAACATGCCGCTGCTCTACGCGCCCTATGTGCCCAGCCTGTGGGAAGACTTCATCTTGCGAAACCGCCGCATCCTGAGTGACCAAATGGCGTTTTTGATGGCGCATGTGCCTAAAAATTCTCGCCTGATGTCCTGATCCGACAGCGTGGCGACGCCACTTGCGTCGCAGATCAAAGCGCCGCATCATTCCACCCTGAATACAAAAGAATCCACAACGGCTTGCCTTTGAGGCAATAGCCGGGTGATGGATGCATCAGGGAGACCCGCCATGCCTTACCCACCCTTGGCCTTGCGCCAGCAGCTTGCCAGCACGCCATGCCTGAGCCGACGCGCCAGTATGTCGGCGCTACTTTTGTTGCCGTGGCTGCTCAAACCTGCTCACGCCCAGGTTTTGCAGCCCGTGGACCCGGGCGTTTTCGGCGGCGTTCAGTTGGCCCGGCCTTGGTCCTCTGGCCAATCCCCGCAAGGGTTTTGGGTCAGCGAAAAGTTCGACGGCGTCAGGGCCGTTTGGGATGGGCGCGTTTTGCGCTTTCGCAGTGGCCGCGTCATCGCGGCCCCGGCTTGGTTTTTGTCAGCTTTGCCCCAGGTGGCGCTTGACGGCGAGTTGTGGATGGCGCGGGGGGCCTTTGACCGGCTCTCTGGCGTGGTGCGCCAAGCCGAGCCCGACAACGAGGCCTGGCGGGCGGTGAAGTACCTGGTGTTTGACGCCCCCGGTCATGCCGCCCCGTTTGCGCAGCGGGTGGCTTTTGTGCAAACCACCTTGGCGCAAGCGCAGCAGCCCTGGCTGATGCCGGTCGCGCAGCGCGAGGTGAACGACGCCCGCGCCTTGCAGGCTATGTTGCAGGAGACGGTGCGCCAAGGTGGCGAGGGGCTGATGCTGCACCGCGCCGATGCCCTGTGGCAGCCTGGCCGCACGGATGCACTGTATAAGTTGAAACCCGAGTTGGACGAAGAGGGTCTGGTGGTGGGCCACCAGCCGGGCAAGGGCCGTTTGCTGGGCATGACCGGGGCTTTGCTGGTGCAAATGCCGTCGGGCCAGCGCTTTGCCTTGGGGTCTGGGTTGAGCGATGCCCAGCGCCGCAACCCGCCACCCTTGGGGGCGTGGGTCACTTACCGTTTCCGAGATCGTACGCCTTCGGGCTTGCCGCGTTTCGCGTCTTTTTTGCGGGTGCGTGAGGCGGAGTGAGCATCAAAAAAGGCCCCTTTTGGGGCCTTCTTGTTGGGTGGCTCATTCAGACGATTTTGGTGATGAGCCGCAAGGCGGGAGGGCGGCCCGTTTCTAGCTCAGAGGCGCTTCGCTTTGCCACATCGCCCGACCCGCACCGCCCTCCCGCCTTGCTCGGGTTCTTGGTTCGCTTCAGGCGAACACGCCTGCAGTTTCTTGCATGCGGTTCGACACTTCGCCCAGCTGGTGCAGGGTGTCGCCGAATGTCATGTCCAGTTGGGTCAATTTCTTGAAGTAGTGGCTCACGATGTACTCGTCGGTGACGGCAATGCCGCCGTGCAGTTGCACCGCTTGCTGACCAATGAAGCGCATGGACACGCCCAACTGGTATTTGGCGCGGGCCAAGGCGCCGCGGCGCTCGTCGGCGGGCGCATGCAGTTTCAGGCTGGCGTAATAGCTCATGGATCGGCCCAGCTCCAGCTGCATCTTCATGTCGGCCACCCGGTGGCGCAGGGCCTGGAAGCTGGCGATGTTCACACCGAACTGCTTGCGCGTGTTCATGTAGTCCACGGTGATGGCCAGGGTTTTGTCCATCACGCCCACGGCTTCGGCGCAGGTGCAAGCGATGCCGATGTCTACGGCTTCTTCCAAAGCGCTCAGGCCATTCAGGGTGATCAGTTGGGCCGGGGCTTGGCTCAACACCACTTCAGCGGCGCGAGAGCCGTCTTGTGTGCCATAGGCCTGGGTGCTCACGCCGCTGGCGCTGCGCTCGACCAAAAACAGGGCTATTTGGCCATTCACGTTGGCAGGCACCACGAAGGCGTCAGCTTGGTCGCCCACGGCCACCACGCTCTTGGTGCCGCTTACGGTCCATGCGCCGCCAGATTCGCTGGCCTGGGCGGCGCAACGGTTCAGTTGGTAACGGGCACCGCGTTCTTGCTGCGCCAGCACCACGATGGCCTCGCCTGCCGCCATGCGGGGCAACCATGCGGCTTGCAGGCCTGCAGGCGCGTGGGTTTGCAGGGTGGCGCTGCAGATCAGGGTCTGGGTCAGGGGTTCGAGCACGATGCCGCGCCCGAGTTCTTCCATGGTGACCATGGCTTCGGTCGGGCCCATGCCCATGCCGCCGTTGTCTTCACTCACATAAAGGCCCGTCAGGCCCAGCTCGGCCATTTCGCCATACGCGGCGCGGTCAAACCCCCCTGAGGCCACGATGGCGCGGCGGCGGTCAAAGTCATAGCCCTTGTCCACCCATTTGCGCACCGCGTCGCGCAGTTGTTCTTGGTCGTCAGAAAAATCGAAATCCATGTGTGTCTCCTTAACCCAGAACTGTCTGAGCGACGATGTTGCGTTGCACTTCGTTGCTGCCGCCGTAAATGGTGGTCTTGCGCATGTTGAAGTAGTTGGCGGCCAGGGGCGCGTTGGCCACCACACCGCCAGGGAAGTCGCCTTGCCAGCCCGCGTCCATGGCTTCAAAGATGAAGGGCAAGGCAAAGGGGCCAGCGGCTTGCATCATCAGCTCGGTGTAGCGCTGCTGGATTTCACTGCCTCTGATCTTCAAGAGGCCCGCGATGTCGAGCGAGTTCTTGCCGGATTTTTCAGCCGACAGGACACGCAGAACCAGCATTTCCAGAGCGACGATGTCCACTTCGAGCTTGGCGATTTCGTCGCGGAAGCGCAGGTCGTCGTACACGCCCTCGGCTTTGGCGATGCGCTTCAAGCGCTCAAGTTCGCGTTTGGCGCGGTTCACGTCGGCGATGTTGGTGCGCTCGTGGGCCAACAGGTGCTTGGCGTAATTCCAGCCCTTGTTTTCCTCGCCCACCAAGTTCTCGGCGGGCACTTCGACGTTGTCAAACCAGACTTCGTTGACTTCGCACTCGCCGTCCAGCAGCTTGATGGGGCGCACGGTGATGCCGGGCGACTTCATGTCGATCAGCAAGAAGGAGATGCCGGTTTGGGGCTTGCCTTCATTGCTGGTGCGCACCAGGCAGAAGATCCATTCGCCGTATTGGCCCAAGGTGGTCCAGGTCTTCTGGCCATTGACGATGTACTTGTCGCCCACGCGCTCGGCGCGGGTTTTGAGGGACGCCAAGTCCGAACCGGAGCCCGGTTCGCTGTAGCCCTGGCTCCACCAGACATCACCGCTGGCGATGCCGGGCAAAAAGCGTTGTTGCTGCTCGGCATTGCCAAACGCCATGATCACCGGGGCCACCATCACCGGGCCAAAGGGCACCACGCGGGGGGCGCCGGCCAGGGCGCATTCTTCTTCAAACAAATGCTTTTGCACGGCGGTCCAGCCGGGGCCGCCAAACTCTGTGGGCCAGCCCCAGCCCAGCCAGCCTTTTTTGCCCAAAATTTGGGCCCAGCGCTGCATGTCCTCGCGGGTCAGGCGCATGGCGGCGTGCACTTTTTGTGAAATGTCAGCGGGCAAGTTTGCCTTGACCCAGGTGCGGATCTCGTCGCGGAACGCGAGTTCGTCGGGGGTGAATGCCAAATCCATGGGGAAATCTCTCCGTTGGGGGTGGGTATTTTTGAATGCAGCTCAAGCAAAATCAAACGACCGTGCTTTTTATCATGTGCAGACCGATTCGGCTTGTCCTTGGTGCGACAAACGCCAAGAGACTTTCAATGAGCAGGGATAATCCGGCCCTTCATGAGAAACATCGTCATTCTGATTTCGGGCTCGGGCTCCAACATGGCCGCCATCGTGCGTGCGGCAGAGCAGGGCCGCTGGGGCCAAGGCTTGAACGCCAGGGTGGCCGCCGTGCTGAGCAACCGGGCCGATGCCCAAGGCTTGGATTTGGCCCGTGACCTCGGTATCGCGACGCAGGTGCTCGACCACAAGACCTTTGCCAGCCGCGAAGCCTTTGACGCGGCACTGATGGCCGAAATCGACCGTTATGCGCCCGCTTTGGTGGTGTTGGCGGGCTTCGTGCGCATCCTGACCCCTGGGTTTGTGGCGCGCTATGCCGGGCGCTTGCTCAACATCCACCCGTCCTTGTTGCCCGCTTTCCCGGGGCTGAACACGCACCAGCGGGCGATCGATGCTGGATGCCGCTTTGCTGGGGCCACGGTACACCAGGTCACAGCCGAGCTTGACCATGGCGCCATCTTGGCGCAGGCGGTGGTGCCGGTGCTGCTGAATGACACCGCAGAGTCACTGGCGGCGCGGGTGCTCACCCAAGAGCATTGGATCTACCCGCAAGCGGTGGCTGAGTTTTTGGCTCAATCGCCAATGCGCTCAAATCGGGGCTGAACTTTTCCGTTGAATTCGGCCACATCGGCAAACATGGCCGCGGGTCTCACCCACAGGCCTTGCTCGCCATACAGGGCTTGGTAAAGCGTCATGGGCTGCAGGTCTTCGCTGTGGCGCACGGTGCCCAGCACGCGGTATTGGCCACCTTTGTAATGGCGGTACACGCCTTTGGGCGTTTCGATCAGGGGTGGCAGGGGTTCCGACATGTCTTTCCTGTTTTAAATTTGTCCAAGGGTCGTGGATGGGACAATGCAGCCCTATGCATCCAAAAGCCCTTTTAGACGCCTGCGCCGATCTGGTCAGGCTGGTCCTCCAATTTGAACATCCCGCCGACGCCGTGGTGTCGCGTTATTTCCGCGAACACCGATCGCTTGGCCCCCGCGAACGTGCCACCCTGGCCGAAACCGCTTTTGCGGTGCTGCGCAAAAAACTGCTGTTTGAGCAGTTGGCCCGCTCGGGCTCGGGCGCCAAAGAGCGCAAGCTGGCGATTTTGGGCTTTTTTGGACCGCGCGATTTTTTGGCCTCTGCGCTCAACGACACCGAGAAAAAATGGCTGGCCACCTGCGACGCCATTCCCGCCGCCGCCCTGATGGCCCCACACCGCCACAACCTGCCCGAGTGGATGGCCCAAGCCCTGCAAGCCCAATTGGGCGAAGATTTCTGGGCCTTGGCCGAGCATTTGCAGCAGCCCGGCACGCTCGATCTGCGTGTGAACATGCTCAACGCCAAACGCAGCGACATCCAAAAAGAGTTGTCGCAAGCGGGCATTGCCTCTGAGGCCACGCCATATTCGCCTTGGGGTTTGCGCCTGCAAGGCAAACCCGCTTTGCAAAAGACCGACGCCTTCACCCGGGGCGCGATCGAGGTGCAAGACGAAGGCTCGCAGCTGCTGTCTTTGCTGGTCGACGCCCACCGTGGCGAGATGGTGGTGGACTTTTGTGCTGGCGCGGGCGGCAAAACGCTGGCGCTGGGCGCGGCCATGCGCAGCACGGGTCGTTTGTACGCTTTTGACGTCTCGGGCCATCGCCTCGATGCCCTCAAGCCCCGCATGGCCCGCAGCGGCTTGTCGAACGTGCACCCCGCGGCCATTGCGCACGAGCGCGACGACCGTGTGAAGCGCCTGTCGGGCAAGATCGACCGCGTGCTGGTCGATGCGCCCTGCTCGGGCTTGGGCACCTTGCGCCGCAACCCCGACTTGAAATGGCGGCAAAAGCCCCAAGTTGTACAGGAGTTGACCGAAAAGCAGCAAGCCATACTGCAAAGCGCCTCGCGCATGGTCAAGTCGGGCGGCCGTTTGGTGTATGCCACCTGCAGCGTCTTGCCCGAAGAAAACGAGTTGATCGCACAAGCCTTCAGCGCCGCCAACCCGGACTTTGTCCCCCTGAACGTGGCCCAAGAGCTCGACAGGCTCAAAGTGCCCCACGCAGCCAGTTTGTGCTCACCGGCCCCATCGGGCGATGCCCACCCCGATGCCCCGCCAGCGGGCACATTCCTGAGGCTGTGGCCCCATCGCCATGCCACGGATGGGTTTTTTGCCGCAGCCTGGGTTAAAAAGTAATACTTTAAAACCCTTAATGACCGGAGACGGTCGAAAACGCTGTCCTTTTTGGGGCGGCAAACTTAAAATTGACGGATTGCCTGAATTCAGGTGCCAGTAGAAAGACAGACTCATGTTGTTGCCTGATTGGGCTTTTTTGGATGCCGTGTTTCACTGGATGGGCAACGGCCTGTTCGACTTGGCTTGGTGGCAATTGGTGTTGATCACCTTGGGCCTGACCCACATCACCATTGCCAGCGTCACGATTTTCTTGCACCGTCACCAGGCGCACCGCGCTTTGGACCTGCATGCCATTCCTTCGCACTTTTTCCGTTTCTGGCTGTGGTTGACCACCGGCCAGGTGACCAAAGAGTGGGCGGCCATTCACCGCAAGCACCACGCCAAGTGCGAGCAAGCCGAAGACCCGCACAGCCCCCATGTGCACGGCATCAAAACTGTTTTGTTCACAGGCGCTGAGCTGTACCGCAAAGAATCCAAAAACCTCGACACCATCAAGCGTTTCGGCCACGGGACACCTGACGACTGGATCGAGCGTAACCTCTACAGCCGCTTTTCTTGGCAAGGCGTGGCCCTGATGCTGATCATCGATGTGGCCTTGTTCGGCTTCATAGGCCTGACCGTTTGGGCGGTGCAAATGGCTTGGATTCCCGTCACGGCAGCCGGCATCATCAACGGTGCAGCCCACTTCTGGGGCTATCGCAATTTTGAGGCGCACGACGCCAGCACCAACATCTCGCCTTGGGGCATCCTGATCGGCGGCGAGGAGTTGCACAACAACCACCACACCTATCCCACGTCGGCCAAGTTGTCGGTCAAGCCTTACGAATTCGACATCGGCTGGGTCTACATCCGCATTCTGGAAACATTGGGCATGGCCACCGTCAAGAAGACACCGCCCCGCCTGGCTTATGGCGACATCCGCCCTGTGGCCGACGAGAAGACCCTGGAAGCCCTGATCGCCAACCGCTACGAAGTGATGGCGGGCTACGCACGCAACGTCAAAGCCGTGATGCAGCAAGAGGCGGGCAAGCTCAAGCTGGACGCCAGCGTGTTGCAAGCGGCGCAGCGTTGGTTGCACCGCGATGCGGCCAAGGTGCCAGCGGCTGCGCAAGCCCATCTCAAGCAAGCCCGAGCCGCCAGCCCGGTGCTCGACAAAATGGTGCAAATGCGCGAAGAGCTGAGCCAGATTTGGCTGAACACATCACATTCCCGCGAGCAATTGGCCGCCGACTTGCAAGCCTGGTGCCGCCGGGCCGAAGAAAGCGGCATCGCCGCTTTGCGCGACTTCTCGGTCAAGTTGCGGGCTGTGCGCCAAGTTGCCTGATCTTTTTTCGGCAGCCATTCCAACAGGGCCTTCGGGCCCTGTTTGCTTTTGGGGCGGGAGTTGCCATGCATAAAGTGTTTTCCCCATGAAAAAACCCGCCAGAGGCGGGTTTTTTAGCAAGAGGCTCAGGCCAAATCACTTCAGCTTGATTTCCTTGTATTCAACGTGCTTGCGAG
The DNA here is from genome assembly GCA_945897465.1 of Limnohabitans sp. Rim8. Taxonomy (GTDB): domain Bacteria; phylum Pseudomonadota; class Gammaproteobacteria; order Burkholderiales; family Burkholderiaceae_C; genus Limnohabitans_A. The sequence goes on along the minus strand of CAMDFK010000001.1, from coordinate 23,025 downwards.
CTTTGGGGTCGAACTTCATGATCGACATTTTCTCGGGCATGGTTTTCTTGTTCTTGCTGGTCGTGTAGAAGTGACCAGTACCAGCTGTAGATTCCAGCTTGATTTTTTCGCGTCCGCCTTTGCTTGCCATGGTGTATGACTCCTAATGTTCTGGGTTTAGGCTTGACCGCGTGCACGCAGGTCAGCGAGCACGGCATCGATGCCGTTTTTGTCGATCAGGCGCAGAGCGGCGCTGGAGACGCGCAGTCGCACCCAACGGTTTTCTGTTTCAACCCAGAAACGACGGTATTGCAGGTTCGGCAGGAACCGGCGCTTGGTTTTGTTGTTGGCGTGGGAAACGTTGTTCCCGGTCATTGGGCCTTTGCCCGTTACGTCGCAAACGCGTGCCATGTGGACACTCCGATACTTTTAAACAGCCGGTGCCGATGGGTCTCGTGCAGATTTGCACGGGGCCTGGCGCTCCAGCCTCACCTCGCCAAGATGGGTGGCGGTATCCCAGATCGCTGGCCCCGTGACCCCGAATGAAGATCCGGGCAGTTCCAGCAAAGCCTTGAATTATAGCTAGAAAGCGGGGGCTTGAACCCTTCGGATGGTCTTTTGTGAACAAGGCTGGGTAATTTTGGCCTTGGTGGGTGAGGCGTTACGGGTGCCTGCCGGGGTTCAGAGGCGCTTAGCTTTGCCACATCACCCCGGCAGGCACCCGCAACGCCTTTGCCGAGGTTCGTTGTCGCAGTGCCTTCAACTTGAACGTCGACTCTGGCATTTCGTCTTCAACCGTTGTTCTGTTCCAGAAAACGCTGCGCATCGAGCGCGGCCATGCAGCCCGTGCCGGCGCTGGTGATGGCCTGGCGGTAAACGTGGTCTTGCACATCACCTGCGGCGAACACGCCGGGCACCGAAGTCTGGGTGGCAAAGCCCTTCAAGCCGCTTTGGGTCACGATGTAGCCGTTTTCCATCGTCAGTTGACCCTGGAAGATGTCGGTATTGGGGGCGTGGCCAATGGCGATGAAGCAGCCCTGGAGTTCGACATCGTGCAAGCTGTCGTCTTTGGTGCTTTTCAGGCGCACGCCGGTCACGCCCGAGGCGTCACCCAGCACTTCTTCCAGGGTCTGGAAGGTTTTGAGCTCGATCTTGCCTGCGGCGACCTTGTCCATCAGTTTGTCCACCAGGATGGGCTCGGCCTTGAACTTGTCGCGGCGGTGGATCAGATAGACCTTGCTGGCAATGTTGGACAGGTACAGCGCTTCTTCGACGGCGGTGTTGCCGCCGCCCACCACGCAGCAGACCTGGTCGCGGTAAAAAAAGCCGTCGCAGGTGGCGCAGCCGCTCACGCCGCGGCCCATGAAGGCGGTCTCAGAAGGCAGGCCCAGGTACTTGGCAGATGCGCCGGTGGCGATGATCAGGCTGTCGCAAGTGTAGGTGCCACTGTCGCCGATCAGGGTGAAGGGGCGCTGCTCCAGTTTGACGGTGTGGATGTGGTCAAAGATGATTTGGGTGTTGAAGCGCTCAGCATGCTCCTGAAAGCGTTGCATCAGCTCCGGGCCTTGCACGCCGTGCACATCGGCGGGCCAGTTGTCCACTTCGGTGGTCGTCATCAGTTGGCCGCCTTGGGCCATGCCGGTGATCAACAGGGGTTTGAGGTTGGCGCGGGCGGCGTAAACGGCAGCGGTATAGCCGGCGGGGCCAGAGCCCAGAATCAAGACTTCGGCGTGTTGTGTGGGGGTCGACATGAAAAGGGCTATCCAGTAGGTAAGACAAAGGGACGCGGAAAAATTTCCAACAAGCGACATTGTAAGAAACCCCCCAAAAGAATGGGCAGGAGGGCTTTGCTCGATTGGAAAGCTTGGTTTTTTGTTGGCCGGTGCCCGGGGCATGCGGGGAATGGTCGAACCCCCCGATGAGGCCTTGATCGGGTAAGCTTGACACCTGATTTATGACTTATTCACTCAACACTCTGACCCGAGATGGCGCTGCCCCAGCGCCAACAGCGCCCCCAACTCTGTGGTCACGTTTTGCCCAGGAAATCCTCCTGATTTTGGGGGCTGCGCTGCTTTTGTTTGTGACGGTGGCCCTGTGGAGTTACCACCCGCAAGACCCCGCCTGGTCCACCTCGGGCAGTGGGCAGGTTGTGCTCAATGGGGTCGGGCGCTGGGGTGCCCTGATATCGGACCTGGCTTATTTTCTGTTGGGCTTTTCTGCTTGGTGGTGTGTGGCGGCGGGTTTGCGGGTCTGGTTGGTGGCTTTGGCCAAGTGGTTGCGTGGTGCTGGACCGCAAGACAAAGTGAACAAGCCCTTTTGGGAGCGCAGTTTGTGGGTGTTTTGGCTGGGCATGGCGGTGTTGCTGATGGGCAGTTGCGGCTTGGAGTGGACGCGGCTTTACCGGCTTGAATCGGGCTTGCCCGGGCACAGCGGTGGCGTGTTGGGTTATTTGGTGGGTACTGCCACCCTGCGTGGGCTGGGCTTCAACGGCTCAGCCCTCATGGGGATTGCGTTGGCCTTGGTGGGCGTGGCCATGGTGTTCCGTTTTTCCTGGGGGCAGTTGGCTGAAAAAATCGGGGGTCGCCTCGACGCCTTGATCCAGTCGCGGCATGAAAAGCGCGAGATCGAAGAAGACTTGGCTTTGGGCCAACAGGCTTTGCGCGAACGCCAACAAGCCCACTCGCCTCTGGCCATTGAGCCCGAGTGGGATCTGGGCCCGCCTGTTCATGATTCACCCGATGGTCAGCTGGACTTGCCGCCGGTGCCGGTCAGCAAACCTTCCAATCGCGTCATTGAGCCGCCTGTGATGGAGGTGCCGCGCAGTGAACGTGTGGTCAAAGAGCGGCAAAAACCGTTGTTCAGTGAGCTGCCCGACAGCAAACTGCCGCAGGTGGATTTGCTCGACAGCCTGTCCATCCGACAAGAAACAGTCTCGCCCGAAACGCTGGAGATGACCAGCCGCCTGATCGAGAAAAAGTTGTCCGATTTTGGTGTCAAGGTGCGTGTGGTGGCCGCGGCCCCTGGCCCGGTGATCACCCGCTATGAGATCGAGCCGGACACGGGCGTCAAGGGCTCGCAGGTGGTGAACCTGGCCAGAGATCTGGCGCGTTCGCTCAGCCTGGTGTCCATCCGGGTGATCGAGACGATTCCCGGCAAAAACTACATGGCGCTGGAGTTGCCCAATGCCAAGCGCCAATCCATCAAGCTCAGCGAAATTCTGGGCTCTCAGGTTTACAACGAGGCCAAGTCCATGCTGACCATGGGCTTGGGCAAGGACATCATCGGCAACCCGGTGGTGGCCGACTTGGCCAAGATGCCGCATGTATTGGTGGCCGGTACCACCGGCTCGGGCAAATCGGTGGGTATCAACGCCATGATCCTGTCGCTGCTGTACAAGGCCGAGGCGCGAGATGTGCGTTTGCTGATGATCGACCCCAAGATGCTGGAGATGTCGGTTTATGAAGGCATTCCGCATTTGCTGGCCCCGGTGGTGACCGACATGCGCCAAGCGGCACACGGCTTGAACTGGTGTGTGGCCGAGATGGAGAAACGCTACAAGCTGATGAGTAAGATGGGCGTGCGCAACCTGGCCGGTTACAACCAGAAAATCGACGAAGCCACGGCCCGAGAGGAGTTCATCTACAACCCGTTCAGCCTGACCCCTGACGACCCGGAGCCGCTCAAGCGATTGCCGCACATCGTGGTGGTGATCGACGAGTTGGCCGACTTGATGATGGTGGTGGGCAAGAAGATCGAGGAGCTGATTGCGCGGTTGGCCCAGAAGGCCCGCGCGGCGGGTATCCATTTGATTTTGGCCACGCAACGCCCGAGCGTGGACGTGATCACCGGCCTCATCAAGGCCAACATCCCGACCCGCATTGCGTTTCAGGTGTCGAGCAAAATCGACAGCCGCACCATCTTGGACCAGATGGGGGCCGAGGCCTTGCTGGGCATGGGTGACATGCTGTACATGCCCTCGGGCACGGGTTTTCCGATCCGGGTGCACGGCGCTTTTGTGAGCGACGAAGAAGTGCACCGCGTGGTGAGCTACCTCAAGAGCCAAGGCGAGCCCGACTACATTGAAGGTGTGCTCGAAGGCGGCACCACGGACGACGATGGCGGCATGCTCGGCGAAGGCGACAGCGGCGAGAAAGACCCGATGTACGACCAGGCTGTCGAGGTGGTTTTGAAAAACCGCAAGGCCAGCATTTCGCTGGTGCAGCGCCACCTCAAAATCGGCTACAACCGCGCCGCCCGCTTGGTGGAAGACATGGAAAAAGCAGGCCTGGTCAGCGCCATGAGTGGCAGCGGCCAGCGTGAAATCCTGGTGCCCGCACGGGCAGAGTGAAACGAATGACAAACAGTGTTGTGCAGCGCCGAGCGCTGCTGGGTTGGGGTGGAGCTTGGCTGTTGGCCGGGGCGGTATGGGCTTGGGCCATGCCCGCGCAGGCCGACAGCGTGGACGTGCTGGTCCAGTTCATGAAGCAGGCCCGCAGTGGCCGGGCTGACTTCACCCAGGTGGTCACCTCGCCGAGCCGCCCGGGCCAGGCCCCGAGGGCCAAAACATCGAGTGGTCGTTTCGAGTTCCAGCGGCCCGGTAAATTCCGTTTTGACTACCGCAAGCCCTTTGTGCAAACCTTGGTCGCCGATGGTCAGACCTTGTGGCTGCACGATGTGGATCTGAACCAGGTCACGGCCCGTGCGCAGTCGCAGGTGCTGGGCTCGACCCCGGCCGCCTTGCTGACTGCCGCGTCGGATTTGCAGGCCCTCCAAAGCGATTTCAAGTTCAGCCCCGAGCCCGACCAAGGCGGCCTGCAGTGGGTGCGAGCCACGCCCCAGTCTCCCGATGGGCAAATTCTCGCGGTGATGGTGGGTTTGCGTGCCAGCGCTTCAGGCCCAGAACTGGCCGTGCTCGATGTCCAAGACAGCTTGGGCCAGCGCTCTGTGCTGACTTTTTCTGGTTTTGAGCTGAACCCTGTTTTGCCTGCCAACACCTTTGTGTTCAAGGCCCCTCCTGGCGCGGACGTCATTCGGCCTTGATGCTCCCCGGGTGCTGATGAAAGCCGCCAGTCCGTCACCCCATGCCCCCTTGGCTGAGCGCTTGCGCCCGCGCCACTTGGGTGAGGTGATTGGCCAGCAGCATTTGTTGGGCGAGGGCATGGCACTGCGCCTGGCCTTTGAGTCGGGCCAGCCGCACAGCTGCATTTTGTGGGGCCCGCCGGGCGTGGGCAAAACCACCATCGCCCGCTTGATGGCCGACGCGTTTGACGCGCAATTTCTGAGCATCAGCGCGGTCTTGGGCGGTGTCAAGGACATCCGCGAAGCGGTGGACAAAGCCGAAGCCGCCCGCACAGGCTTGCACCCGCAGCGCACCATCATGTTTGTGGACGAGGTGCACCGCTTCAACAAAAGCCAGCAAGACGCGTTTTTGCCGCATGTAGAAAGCGGCTTGTTCACTTTCATCGGGGCCACCACCGAGAACCCTTCGTTTGAGGTGAATTCGGCCTTGCTGTCCCGGGCGGCGGTGTATGTGCTGCAGCCCTTGACTGAGGAAGACCTGCAAAGCATCGTAGGGCGCGCGCAAGCCATCGATGCCATTCCCGCCATCGAGCCGGACGCGCTGAACCGTTTGCTGGCCTATGCCGACGGCGATGCCCGGCGCTTGCTCAACACGCTGGAAACCTTGGCCATGGCGGCCAAACAAGAAATCATTGACCCGGTCACCGACACCTGGTTGATGCGGGTGTTGGGCGAGCGCATGCGCCGCTACGACAAAGGTGGCGAGCAGTTCTACGACACCATCAGCGCCCTGCACAAATCGGTGCGCGGCTCGGACCCCGATGCCGCCCTGTATTGGTTCGTGCGCATGCTCGACGGGGGTGCGGACCCGCGCTACATGGCGCGGCGCTTGATCCGCATGGCCAGCGAAGACATTGGCCTGGCCGATCCGCGTGCTCTGCGCATGGCGCTGGACGCCGCCGAGGTGTATGAGCGCTTGGGCAGCCCCGAGGGCGAGTTGGCGCTGGCACAGTGCGTGATTTACTTGGCGGTGGCCCCCAAATCCAATGCCGCCTACAAAGCCTTCAACCAAGCCAAGGCCTGGGTCAAAAAAGATGGCACCCGCCCGGTGCCCATGCATTTGCGCAATGCCCCCACCCAGCTCATGAAGCAACTGGATTACGGTAAGGGTTACCGCTATGCCCATGACGAGGAAGACGGCTTTGCCGCGGGCGAGCGTTATTTGCCCGATGGGATGCCCGAGCCCGGCTTTTACAAACCGGTTCGCCGGGGTTTAGAAATCAAAATTGCCGACAAACTGGAAGAACTGCGAAAGAAAAATGCGGCTACAGGGTAATTCCCGACCATGATGGATACGGACGCGATACTTTCTTTCTCTACAATCCCGCCACCCCGCCGACTGCCACTCAGATCCGGCGGGTTTTTTGCTCATGGTCAGGTCATGCCCAAAAGGCGGTCACTGATTTGACAACAACAACCGAAGCTAAGACCGGCTAAGCGCAGGTCAAAACACGGAGAAATCAATGGACGTTTTCCTTCAGCAGGTCATCAACGGCCTCGTCATGGGCAGCATGTACGCCTTGGTGGCCTTGGGCTACACCATGGTGTACGGCATCATCAACCTGATCAACTTTGCGCACGGAGAAGTGCTGATGGTGGGCGCTCTGACGAGCTGGTCCGCCATTGGCATGATGCAAGGCGCCATGCCCGGTGCACCCGGATGGGTCATCTTGATTTTGGCCACCCTGATCGCCTGTGTGGTGGCGGTGGTCCTGAACTTTTCGATCGAAAAGATCGCCTACCGCCCTTTGCGCAACAGCCCCAAATTGGCCCCCCTGATCACAGCGATCGGCATGAGCATTCTCTTGCAGACGCTGGCCATGATCATCTGGAAGCCCAACTACAAGGCTTACCCCACTTTGCTGTCCAGCACCCCCATCAACATGGGGGGTGTGGTGATCACGCCCACCCAAATCATGATTTTGGGCGTGACTGCGGTGTCTTTGGCCATCTTGATGTGGCTGGTCAACTACACCCGCTTGGGCCGCGCCATGCGGGCCACTTCCGAGAATCCGCGTGTGGCGGCCTTGATGGGTGTCAAGCCCGACATGGTGATTTCGGCCACGTTTGTGATTGGCGCCATCTTGGCGGCGATTGCGGGGGTCATGTATGCCTCCAACTACGGAACAGCGCAACACGCCATGGGCTTCTTGCCTGGCCTCAAAGCCTTCACGGCAGCCGTGTTTGGTGGCATTGGCAACCTGGCTGGCGCGGTCATTGGCGGCATTTTGCTGGGCCTGATTGAGGCCATTGGCTCTGGCTACATCGGTTACCTGACGGGTGGGGTGCTGGGCAGCCACTACACCGACATTTTTGCGTTCATTGTGTTGATCATCGTGTTGACCCTGCGACCTTCGGGCCTCTTGGGTGAACGTGTGGCCGACCGCGCTTGATGGAGGTGAACATGAAAAACAACAAGACACTTCAATACGCTCTGATCGGTCTGGGTCTGCTGATCCTCCCGCTGATCCTGCAAACGTTCGGCAACGCTTGGGTGCGGATTGCCGACATGGCGCTGCTCTACATTTTGTTGGCCATTGGCCTGAACATTGTGGTGGGCTACGCAGGTCTGCTGGACCTCGGTTACGTGGCTTTCTTTGCGGTCGGTGCGTACATGTACGGTCTGCTGTCCTCGCCGCATCTGACCCAGACTTTTGCCTGGATCGCTGCCGCCTACCCCAACGGCATGCACATGCCCATTTGGCTCATCTTGCCCGTGGCTGCTGCTTTGGCGGGCTTGTTCGGCATGCTGCTCGGGGCGCCCACGCTCAAGTTGCGCGGTGACTATCTGGCCATCGTGACCTTGGGCTTTGGTGAAATCATCCGTGTGTTCATGAACAACCTGGACCACCCGGTCAACATCACCAACGGCCCCAAGGGGCTGTCGCAGATCGATCCGATCTCGATCTTTGGCGTCAACCTGGGTCAAAAGCTGATGATTGGCGATGTTGAAATCGCCTCGGTCTCGCTCTACTACTACCTGTTCCTGAGCTTGGTGTTGGTGACGATTTTGATTTCGCACCGCCTGGAGGTTTCGCGCATTGGCCGCGCTTGGATGGCGATCCGTGAAGACGAAATCGCCGCCAAGGCCATGGGCTTGAACACCCGCAACCTCAAACTGCTCGCCTTCGGCATGGGCGCCACTTTTGGTGGCGTCTCTGGTGCGATGTTTGCGGGTTTTCAGGGCTTCATCTCGCCCGAGTCCTTCAGCCTGATGGAGTCGGTGATGATCGTGGCCATGGTGGTGTTGGGCGGCCTGGGCTATTTGCCCGGTGTGATCTTGGGGGCCATTTTGTTGTCGGCCTTGCCCGAGGTGCTGCGCTATGTCGCTGGGCCCTTGCAGGAGATGACCGGCGGTCGTCTGGACGCGGCCATTTTGCGCCAATTGTTGGTGGCCTTGGCCATGATCGTGATCATGTTGATGCGGCCTCGCGGGCTGTGGCCTTCGCCTGAGCATGGCCAATCGCTCAAGACGAAATGATGGAGCCGACCATGAACCCAACAGCCAACAAAGACACTGTCCTCAAGGTCTCTGGCATTTCCAAGCGCTTTGGTGGCCTGCAGGCCCTCTCGGATGTGGGCATCACCATCCAACGCGGCCAGGTCTATGGCCTGATCGGCCCCAACGGCGCGGGCAAGACCACGTTTTTCAACGTGATCACAGGCTTGTACACGCCCGACAGTGGCACTTTCGAGCTGGCAGGCAAGCCCTACCAGCCCACAGCGGTGCACGAAGTGGCCAAGGCGGGCATTGCCCGCACCTTCCAGAACATCCGCTTGTTTGCCGAAATGACGGCGCTCGAAAACGTGATGGTGGGCCGTCATGTGCGCACCCACTCGGGTTTGCTGGGCGCGATTTTCCGCACGCCCAGCTTCAAGGCAGAAGAAGCCGCCATTGCGCACCGTGCGCAAGAGTTGCTCGACTACGTGGGCATCGGCAAATACGCCGATTTCAAGGCCCGCACGCTGTCCTATGGCGACCAGCGTCGCTTGGAAATTGCCCGCGCTTTGGCCACCGACCCGCAACTGATCGCGCTGGACGAGCCTGCAGCGGGCATGAATGCGACCGAAAAAGTGCAGCTGCGCGAGTTGATCGACCAGATCCGCAAGGACAACCGCACCATCTTGTTGATCGAACACGATGTGAAGCTGGTGATGGGCTTGTGTGACCGCGTCACGGTGCTCGACTACGGCAAGCAAATTGCCGAAGGCACGCCTGCCGATGTGCAGAAAAACGACAAAGTGATTGAAGCCTATCTGGGCACGGGAGGGCACTGAGATGGCCGATGTTCTTTTGAAAGTCAAAGATCTGCAAGTGGGTTACGGCGGCATTCAGGCCGTGAAGGGCGTGAGCCTGGAAGTGCGTGAAGGTGAGTTGGTCTCATTGATCGGCTCCAATGGTGCTGGCAAAACCACCACCATGAAAGCCATCACCGGCACCTTGCCACTGCAGGCGGGTGACATCGAGTACCTTGGCAAGAGCATCCAAGGCCAAGGCCCTTGGGACTTGGTCAAGCAGGGACTGGCCATGGTGCCGGAGGGCCGTGGCGTGTTCACCCGCATGACCATCACCGAAAACCTGCAAATGGGCGCTTACATCCGCTCCGATGCTGCAGGCATTGCGGACGACATCGAGAAAATGTTCACCATCTTCCCGCGTCTGCGTGAGCGCAAGGACCAGCTGGCGGGCACCATGTCCGGTGGCGAGCAGCAAATGTTGGCCATGGGCCGCGCCCTGATGAGCCGCCCCAAGGTCTTGCTGCTGGACGAGCCGTCCATGGGTTTGTCGCCCATCATGGTCGACAAGATTTTCGAGGTGGTGCGCGATGTGTACGCCCAGGGCGTGACGGTGCTGCTGGTGGAGCAAAACGCCAGCCGTGCGCTGGCCATCGCCGACCGCGGCTATGTCATGGACTCGGGCCTCATCACCATGACCGGTGTGGGCAAGGACATGCTGGAAGACCCTCAAGTGCGAGCAGCCTACTTGGGCGAATGAGTCGCCACTGTTGCGCAAAAGCCCGGCATGCCGGGCTTTTTGCATTCAGGGTCAGACCATGCTCAATCCACCCGTGCCCCACTGGCCTTGACCACGCTTTCATAGCGGGCGAGCTCCTGCTTCATGAAGGCACCAAACTGTTCGGGTGTGTTGCCCACCGGCTCGGCCAGCAATTGGCCAAAACGGGTTTTGGTTTCGGGGGCTTGCAGTCCGGTCACAAAGGCCTTGTTCAGTCGCTCCACCACATCGCGTGGTGTGGCGGCTGGGGCCACCAGACCCCACCAAGTGTCGATTGAGAAATCTTTCAGGGTTTCGCTCATGCTTGGAATGTTGGGCAGAGCGTTGCTGCGTTGCGAGGTGGTCACAGCCAAGGCCTTGAGCCTGCCCGCCTTGATGTTGGCCGCAGCTGTGGCCAGGTTGTCAAAGTTGAAGTCGACTTGGCCCGACAACAAAGCCAGCTGCGCGGGGTTGCCACCGTTGTAGGGAATGTGCACCGCAAAAATGCCAGCGGCGCGTTTGAACATCTCGCCCGCCAGATGGCCCGCACTGCCGTTGCCACCGGAGCCAAAGTTCAGCTTGGCGGGGTTGGCTTTGGCATACGCCACCAAGTCGGCCAGGGTGTTGATCTTCAGGCGCTGCGCGGTCTCGGCGTTCATCACCAGCACATTGGGCACACGCAACATTTGGGTGATGGGCGCAAAGTCGCGGCTCGCGTCGTAGGGCATCTTGGCAAACAGCCAGGGGTTGATGGCGTGTGTGGCGGTGGCCGCGATGCCGATGGTCAGGCCATCGGGTGCGGCCTTAGCCACCAAATCGGCGCCCAGGTTGCCGCCTGCGCCGGGACGGTTCTCGATGATGACGGTGCCCAAGCTGTCTTTCACGCGTTCGGCCAAGGCCCGCGCGGTGACGTCGATCGGGCCACCGGGGGCATAGGGCACGATGATGCGGATGGGCTTGCCTTGTGCCCAGGCAGGGGCCCAAGCAGTGGCGCTCAGTGCGAGGGTGCGGGCAGCAAATTGGCGGCGGGTAATGGACATGGGAATCTCCTTGAAACAGGTCAACTTCAAGCCTTGGCCTTGTCGGCCTCGGATGTGAACGAATCGGCGTAAAACTCTTCTTCGGGCAGATGGCCCAGCGCCACATAGTCACGCTTGGCCGAGTCCACCACGATGGGGGCGCCGCAGGCATAGACCTGGTGGCCCGACAAATCGGGGAAGTCTTGCAACACGGCCTGGTGCACAAAGCCGGTGCGGCCTGTCCAGTGGTCCTCGGCCTCTGCGTTGGAGATCACCGGTACATATTTCAAGTTGGGCATCTCGGCCAGGCGCGATTCGATCCAGTCGGCCATGTACAAATCGGCCGGGCGGCGGCCGCCCCAGTACAGCGTGGCCGGGCGGGTGATGCCGCGGTGCTGCATGTGTTCGATCAGCGCCTTGATGGGGGCAAAGCCCGTGCCCGAGGCCAGCAGCACCATGGGCTTGTGGCTGTCTTCACGCAGGTAAAAGCTGCCGTACGGGCCTTCGGCCCGCAGGATGTCTTTTTCCTTCATGGTGGTGAACACCGGGTCGGTGAACTTGCCGCCGGGCATGTGGCGGATGTGCAGCTCCACCGTGGGTGGCGCCACCTCGAGGGTGTTTGGGGCGTTGGCCATGCTGTAGCTGCGGCGTGAGCCGTCGCGCAGCAAAAACTCGATGTATTGCCCTGCGTGGAACTTCATCACATCGTTGGCGGGCAGTTGCAGTTTGAGCACAATCACGTCGTGAGACTTTTTCTCCAGGCTCACCACGCGCACCGGCATTTTCTTGACGGGCAGGCCGCCTTCTGCGGTCACTTGTTTGGACTCAAGCACCACATCGCTTTGGGCGGTGGCGCAGCAGGTCAGCACCAGGCCCTGGGCTTCTTCGTCGGCAGACAGGGCTTTGTCCTGGTGCGGGCCGTGCACCACGGTGCCCGAGATTTTTTTGCATTTGCACGAACCGCAGGCGCCGTCTTTGCAGCCATAGGGCAGGCCAATGCCCTGGCGGATGCCTGCGGCCAGCAGGGTTTCGTTGTCATCGGCAGTAAAGCTGCGGCCACTGGGCTGCACAGAAATTTGAAAGCTCATCTTTTGGGTATCCTAGAGGGCAAGAATATCACCCGGAGCCCCTGATTTTGCCTTCAAACCAAACCCCCTTGGGCGCACGTCCTGCACGTTTTCGCCGCCAACGTGTTTTGATCGTGGGCTGTGGCGATGTGGGCTTGCGCACCGCGGGTCAGCTGGGGGCGCCGCAAGGCCAGCGGGTGCGCCTGATGGCGCTGACCTCATCACCCGAGCGCGTGCGGCTGCTGCGGGCCTGTGGTATCACCCCTTTGACAGGCAATCTGGACGATTTGGTCAGCCTGAAACGCTTGGCAGGCATCGCACACCTTGTCATCCACCTGGCTCCGCCGCCCACGGACCGGCAAGGGGGCTTGGACCGCGACCCACGCAGTCAGGCCTTGGTGCATGCCCTGCGTTTGCGTACACTGCCGCGAGCGTTGGTTTACGGTTCCACCACGGGTGTTTATGGTGATTGCGCCGGTCAACGGGTGGACGAGACTCGGACTGTGAACCCCCACACCCCCCGCGCCCAGCGCCGGGTGGATGCGGAAAACCTGATGCGGTTTCTGGGGCGCAGTGGCGTGCGGGTGAGTGTGTTGCGCATCCCCGGCATTTACGCCCCCGACCGCGAAGGCGGCACGCCGCGCGAGCGTTTGCTCAAGGGCACGCCCGTGCTGGTGGCCAAAGAAGATGTGTACACCAATCACATCCACGCCAACGATCTGGCCCGGGCCTGCGCCGCCGCTTTGTGGCGCGGCAAGCCCCAGCGGGTGGTCAACGTGACCGACGACACCGATCTGAAAATGGGTGACTACTTTGATTTGGCCGCTGGCCTGTATGGCTTGGCCAAGCCACCCCGGATTTCTCGCCACGATGCCAACACCGCCTTGCCCTTGATGCTGCTGAGCTTCATGAGCGAGTCCCGGCGGCTGGACAACACCCGCATGAAAAAAGAGTTGAAAGTCCGCTTGCACTACCCGCATGTGCGTGACGGCCTGAGCCCGCAAGGCGCTTTGTTTTCGGGGGCGCGATGACGTCCCTTCGCATCGACAAATGGCTGTGGGCGGCTCGGTTTTACAAAACCCGCAGCCTGGCCAGCGAGGAGATCGGCAAGAACCGAGTGCAGGTCAACGGGCAAGACGCCAAGCCGTCCAAAGAGGTCAAACCCGGCGACACCGTATGTCTGCGCCAAGGCGCTGTGGAGCGCACGGTGGTGGTGCAAGGTTTGAGCGGCGTGCGTGGCCCGGCCCCGGTGGCGCAGCTGCTCTACACAGAAACCCCGGAAAGCATCGCGGCCCGCCAAAAAGCCGCCGAGCAAAACCGCTTGGCCCGCGAACCGGCGCTGAGCATTGAGCAAGGCCGCCCCACCAAACGCGACCGCCGGCAAATTGAGCGCAACTGGAATGACCGGTGGAGTGCGGGGATAGATTGAGGGCAAGCTAAGCAGTGAGGTGCCCAAGAAAAAAGCCGCAAGTTGCGAGAACTTGCGGCTTTACTCTGGTGCCCGGGGCCGGACTCGAACCGGCACGCCTTGCGGCGGGGGATTTTGAGTCCCCTGAGTCTACCAATTTCACCACCCGGGCGGTATTTGTGAAGAGGCGGATTATGGCATATTTTTGACGCTTTTGGCTCCGCGTCCGGGTTGGTTGTCAAATGATTTTGGCTTGGGTATGGGGCGAGCTTTGGTAAGCGTGGCACTTTCATGCCACCAAATATCGTGACGTACAGACAGCACGCGGGTTAAATCCCACTTCCGTTCGCAAGCACATTGCCACGCTGAATTCCATGCTGAACTTGTCATTCAGGCATCTTGATATAGATCGCTTGAGTCCTTTTCGTGGTTTGCACATTCCCGGAGAAGGCGATGTCAAACGCTACATGCGAAAGATCACGCCCGAATTGCTGCAATCGGTCAAGAGTCGCTTGCTGATCGACAGAACCCCATACAAGCTGTTGGCATTGGTTCAGTTGAACACGGGATTCCGCTTGTCCGAGCCTCTTTTTGCAAGAAGAGATGACTTGGTGTTGGACCATGCGATTCCGCATTTGTAGATTCGTAGGAACAGACTGTCCGATAGAAAAACCAATTCCAGCATTCGTGCCTTGCCGCTTGTGGGCGTGTCATTGCAGGCGGCTCGGGAGCATCACATTTCTGTGCTGGTCAGCAGTGAGTTGGAGGGAATGCAATCTCTCATTTTTTGCCATTCAACCACCAAGGCTACTGCACATAAAATATAAAAAGAGCGGAATTATTGTTTGAGAATATATTTAATGCCAAAGTTAAAAGAAACAGTTTTTTTGGAAAAGCGCCAACACATATTGATGTGTGCAAGACATGTCTTTGCGCTGCATGGTTATGAAGCCACAACCATCAAAGACATCTTGATCGCCAGTGGGATCTCCAATGGGGCTCTTTTTGTTTATTTCAAAAGCAAGAGAGAGATTTTGTTGTCCATCGTTGATGAGAACCTGGGTTTGTTTTGTAAGCGAATTGATGAGATCGCAGATTCATCGCATGAGATGGAGCGTGAAGAGGCTTTTGTGATGTTGTTGGATTTGGTGCGGCAAATTTCATTGGGTGCAGGACGTGCGATGAGTCTGCACGTATGGAGTGCGGCCATGGTGGACGAAGTGATCAAGGCACATTTGCAGATGCACTTCCAGCGCATTCTTGGTGCGATCACCCGCTTGCTGGCCAACTTACATAAAGAAGGCAAGTTGGCGAAATCGGTCAAGGTAAATAAAGCTGCACATGGTCTTTTTGCTTTCTTCATTCCTGGTTACATCATCCAGTTGCTTTTTTTCTCAGCGATGGAGCCACGTGCTTACATGGATGCGCATCGGGACTTGTGGTGATGGTGCCCCTCGTTCAGAGATTCTCACCCCTTCCGATTTTGCTAAACACTCTTTTTGGGCAGGTGCTAATCCTTAAAATATTTCATACAGTCAGGAAAATTTCCTAGCCATTAAACGCTTTGGAATGTCGTCATGAACAGGTCGGTCGGTCTTTTATGTGAATTGAATTTTTCTTTATAACTGCGGATTCCATCATGCGCTTATTTAAATTATTGATTGTCTGTCTATCAAGTATGTTGATTGCATGTGGTGGTAGTGGTACAGGTGGCTCAAGTTCCTTTTCTTTCTTAAGCATATTTGCCGGTAATCTGAATGATGGGAATGCAGGTTTCGACGGTACCGGATCCGAAGCGAGGTTTTACAATCCAAGAGGTGTCGCCACTGATGCTTTCGGGAATGTGTATGTAGCCGACTATTTAAACAACACCATTCGCAAGATTACCCCGGCTGGTGTGGTCACAACCCTGGCGGGCACGGCGAGTGTAAATGGAAGTATCGATGGCACCGGCGGACAAGCGAGGTTCAATGGAAGTGCCGATGGCACAGGTGCCACAGCGAGGTTTAACGCCCCCATTGGAGTCGCCACCGATGCCAGTGGTAATGTGTATGCAGCCGACTATTCAAACAACACCATCCGCAAGATCACCCCAGCTGGCGTGGTGACCACTTTGGCGGGCACTGTTGGTTCGAGTATAAGTGCCGATGGCACCGGATCCGAAGCGAGATTTGGCGATCCAAATGGTGTTACCACTGATGCCGACGGTAATTTGTATGTGGCCGATGCCTCCAATCACACCATCCGCAAGATCACGCCTGCTGGCGTGGTCACCACCCTAGCGGGCAAAGCGGGTTTGCGTGGAAGTGATGATGGCACTGGCGCCGCGGCGAGCTTTAACTTCCCCCGTGCCGTCGCCACCGATGCCAGTGGCAATGTGTATGTGGCCGACAGCTCAAACAACACCATCCGCAAGATCACGCCTGCTGGTGTGGTAACCACCTTGGCGGGCATAGCGGGTTTTCGTGGAAGTGCCGATGGCACCGGAGCCTCAGCGAGGTTTGACTCCCCCTATGGTGTTGCAACAGATGCCGACGGTAATGTGTATGTGGCCGACAGTTTAAACAACACCATCCGTAAGATCACCCCAGCTGGCGTGGTGACCACTTTAGCGGGCACTGCTGGTACGAGTGGAAGTGTCGATGGCACCGGCGCTGCAGCGAGTTTTAACTACCTCTCTAGTGTTGCCACTGATGCTATTGGCAATGTGTATGCTACCGAAGCTGGCGGCAGAAACACTATCCGCAAGATAACCCCTGCGGGCGTGGTGACCACCTTGGCTGGCACGGCGGGTGTAACTGGAAGTGCCGATGGCACCGGAGCCGAAGCGACGTTTTACAATCCAAGTGGTGTCGCCACTGATGCTTTCGGGAATGTGTATGTGGCCGATGCCAGCAATCAAACTATTCGCAAGATAACCCCTGCTGGTGTGGTCATAACCTTGGCGGGCACCGCTGGTACGCGTGGAAGTGCCGACGGCACCGGCGCCGCAGCGAGGTTTGATTCCCCCTATGGTGTTGCTACTGATGCCGGCGGTAATGTGTATGTGTCCGACAGATTCAACGGCACGATCCGCAAGATATCCCCAGCTGGCGTGGTCACTACTTTTGCGGGTAAACGTTTTGGTGCTGACGGCACCGGAGCCGAAGCGAGTTTTGATGGCCCACGTGGGCTTGCCACCGATGCCAGTGGCAATGTGTATGTAGCCGACCAAAGCAACAACACCATTCGCAAGATTACCCCGGCTGGTGTGGTCACAACCTTGGCGGGCACTGCTGGTAGGGCTGGAAGTGCCGATGGCACCGGCGCCGCAGCGAGGTTTAGCCTTCCAAGTGCTGTCGCCACAGATGCCGACGGTAATGTGTATGTGGTCGACAGATCAAACCACACCATTCGCAAGATAACCCCGGCTGGTGTGGTGACCACTTTAGCGGGCACTGCTGGTACGAGTGGAAGTGCCGATGGCACCGGCGCTGCAGCGAGGTTTAACTTTCCCCTTGGTGTTGCCACCGATGTCAATGGCAATGTGTATGTAGCCGACCAAAGCAACAACACCATTCGCAAGATCACCCCAGCTGGCGTGGTGACCACTTTAGCGGGCACTGCTGGTACGAGTGGAAGTGCCGACGGCACCGGCGCCGAAGCAAGGTTCGATAAGCCTGAGGGTGTTGCCACTGATGTCAGTGGCAATGTGTATGTAGCAGATATCAACAACGACACCATACGCAAGATAACCCCTGCCGGCGTGGTCACCACTTTGGCGGGTAAACGTTTTGGTGCTGACGGCACTGGAGCCGAAGCGAGTTTTGATGGCCCACGTGGTGTTGCCACAGATTCCGGCGGGAATGTGTTTGTGGCCGACAGGTTTTACCACACCATCCGCAAAATCACCCCAACTGGCGTGGTGACCACCTTGGCGGGCACTGCGGGTGTAAGTGGAAGTGTCGATGGCACCGGCGCCGCAGCAAGGTTTAATTTACCCTATGGCGTCGCCACCGATGCCAGTGGCAATGTGTATGTAGCCGACCAAAGCAACAACACCATTCGCAAGATTACCCCGGCTGGTGTGGTCACAACCTTGGCGGGCACTGCTGGTACGAGGGGTAGTGCAGATGGCACCGGCGCCGCAGCGAGGTTTAACTTTCCCCTTGGTGTTGCCACCGATGTCAATGGCAATGTGTATGTAGCCGACCAAGACAACTCCACCATTCGCAAGATAACCCCGGCTGGTGTGGTCACAACCTTGGCGGGCACTGCTGGTACGAGGGGTAGTGCAGATGGCACCGGCGCCGCAGCGAGTTTTAATCAACCTCGTTCTGTTGCCACCGATACCAGTGGCAATGTGTATGTGACCGACACTGTCAACAGTACCATCCGCAAGATCACCCCGGATGGTGTGGTCACCACCTTGGTGGGTACGGCAGGCCGCAAAGGCTTTCAACCCGGAGTGTTGCCAGGCGGTCTTTCGGAACCTTCGGGTATAGCAGTTCATGGCTCAAAAATTTACTTTTCAGACAAAAATGGCATTGGAGTGATCAATTAGATGTGATGACGCTCCACCAAAACTGAAGATGTTTTCACTTCTGTGGACCATTTTCTTTTCTCAATCAAACCAATCCCTGCCGTCACGAACTGAGTTGCCCATGGCCCGTGCAAGCAAGACTCTCAAAATGAGAGTTGACCAGCCCAACGTCCAGAAACTGGACGTTCCGGCAGCTCGAACTTGCTGAAAATTTTGGGGAATTTGATGGGATTTTTCAGCGTGATTTTGTGCTGAAAAATTCATGTCTTTTTGGCGTCAGCGTTCTACATTGCGTAGGACACTTTTTTGTAGCCTTGCTGCAACCCGCGTAGACTGTAGTGTTTACTGGGGTATTCACTTTTTTGAGTCCCCTGAGTCTACCAATTTCACCACCCGGGCGGTATTTGTGAAGACACAGGTTATGGCATATTTTTGAGGCTTTTGGCTCCGCGTCCGGGGCGGGTGACGTTGTTTGTCAAAAAAGACAGTTTGTTTTCAAAAATTGGATCACCTAACGTGCAGGCCTTGCGTAAATGATGTTTGACAGATGAGGCTTATGATGGTTATTCATTTATCAAGGACGCGCCATGAATTTCATGCACACGGACCTGGGTCCGCGACGAGCTGGTGATGTGGTGGAAGTGACCATCTCATCGGTCGCCAATGTGCGGCTGATGGACACCTACAACTTCAACAACTACAAAAATGGCATGAAGCACATTTACACGGGAGGCCTTGCCCGTGAATCACCCACCCGACTGACAGTTCCGTCGTTTGGGCACTGGCATGTGGCCATAGACATCCATGGCATCCAAGGCTCCGGCGGACTCAAGGCCGGCGTGAAAGTGTTGTCCTCGTGAAGCCGCACCTGAGGCGCAGATTTTTTAAAGCTTGAGCGAGCGTGGCTGGCAGCGGCGACATTGAGCAGGCCCTTAACACAACAGGCGCTAAAACCTTTGTGCAGGCATGCCCAGCAGAGGGCAGGCGGGTTTATAACGTGGTTTGAGCCAAGCTCACCGCCATCAAGGGCGTTCAACTTATGGCAAAGTACGTCCATGATTTATCCAACCATTGAAGATGCAGTCGGTAAAACACCTGTGGTGGCTTTGCAGCGATTAGGGGCAGCCGATTGCGCTGCGCGTGGCAACGTGATTTTGGGCAAGCTCGAGGGCAGCAACCCGGCGGGCTCCGTCAAAGACCGGCCTGCTTTGTCGATGATTCGCCGGGCCGAAGAGCGCGGCGAGATCAAGCCGGGCGACACCCTGATCGAGGCCACATCCGGTAACACTGGCATCGCGCTGGCCATGGCCGCAGCCATCAAGGGTTACCGCATGGTTTTGATCATGCCCGAGGACTTGTCGATTGAACGTGCCCAAACCATGAAAGCGTTTGGGGCCGAGTTGATCCTCACGCCCAAGAGCGGCGGCATGGAATACGCCCGTGACTTGGCCGACAACATGGCTGCCCAAGGCAAGGGCCGCATCCTGGACCAGTTTGCCAATGCCGACAACCCGCGCATCCACTACGAAACCACCGGCCCCGAAATTTGGGAGCAAACCGGCGGCAAGGTCACCCACTTTGTGAGTGCCATGGGCACCACCGGCACCATCACAGGGGTCTCGCGTTATCTGAAAGAAAAGAACCCGGTCATCCGCATCGTCGGTGCCCAACCCAGCGAGGGTTCGCGCATTCCGGGCATCCGCAAGTGGCCACAAGAGTACTTGCCCAAAATTTACGATCCCAGCCATGTGGATGAGCTGATTTATGTGAGCCAAAACGATGCCGAGGAAACCTGCCGGCAGATGGCACGGACCGAAGGCATCTTTGCCGGTGTTTCGGCGGCCGGGGCTTGCTGGGTGGCCCAGCAAGTGGCCAAGACGGCGCAAAACGCCACCATCGTTTTCATCGTCTGCGATCGTGGTGACCGCTATTTGTCCACGGGTGTTTTCCCCGCCTGACCGGAGGCTTCATGGCTGAATTTCGTTTTTGCCCCATGTGTGCCAGTCCCCTGGCTTGGCTCTCGCAAATGGAAGACGGGGGCGAAACCATGCGCCTGCGTTGCACCGCCTGCGACTTCACCCACTGGAACAACCCGACGCCCGTGCTGGCGGGCATTGTGCAAGTGGGTGACCAAATTTTGTTGGCCCGCAATGCGGCATGGCCTGGGCGGCGTTTTGCGCTGATCACCGGTTTCATGGAGGCGGGTGAAACACCCGAAGAAGGCATCACACGCGAGATCGCCGAAGAAACCAACCTGAAGGTGTCAGCGCTCAAGTTGATTGGCGTGTACGACTTTCAGCGCATGAACCAGGTGATCATTGCCTACCATGCGGTGGCCGATGGCGAGGTGCGTTTGTCACCTGAGTTGGCCGAGCACAAGATGTTCGACTTCAAGGATTTGATTTGCTGGCCCGCAGGCACCGGTTACGCCTTGGGCGACTGGTTGCGTACTATTGGCATCGAGCCCAAGTTCATGACATGGGAAGAGCGTGCCGCGCAGAGCCAGGAAGCGAACCAGGACACATGATGCAGATCGACAAAGAAATAGACACCAGCGGCCTGAACTGCCCATTGCCCATTTTGAAGGCCAAAAAGGCCCTGAACGAAATGAGCAGCGGTCAGGTGCTCAAAGTGACGGCGACCGACCCTGGCGCCTGGCGCGACTTCGAGGCCTTTGCCCGGCAAACCGGCAACGACTTGTTGATGCAGGAAAAGACCGACACCGCGTTTGTGTTTGCCCTCAAACGCCGTTGAAACCGATCAGAGGCTCAAGCCTTTGAGGTAGTCGCGGAACGACGCGCCCACCTGCGGGTGCTGCAAAGCCAATTCCACTGTCGCTTCTAAAAAGCCTTCTTTGCTGCCGCAGTCGTAGCGCTTACCTTGGTACTGGAAGGCATAAACGGCTTCGCGCTGCATCAGGCGGGCAATCGCGTCGGTGAGTTGGATCTCGCCACCCACGCCCGTGGGCTGGTTGCGGATCTCGTCAAAAATGCCCGGCGTGAGGATGTAGCGACCCGCCACACCCATGCGTGAAGGGGCTTTGTCTGGGCTGGGTTTTTCCACGATTTGCTCGACACGGATGAGCTGTTTGCCAGCGGGCTCTCCGGCCACGATGCCGTAGCGCTTGACCTGATCGAGCGCTACTTCTTGCACCGCCAATACCGAGCGGCCTTGCTTGGTGTAAGCCTCGACCATCTGGGTCAAGATGGTGGGGCCTTGATTGACCATCAGGTCATCGGCCAGCAGCACCGCAAACGGCTCGTTGCCCACCAGTGGCTCGGCACACAGCACCGCATGGCCCAGGCCCAACATGCGGTTTTGGCGCACATAGGCGCACACCATGTCATCAGGCTGCACAGACCGCACCAAGGCCAACAATTCGTCTTTGTGCGCGGCTTCGAGTTCGCTTTCGAGCTCGTAGGCGGTGTCGAAATGGTCTTCGATGGCCCGCTTGCTGCGGCCCGTGACAAAGATCATGTGGCGCACGCCCGCCGCATAAGCTTCTTCGACGGCGTACTGGATCAGCGGCTTGTCGACCACCGGCAGCATCTCTTTGGGCGCAGCTTTGGTGGCGGGCAAAAAGCGGGTGCCGAGACCGGCGACAGGGAACACAGCTTTGCGGATGACGTTGTGGCTCATGGTCGATTCCTTGTATTCGCAGGGCTTCAGCCCAAGCGTTGGAGTTGCTGGTGGATTTTGTCGAGTGTGGCCCCAAAGTCGGCCACGCGCTTTTTGGTTTCGTCGAGCACGGCTTGCGGGGCTTTGGCCACAAAGGCCTCGTTGCCCAGCTTGGCATTGGCCTTGGTGATTTCACCTTCTAGGCGGGCCGCTTCCTTGCTCAAGCGGATTTTCTCTGAAGCCGCATCCACTTCGATGAACAGGCACAAACGCGCTTCACCCACCACGGCCACAGGCGCGGCCTGAGCGGCAGCGATCCATTCGGCTTCGGTGTCAAACACCTTGACTTCGCTCAGTTTGGCCAGCAACTGCAGCACGGGCGCTGCGCCTTGCATGAAGGCGGTGTCCCCCAGCACATACAGGGGCATGCGGGTCGAGGGCGAAACGTTCATCTCGCCGCGCAAGTTTCGGCAAGCATCCACCAGGGTTTTGAGCTTGGCCACATGGGCTTCGGCGGCTGGGTCGATGCGCTCGGGCTGGCTCACGGGGTAGGCCGCGATGCTGACCGACTCGCCCGGGCGGCCCGCCACCACCGACACTTTTTGCCAAAGCTCTTCGGTGATGAAGGGGATGATGGGGTGCGCCAAACGCATGATGGTTTCGAGCGTCCGGATCAGGGTGCGGCGCGTGGCGCGTTGTTGTGCGTCGTTGCCGGTGTTGATCTGCACCTTGGCGATTTCGAGGTACCAGTCGCAGAATTCGTTCCAAACGAAGTCATAAATTGTGTTGGCCACGTTGTCGAGGCGGTACTCGGCAAAGCCTTTGGCCACCTCAGCTTCGACGCGCTGCAGCTGAGAGCTAATCCAGCGGTCGGCCTGGCTAAAGGTCAGGTAGCCGTGCACCGGGCCGCCCACTTCGCATTCGGCTTTGGTGTGTTCTTTCAGTCCGCAGTCCTGGCCCTCGCAGTTCATCAGCACAAAGCGGGTGGCGTTCCAAAGTTTGTTGCAGAAGTTGCGGTAGCCTTCGCAGCGCTTGGAGTCGAAGTTGATGCTGCGGCCGAGCGTAGCCAGCGAGGCAAAGGTGAAGCGCAAGGCATCAGCGCCATAGGCTGGAATGCCTTCTGGGAATTCTTTTTCGGTTTGCTTGCGCACCTTGGGTGCGGTCTCTGGTTTGCGCAGGCCCTGGGTGCGTTTGTCGAGCAATGGCTCCAAGGTGATGCCGTCGATCAAATCGACCGGGTCAAGCACGTTGCCTTCGGACTTGCTCATTTTTTTGCCTTGTGCGTCGAGCACCAGGCCGTGGATGTAGACGTGTTTGAACGGCACTTTGCCGGTGAAGTG